>CAJXZB010000004.1 GCA_913063405.1 uncultured Ulvibacter sp.
TAAATTTTTCCTGTCGCTCTCGGAGAAGATGCTCACCGCCTTTTTTAATATCTGATTTTCTAATTCAGAATCCCGTAACTTCTTCTTTAATTCAGCAATCTCTCGTTGCTCATCCGTAAGTTTTGGCCTTCCACGACCTGGAAAACTGTTTTTACCATATGTGGTAGATTCCTTTCTCCATCGATGTAAGACAGAATATGGAATCCCTAATTCATCAGATACTTTCTTAACACTACCTCTCAGGTAAGTTAATTCCACACAGCCTTTGTCTTAAATTTGTAGTGTAATTCTTTTTGCGTTTTGACATAATTCAAAGTTAAATTATGTAACAACAATATCTCGCAGCTTTGTGTCCAGTCTAATATAGTAAGTCCACTAAATTTGAAGCTGAGGTTTATATCCTTAAAAAAGAAGAAGGAGGTCGTGATACATCTTTCCAGAATAATTATCGTCCGCAATTTTATTTTAGAACGACAGACATAACAGGAATAATTAATTTACCTGACGGCGTGAAATCGGTAATGCCAGGTGACAACCTCAAGATTACCGTTGATTTGATTCAACCTATTGCCCTAAGTGTTGGACTTCGTTTAGCTATCCGTGAAGGTGGAAGAACTGTTGGTGCTGGACAGGTTACTGAGATTTTACGTTAATCACTAGAACAAAGTTCCCTTATTGAAAGGGTCTTTTTTAGAATAGACGGTAAATATAATTTAGCTAATTCAAAATGAATCGACTAATATAATATCTTCAATAAGTAAAATTAATCATTTCTTTTCGTGGTTTTCAAAGCGACGACAAAGGAAACAATTATAGAATTTGAGTTAATCCCATCCCGAGTGGGAATGAACCACAAAAAGACTAATTTTGAAAGATCACCATTTTAATACTCTAATTTGAATTTCGATATTAACTATCTTATTGTTTTCGATATACTAACAATCTCAACAGCCTTTATGTTAGGATTGTTATTTCTTACTATAAAATCGAATAACAGGCGGGCCAATATCTTTCTAGGGTTATTTTTATGGAGCCTGAGTGTGGAAGTAGCAGGGTCGTTAATGTCTGCTCTTTCCGAGGAGGATTTTACGGAATCTACTTTTGAAGTATTTCAAAGCTCATTGTTTACAATTCCTTTTTTGCTTCTGTATGTTAGCCAAACGATAAATACGAAATTTAAAAACTGCTACTTCCTGTTATTCCTCCCGGGGGTTTTAATTAATTTGGTTAGTTCTCTATTTCCTGAGCCAGAGTCCTGGCCAGATTTCTCTCCGGTTATTGAGTATATTTTTAATATTGGATTGTTGCTTTACATTCTAAAGTTATTAAATAATCACAAGCTAGAAGTGCGTGATTTTTATTCAGATTTAGAAAATAAAACGCTGTCTTGGATTAAGAACATAGTTTATATTTTCCTGTATTTTCATGTGCTATGGATACTAGAAGATATTATAAGTTTTCAAAACGAAGAATGGGCATCTCCGTTTGCAGCAGTGTCTGTGATTCTAACATTTTTTATGGTGTATTGGATAGGCTATAATGGATTTAGTCAAGCTGAAATTTTTAAAAGCAAGTTGTTTGTTGCTACTGAAAATGCTACTGAAGACTCCACGGTTTTCAATCAGACTCCCTCAACCCAAGAATTTGGGCAATTTAAGGATATTAAAAATCAAATAATTTCTGAAAAGCTATTTACGGACGTGAACCTTAATTTGCGATCACTTGCTGAAAAGCTCCAGATGAATGAAAAGCAACTATCAAAACTCATCAATCAACAAACAAAATCTAATTTTTATCACTTTATCAATGGATATCGTATTTCTGAATTCAAGGAATTGCTAAAATCTCCTAAAGCACAACAGTTATCAATTTTAGGCCTGGCTCAAGAAGCCGGATTTTCTTCAAAATCAACATTTTACACAGCTTTTAAAACCATTGAGGGCACTACACCAAAACAGTATGAGTTGTCACTCAAAGCATCCGAATAGAAGCAACGGCCCCCATCCCAAATAATTGTTAAATACACCAAACCTTTAGAATTTGCATAAAGTAATTGCGTTAGTCTGGATATGAATTAAAACATATCTATGAACTTTAGTAGAAATCAATTTTTCATAATTACCTTTTTTCTTGCTCTTTATTCAATTCAAGCCCAAACCCATAGTATAAGTGGATCGATAGTGGATGAAGCCACTGGGGAAACTTTATTGGGCGCAACCATTTACGACGTTCAATCTAGTAAAGGAACACTCTCTAACGAATATGGATTTTTCTCATTAACCTTAGACGAAGGAGAACACACTCTGGTTATTTCATATCTAGGTTATGATGATGTTACACGTGAATTAATCTTAACCACAGACCAAAAACTTACCTTTGAACTAAAAACAACAACAGATCAACTGGATGAGGTATACATTAAGAGTACCAATAATTCTAAAAGTCAAACCAAGCAGGTAATTGCTGGTTCCATTAATTTAAAAGCTGAAGATATTAAGAAGCTACCGGCCCTTTTAGGGGAGCCTGATATTACTAGAACTGTCCTTACACAATCTGGGGTATCCTCTATAGGTGAAGGAACTTCAGGATTCAATGTACGAGGAGGGAATATCGATCAAAACCTTATTCTTTTGGATGAGGCACCTATTTATAATTCTTCTCACGTTTGGGGTTTCTTCTCCATCTTTAATGCCGATGCAATTAAGGATGTTCAGTTGTACAAAGGTGGAATTCCCGCACGATTTGGTGGAAGAGCATCTTCAGTTTTAGATATAAGACAGCGCGAAGGAAGTAACAAAAAATTTAAAGGAGAAGGAGGTCTTGGGTTACTTTTTTCTAGGCTGACTCTCGAAGGTCCCATCAAAAAAGACAAACTAAATTTTTTAGTATCTGGACGACGTTCGTACTTCGATCTGTTTTTCCCATTGATTAAAACCATTAAGGGAAATAAAGTGTACTTCTATGATTTAAATGCCAAACTGTCTTGGAACATCAATGAGAATAACAAGCTGTTTGTTTCTGGGTATTTTGGTGCCGATGTAATGAAATTGAAGTTCACCGAGGAAGAGGACACTTCAGATTCACAAAGTACAAATCAAAATAGTAGCAGCGAGACTATTTTCCAATGGAAAAATGCAACCGCAACTTTACGTTGGAATCATATTTTTTCGAATAAACTATTTATGAACCTTTCAGGAATCTACAGTCGCTATAACTATGCTTTATCTTCTCAAAATAGTGGCGGTGGTCCAACGGGCAATACATCAAGTAGTTTTACTTGGAAATCCGCTGTAGAAAATTGGATTGTAAAGCCGGACTTTACTTTTTATCAAAATTCAGATACTAAAATTCGATTTGGTATAAACAACACCTTATATCGTTTCACTCCAGCAAAAGTAACAGGTAATGAAGCTGGTGTAAATACAGTAAATTTTGGAACAGAAAAAGGACTGGAAATAGCGCCTTATATTTCTTACGATAAAAAATGGAATAAGTTTTCGATGAATGCTGGGCTTCGGTATTCCTGGTTTGGAAACTTAGGACCCAACAAGGTGTCGTATTATAACCCTAACCTTCCACAGACGGTTAGTACGATTACTGGTTCAGAATCATTTAAAAGCAATAAAGTGATAAAGTCATACGGTAATTTTGAACCAAGATTGGCCTTTAAATATGATCTTTCAGAAAGAAAAGCTATTAAATTAGGGTATAATAGAATGTTCCAATATATCCACTTAATTTCTAATACAAATGCGGCGTTACCTTTCGATATTTGGAAGCCTTCAGGATACCATATTAAACCTTTGGAGGTAAATCAAATTTCTGCTGGTTATGCGTATGATACAGAAGATAGAAAGTACAATTTTTCAATAGAAGGATATTATAAGCGATTTAAAAATCAGGTAGAGTATAAAAATGGAGCAGATTTATTTCTGAATGAGAATTTAGAAACGCAGCTTTTGTCTTCAGATGGCTATTCCTACGGACTAGAACTGGGAGCCTTTAAAACCAAAGGGAAGTTAACTGGAAATGCGAATTATACCTATTCTGTAACCAAGAGAAAAACAACGAGCCCGTTTGCTTCAGAAAATCTAAATAACGGAACATATTATCCTTCAAATTTTGATCGCCCACATTTATTTAATGTAACCGCCAACTATGAATTATCAAAAAAATGGGGTGTTGGGATGTTTTTTACCTATCAAACAGGCCGACCTACCACCTACGCTACTGGAAAATTTGAATTAGATGGGAATCAATATTTCACCTATTCAGATCGCAATGCGTACCGACTGAAAGATACGCATCGTCTTGACCTATCATTTACCTATACGCCAACCCCAAAAGAAGGTAGAAGGTGGAGCGGCAGTTGGGTATTTGGGGTTTACAATGTATATAGCCATAAAAATGCCTTTTCCGTTTATTCTAGTTTAAGAAATAACCAGTTAAAAACATTTCAATATTCTGTAATTGGAGCTCCCGTCCCTTTTGTTACCTACAATTTTAAATTTTAATTCTATGAAGTCTATATATATAAAAGTGTTACTCATTGTCATTGGTTTAAACCTTGTTTCCTGTACAAAGGAGATTAGCGTTGATGTTGCTCATGTGCCTCAAACAATTATTCACGGACAATTGAACAATTTAAATCAAACGGTGTCTATTAGTATACAGCAAACGTTACCGTTAAATTCTTCGGAAAGTTTTAAGGCAATAAATGACGCCACTATTTCTTTGTTTGAAAAAAATAATGGTGGAAATACCGCCTTAGTAACCGATTCCTTTTCTGTAAGTAACGGGATATATTCTTCAGCTCAAACAATTCCTACCACTGTTGGAAATCTTTACTGGATAGAAGTTGCCTTACCAGACGGATCACGATTTAAATCTGCTGAAGAAGTGATGAATCCCGTTGTACCTATTTCCGAAATCCAAGTGGGTGATCAATTTGAACCTGTCTTAAACATCATCTTTAGTGATCCAGAGAATACTACGAATTTTTATCAACTTTCGGTTGCATTGTATAATCAAGGACAGTTGGTTTCTGTAAATTCAAATGAATCAAACGATGTAATATTTGATGGCAATGAACAAGCAAGTCTCGAGATAGACATACTCAGATTTACCGAAGACGATGAACCCATAATTTACGATAGCGTTGAAATATTATTAGGAAATATAAACTTTGAAAGCTATCAGTTTTTATTGAATCAAAGAATTCAACAAGGAGCAAACGAGGACGCAAATGATTCATCTCCAAGTCAACTATTTTCTACACCTCCTGTGAATCTTTTAGGGAATATTACCAACCAAACTACGAATAGGACAATTTTAGGAAATTTTTCAATAAGTGCTTTAAGTGTTGAGAATCAGTAGTATAAAAAACAATAAGTCCGAGAGAACGCCATTCGGACTACTCAAAACACATAAATTTTAACACTGGCCGTTATTTTGATGTGTAACAAGCGCAAAACAATTTTATTAATAAAAAACATATAATTATGAAGAACTTATTTTCAGTAATCATACTAGTCATTGCAGTTTCCATATCCTGTTCAAAGGATGATAGCGTGACCACAATACCCTCTGGTTCCACAGGAGGAGTTATTGACCCAGGAAGTGATCCTAATTTTACCATTGTCGCAAATTCAGATTCGGGAATGGATAGCTTTAACAGAAAAGTTGTGGTATTTGGAGTAGATGTGTATGCTGCTTCGGGCGTGGAGGATTCAAAGTTATTATACGCTGCGAATATCATGGCTCAGTATTTAGATAATAATGAAGATGGTACTGCAGATAATCAAGCTGTAGTTGATAAAATGGTAGAGAACAGAGCTTTTTTATTTATGTGGAAAACGGAAGCCGATTTCCCATCAAATCCGCCATCAGATAGAGTTGGGCAGGATCTAGGAAATGATGAAACACACCCAAGTTTTGTGCCTGATGGCAGAACAGGAACTTTTGATGCTGGTTTAGAAGAAGTATGGCATATTATTACCAATGCTGGTTATGAACGTTTATACCCAAACGTTTTTGGCACTCAAACAGGTTCAGCCATGTCTAATGCCATGGATATTGCCAGAGGAGGTCAGTTTACCACCATACCTAACCCTTATCCGGCAAATGCTTGGTACAGCTATGATGATCAAACATGTGACTATGGATGTCAAGCAGGAGAATATATCTATTGGACCATGTCCTCTATTCTAGGAGCGCAGGAAAACCGCCTTGGTGATATACAGCATGAATGGAAGCTAAACACACGAACACTAGTGCAAAGTACAGACCCTGCGGCTTATGCATTATTAACAGACCCTCAATATAAATTCCCTACGGTGTTGCCAGATGGAACCTATAAACGTTAAACCTCCAATTTTAAGTGTTGTGGGCTGCCGACTATTTTGAATTAGCTGGCAGCCTGTCAACCACAAACTAGTTTTTTAATGAAATCATAAAAATGAAAAAAGCAATAATTCTTGCAGCCATTGTTTTGATAGTATCTTGTAGTAAAGACGAGGGAGATGAATTAGTCCAAAGTAATAATAACCCAGAGTTATTGAGTCAAATAGTAACCGATCTGTCAGGTTATAAAATAGCTTTTGGTGATACTCAGAAAATTTATATGATGAACCCAGATGGTTCTAATATTGAAGAATTAGCAGATGCTGGGCCAATTTCTGGTTATGTATCTTGGAGTCAAGATGCTCAATATGTTTATTATGCGAGTGCAAAAGGCCCAGCAGAAACTGCCTGGGAAGCATGGCGGGTTAATGTGCAAACAAAAGAAGCTGCCAAAATATCTAATTTTGGATTGGATGTTCGTTCACTAGGTGTATCTCCAGATAATCAAACATTGGCTGTTTCTGTAATGACAGGAAATTCTAATATTGGAGATAATAACGACAACCTAACACAATTTTCTGCGAACTTATATACCATGCCAATGAGCGTAGTTGAAGCAAAGATTACTACAGGAAATCAAATTACAATGAGTGATCTTACAGCGATACAAAGTTCACCAAATTCAGAGCAGTTTTGGCATGAAGAATTGAGTTGGAATCACGACGCAAATAATCCAACATTGGCCTATACAAAAACCTGGCGTTATGACGAAGACGATGTATCATATACACATGCCTATATCATTAAGGCAGATGGTAGTGCCAATATATTAATTGCAGAAAATAAAGACCAGCCTATTTGGAGTATAGACAACAGCAAGCTTTCGTTTTTAGGGTTAAGCTATTACGATTTTTCAGATACCTCTGTTAAGCAACTAACTGTTTCTGGAATTAGCAATGAAGTATCCGGAGGTTCCTTCTCACCAAATGGTGGTAACTATATGGTTTTTGAAATTGGAGATGAAAATAGAAAAGGTGGCATCGCTAAAACTACTGAAAGTAGTAATGATGGTACACAATTAAATACAAACAACGTAAATGTATACGAGCCTCGTTGGTCTCCTGTGCCAGTAGAATAATGTTTAAAATACCTGTTGTGCATTTTGATTTATATTAAAGTAGTCCGAGCATGCTTTATTCGGACTAGTTTCACTGCTTATTTAGAGCGAACGGATCCACTTACTTCTACTTTAGTGATTTGAATATAAATCATAAAGTTATGAGAAAAATATTTACAATATTCTTAATTGTTATTATGAACACAGTGGGTAACGCCCAACTACTGGACACTTATGATATCAGTGTGTCTTCAAATGGAATTATCCCTATGCCAACTGGGTTACCATCTCAGTTTAGCACCTTCGTAAAATACACAAAAATACAGGCTCCTAATGGACAGGCGATTCACTTTATTGCCCAGAACCAAATAACAGATGCTATGATGGTGAGAGCCCGAAATATTCTTCAGTTTTATCTTACCAATTATGCAGGCTCTCAATATGGGGCGGATAAAACGGTAGTTATAAATGCCATGGGTACAAATGAATCTATATTAATGTTATTAAATGGAAGTGATGATGGAAATCCACCCAATGTTGATGGTCAACCCTTGTATGAAAATGAAATGGCGGTGGAAGGCCATTTATGGTATACATCAAACGACTATGATAACCATCGAGATGCCTCTTTTGAAGAAATTTTACATATGATGCATGATTTTGGAATTGGCGTTGACACCAATGGAGTGCCAAGTCCAATAGGTGCATTACCAGCATATCAAGCCGAAATAAGAGCGGCTCAAGACAATGCCGATAATGGTTTTCAAATATGGCCTTTAGGTGCTTCTTCGGATCCAACTTGGTACAATGAGCTGGCCGCAGAGAATAGTTTATCTCAAGAGTATTTGGCAGCAGTTATTGATAGTTATTACGGTCTTTGGGAGGCTTGGACAGGAGGCGGTGGCACTACGGGCATGTGGGGAGAATATATTGCCAAAACACGAGCCGAAATAGTGACGGAAGATCCAATGGGATATGCATTGATGCCTAAGTATTTCTCTCCCTACATTAATATCAATATGGATATTGACCCAACATTTATCGGAGTTTTTAATATGACCAGAACACCATCTGAACCCTATACATATAAGTCTCAATACCTACAACATACAACATTAACAGGAACCAATGCCTCAGGAGTAAAAGGAAATGATTTGGCAAATAACCTTATCGGAAATGATGCTGATAATACATTAGAAGGTGTTAAGGAAAATGATATAATCGATGGTAAAGGAGGTGCCGACAAGGCAATCTTTACAGGTAATTATTCCGACTATACAGTTACTTCTTTCAGCACTTACGTGACTGTACAAGATAATGTCGCTAACCGCGATGCATTGGATACAGTATATGGTTGTGAAATTTTAAAATTTGCAGATCAAGAAATTGCGGTCGTATTAGGTGTAGAGGAAAATCAGATTTTGGCGGGAACTAAAATGTACCCCAATCCTTCTTCTAGTGAGGTGACATTAATGCTAGCAAACGCTAAAAGTGTTGATGTTGTGATTTTCGATTTAAATGGCAGACAATTACTTCAGTCTAGCCATTCAACAAAAGAGATCAAAATTGACACAAGATCATTGAAGAGCGGATTATATTTGGTAAAACTAAGTGTAGCAGATTCTCAAGGCACTTTGTTTAAGAGGTTGATTATAAGGTGATTTAGTTATTAATCAAAAATTAAAACTTTTTTCAGAAAAAAGAGTTCTATTGTTTTACAAACTTCTGTATACTTTTTCCATTGAGAGAAGTGACTTCGATAAAGTAAATCCCCTCATGAAGTCTTGATACGTCGATAGACTTTTCTTTGGTTTCTAATCGCCGCACTTCTTTTCCACTCATTGAATAGATACTTATTCTTTCAATCTGAAGATTTTCAGAAGAAATAAATAATTGATCTGAAACGGGGTTGGGGTAGACGTCAAATTGGACAAGGTTTTGTTTAGAAATAGATAAAGGATAGTTCTGATAATACAATTTGTTTCCAGTTGCAAACTCAAGTATTAAAGATTCGTCTCCAGGTGTTTCATAAATAATAGTATAAGCTACGGGTTCTAGAATGGATTCAAAAAACATATCAAAATATGCATTCTCAAAATCAACATGAGATTGCGGAGGATTATTACATGTGCCACAAAGACATGGGCTAAAATCATCTAAAATTAAATGATCATTACTAGAATCATAACTAAATAGACCTGCATATTCATTGCATATAATTCCCGTAAACCCTAAATCTTGGTCTATTTCTAAATACGGTGATGTACGAGGGGTAATGTCTAAAATATTATAAAAAGAATCAGAACTGTATTCGTAGCTTGTTAAATACCAAATTTGGTATAATGCCCCATTTTGAGCAAAACTTTGGACACCGCAAAGAAGCCCGAAAAGAAAAAGTAGTATACTTTTCATAACGTTAAAATTGAGGGGAGTTTTACTAAAGATACAAACCTTATCTTTGATACAACCTTGAAAAACTATATCCCCAATGTCAGACTTCTGGCTCTACTTTAAACTTGGTCTTGAACATGTGCTCGATTGGAAAGCGTATGATCATATTCTGTTTCTAATCACCCTTTGTGTTTCTTTCACTTTTATTTCTTGGAAGCGTTTATTGTTGCTTGTTACAATGTTCACCATTGGACACACAATGTCACTTTTATTGGCAAATTATGAGGTTGTAAGTGTTTCGAGTAAATGGATTGAATTTTTGATTCCTATAACGATTCTAGCCGCAGCAGTTTTTAACATCTTACGAACAGGTAAAATTGGAGGAAACAAAAAGATAATTAGCCTCTATATTATTACTGTTTTCTTTGGATTGATCCACGGTTTTGGATTTGCATCTTATTATAAAATGATTAATATGGAAGGTGATATCCTTCCTCTTTTAGAATTTGCTCTCGGTATTGAAGTTTCGCAAATTATTATCGTCTTAATTGTTTTAGTTCTTGCCCATTTAACTCAGACTTTCTTGCGATTTGGTCAAAGAGATTGGGTAATGATGATCTCATCCATTGTGATAGGAATGGTGATTTCAATACTTATCGAGAATTGGGTCTTTTAGACTTTTCAGAAAAAAGAACTACCTTTAATTTACTGGCTTTTGCAAATAGTTAACACAACTTATTTTGCCAGACTGTAACTTCCAGTTAAATTCGCTACTTATCCATAAGAAGCGTATATTTTTTAATTTTAAACGAATTATTTCTTAATGAATAAGAACAGCGACAAGCAAAAACAATACGATATAGCCTATTTACGAATGGCGAAGGAATGGGGAAAGCTTTCTTATTGCAAAAGAAAACACGTCGGCGCATTAATTGTGAAAGATAAGATGATTATTAGCGACGGATATAATGGAACACCTACTGGTTTCGAGAATGTTTGTGAGGATGAAGAAGGGAATACAAAATGGTATGTATTGCACGCAGAGGCGAATGCAATTTTAAAAGTCGCCTCTTCAACACAATCTTGCCATGGAGCTACCTTGTACATTACGTTGTCTCCATGTAAACAATGTAGCAAGTTGATACATCAGGCTGGAATTAAGCGATTGGTATATAATGAAGAATACAAGGACAATTCTGGCGTGAAATTTTTGGAGAAAGCCGGCGTTAGTATTTCGTATATTAAAGATTTGGAATAGTAGTGAGATTTAAAAAGAAATATGTGCCTTTATTAGTTGGCGTGGCAGTAGCCTTGGGAATGGCTATAGGCTCAAAACTCAACTTTAATGATACTACCGAAAAGATCTTCGCTACCAATTCTAAAAAAGACAAACTCAATCGACTTATCGATTATATAGATTTTGAATACGTTGACCAAGTAAACACTGATAGTATTGTTGATGTAACAGTGAATGGTATTCTTGAGAATCTAGATCCGCATTCTGTGTATATTCCGGTAGGTGAGTATGAGGAAAATGCAGATGATATGCGGGGTAATTTTGTTGGAATCGGGATTAGTTTTTATCCATATAAGGATTCTATTGCCGTGATTCGAGCCATTGAAGGAGGTCCAGCTGCAAAAGTAGGCATTAGAGGTGGCGACCGTATTTTATACGCAGATGCAAATAAACTATTTGGAGAACAGATCCATAGAGATAGTATTACAAATTATTTAAAGGGCGAGATTAATTCCAAAGTAAAATTAAAAGTATATCGCAAGGGTGAAGCCGGCTTATTGGATTTTAATATAAAACGAAAAAGAGTGCCCTTGGTGAGTGTCGATGCATCTTACAAATTGACTAATTCGATTGGTTACGTTAAGGTGAACCGTTTTTCCGAAACTACATATAGGGAGTTTGAAACAGCATTAGAAAAATTAATCGATAAAGGAATTAGTAAGCTCGTGCTGGATTTAAGAGACAATCCTGGGGGCTATATATCTACTGCAGAACAGATATTAGACGAGTTTTTAGAGAATGACAAGCTTATTCTTATTACTAAAAATAAAAATGGTGAGGAGAACAAGTCTTTTGCCACACGTAGAGGGGATTTTGAGGACGGAGAATTGTATGTTTTGATTAATGAGAACTCGGCTTCGGCAAGTGAAATTGTTGCAGGTGCATTACAGGATAATGATAGAGGAATTATCATTGGCCGACGGTCTTTTGGGAAAGGATTGGTGCAACGTGAGATGTCACTGGGCGATGGAAGTGCTGTTAGACTAACCATTGCTAGATATTATACGCCTACAGGACGGTCTATTCAGAAGCCCTATGGAAATGGTAACGAAGCTTATTATGGCGATTATGAGAAGCGCTATAAAAATGGAGAACTGCTAAGTGCCGATAGTATTAAAGTTGCAGATTCACTTCGGTTTGTAACTCCAAAGGGCAAAGTTGTTTATGGCGGTGGCGGAATTATTCCAGATGTGTTTGTGCCTAAGGACACAAGTCCCGAAAGTGAAACACTTCAATTCGTTTCCAGAAGCGGATTTATGAATTACTTTATTTTTGAATATTTGGATAAAAACAGAAGACTCTTCGAGGACACCACCTTTCTTCAGTTCGCAGATGAGTTTGAAGTTGACGAAACCATTGTAAATGATTTTCTAGAATATTCTCGCTTTAGTGAGGCACGTCTTGACCTAAATAATTATTCCGAAGAACTTAAAAAGGCTCTTAAAGCTAATATTGCACAACAACTATATGGACCCAATGCCTTTGAATATATCTTGAACGAAGGCGATCCAATGCTTCAAAAGGTGTTGGAATTAGAAGCTCCAGTAATCGAAGAATAGATCATCTTTTCTTTTTCGCTAATTTCTACTACATCCAATTCTTTGCATATGAATGCGAACGGTTTTTCCATTGATCAAGCGGTAATTTACCGTTCGATCGACCATTAGATCAATGCTTTTTTATAGCTTCTTAGTTAATTCTTACCTTGGGGATGTAAAAACCAATACAGCATCTTTAAAGAAAGGTATTAATGGATATAAAATGGAATACTGCTGTAGTAAACCCACAAAAACTTATCAATATTTCAAGAGGTGATAAAAACCGTATGTTGAAATACTTATATCAATTTCAAGCCTTGATACCGGTACGGATGGAGGCATTAAAAGTGAGTCTAAACCTAAGGACAGGAAAAAAGTTAGGCAATTATTACATCAAATGACCCCTCAGTTGCAGTTTTTTGGAATTGAAGATGTTATTCCGCCAATAAAAAAATTAGAATTAGAATATGCCACAATGCCACAATGCCGCTTGAAGACTTAAGTGCTTTAGTAGATAGCATCCTTATTAAATTAAATTTAGCTATTAAAGACGTAGATTCCATTTTGGAAGACAATTTCTAACAACTAACATTATGAAAACAAGACAAATCCTTTTTGTTCTAATTTTTATCTACTTTCCTATTACCACAATTGCACAGGTCGATATAGACTCTTTACTAGTTGTTTGGAATAATCGCGCACTTCCTGATACAAGTCGATTAAAGACTGTTGAAATTATAGCACGCGATGGATATCGTTTAAACAAGCCAGACAGCGCTTTTTATTATGCACAACTACAATACGATCTGGCAGAATCGACAGGACATCGAAAATGGATGGCTGCTTCATTACTTACGCAAGGGGAAGTCTATTCAATGAAAGGGAAACATGATACTGCACTCGATTATTATTTAAGGGGTGTAAAGATTTCTGAAGAAATTGGCGATAGAAGCCAAATGGCTTCTGGCTTGAATAGAATCGGTACAATTTATCGAAAAAAAGGTGATTTTGATACTTGTCTTGAATATTTAAGTAAAAGCTTAAAACTCTTTGAAGAGCTAGGTGAGCAAAGAAGAATAGGACAATCTTTAATCAATATTGGAGTAATATACAAATTGAAGGGAAACCTCGACGAAGCAATTGACTATCTTAATCGAGGTGTCAAAATCTCCAAAGAAGTTGAAGACTTACAAGGTATTGCAAGTGGTTAAAATGCTCTTGCAACAATTAATATGGAACAAGGGAACACCAAAGAAGCCATTAAATTATATACTATAAACATTATTAACTATGAAAAAATTGGATATAAAATAGGCATAGCTGGTACTCGCTCTAATATTGGCAGTGTCTATACACAAGAAGGAGAGTACCAAAAGGCTTTGGAAAACCTAACCTTGGCCCTAAAGGGCTTTGAAGAACTTGGAGTTAAACATGGTGTGGCGGGAATTTCCATTGAGATAGGCCATGCTTACCTTAAATTAAAAAACTATAAACTCGCTATTGAATATACCTCTCAGGAATTAATATTATTTGAAGAAATGGGTTATCTGGAAGGTATCGTAGATGCCGAATATGGTATGTCAATGATTTATACAGAAATAGGACGTCACAATGAGGCAATTTCGCTTGGTAATAATGAGCTACGTTTGTCAAGAGAGTCGGGGAATATTCTTAAAATCAAAGATATAACTAAGAATCTTGTTGTTAGTTATAGGGCGAAAGGGAAATATAAAGAAACTCTTGAAATGAATGAGCTCTATTTTCAAATGCGCGATAGCCTAAATAGTGAAGAGAACCAAAAAGCAATTATTGAAATACAGGTCCAAGCCGATTACGACAAACAAAAAATGATTGATGATCTTGAAAATGAAAAAGAAATTGCTGTTGAAACTCAAAGAACAAAGGCCTTACGCAATATATCTATAGCCATTGGTGCCGTTTTAATATTAATCTCTTTGTTGGTATTTGTTATTTTTAATCGTCTTAAAGTAACCCGCCAACAAAAAGAGATCATCGAAGAACAGAAAAAGAAAGTTGAACAGTCTGAAAAATACAAGGAACAATTTCTAGCCAATATGAGTCATGAAATACGCACCCCGATGCATGCCATTTCTGGTATGATAAAAATATTAAAACGAAATAACCATCCCA
This sequence comes from uncultured Ulvibacter sp., assembly GCA_913063405.1. Taxonomy (GTDB): domain Bacteria; phylum Bacteroidota; class Bacteroidia; order Flavobacteriales; family Flavobacteriaceae; genus Ulvibacter. Next base: position 14,837 of record CAJXZB010000004.1, read on the forward strand.
AAACACAAGACGGTACTTTGAAATTAATTTTAAAGGATATTGTTCATATTGAAGGCGACAGGAATTATAGCTATATTCATTTAAAGAATGCTACAAAGAAACTGGTTACAAAAACATTGAGTGATTTGGAAGAATTACTTGACTCCAAAGGTTTTTACCGATGCCATCGATCTCATATTCTAAATAGCGTACATATAATTAATACCAAAGGTATTTCAGTAGAACTTTCTAATAATGTACAGCTGCCAGTTTCTAGAAGGAAAAAGAAACAATTCTCTGAATGGTTCGAGGAGTATCAAGTTTCTACCTCATAGTTTGTTCCATATAAAATCTGATTTCCTAAATGCGGCTACTAGCCGTATTTTTCTTTTTACAACTATATAAGTAATCTACCGTCCAATCAACCATTCGGACATCCATACCTCCACTAGATAAACAGGCTTACCATTGGATAAACAGGTCTTCTAAAACTCTTATTACCAGTCTACATTTACGTCAAGCAATACTGCTATAAATAACCAAAATATTCAAATCATGAAAAAATTAATCTTTTTAATGTCCATTGGGCTTATCGTATTCATTGGTTGCAGTAAAGACGAAGCCAACGAACAAAATGTTCAGGAATCAATCAACTCAACTTATGTATTAAATGTGACAAATGGGGATGCCTCTTGGGAAAGTGTTTCTACTGAACAGGAATCAGCTAATTTAGAGGCGAACCCTACAAACAGATCTAATAGAATTACCGCCTTAGGTAGAATGAGAGCCTTTGGTTTACCAACTAATTTTTCTGGGAGACTAAACAATGGAAGAGTTAATGGCTCAGGATTATTGCAACTTGCTGGTCCTGGAGGTTCTGCCACCCGTCTTGCCTTAAAAGCATCTAGCCAAGTTTCAATTGGCAATGGTGAAGTTGTTTACGGAGGGCTAATAACCAATGTAATTGAGAATAGAATTCCACCACCACCACCAACCGTGTCCAACATTTCCAAACTGTCCACCAGCAGCTTTTGGAGAGGGGTCTTACGTATACTTTGCTGTTAAAGATAATGGACAAAGGTCAGGTCAATATAAGGGACTTATTTTCCCCTCGAATAACGAACTTGGGGATGGAGGGGCAAGCTTTCCTTGGTTTATTTTCCCTTGGAGTGATGTATCTTCAGAAGGAAGAATCCATGTGACAGATTAATTTGAATCTCTTTACGGGTTTACCGATCCGCACAGATTAGCTAACCAAATTTTATTTAAACTTCCTTTTGCAAAACGCAAAAGGAAGTTTTTAATACGCTATCTATTCTTTTTTGCAATCCGTTTAGAAGTTCTCAAAATTAGAAGCAATAAAACGACACAGGTGGAAGCTAGAATACCAATAGCAGCAATAGAACTATCTCCCTCAAATGGATTACTATAATCCAACATTGTAAAATTGTAGATGCATAGTCCAATGGCAATTGCAATAAGTATGTTAATGAATGTTTTCATTGATAAACCTAACGAATAGGCAGATTTGATTAATTGAATAATTCTTGAATATTAGATGTAAATAGTTTCACTGCAATGGCAAGTAAAACCACTCCAAATACTTTTCTAATTACTATGATTCCATTTTTCCCTAAGAACTTTTGCAAACGAGCTGAGGTTTTGAGCACGATATAGATCACTGTGATATTGATAATGATGGCAACGATTATGTTTTCAATTGAATACTCCGCACGCAAGGATAAAAGGGTTGTTAAACTACCTGGTCCTGCAAGCATTGGAAACGCTAAAGGGAATATAGCTGCAATGTCTGCAGTACCTTCATCTTCTTTAAATAGGGTAACTCCTAGGATCATTTCCAAAGCAATAAAAAATAGTATAAAGGCGCCGGCAACGGCAAATTCATTTACATTGATACCTATAAGGCTAAGAATCTGCTCTCCTATAAAAAGAAAGACTATCATTACCACAGCTGCAATAATGGATGCTTTTCCAGAATTGATATGTCCTGCCTTTTCACGTAGAGAGATAATAATTGGAATATTACCAATAATATCAATTACAGCAAATAGGATCATTGTTCCTGTAAATATTTCTTTAAAATTGAAATTCATAACGCCCGTGTTTCAGGCGACAAAATTAGGTATTATCCCTTGAAACATGGAATAAAAGGATGAAATTAATTGTTAGAATTTTTCTTCGGAAAAACTTATAAAAACAGCATATCTTTGACCCATGTTTCAATTAGGAAAAACCATAGTTTCAGAAGACCTTATCGAAAAAGACTTCATTTGCAATTTAGGTGCTTGCAAAGGTGAGTGCTGCATTGCGGGTGAGGCAGGTGCTCCTGTTACCAAAGAGGAAACCAAAATTCTTGAGGAAATTTACCCAAAAGTTAAACCTTTTTTACGTCCTGAAGGGATTAAATCGATCGAGGCTCAGGGGACTTTTACCACCACAGATTTGGGTGAATTGGAAACATCACTTGTTGATGGTAAGGAATGTGCTTATGTTACCTTTAGCGAAAACGGAACTGCTGGCTGCGGAATAGAGGATGCGTATAATGCAGGAGAGGTGAATTTTAAAAAACCTATTTCTTGTCATCTATATCCAGTACGAGTTCAGGAATACAGCGAATTTGCCGCTGTAAACTATCACAAATGGCCTATTTGCAATGACGCTTGTACATTAGGTGCTTCGCTTAAGGTTCCAGTGTACAAATTTGTGAAAGACGCCCTTATTCGTAAATTCGGACCATACTGGTATGAGGAGTTAGAAAAAGTTGCGGCTAAGTATTAGCACTCTTGCGGTTTCTAAAGACGTAGGCAGTCCTAAGTCTTAATTTCTTATTAATTTGAATAGTTGTTACGCCAGCTGCAACATTTGTTACAATGGTACTATTTGGTACTGAATGATACGCATAACTTTACCTTAGATTATTTTGTTAACCGAATAACTCTATAAGAATGTACAATTATGAAAAAGCTATTTCTCCTAATAATGTTACTTCTGCTATACACGGGATGTGACAATCCAGTTTCGAAAAAAATCAAGGAAACAAAAGAACAGGTTTCCAATGCTACGGAAGCTGTTAAAGAATTAAACAATATACAAGATGATATTTTAAAATTGCAAGAAGTTGAACCTTTAACTAATGAAGAACTGAAAGATTGGCTTCCCGAAGATATTATAGGAATGAAGCGAATTGGTTATAAAGCAGGCCAAATGGGAATGGTTCAAATTGCGTCAATTGAAGCTACGTATACAACCCAAGATAAATCTCAAAAATTTAAGATTGAAGTAATAGATGGTGCTGGCCAAATGGGAGCAGCTGCAACTGCAGCCATGCGGTTTATGTTTTCTCAAGATTTTGAAGAAGAATCTGAATATAAAACCAGAAGAACTATTACACATAACGGAGTAAAAGCCATTGAGGAGTATCGAAAGAATAGCAACAGTTCAATTATCGAGTTTATGAAGGGAGATCGGTTTTATCTTAAAGCCTCGGGGACCAATATGAATTTGGATGAAACATGGGGTGCTATTGAAGCATTGGAGCCTGATAATTTGGGATAAGTTTATCAACCAATAAAAAGGGGAAAACAGCGTTGTTTTCCCCTTTTTTTATTTAAGGTTACATATGTGGTATGTTTTGATACATTGATAACAACCTCCGAAATCAATACATCATAGTTTTGACTTGAATTTAATTTTTAAAACGGGAACTATGAAAAATGTATTTACATGCTTAATATACTCACTCTTTTTTATATCGGGAATAGCACAGTCCGATTTGGACAATTCGACAGATTATGCTTCTTCTAATTCATTAGAAAGAACAGCAACTCTTAACATGCTTTATGAACAAGCAAGGGACTTAGAAATGACCGCCTCTGCGGCGGAGATTGAGGCCAATAGACTCGCTATTAAAAATGAATGGCAGAGTATTGATCCTGAAATTGCAGCTTTATATAAGCCGGTGGATAATGGAGGAATGCTTCCCGAAACTGAAGAAAATCTAGGGATCAATGGAGTTGTTTATCCTTCAGAAATTTGTGAAAGAAGAGAGCCTATTCAAACCAGAGATTGGGATACGGATCGATTAATTCGAGACCTTTGGGTTGATGGAGTCGATATGGATGTAACTGGGTCGGGAGATATTTATATCTCAACCTATGTCAATTATATAAGCACAGGAGGAACAAGGGATTCTATTTCTATCTATAGATCTTTAGATAGAGGCGGATCGTTTGAGCAATGGAAGAGAGTTGCTGTTACGGCGTCTGTTGAAAAATTGTAATTAATCTCCTTTGATGGTTTCGGTGATGAATATATCGTTGCCTATCTACTTACAGATTCAGAAACATTTCAGGTCTGGAGATGGAATATTGTGACAGGTGATTTTCAAGCGCAAGTTATTGCAACAAGTGTAAGTGATTTTGGTGTAGACAGAAATTATCCTTTAAACACTGTTAGTCAGAGGGCGTTTGCAACGTACCAGAGGTTTACGACCTGTACCAATGTTCATTCTGCTAGAAGTACAGCAGGAAGCCATGGTTTTGATTGGATGGATGAAGTTTCAGAAAGTGGTACTTGCGGAAGTCAAGTCGAGTTTACCTATGGTCGAAACGGAGCAACATATACGACTTACACTGGTGCCTCTTCTGGGAATCTATATGCAAACGTAAATAATAATTATAATGATCCTGCTTCTTGGGATGCAAGAGAAACCGTTACCACAGGTACGGTTAGAGAAATTTTGAACCCAAAAATTGCTGCGGCAAGAAAATCAATTGCTAATGATGAGGTTTTAATAGTTGCATCTGCAAGAGATGCTGGCCCATCAAACGGATTTGATCACTTTAGTCAAATACGTGAAAACGGAGGAGGGTATTCGCTTCTTTGGATAGGAATATCCTTGTCTAATAAAAGTGTAGGGCATATTGATACTTGGGTTAGAAAAGCAAACGATATTGATGAAATAAGAACCTCGTATGTCCAAGATAATATTGACAATTCTGCCAATGACAGTTGCCAGGCATTTACTTATGATGGGACGTTTTGGGGCAATAATGACACTGTAAGCGATTTTGCTAGCAATGACGTTTGGGACGGTTTCTCTTCTGCAATTGTAGAAACAGACGATAACTTACCCTGTATGGCTTTTGCAGGAACGAGCGGAGCGTTTGGTTATGGACTTTATTTCGACGCTGAAACGGTTCTAAATACGCAAGACAATACAATTCAGGGATTGTCTTATTCCCCAAATCCAATCGTTGATAAATTAAATGTTTCGGCAAAAAATAATGTAGAGTTACTGTCAGTTTATAATATTTTGGGACAGCAAGTTGAACAACTTGAGCCTAATTCAGATAGAATTTCTTTGGATATGACTTACTATTCACCAGGGATGTATATAATGGAAATAATATCGAATGGAGAGAAAGCTGTTTACAAATTAATCAAGCAATAATTAGGAGTGTTATCTTAAGTTTGATTTTTGAAAGAGGTTGGGTTTTTTAAGCAACCTCTTTTTTTATTTTTCTGAAGACAAAATTTTACACTTTAGCGTTTTATTAAAAAAAATTCAACAAATTATATTCCATAATTTGTTGAAAATTATTGCTAACTAGACGTTATCAAAATAGTGTTTAAGTACCGTGAAATGGAACCCTCTCAGGCTTTTCAACGACAAATATTTGGATTGTTCATAACATTCAAAGTTAATATGTAAACTTCTAAAAATCAATGTTTTATTTCTAAAATTTAACAAAACAATAGTAACAGTTTAAAATCTTATATGTTGAAAACTTTGTTGAAAACCTGAATTCCATTTTCGGCAAAAACCTATTAAAAAGATTCATATTTGTTAGTCCCTAGTAATCACAAAATATTTATTATTCAAAAGCAAAGGACAATGAGCGAAGTAGAACCAATTTTACAGGAAAACGAAAATAGATTCGTAATTTTTCCTATTCAACATCACGATATCTGGGAATGGTATAAGAAATCTGAAGCTAGTTTTTGGACGGCTGAAGAAATTGACCTGCACCAAGATCTTACAGATTGGACTACTAAGTTGAATGATGATGAACGTTATTTCATCAAACATATTCTTGCGTTTTTTGCCGCTAGTGACGGAATTGTAAATGAGAATTTAGCCGAAAACTTCGTGAATGAAGTGCAGTATAGCGAAGCAAAATTCTTTTACGGTTTTCAAATTATGATGGAGAATATCCATAGCGAAACCTATTCCCTTTTGATCGACACCTATGTGAAAGATGAAAAGGAAAAAGATCAACTTTTTAATGCTTTGGAGGTTTTTCCTGCGATTAAAAAGAAGGCCGATTGGGCGATTAAATGGATTGATAGTCCAAGTTTCGCCGAACGTTTAATTGCGTTTGCAGCGGTGGAAGGAATTTTCTTTAGTGGAGCGTTCTGTTCTATTTTCTGGTTAAAGAAACGTGGACTAATGCCAGGACTTACTTTCTCCAATGAGTTAATTTCTCGTGACGAAGGAGTTCACTGTGATTTTGCAGTACACTTACACAATCATCACTTAGTAAACAAAGTGCCTAAAGACCGTATTCGCGAAATTATTGTAGATGCACTTAACATAGAGCGCGAGTTTATTACTGAGTCGCTTCCAGCGAGTCTTATTGGGATGAACTCAAAATTAATGACACAATACCTCGAGTTTGTTACGGATCGCCTTTTGGTTGAATTACAATGCGAGAAAGAATATAACACCAAAAACCCGTTCGACTTTATGGATATGATATCACTACAAGGAAAAACCAATTTTTTCGAAAAACGCGTAGCTGAATATCAAAAAGCGGGTGTAACCAATACAGACAAAGAGTCAAACAAAATTAGTTTCGACGCAGATTTCTAGAAAGGTTTTCGAGAGAGCGGACAACTTTTTTATATATAGCTGATTAGGTGCAAAGTAGCCGTTGCGCCAAAGGGAATTTTTCAAAAAAACTAAGTAACCTCGCAAAAACAAGAACATATGAATGTAGTAAAAAGAGACGGCCGGAAAGAACCTATCATGTTCGATAAGATCACCGCAAGAGTGCGTAAACTCTGCTATGGTCTAAACGAATTGGTGGATCCAGTAAAAATTTCGATGCGTGTTATCGAAGGACTATACGATGGTGTAACAACGAGTGAATTGGATAATTTGGCCGCTGAGGTTGCAGCTACTATGACGACGTCACACCCAGATTATGCGCGCCTTGCAGCTCGTATTTCAGTCTCAAATCTACATAAGAATACGAAGAAATCTTTTTCCGAAGTAATGGAAGATTTATATACCTATGTAAATCCACGAACTGGAAAGAAAGCGCCACTTCTAAGTGATGAAGTGTATAAAGTGATTATGGATAATGCGGATGATTTAGATTCTACCATTATCTATAACCGTGATTTTGGATACGATTATTTCGGGTTTAAAACTTTGGAACGTTCGTATTTATTAAAACTAAATGGAAACATTGTTGAACGACCGCAGCATATGTTAATGCGTGTTTCTGTGGGAATTCACTTAAATGATTTGGAAGCTGCAAAAGAAACCTACGAATTAATGTCGAAGAAGTTCTTTACCCACGCAACGCCAACTTTGTTTAATAGTGGTACACCAAAACCCCAAATGTCTTCTTGCTTTTTATTAGCAATGCAAGACGATAGTATCGATGGTATCTATGATACCTTAAAGCAAACAGCAAAAATTTCACAATCTGCAGGAGGAATTGGATTATCAATTCACAATGTAAGGGCCACAGGGTCTTATATTTCTGGAACGAATGGAACATCCAATGGTATTGTTCCTATGCTTCGTGTTTATAATGATACAGCTCGTTATGTAGATCAAGGAGGAGGAAAGCGTAAAGGTTCTTTCGCTATTTATGTAGAACCATGGCATGCAGATATTTTCGATTTCTTAGACCTAAAGAAGAATACAGGAAAAGAGGAAATGCGCGCGCGTGATTTATTTTACGCGATGTGGATTCCAGATTTGTTTATGAAACGTGTTCAAGAAGATGGTGAGTGGACGCTAATGTGTCCAAATGAATGTCCCGGTCTTTTCAATTGTCATGGTGATGAGTTTGAAGCGCTATATCATAAGTATGAAGCCGAGAATAAGGGCCGAAAAACAATAAGAGCAAGAGAGCTTTGGGAGAAAATAATGGAATCTCAAATCGAAACAGGAACTCCTTATATGTTGTACAAGGATGCGGCTAATAGAAAGAGTAATCAAAAGAATTTAGGAACCATTCGTTCGTCTAATTTATGTACTGAAATTATGGAGTACACTTCTCCAGATGAGGTTGCAGTATGTAATTTAGCATCCATTGCACTACCAATGTTTGTGAAAAATGGAGAGTTTGATCACAGGGAATTGTTTAGAGTAACAAAACGTGTGACCAAAAACTTAAACCGTGTTATTGATAGAAATTACTATCCAGTAAAAGAAGCAGAAAACTCTAACTTCCGTCACCGTCCGGTAGGATTAGGAATCCAAGGGTTGGCAGATACTTTTATCATGATGCGTTTGCCATTTACTTGTGACAAAGCAAAAAAAGTAAACCAAGAGATTTTTGAAACCTTATATTTTGCCGCATTAACGGCATCTATGGAAGAGGCTAAAGTTGATGGGGTTTATGAAAGTTATAAAGGATCACCAATTTCTGAAGGCTTATTTCAACACAACCTTTGGGGAATAGAAGACAGCGAACTAAGTGGTCGTTGGGACTGGGGGGAACTTCGTAAAGAAATTAAGAAAAATGGAGTGCGTAACTCTTTATTAGTAGCTCCAATGCCAACAGCGTCGACGTCTCAAATCTTAGGAAACAATGAGGCCTTTGAACCATATACTTCGAACATTTATACACGTCGTGTATTGTCTGGAGAGTTTATTGTAGTTAACAAACACCTTTTAGAAGATTTAGTGGGTCTTGGTCTTTGGAACGATGACTTGAAAGAAGAGATTATGCGAGCCAATGGATCTGTACAGGATGTAGATATCCCACAAGATTTGAAAGAATTGTACAAAACAGTTTGGGAGTTGAGTATGAAGGATATTATCGATATGTCAAGACATAGAGGATACTTTATAGACCAATCTCAATCGCTTAACCTGTTTATGGAGAACGCTAATTATGCGAAGCTTACTTCGATGCATTTCTATGCGTGGAAGAGTGGGCTTAAAACAGGGATGTACTATTTAAGAACGAAGAGTGCGGTAGATGCCATTAAGTTTACGCTAAAGCAAGAAGTGAAAAAAGAGCCTGTAGCGGCGGTTGCTGCTGGACTCGATGCGGATGGTGTAAGTGCGGTATCGAACAAGCCTATGACACCACAAGAGCTAAAACAATTATTAGATAAGTCTAAGAACGCAGATGAAGATGATGACTGCTTGATGTGCGGATCTTAGAAGAAATTAGATAAAAATAAAAAGGGGATTTGCTCGTAGCGGGTCCCCTTTTTTTATGACTTCAGAATATCAGTTCCCAGATACTTATCACCTTTATTGAAGTACCAAGCTCGGTTTTTAGGGAGCTTTATTTTATTTATAAGGACTTCTTCTGTAAGCAAGATGTATTCTCCAGTGTCTTTTCCTTTACCCCAAGGTTCTTCTTTAAAAAACTGATAGACCTCCATAGCATAGGTTTGTGGATCGAAATAAAAGAACCAAACATCCGTTCCAACGGCCTCGTCATAGGTTGCCTTTAAAACTAAATAATCCTTGCCTTTAAACTTCTTCTTAACAACCTCTTTGGAAATAGTCGTTCCAGAGTCTTTTAGTTTCATTGGAAGCCCATAGAGATAGGTATAATAATTTTTGTATAAGTTTGCCCGTTCACAACTTAGGTTGTGTTCTTTTTTAATTGCTTCGGAAAGGTTTGTCATTCCATTAAAGGCGATATTACATTGCCCCTTGTTTAGGGTATATTCGGTTGTAGTGGTCTCTCGAATTGCCTTCATATAGAAGTATTCTTCGGGAAGGTTGATATGTATTTCACTATCTCTATTTGAAGAAGAAGTTTCCATAGTAACCGATAGCTTTCCGTTGAAACTACCCCAGTTTCCGCTAGGATCATGGTAGGCAGGCTTTGTCTAATAATTGTCGACTAGTGAGTTGTTGTGCAATTGTTATTTCAGAAATAAAAAAAAGAGAAATGAAAATTAATAGAAGTTTCATGGTGCTAACATTTTAGATTATAAAGGTATATTTTAATATATACAAAAAGCCCTACAATTTCTCGGGGAGAAAACGGCAAGGCTTCAATCATAGTATTTCAAGAATACTATTCTTTTTTATAACTGGTATAATATTCTTCCATCAAGTTCATTAATGCAGTTACTAGGTCTTTAGTCTCTAACAATAAATTGAAGTACAAAGTGGTGTTTTTTGGACTCGATTCTTCAGTACGGGTACGTTCAATTTGTTTCTGAATCTTTTCAGAAAGGCTATCAAAAACTTCCTGCTTCTTATCTAGAACGTAACTAATTCGATCAAATTTTCTACTATTGAAAATTTCTTCAATTTCAGTAAGTAATGTTGAAAGAGAATCGTCAATCTCTTGAAGATCCTTTATTTGATTAAATCGAAGAGCTTTGTGATTATTATTTACATACTTGTAACTCTTCTTGGAAATAAATTCTAAGGACTGTGTTACATCAGTTAGGTACGCTAAAATTGTGATGTAGAAACTACTTCCACGAACACTGGTTTCATCTAACTTTTTGATAAAGTAAAAAATGTTATCTCTTAATTCTTCTACCTCTGCATCCAACTTGGCAATTCCTTTTTTACTCTTTTTAAGCTTAGATAAATCCTGTTTTGATAGTCCTCTTAGAACATCCGTGTATATTTTGTTCGTTCTAGACGCCATATTGGAAATATTGTCAGCACTTTCAGCGATAATCCCTTGCACCGTACTACTTTCAGATTTCTTTAACCCTACATCGGTTCCTCCCTTATTGTTTCTGTTTTTGTGAGAAATATAGTTTCTTGCCAATAAAAGAACCACTAATAATAGTAATACAGGAACCATAACTTTAACGTTCCAATGGATTAAGAAGGCCACAATTCCAGCAGCAACAAAAGCACTAAATGCTGTAAAGAACCAACCGCCAATCACATTAAGTACACCCGCAACTCTATATACAGCACTTTCACTCCCCCAAGCTCTATCTGCTAATGAAGTACCCATAGCTACCATAAAAGTTACATAGGTAGTGGACAGTGGCAATTTCATTGAAGTTGCAATAGAAATTAGAATACTTGCAACCATTAAATTTACCGCAGCACGAACCATATCGAATGCTGGAGCTTCTTCTCCTTTTTCAAGAACTAGAACTGGTTTCTCAAATTTTTGATTGATTTTCTCCTGAGTTGATTTAGGTAAAACTTTGGAAAACATAAAGGATAACCCTTTAGCCGTTCTTACAACTCCTCTTGACAGAAAATTAGGTTGAAAACGCTCTTTTACAGAATCTTGACTTGAAAGATCAATAGACGTTTTAAGTACACCTCTTGCTTTTTTTGAAAACCATAAAGTAAGAACCATAATGATTCCTGCAATGAACAATAGTAGTGTTGGAGTAGGAACTTTTTTACCCATTACATCCATACTAAATGCATCTGCAGCAACACCAGAAATCGACCAAGCTTCATAAGATTGTAAAGCTGCAATAGGCACCCCAATAAAGTTTACTAAGTCATTTCCTGCAAAGGCCATGGCAATAGCGAAGGTTCCAATGATAATGATAAACTTATATACATTAATATTAAAAAACTTATTCAAGAATCCACAAATGGAGGTCCAGATGATAAAACTAATAGCGACAATGATAGTTGTATTGCCAAAAACAAACTCCTTAAAATCTGGTGGAATAAAACTCGTATCCTTTAGACCTTTAATAAAAATAAAATAGGTAATGGCCGTGGCCGCAATCCCACCAAAAAGGTTTGCTACCCAAGCAGATTTTTCTTCAAATTTGAAGGATAATAATAGTCTAGATACATATTGAATAAGAGCCCCGACCGAGAATGCGACGACAACTGATAGTAGTATTCCAAATATTATTTCGGTTGCTTTGTCAGTGTTAATATATCGAGTTAAATCTGAAAATGTTTCGGTGCCAGAGGCACTTATTTTTATTAAAGAGATTACTACAGCAGCTCCTAATAGTTCAAAAACGATGGAGACCGTCGTTGAGGTGGGCATTCCAAGAGTGTTAAAAAAGTCTAACAGCAGAATATCAGTAATCATCACGGCCATAAAAATGATCATGATCTCATTAAAATAAAACTCGCCAGGCACGAAAATACCCTTACGTGCTACTTCCATCATCCCACTAGAAGATAGGGCCCCGAAAGCGATTCCTAAACTAGCAACAATCATAATCGTTTTAAATGAAATGGCTTTTGAACCTATAGCCGAATTCAAAAAGTTCACAGCATCGTTACTAACACCAACTACAAGGTCGGCAATTGCAAGCACTCCTAATGCTACGAGCATCAATACATAAATATTATCCATAATATTCTAAGTTAAATCGGTGTAAATATCTCAAAACTGTTTAGAGTATATATTACCAAATTGTTATCTCTTACTATTAAAAATGTAAATCAAATCCTAAACGAAATTCCAAACCAGCTTCGTTACCATCTATGGTATTGTAACTAAAGTCACTTTGTACTTTCAATTTATGTCCTGCGATATACTTTGATACACCAATAGTATATTGTTCTTGCTTGTCTTTTCCAGTAATCATTCCATAGTCAAGAGTAGTAAAACGCCCTGCTACTTCATAATTATTTTTGAAAAGGTAACCAGCTTGCAAGTTAAATGCGTTTCCAACCTGAACAACATCACCCGTCTCTGTAACACCATCTGCCTCAACAGCAACAGGTGCATCGGCATCACGATTAGCATATTCACCCATAAAAGAGAACCCTTTAAATTTGAACATCGCATCTACAAAAATAGTAGAGATGTCTGTTTCATAAAATCCTGTTTCAGTTGCCATATAGGACCCTTGATTACTTCGGTTTTTAACTGCGTCTTGATTAAAATCATAGGTGACACCGACCATCAACTTTGGTGTTTCTTCTCTTTTAAGGTCGGCTTGAAAATAATCGCCTTTGCTTTTAAATTTTCCAAAAGGAAGTAGTTCCAACCTTCCGGTATATTGATGGCCACCTAAGTTTCCACTAGTAATGTTTCTACCTTCTCCTTGAGAGATTGCTATCTTTTCCCGAATCATAAATTTTTCTGAAAGCATTGCAGAATGACGAACTTGGACACCTAAATCACGGTCTATATTAAATTTGCTATTTAGCATCGAGCGATCAATTAGCTGAAGATTTGCCGATGAAACAACACGTTCCACATTTCCAGGAAGTTTTGTTTGCCCCACCCATAATTCGAAATTTTCACGAAGATTCCACATAATGACCGCGTCTAGAATAAATTTTGGTGCGTTGCTATTAAATTGGTTGGCTCCTGATATATCTCTATTTGAAAGACCTAGCTCAATTTTGTATTTCAATTTTGGAGAGTACGCAAAACCGCTAAATTTTAGACGTGCTCTTCGAATTAAGTAATTCTGTTCAGCTTTTCCGTATTGGTTACCATCGTGATCCCAAGACGATATAGCTCTAAATTGAATACGCGGTGCAAATTTAACACTCCAAGAACTATCCTTCGCCATTAGATTGAGCATTCCTTTTCCAAATTTTGCAGGGGTTTCTTGCTGAGCAAAGCCAAGAGAAGAAAAGCAAATCCCAGCTATAAATAGGGAGTAACGTAATTTCATTAAAATCGTTTTAAGTTTTTGTCGCTGCAAAGAACTTAAACCAATGTTAAGCGAATGTTTCCTAATTGTTATCTTTAGCCTATAAAAAAAGGCTGCCTCCTGAGAGGCAGCCAACGTATCTTAGAATCTAGTCGACAAAAACTAAACGATTTTAAAAAATGCATTACAAAGGAAGTATACCTATGTAGTATTATTGTGAAGAGAATATTAAAAAACATTAATGATAATTAACCATTGAACGAATTTCAATGTTAAATATTCATTTGTAAGAACATGAAAATCAATTAAATAAAAATTCAATGTAAAGTTAACGTTAAGAAATAGTTAATTAGGCTTTATATTTGAGTGAGAAAATCCCAAAATTATTCGGTTATGAAAAAGCTTATTCTTGTATTGGTCGTATTGTTTTCTGCAAATGTTACAGTTGCGCAATGTTGTAAAACGAAAACAGTTTGTAAAAAAGATTCTTACGTTTTGAATGATGGGCTTATAGAGGCGGCCGTAGCTTATTATGGTAATGGTGAGAAGGGTAGGGACTTGGACTTTTTATCAAGGGAATACACAAAAAGAAGTAACCTATACGGACTCCCGAATTTCTGAAGTAAATACTTGGAAAAAAACGAACATACGTGTGGTTTCAAATAAACCATAAGAGAATATAAAAAGTTAGTTTAAAATGGATGTCGATTTCGACATCCATTTTTTATGGGATAAGATTTGTAATTGTGTTTAAGTTATTTTATCGTTATTTTAACAAATGGAGGGATTTATAAATTAATTTTGCGTTTATATTTGCTAAAATTGAATTGATTATATGGTAAAGACCTTTTCAGTACTTTTATTATCATTTTCGTTGCTATTTTCGATAGTAGGGCCTTCTGTTTTGAAAGTGCTTGATTTTGAAAATAATGAAGTGATTTTAATTGATAGTGAAGAAGAGTCTCAGAACAAAGAAGGTGAGATTAGTTTAGAAGAGGATATTAAAATCATACAATCGCTATCAAAGGCTCCGAATTTATATTTAGACGAGGATGGTATAGCGTTCAATTTTTACGAAGAAGACTCTTCAATTTATTCGGCTAGCATACATCTACCTCCCCCAGAGTTTTTTATCTAAATATTTGAATTATTTATTACAATTTTAGAAGCGGCCTTTATCACGTTTAAGGGTCAATTTGTTATATTTTATACATGATTTTCGATGAAAAAAAATTTTAATTTTAAACATTTAAAAGGTGATTTATTTGGTGGTATCACTGCCGGTATAGTTGCCTTACCACTGGCATTAGCCTTTGGTGTAAGTTCTGGTCTTGGCCCTAGCGCAGGATTGTATGGCGCCATTTTTGTTAGTTTTTTTGCGGCCCTTTTTGGAGGGACTAATACGCAAATTTCTGGTCCTACCGCGCCAATGACAGCCGTTAGTATGGTGGTAATCGCCGGAATTATTGCTATGAATGATGGTGATGTAAACAAAGCCTTACCTGCGATTTTAACGGTATTTTTACTAGCCGGATTGATGCAAATAGGATTAGGTCTTATTGGAATAGGAAAGTACATTAAGTACATTCCGTATCCCGTAGTCTCTGGTTTTATGACAGCGATTGGAATAATTATTTTGGTAACGCAAATCCTTCCAGCAATTGGATATTATCCAAAAGAAGACGCCGAATTTGCAGCTCAGTTTAAGCCACAGGCGGAGGAAATAATGTTGGATAATATCTTAAAAGAAGAAGCGGGCGAAGGAATTTTGGTGCTTGAGGATTTCAAAGAGACTATCAAAAGAGCGGAAGGAATTACTCAGTCTCAAATTTTAAAAGAGTCGCAAACCTTAGCTGCATCTGAAGCCTCCGGGGTTCTTGGAACGATCAAGGTGCTTCCTAGGGCTTTGGAAAATATTAACTGGCTTGAGCTGTTATTGGCCTTGGGGACAATCTTAATCATATATGGATTCAAGCGCATCACAACTGTCATTCCAAGTACTTTGGTGGCATTGTTGGTAATGTCGGGGATTGCTTTTGGGTTTAAACTAAATTACAGACCAATTGAGGAGATTCCTAGTGGTTTGCCTATTCCAAATCTTGAAATTTTCACGAATTTTAATTTTGCGAGTGTAACTCCATATATATTTACAGCTTTAACTTTGGCATTGTTAGGAGCTATTGATTCGTTACTCACCTCCGTTGTAGCTGACAATATGACGAAGACAAAGCATAAACCTAATAAAGAATTGGTAGGTCAAGGAATTGGAAATAGCATAGCGGCCCTTTTTGGAGGAATTCCTGGAGCTGGAGCGACAATTCGAACTGTGGTTAACATAAAATCAGGTGGTAAAACGAGATTGTCAGGAATGATGGCGGGTGTTTTACTGCTTATTATTTTATTATTGCTTGGTCCTGTGGCATCTCAGATTCCAGCAGCCGTTCTAGCAGGGATTTTAATAACGGTTGGTATAGGTGTAATGGATTATAAAGGATTGAAAGCGATACCATATATGCCAAGGCCTGAAGTGATAATTATGCTTGTAGTACTTGTACTTTCTTCCGTTTGGAATTTGGTGTATGCAGTAGGGATAGGTCTTGTCATTGCCTCTTTAATGTTTATGAAGAAAATGGGTGATCTTACCGCGGAGCGATCCGATGTAAAAACACTTCTCAAAGAAAAGGCTTGGGATGATGAACATGGCTTTCCTGAATCCCTAAAAGAGGAAGTCTATATTAAGCACCTTAAAGGACCATTGTTCTTTGGGTCTACCAGTGATTTCCAGCAACTTGCATCTCAGATACCAAATTCGGCAGCTGCGGTTGTGATTAGGATGGGGAGAATGCAATACATAGATCAATCTGGATTGTATGCTATGGAAGATGTTTTGGTAGATCTAGCCAAAAGAGGTATAAAGGTGATGTTGGTTAATGTTTTAAATCAACCAAAATACATGCTAGAACGAATAGATATTATTCCAGACCTCGTTCCAAAGGAGCAAATATTTACGAATTTTAGCGATTGTTTAAAATGGATTAATGAGAATGTAAAAGGCGAAGTTAAATTATAAAAAAGGAAAGATGAAAGTGCATACAAAAGAAACACAGGAAGCAATGACCCCTAAAAAGTCACTAGATTATTTGAAAGATGGGAATCAGCGATTCCTAACGGGCACAACGGTTGATCGAAACTTATTGGAACAGATAAATGATACAGCAGAAGGTCAGTTTCCTTTTGCGACGGTTTTGCATTGTATAGATTCTAGAGTTTCTGCTGAATTATTATTTGATCAAGGAATAGGAGATATTTTTAGTATTCGAATTGCTGGAAACTTTGTGAATGAAGATATCCTTGGAAGTATGGAGTTTGCCTGTAAATTGGCAGGGACTAAATTAATTGTAGTTTTAGGACATACTAGTTGTGGTGCCGTTAAAGGGGCATGTGATCATGCGAGATTAGGAAACTTAACAGCGCTTATAGAGAAGATTGAGCCAGCCGTTAATGCTGTGAAAGAGCCTCAAGATGATACACTTAGAAATTCCAGCAATATTGAGTTTGTCAATAATGTAGCGGCGAAGAACGTTCAAATGTCTATTGAAAACATTCGTAATCAAAGTTCAGTATTGGTTGAAATGGAGAACAATAATGAGATTATGATTGTTGGTGCTATGTACGATGTAGGGACTGGAAGTGTGTCTTTTAATATTTAAGCCATCAAACAAAATTTATAATAGAAAAGGCCTCCCAAATTTGGGAGGCCTTTTTGGCAATTCAAAAAACTATAAGCTTATTATAATCTTGCGTTAATCCATGACCAACCTGAAATATCAACTGCAGTTCCATTAAATACATCATCATTTGTAGAAGTCATCGGAACTCCATCAACAATAACGCTTTCAATTGGTCCATCATCTTTCATTTCAACATTGGTATCATATCCTGTAATCAATACATTGGTCAATGTTGCTCCTGATTCTTTTTTGAACTGTAATGCAGTACCTCCGGTTGAAGAAACGGCGGTGAAGTTTTCGAAAGTTGGATTGAAATTGTCTTTATCTGCTTCAACAGCTGTTGAGAAGCCATCAATTGTGTGCAGCACATAGGTATTTGTTATGGCTCTGTTCCATCCTTCCGTCCAGTCTACGGCATCATCTTCGTTATTTTCAATATACACATTAGTGGCATTAACAGTTCCACCAAAGAATTCAACACCGTCATCTGCTCCGTTCACAAGGGAAACGTTGTCGATTGTAGTTCCCGATCCAACCGCATACAATGTTAAACCATTGTATTGTGAGCCCGTTGTAATTTGTGCTCCGGCTCCTTCTCGACCACCTTCAAATACTTGATCTTCAATTTTATTGATAAATAGTGTGTTGAATTTGAGCGTGTGATTATCATTTACCCTAAATCTTACCGATAGTAAGGACGAAGTGGCAACTGTTTTTTTCCAGGTGATTGCATCGGTAATGCTATCATCAATGAAATTTGCACGGAATTGTCTGAACTCACCATCACGATACTCAAAATTTTCAGATTGACCAGCGGTTAAAAGAACTTTTATTTTTTCACCAATTTTTGCCCCAGCACTAAACGAATAGGGTCTGTTTATGGGTAAATCAACTACTTCTAGATTCCAACTTTGTTGTGTAAGTGCCTGTTTTACTGAAAAGTCCTTCTGATAAAATCCAAAGGTAACATCCCTGTTATTGGCAGAAACTTTAAAATTGTCATAAACCCCATCGCTAAGAACATTTGTATTTACCGAAGAACTGGCGCTAATAGAAAGTAAGCTACTTCCTGAAAGTTCTTTTGAATAGATATTAATATTTCCTGATGCTTGGTCTGTTGAGGTTTTGGTGGAAGTTGTTTTGCTAACATCAAGACTCTGGATAAATCGTGCTGGAAAAGACTTAGGTTAATATTCTTGCGCTCAATATCGCCTGATGGAATTGGCAGGCCATTTAATGTAGTATATAAATACCGATCACCCAACCCTCTTACGAATACGTCGCCAGGTCCTTCTGATTTTGTAACACCAGAAATTTTTCTGTAGCACCAGCGGCATCAGAAACACCTAGTTTTGAAAGCTGCTCTGAGCCAATACTTTCTTTAATGGCCGTGGTTCTTTTTTGTTCTAGAAGAAGAGAAACTTCGCTCTCTTTTCGGGTAGTTGTTTTGATAAAAACCTCACCTAGCGCTGCTGCGCTTGCAGCCATAGGAACATTTACAGTTGTCACTTTACTCGTCTCAACTACAATATTATTAATAGTTACAGACTCATAACCTACAAAACTATATACTACACTATAGGTTCCAACGGGTAAATCCTGAAGTGCATATAATCCATCGAAGTCAGAAGTAGTTCCCTTTTCAGTTCCGTTAATATACACATTGGCAAATGGCAATGGTTCATTATTATAATCCTGGTCTACTAGCATTCCAACAATAGAGCTGGTTCGCTGGGCGAAAGTGATTGCCGTGAAGCCAAATAGTACTAATGTAAATAGTTTTGTCATTAAATTCTTGGAGCAAAGAAGCCTTCGTAATGTAAAGTCGAGGTTAATTAAAGATTAAGTGTTTATCATTTCAAGGTTAGGAAAATGTTAAGCCTTCTTGTTGCCAGTTTTTCTATTTTCCTTATTGAAAATACTATCTTGCATCTCTAAATTGAGCAACGCATGATGCAATGGGAGCAGCTTCTTTCTTTACGAAGACAGGGAGATACCAATAAACGATTACGAGTAGAACAAGATGAGACTAGATTGGGTTTTGAGGTAGATTATGACCGAGTTATTTTCTCTTCAGCCTTTAGAAGTTTGCAGGACAAAACCCAGGTGATTCCTTTATCCAAAACTTCCTTTATACATACTCGCTTAACCCATAGTTTAGAGGTGTCGGTCGTAGGCCGTTCCTTAGGGCGTATGGTGGGCAGAGTTATTTTAGAAAAACATCCTCATTTGCAAGCCGTTCACGGACATCATTTTAATGATTTTGGAGCAATAGTAGCGGCAGCATCATTGGCGCATGATATAGGGAATCCGCCTTTTGGGCATAGTGGTGAAAAGGCTATTGGAGACTATTTTGCTTCTGGAAAGGGGAAACGTTTTAAGGAACAATTGACCGAAAAAGAGTATCAAGATTTAATTGATTATGAAGGAAATGCAAATGGTTTTAAGATACTTACGGAGTCTAAAAATGGAGTAAATGGAGGCCTTCGTCTGTCTTTTGCAACCTTAGGTGCTTTTATGAAGTATCCGAAAGAATCTCTTCCTAAAAACCCTTCAAGCCATATAGCCGATAAGAAGTTTGGAGTTTTTCAATCTGAAAAAGAATTCTTTGGAGAAGTAGCTTCCGAGTTGGGTCTTTTGAGAAGAGGTGAGAATGCAAACGTGAGTTATGGACGTCATCCATTGGCGTATTTAGTAGAAGCTGCAGATGATATTTGCTATACGATTATTGATTTTGAAGATGGAATTAATCTAGGATTGATTGAGGAAGAGTTCGCATTAGAATATTTGATTAAGCTGGTGAAGGAGCGAATAAATTCAGAAAAGTATAGCAGTTTAAGGAAATCATCAGATCGATTAGCATACCTTCGATCATTGGCGATTAGTGCATTGATTGCTGAAGCTACGTCTATTTTTCTAGAGAATGAAGAGGCTATATTGGCTGGAGGTTTTTTCGAAGCATTGCTTGATAAAAGTAGCTATAAGACACAAATTGATGATATAATAAAAATTAGCGTTGAAAAGATTTACCAAAGCACTGAGGTTATAGATAAGGAGATAACGGGGTATTCGATTTTGGCAACACTATTGGAAACCTATACAACCGCATTTGAGAATTACCATAATGGATCCAGTCGACATTACGATAGATTAATATTGGAAAATTTTGATAAAGAATCTTTAGAAGATCAATCCGTTTATACCTATTTAATGGAATGCTGTAGTTTTATTTCCAGACTAACGGACGGAAATGCTTTGCAGATTTTTCAGAAGATAAAAGGAAACCTATAGTATTTATTTTGAGGGGCTAAATATATATCTACTTCCGGCCTTCTGAGTATAATAAATAGGAGACTTGCACTTTTTTACAATTCCTTGAAAGATCTTATTGCTTTTTTCGACACAACGACTGCAAATCGTTGCAAATTCTTGACACAAAAGACTTAAACTCCTAATATTTGCTATCTTTGATGTTAAATATTAGGATATTGTAAAATATTACTGAAGTTTGTGATATTTTTATAGACTTAGAATTAATTAATCTTTAGTATAAGGGGCGTTTAAAGTTTCTCCTTATACGTTAATCGTAAAATTTAAAAAAATATGAAAAAAGTACTCTACTTACTTGCATTTATTACTGTGAGTTTTGCTAGTGCGCAAGACTTCAGTGGTGTGATTAGCTCGCACTTAAACAGCAATCGCACGGCGCTTGGCTTAGAACCTCAGGATGTTGAGGAATTCGCTATTAGCTCGAACAGCTTTTCAAAAAGCATGAACTTGGACAACGTCCATGTTAGCCAAATGCATCAAGGAATTGAAATTTTTAATTCAACATCTTCTTTTGCAATAAAAAATGGAAGTGTTGTAAACGCAGCCCTTTCTTTTACCCAAGGTGTTGCACAAAAAGTAAACACAACGTCTCCTTCAATTTCTGCAACTTCTGCAATTTCTAGCGCAGCTAGTGCATTGGGAACAGGAAGTCCTTCTAACATAGTGTTGTTAGAGACAATTGGAGATAACAAATTTGTATACTCAAACGGAAATATTTCCTTAGAGAACATCCCAGTAAAACTGGTTTATCAAACAACAGATAATAACACATTAAGACTTGCTTGGGATTTAAGTATTTATCTTTTAGACGCTAGTCATTACTATAGTGTAAGAGTGGATGCCGTTTCAGGAACTGTTCTTAATACTATTGACTGGGTAACTAGCTGTACATTTGGTGAAATTGCTCATTCTCACTTTGGAGCTTCCAATGAGGAGAGTAGTGTTTTGTTTGAAGACAAAGCTACGGTAAGCGTGAATATGGCAGGAGGAGCTCAGTACAGAGTTTTCCCTATTCCGGCTGAAAGTCCTAATCACGGACCTGAAGCATTGGTTCCAGACCCAGCAAACGCTATTGCGTCTCCTTTTGGATGGCACGATACAGATGGTGTAGCAGGTGCTGAGTTCACTATTACAAGAGGAAATAATGCTTACGCTTATGAGGATCAAAGTGGAAGTAATTCAGGAACCTCTCCAGATGGTGGAGCGACATTGGATTTTGATTTCCCATATGATTTGACGATGCAGCCAGCAGTATACGTGGACGCTACTACTACTAACTTGTTTTACATGAATAACATTCTTCATGATGTATTGTACCAATATGGGTTTGATGAGGGTAGTGGAAATTTTCAAGAAAATAATTATGGAAACGGTGGTTTAGGTGGTGATAATGTAAATGCTGAAGGACAAGACGGATCTGGAACAAACAATGCAAACTTCGCAACTCCACCGGATGGAGGGAATCCAAGAATGCAAATGTATTTGTGGCTTGGATCTTCAGGACCAATTGCAGACATTTTAACAATAAACAATGGTCCTTTGGCTGGTATTTATAGTGGAGTTCCTGCTAATTTTGGAGGGGCTATACCTACTGGATTGACAGAAGATCTTGTTGTAATTGAGGATGATGATGCTGGAGCTTCGACAGATCCAAATGATGGTTGTGATAATGTATTAAATGGTGCTGATTTAGTAGGTAAAATTGTAGTAATAAGAAGAGGAGAATGTGAATTCGGATTTAAAGCACTATCTGCACAGGATGAAGGTGCCATTGCAGTTATTATGGTAAATAACGTAGCAGGTGCGCCAATTGTTATGGCACCTGGTGCCGTGGGAGCTCAAGTAACTATACCACTTTTTATGGTTTCTGATGTAGATGGTAATGCTATTATCGCCGAAATAAATGGTGGTGGATCTGTAAATGGAACTATTAATGGAGGTGCTATTGTTGTTGATAGAAGTGGGGATTTAGATAATGGTATTGTGGCTCACGAGTTTGGTCATGGTGTTTCAAATCGTTTAACAGGAGGGCCTAACAACACAGGATGCTTAGGTAATGCTGAGCAAATGGGTGAAGGATGGAGTGATTATCTTTCTCTAATGTTTACAATAGAGCCAGGAGATATGGCAGATGATATAAGAGGTATTGGAACCTATGCTCTCTTTCAACCACTTGATGGTAATGGAATTAGAACTTTCCCTTATACAAGAGATATTACTGTAAATACACATACCTATGATGATATTAAAACAGAATCAGTTCCTCATGGTGTTGGATCTGTATGGTGTGCAATGCTTTGGGATATGACTTGGGATTTAATTGATGCTAATGGTGGAGCTATTGGTGATATCTATACTGGTACCGATGGAAATAACATTGCATTGCAATTGGTTATGGACGCTATGAAGCTACAACCATGTAGTCCAGGATTTATAGCCGGACGTGATGCTATTTTAGCAGCGGATGTTGCAGCCAATGGAGGAGCAAATTGTGAATTAATTTGGAATGCATTTGCAAGAAGAGGATTAGGAGCTAGTGCCGATGGTGGATCTACTGGAAGTGTTACTGATGGTACCGAGGCATTTGATGTGCCTTCTCCGGGAACTTGTTCATTAGGTGTTGCAGACAACAATAGCTTTAATAGTAACTTTATTATTTATCCTAACCCGTCAAAAGGTAGTATAAACATTAAATCAATTGTAGATGCTGGAAGCGTGACAGTTTCTATTTATGACCTTAACGGTAGAGCTGTATACTCTGAAGCAATGGAGTTACATAATACTGTAAGCATTAGTGCAGAGGGAATAACCACTGGTATCTATATTATTCAGATAGATGGAACTGATTATAGTCAGACTTCGAAATTAATTATTGAATAAATAAAAGATTTAATTATTTCTAAATTAAAAGGAGGCTTTCGAGCCTCCTTTTTTATGTATATTTCTTAAGGGTTTTACCAATGGTTTCTGAAGAGATGCCAACTAGGTTTTGCAGTTGTTGAATTGTACCGTGTTCTGGAAATTCATCGGAGATTCCCAGCATTTCAACTTTATTTGAATAACTATGTTTAGAGGCAAATTCGGAAATACTACTTCCAAAACCGCCTTTTAAAATACCATCCTCAACGGTAATTATTGTATCATACTTTTTAAAAATAGAGTGAAGTAAGATTTCATCCAAAGGTTTAATAAATCGCATATCATAACAGGCCACTTTTTTGGAATGAGTACAATTTTCAATCGCAGCAAGAGCATTGATTGCCATTGTTCCAATGGTTAAGATAGCAATTTCAGAACCTTCTATTAGTTGTTTCCCCTTTCCTATTTCCATTTTTGAGAAGGGCTTTTCCCAGTTCATTCCAGTTCCTCTTCCTCTTGGATAACGAATTGCCATAGGTTTGTTTAAGCCTAGTTGCGCTGTAAATAGCATGTTTCTCAACTCTATTTCGTTTCTTGGGGCAAATATGATTAGGTTTGGAATACACCTTAAGAAAGCAATGTCAAAAATCCCATGATGTGTAGCTCCATCTTCACCTACCATTCCTGCTCTGTCTAAACAGAATATAACAGGTAGTTTTTGGAGGCATACATCATGAATTACTTGATCATATGCGCGTTGAAGAAAAGTCGAGTATATATTGCAAAAGACAAACAATCCTTGAGAGGCAAGACCCGCGGCAAAGGTAACTGCGTGTTGCTCAGCAATGCCCACGTCAAATGCTCGGGAGGGGAAAACCTCCATCATATATTTTAAGGAACTCCCTGTTGGCATGGCAGGAGTAATCCCCACAATTTTTTCATTTTGCGCTGCAAGTTCCACAATAGTTTTACCGAAAACATCTTGAAATTTTGGAGGAAGTTTATCGCTATTCTGGGGAAGTAAATCACCAGTTTTGGCATCAAACTTTCCTGGGGCATGGTAAGTAACTTGATTCTCTTCGGCTTGTCGTAAACCTTTTCCTTTTTTCGTAATTACATGTAGAACTTTGGGGCCGTTTATATCTTTAAGTCTTTTCAGTTCTGAAATCAAATCGGATAGATTATGCCCATCAATAGGGCCGGAGTATTTGAAATTAAGAGCCTCAAATAGATTGTCAGTCTCGGGAGCTCCGTTTAAATTTACCTTGGTGAAGTAGGCCTTTAGCGCTCCAACACTAGGGTCAATTCCTATGGCATTGTCGTTTAGAATAACAAGAATATTTGTGTCTGTTACACCGGCGTGATTAAGTGCTTCAAAGGCCATTCCACTGGCAATGGAGGCATCTCCTACTATGGCAATATGCTGTCTTTCGACATCACCTGTCAATTGCGCAGCAATTGCCATCCCCAGCGTTGCTGAGATTGCCGTGCTGCTATGTCCTGTGCCAAAAGCATCATATTTGCTTTCACTCATTTTAGGGAATCCACTAATTCCTCCAAGTCTTCGGTTGGTATGAAAATTAGCCTTTCGCCCCGTCAAGATTTTATGTCCATAGGCCTGGTGTCCAACGTCCCAAATCAAAATGTCGAGAGGAGTGTTAAACACATAGTGAAGTGCAATGGTTAGTTCAATTACCCCAAGGCTTGCTCCTAAATGACCTTCTTTCACAGCAATAATGTTAATGATAAACTCGCGCAATTCTTGAGCAAGTTGAGGTAAGTCCTGGGGAGAAACTTTCCGAAGATCTTCGGGAAACTTGATGCTATTTAAAATGTTCTTAGACACAGAGCAAAGATACGTTTCTAGTTTATTAGTGAAATAGTTAATTTGTACTTTTGAATAAACTATAAAGAATGATAGAAGCATATGATGACACCTATTTTATGAAGCGAGCGCTTCAAGAAGCAGAGGTCGCTTACCAAAGGGGAGAGGTTCCTATTGGTGCTGTTGTAGTAATTAACAATCAAATTATTGCTCGTGCCCACAATCTAACCGAAACCTTGAACGATGTGACAGCGCATGCAGAGATGCAAGCAATTACTGCAGCTGCCAACTATTTAGGAGGAAAGTACTTGTTGGGTTGCAGTCTATATGTCACAATAGAACCTTGCCAAATGTGTGCTGGAGCCTTGTTTTGGAGTCAGATTTCCAATATTGTTTATGGAGCGAGAGACGAACAACGAGGATGTATTAACCTCAATACTAAGCTCCATCCTAAGACTAAAATGACAGGAGGTGTTTTGGAGAACGAAGCTTCTGGACTATTGAAAAGATTTTTTGTTGAAAAGCGAAATTTGAACTAGCGAAAAGGCATAAAAAAACCTCCGAAATGTTGAATTAAGGAGGGTGAAATCTTAATAAGTATATATAGCTCTTAGTCGTGGATTACGCGAACTTGCCCCGCTACCATTCCTTTTCTTCCTTCTTCTTCGACATATTCTACTTTGTCCCCTTCATTAAGGGCTTCCCCGTTAAGTCCGGTCACGTGTACAAAAATGTCTTTCCCGGTTTCATCATTGGTGATAAAACCAAAACCTTTAGATTCGTTGAAAAATTTTACTGTTCCTTCCATTGTAAAAAAAATAAATTAATAATTTGGTGTTAATGTGCTATAAATGTAATGCGGTTTTTTAACAAAATGAAAAATATTTCGAAAAATGTACCTGATTTATAACTTATTATCTTTTTGATAGTTCTGCATTCTCTCTATACTTTCCTTTGTTAGCATATAGTCTTTAACGTTTTTATCCTTCCAACGATGATATATAAACATAGGCATTAGAATAAAAAAACCAACGACTATTGAAGTTCCAATAATGAGATGACCGGTTGCCTCATCTTGAGGTTTAACGTAAAAACCGATACAAATGGCAACGACGACGACTATAAGTAATATGGATAAAAAATACTTCATTTTTTTATTTTCCTGAAAAATCTATTAATTTTCTTCTGTAAGCAGTTAATAATTTAGATTTGGATACAAAGCCATAGTATACTCCGTTTGAAAGTACAGGCAGATTCCAAGCCCCGGTGTCTTGAAACTTCTTCATCACACCAGTCATTTTATTTTCTTCCAAAGATATAATGGCGGGAGGGTTCTGCATCAAATCTCTGGCAATTACATTTTTGTACAAATTTTGATCGAACATCACTGGTCGTAGATCATCTAGCAATATGATTCCCTCTAAGTTCCGGGTTTTTTTGTTCACAACGGGAAATAAGTTTCGTTTGGACTTAACTATAGCCTCATGAACCAATTCGCCTAGAGTCATATCTGGATAGACCTCAATAAAATCACGTTCAATAACTGTCTTAATATCCATTAGAGTTAGTACGGCGTGATCTTTATTATGTGTAATTAGCTCACCCTTTCTTCCTAGTTCCATGGCATACACTGAGTGTGGCACAAAATATTTGGTAATAGAAAAGGAAATAGCTGCTGTAATCATAAGAGGGATGAATAATTCGTAGCCACCTGTAACTTCGGCAATTAGGAAGATGGCGGTCAATGGAGCATGTAATACTCCGGCCATTAGTCCAGTCATTCCAACCAGGGTAAAATTACTTTCAGAAACGGGGCTAGAAAGGAAGCCTATATTGTTTAAGATTTTAGCTAGCGTAAAGCCCATAATACTTCCCATAAATAGTGTAGGCGAAAAAATACCACCAACACCACCAGCTCCAAAGGTAAGGGAGCTGGCTATGACTTTAAAGAGGACTAGTCCAGAGAGCAGGGTTATCATCACCCATATATTTGCACTGTCTAATTGAAATATATTATTTTCTAAGGCCTTTTCGGGATTACCTTGAACCAGGTTATTAATGATATCGAAACCCTCTCCATAGAGAGGAGGAATAAAATAGACCAGTATCCCAATACCGACTCCTCCAATAACAAGCCGTTTAATTGGAGAGCCTATTTTCTCAAAGAACTTCTGAAAACGTTCAAAAATATTAGTGAAATATATAGAAACCAAACCAGCCACAACACCAAGTAATATATATAACGGGATGTCTTTAATTGCAAATTCATCTTCAATATTAAAAGGGAGTAATACATCGTTTCCGAAGAAAAAATAGGAGGTGATAATTGCCGAAACCGAAGCCAATAACAATGGAATCATAGATGCAATAGTAAGGTCAAGACTAAAAACTTCTATGGCAAATATAATTGCTGCAATAGGTGCTTTGAAAATCGAGGACATAGCACCTGCAGCTGCACAGCCTATTAACAAAGTCCTAGTGGCCTGATTCATATGAAGAAGACGAGATAAATTGGAGCTTAGGGCAGCTCCCGTAGCTATAGTAGGGCCTTCAAGACCTACAGACCCCCCAAAACCCACTGTAATAGGTGCGGCAAGCAAATTCCCCCACATCTGAAACCGTTTCATTATCCCTTTTTTCTTGGAAATTGCGAATAACGTAGCGGGAATACCCTGAGTGGGTCGATGTCTTATTACATATTTTATTATTAAATAGGTAAGACCGAGTCCAAAAATGGGAAAAACGAAGTAAAAGGCACTGTGATACTCCTGAATTAATTTGCCTTCTAGTAAAAACTCAATAAAATGGGTGCCATTTTTAATAAGTACGGCACCTATTCCAGACATAATACCTACAATAATGCTTAAAAAAAAAACGAACTGCTTATGCGATACATGTTTTAATCGCCATATAAGAAAGCGGGTAAGAAAAGTTCGTTTTTGCGCAGGCATTTCGGTTGAATCAAAAAATCCTGCGTTTGCAGGATTTTAAAGTTACGATTTTAAGTTCAGTTGTAAACTTAATTCTGTCAATTGTTCTGCAGCGATTGGCGCTGGAGCATCAATCATTACATCTCGTCCTGAATTGTTTTTTGGGAAGGCAATATAATCCCTAATAGTTTCTTGTCCACCAAGTATTGCGACCAGTCTATCCAGTCCAAAAGCCAACCCCCCGTGTGGAGGGGCGCCATATTGAAAAGCATCCATTAAAAAGCCAAATTGTGCTTTGGCCTCTTCAGGAGTAAAGCCAAGGTAGTCAAACATCAAAGCCTGTGTTTCCTTATCGTGAATACGAATAGAACCACCACCGATTTCATTTCCGTTTAGAACCAAATCATAGGCGTTTGCTCTTACCTTTCCTGGATTAGTAGATAATAAGGCTAACTGTCCAGGTTTAGGAGATGTAAACGGGTGGTGCATTGCATGGTAGCGCCCAGTACCTTTATCCCATTCCAATAATGGAAAATCAATAACCCATAGAGGAGCAAATTCATTCGCCTTTCGAAGACCAAGTCTTTCGGCCAATTCCATGCGTAAGGCGCTCAATTGCCCTCTCACCTTATTTTTTTCTCCTGAAAGTACACAGATAAGGTCACCTTTTTGCGCACCAGTTACTTTGGCCCATGAAGCTAAATCCGCTTGATCGTAGAACTTATCTACCGAAGACTTGAAGGTGCCATCATCATTACATCTAGCATATACCATCCCCAACGCCCCAATTTGAGGACGTTTTATCCAATCGATAAGTTTGTCTATCTCCTTACGCGTAAATGTATTTCCGCCGGGAACCGCAATACCAACAACCAGCTCGGCATTGTTGAAAACACCGAAGTCTTTGTGCTGCGCGACCTCATTTAATTCTCCAAACTCCATCCCAAAACGAATATCTGGTTTATCATTGCCATACTTTTTCAAGGCATCATCATAGGTCATTCTTGGGAAAATTTCAATTTCAACTCCGTTTATCTTTTTAAGTAAATGACGGGTTAATCCTTCAAACGTATTAAGAATGTCCTCTTGTTCGATAAAAGCCATTTCGCAATCAATTTGTGTAAATTCGGGCTGTCTATCTGCCCTAAGGTCTTCATCCCTAAAACATTTTACAATTTGAAAATATTTGTCCATTCCTCCAACCATAAGCAACTGCTTGAATGTTTGAGGAGACTGCGGTAATGCATAGAATTGACCTTCGTTCATTCGAGAAGGTACAACGAAGTCACGAGCGCCTTCGGGGGTAGATTTAATAAGGTAGGGTGTTTCTACTTCAACAAAATTCTTTTCGGAAAGATAATTTCGCACAGCCATGGTCACTTTATGACGAAAAATAAGATTCTCTCTTACTGGATTCCGACGAATGTCTAAATATCGATATTTCATTCGTAAATCTTCACCACCATCGGTATCGTCTTCAATAGTAAAAGGAGGGGTAAGCGATTTGTTTAAAATAGAAACCATGGTGGCTAAGATCTCAATATCACCAGTAATCATATTAGGATTTTTTGATTCCCGCTCAATAACTGTTCCTGTTACTTGTATTACAAATTCTCTTCCCAGTTCTGATGCAGCCTCCATCATTTCTTTAGGCGTTCGATCTGCATCAAATATTAATTGAGTAATTCCATAACGATCTCGAAGGTCTACCCAGATTAAAAATCCTTTGTCCCTTATTTTTTGTACCCAACCAGATAAAGTTACCTCTTGGCCTATATTCGAAGCGTTTAATTCGCCATTGGAATGCGTTCTATACATTTTTAAAGTTTATGTGCTTTATATCTTAGAAAGGTGCAAATTTATAAAGATAAAGGATGCCAAGCATCAAAAAAATGCAAAACAACGGTTTTGTATATCGAAAATGGGGGCTGGCGGTACGTGATCGGCTTTGTGATTAGCGCACCGTGGGCAAAGGGAGGCATCAGCGTGCGAATCAGAAGCGTCGGTAAAGCTGTTTATTAGTTTTTAAGAGAATAAATGGGAATTAATTTTTTCCGTGGAATAAATTAAAAACACACTGTTTTTGAACTCAAGAATGATTCGGCACTCCTTTCTGTTGTGCTTTTAAAGAAGCAGTTTCTCTTTTTGACTAACTTCCATATTTCTTCTTTTTCGGTTCAGAATTTATTTATTCAAACTGAGCCTAATCTATATTAGTAGTCGTGATTTTCAAAACTTTCAATATTAAATGTTAATTTAGTATTAAAATTTTATAAATCTTTGATAACTTTACATTCAAAATAACAACCAATGAAAAGACAAAAAAAAATTAATGGTAATAGTTTATTACTATTATTACTTCTTCTTCCGTGTTTTGTGTTTGCGCAAACAACACTTACAGGAAAAGTAAACGACCAGAAAGGAGCAACTGTTCCCTTCGCAAACGTAATTGAAAAGGGTACCACAAATGGTACAACAACCGACATGGATGGCAACTTTACTATTAACGTAGAGAGTTTACCTGTGGTATTGGTGTTTTCTTCACTTGGTTATACAACTGTAGAGCAGAATGCTTCCAGTGCGGCATCAATTAGTATTGTAATGGGTGAATCTGCCGAAGCATTAAGTGAGGTGGTAATAACCGCTTTAGGTATTTCTAGAGAGAAAAGGTCTCTAGGATATTCTACTCAGGAATTAAAAAGTGAGGAACTTATTACAAATAAGAGTGGAAATCTTACTAACGCTCTGTCTGGTAAGGTATCTGGGCTTCAGATTAGAAAGAACACCAACTTTGGTGGTTCAACTAATGCTGTTATTAGGGGTAACGCCTCTTTAACTGGAAGTAACCAAGCTTTATTTGTAATTGATGGAGTGCCAATTAGTAATAGTAACTCTAATAATGTTAATCAAGGTCAAGCGAGGGGAAATTATTATGACTATGGTAATGCCGCGTCCGATATCAATCCAGACGATATTGCATCTATTAACGTATTGAAAGGTGCTGCTGCATCGGCATTATACGGTTCTCGTGCGGCTAACGGTGTGATTATGATTACAACCAAAAAAGGAAAAAAATCTACCAAGGGAATGGGCATTACACTTAGTACAGGTGTGAATGTTGGTTTTGTAGATAAAAGTACTTTTGCAGAGTATCAAACTCAATATGGTGCTGGATACGGACATTATTATGGTGGGCCAGATAATTATTGGTATGATGATAATATAAATGATGATGGTGGACTTGTTGCGCTTTATACGGAAGATGCTTCTTATGGTGCTCCGTTTGATGAAAGTTTATTTGTATATCAATGGGATTCTTTTGATCCAGGCTCTCCAAACTATAAGAGAAAAACGGCTTGGAAAAATGCAGAGAACGGACCTATTTCGTTCTTTAAAACACCAATAACATTAACAAACTCCATTTCTTTCGATAAAGGGTTTGATGAAGGGTCTTATAGATTGGCTTACACAAAGTTAGATCAATCGGGTTTATTGCCAAATAGTGAAATAAACAAGCATAACTTCTCGTTGAGTGGAGTATTTAATGTAACGGATAAGCTAACGGCTACTGGTTTTGCCAACTATATAAAGACTGATGGCTTAGGACGTAACTCAACAGGGTATAATGATAACGTTGTTGGTATGTTTAAGCAGTGGTGGCAGACCAATGTTGATGTGCAACAACAAAAAGATATCTACTTTGCTACCAGAAGGAATGTTACCTGGAATCCTAGCTCTAGTGATGCTGGTGCGGCACCAATTTTTTGGGATAACCCATATTGGACACGATATGAAAACTATCAAAACGATGAAAGAAATCGTTTTCTCGGAAATTTTTCTTTGAACTATAAATTTGCGGACTGGGTAAATGCTACAGCGAGAATTGCAACAGATAGCTATAGTGAAAGACAAGAAGAACGAAGGGCTGTAGGTTCTGTGGCCACTAGTTTTGGTCTAACAAGAGGTAATGTGGATTCTGGATATTTGAGAAGAGAGATTTCAAATACTGAAACCAACTATGACTTAATGGTGAATTTTAACAAGGATCTTTCAGAAAAAATTAATCTATCAGGTGTAATAGGAACCAACATAAGAAGGAGCGAGTATCAATCGGTAGCTGCTTCGACTTCTGGCGGACTAGTAGTGCCAGGTTTGTATTCATTGCAGAATGGAAGAGGACCATTGCCAAACCCTGTGGAGAGAGCAGAAAAAATTGGTGTGGACGGTATTTATGCTAGTGCTTCTTTAGGATTTAATAATACTGTATTTGTGGATGGTACAATTCGAAGAGATCATTCTTCTACCTTACCTGCGGAGAACAGTTCTTATTACTATCCATCGGTTTCGACAAGTTTTGTGTTTAGCAAAGTATTAAATGTAGATGCAATTTCTTTTGGAAAATTAAGAGCGAATTATGCTGAAGTTGGAAATAGCGCTCCTTTTGATTTCTTAAAAGACACCTATGTAATAAACGCCGATCAAGGTACTTCGGTTTCAAATACTAGAAAAAATCCAGATCTTAGACCAGAAACAACAACAAGTCTTGAGGCTGGTTTGGAAATGAAGTTTGCTAACAATAGAGTTGGATTTGATGCCTCTTACTACAAAACAAACTCAATTGACCAAATAGTTAAAGTTCCAGTATCAACTTCTACAGGATTTTTAAATAAGATTTTGAATGCTGGAGAGATTGAAAATAAAGGGATTGAACTTTCTGTATTTGCCGTACCTGTTAAAACAGAAAACTTTAAATGGAGATTTAATGCTAACTGGACGCAAAACAAAAATGAAGTACTTTCTTTAGCAGAGGGTATTGAAACATTGCAATTGGGATCTTTCCAAGGGGGAGTTACAATTAATGCTCAAGTAGGGCAGCCATATGGTGTTATTTTCGGAACAGATTATACTTACTTAAATGGAGAAAGAGTAGTGGACGCAGATTCTGGTGAGTATGTTAAAACTACTACTTCTAATAACGCTATTGGAGATACCAATCCAGATTGGTTAATGGGAATATCTAATACGTTAAGCTATAAGAACATTGACTTTAGCTTTTTAATTGATATACAACAAGGAGGAAGTATTTTCTCTTTAGATCAATATTATGGTCAGGCTACAGGTTTGTATGCTGAGACGGCATATTTAAATGATCTAGGGAATCCGGTTAGAAACACGTTGGAAGACGGTGGTGGGTTTATTAACCCTGGTGTAAACGCTGATGGTACGGCAAATACGACTAGAATAAGAGCGGATAGATTTGGGGCCTTTGGTTATCGCAGAGGATTACCAAATGCAGCGTTTGTTTATGACGCGAGTTATGTAAAACTTAGAGAAGTAGCACTTACATACAATCTTCCAGCTAGATTCCTTTCTAGTACATTTATGACGGGACTAACATTTACCGTAACTGGAAATAATCTTTGGATTATAAGTAAGGAATTACCACATGCGGACCCAGAATCTGGGTTAAGTTCGGGTAATTTGCAAGGGTACTCAACAGGTTCTCTTCCGTCGACTCAAGATTATGGATTCAATATTAAAGCACAATTTTAATACAAAAAATATGAAAAAATTAATTCTAATACTTGTTACGGTGTTAACAGCCGTTTCTTGTTCTGAGGATCGTTTAGCTGATCTAAACCAGAACATAAAAGATCCCGCTAGCGTTAGCGGAGAGAGCTTGTTTATTTCTGCAGAAAAGAATGCGGTTGATCAAGTTATAACTCTAAATGTGAATGATAACAATACAAAGTTATGGGCACAGTATTTACAGGAAAGTACTTATACAGACGAAAGTAACTATGACCAAACAGGGAGAAGTATTCCATTAAGTCAATGGAGTACAATGTACAAGGATGTTTTAAAAGATTTGGACGAGGCTTCTAAAATTATTTCTGAGACTACTTATTCTACTCCAGATTTAGTTGCTGCAAAGCCAAACAAATTAGCAATTATTGAAATACTTACAGTTTATAGTTATAGTATTTTGGTTGAAACCTTTGGTGATGTGCCTTATTCTGAAGCTTTGGATCCAGATAATTTGTCTCCTAAGTATGACGATGGAATTACCGTTTATAAGGACTTGGTGACTAGATTAACTGCCGCGACCAACAGTTTAAATACTGGAGCGGGTAGTTTTGATTCTGCCGATGATAATATCTATAGTGGTAATGTTGCACAATGGAAGGTCTTTGCAAACTCTCTTAAATTGAGAATGGGAATGTTATTGTCGGACGCTGATAATACCCTTGCTCAGAGTATAGTAGAAAGTGCGGTTCAAGCTGGTGTTATGACAAGTAGTGCTGATAATGCAAATTATAGCTACTCTTCTTCAGATCCAAATACAAATCCAATGCATGTTGATTTGGTATTAAGTGGAAGACAAGATTTTGTGGCTGCTGTTACCATAACAGATATGATGAATGCGTTGGAAGATCCTAGAAGACCACTATACTTTACTACTGTGGATGGACTTTATGTAGGAGGTGAAATAGGATCTACATCGGGTTATGCTTCACATTCTCACTTGTCTGCGAAGGTGGAGGCTGCAACAGCTCCTGGAGTTCTCTTAGACTATGCTGAAGTAGAATTTTTATTGTCTGAAGCTGCGGCTAGAATATACGGCGTTGGAGGTGATGCAAAAAGCCATTACGATGCTGGAATTACAGAATCTATTTTATGGTGGGGAGGAACACAAGGAGAAGTCGATACTTATCTTGCAAGAGCAGGAGTGGATTATGATACAGCTATTGCAAATAGTACAGCAACTACACCGTGGAAAGAAGTAATTGGAAACCAACGTTGGTTAGCTTTATTTAACAGAGGGTTAGAATCTTGGACTTCGATAAGACGTTTGGATTATCCAATTATGGCGGTGCCTTCAGAAGCTGTGTCTGGTTATCCAAACAGATACACGTATCCAGTTCTAGAACAAACATTAAATGGAACAAGTTATGATGCTGCTTCGGCAGCAATAGGAGGAGATATTGCCGAGACCAAATTGTTCTTCGATAGACTCTAGCATGCAATTATTTATATAGTTCTTTTGAACTAGCCAAGAAAACCGTCCTGACGAAAGTTAAGACGGTTTTTTGCTTATCATATAGAAAGGTTGAATGACATATTTTTCTATCGAAAAAAGACTCATTATTAAGAACAGGTGGAATAAGAACTCAGTTTCTTAATGCTTGGAAAGCTGAAAATTTATAAAGATATAGGATGCCAAGCATCAAAATTTCAGAAAAGAATATGGCTTTGATTTTCAGTCTGTTTTCTGGGAAGTGGTGTTAATATGCATACAAATGTTAAGAAATCGTAAAATGTTTATTAACTTCGAAAAAACAAAAACGACTAATTATGAAACAAAAAAATTCTAATCGCAGGATTCTCCTGCTATTGTCACTCGTTTTTCCGTGTTTTGTGTTTGCACAAACAATTACGGGAAAAGTGAACACTGATAAGGGAGATACTGTCCCCTTTGCTAATGTTATTCAAAAAGGAACTTCTAACGGAACTACTACGGATATCGATGGTAATTTCTCCATCGACGTGCCAAGTTTGCCGGCAATTCTGGAATTTTCTTCTCTTGGTTATACAACCGTAGAGCAGAATGTTACCACGACTGACGCTCTTAGCGTTGTAATGGGTGAATCTGCAGAAGCCTTGGAAGAAGTGGTTATTACAGGTTTAGCAACTTCGGTTAAAAGAGCGAATCTTGCCAACGCCGTATCCACAGTGTCTGGAGAGGAATTAATTGGTACTACTGGTCAATCTACTGTTGATGGAGCATTATATGGTAAGTTAACAGGTGTAAACATTGTTTCTTCCTCGGGAGCGCCTGGCGGTGGTTTTGCAATGAGACTGCGTGGTATTTCTTCTATTAATGGTAATAACCAACCTTTATTTATTGTAGATGGAGTTTACATTAATAATGTTGAGATTCCTTCTGGACTAAGATTTGCTTCTGGAGCAAATAGAGGAAACGAGGAGAATTCATCAAATAGAATAGCCGATATCGATCCAAACGATATTGAGAACATTGAAGTTCTTAAAGGAGCATCTGCTGCAGCTATTTATGGGACAAGAGCGAATGCTGGGGTTGTAATTATTACAACTAAAAGAGGTAGGAATGGAAAAACCAATTTTAGATTTGGGCAAGATATAGGAGCTCAGTCAATTGCAAATAGAATTGGAATGAGGCCTTGGACCGCTGCAAATGTAGAGTCTACATTTGGTGCTGATGAAGTAGTTCGTTATAATAATGCCATCGCCAATGGCGGATTGATTGATTATGAGGATGAAATTTATGGAAATACAGGATTCATTAGAGAAACAAAGTTTAGCGCTGATGGAGGAAATGGAAAAACGAAATTCTATGTTGGACTCTCACATAGAGATGAAGAAGGAATTATAAAAAATACTGGTTATGAGCGTACCTCTATAAAGGCCAATATTGATCATAAGCTATCAAATGTATTTGACTTTTCATTAAGCTCAAATTATGTAAGAAGCACTTCGAGTAGAAGTTTTACTGGTAATGAGAATGAAGGAGGATTGAGTTATGGGTATACTTTGGCATTTACAAGACCTTGGGTTAATCTTTTTCCAAATGCACAGGGTGAATATCCAAATAATCCAAATTATACTGGAAATCCAATCTTTGTAAGAGATAATGCTTCAAATGAAGATTTGAATAATAGGTTTATTCAAGGTTTAAAGGTAAATACAAAAATACTGACAACTGATAGAAACAGGCTTAAGTTAGTTTCTAATTTTGGATTGGATTATCTAGCAAATAGAACAGATGTTTATGTTCCTGAAACGCACCAGGGTACAATTGCTAGTGGTCAAAACGGTTTTATAGGTGTTGGTAATAATGGGTTTACGAACTTTAACTCACAAATCATTGGGGTATGGAACCATGATGCAGCCGACGGCGATTTAGGTTTAACAACTCAAGCGGGTGTTACTTATCTTGATCAAGTTTCAAATTTAGTTTTGAGTACAGCTTCAGATTTAATTCCTGGACAGACAAGTTTAAGTCAAGGAAATAATCAAACCGTTAGGCAGAACCGATCGCAGGTTAGAGAGTTTGGTTATTTTGGACAATTAGAAGGGAATTTTAAAGATCAAATTATTGCAACCTTAGGTTACAGATTTGATAAATCTACCCTAAATGGAGATCCTAATAAACTATATGGTTTTCCAAAAGCATCTTTAGCTATTAATCTAAATAAATTCGACTTCTGGAAATCTGAAGCGATTAATCAATTTAAGATTAGAGCTGCTTATGGAGAAACTGGTGCATCTGCTGCATATGGAGCAACATTCACAAGTTTAAATGCTACATCAACAGGCGGTAATGGAGGTTCTACAATTAATCCTGCGAAAGGAGATCCTAGTATCGAACCGGAGACTTCATCTGAGTTAGAGTTTGGTGTGGATTTAAAGTTTTTTGATAGAATTACTTTTGAAGGAACCTATTATACTAGAAAAGTTGAGGACTTAATACTAAGCAGAGGATTACCAACTTCTTCTGGCTTTACCAGTGAGACTACTAATTTAGCAGATCTTGAAAACAAAGGTATTGAATTGGCGTTGAATGTAGATGTTTTAACCGGAGAGCGATTTGGTTGGACTACAGGAATAAACTACTGGAAGAACGAGTCTGAAATAACAAGACTGGATGTTCCTGCCTTTGCACAGCCAGGTGCAGGTTTTGGTCTAGGACTTGGAACGTATTACATTGAAGAAGGAATGCCAGTTACTCAATTGGCGGGAACTGTGGATGGAGTGCCAACTCAAATAGGTGATGCAGAACCGGAATTCCAAATGTCTTTTAATAACCAATTTACATTATTTAGACAATTTGATCTTTCTTTCTTAGTTCATTGGAAAAAAGGTGGTGATAATATCAACCTTTCAACCTTATTGACAGATTTAGGTGGTACAACACCAGATTTGGATACCCCAGAAGGTATAGAGAGAGCTGGTTCTGGATTTGTTGCGACTCGCTTTATTGAGCCAGCAGGTTATGTAAAATTAAGAGAGGTTGCTTTATACTATAGACTAACTAAGAAAGCTCTTAGTGCGCTTGGTGGAGTTGTTAGTAATGTGAAATTGGGAGTTTCTGGAAGAAACTTATTTACAGAAACCGACTATACAGGGTATGACCCTGAGGTTTCGACAAATGGTAGTTCAGGTCTTTCAAGTGGAATAGATGTTACTCCTTTTCCAAGTGCAAGACAATTCTATTTTCACTTAAATGTTAATTTTTAAAAGAAAAAAGCAATGAAAATATTCAAAATATATATAATGAAAATTCGTCTCTTACTTGCGGCTATGCTAGTAATAGGGGCAACGTCTTGCACCTTTGAAGAGCAAGTAGATCCTGATGGCCCTAGTTTGGAAGGGGTGTTGACAAACGCCTCGATATCGCAACTAAATAACTTAGTAGTAGGGATTGAATCCACAATGAGAAATTCATTAGGAATTCAAACCACTGCTAGTGGTACAATGGCAAGAGAATTATATTTGTTCGATGCTGATCCAAGAAACACCGCTAATATTTTGGGTAAGAATGGATCAACATTGGAGAATAGTGATTTTTATTCAACGGCTGCTTGGGCTGGTAGATATAGAGCAATTAAAAATGCAAATATCTTAATTCAATCAGCTGGGAATACAGGCGCGATTTCACAAAGCGAAGCTGCTGGATATATTGGCTTTGCTCAAACTGTAATAGCTTTTGAACTAATTGAAGTTCTTAAATCTTACGGAAGAGCTAGAGTAGATGTTTCAGATGATTTGAATTTGGGACCAATTTTAGACTTCCCTGCTGCAATTGCAGAAGTAAGAACGCTATTGGATTTGGCTCAAACAAATTTAAATGGATCTTCTTTTGTGTTTGATTTAGCAGGTTTTGATGGATTTGATACTCCTGGAGGGATGGCAAGTTTTAATAGAGCTACTGCTGCTGTTGCGGCCTTATATGCCGGAGATAAAACTGCAGCTAGAAGTGCATTAGCGGGATCTTACTTTAATTTAGGTGGAGATTTAACTACTGGACCAAAGCACGTTTTTAGTACAAGTAGTGGAGATTTAACTAATCCAGTATTTAAAGGTCCATCAGGACCTTTACCAGAGGATGCTAATAATGGGGATCAGATTATTGTTCATAATGATTGGATAGCTGATGCTGAAGCTGGTGATACCCGAGTTACGGCAAAATCTGCGTTAAGACCAGATCCTTCGGTACAAGATTTATTGACAGGAACCCATGAAACTAGATTGTACGCAACTAATGTTTCACCAATTGATATGTTAAGAAACGAAGAGTTGGTTTTAGTTTATGCTGAGGCTCAAATTGGAGCTAATAATGCTGAAGCCGTTACAGCTTTAAATGTAGTGCGTAATGCGGCTGGTTTGCCAAATTATTCTGGAGGAACTGATGATGGATCATTGGTTACTGAGATGCTAAACCAAAGAAGATATTCTTTATGGTGTGAGAACCATAGAATGTTCGATTTACGTAGATATAATTTATCAAACACATTGCCTATCGATAGAGCTGGTGATGTAGTTTATAATGTTTTCCCTGTGCCATTAGTAGAAACAAACTAGTATGTTCTTCGGAATATAATTTACATTAAATTAAAAGGGCCTGATAAAATAAATTTGTCAGGCCCTTTCTTAATACAATACCTTGATTCGTTGTTCAATTAGAATTAATTGAGGGGTCATAATGTTGAATAATGGAGACTATATACTAGTATCATTAACGATACTTCCCTTATGGAAGAGCTGTTAACACCAAAGAAGATACTCTTTGTTGTATGCTGAAGACATCGTTGGGTTGAATGGGGTGGACGTAATTAACAATTTCCTGTCTCCATTTAATGAAGGTTTATAACTAGAGGTTAAATAGTTTGTAGTATAAAAAATCCCATTCACGAAAGTGAACGGGATTTTTGTTTCTTACAAAGAATTAATGCGAAGGAACTACTCTCCTGCTTCAAGATCTAAAACTGTTACTTCCTCTTTTGAAGATTTACTTTGCCACCACATATTAAACTTTGCTGTTAAAAAGAATAAGATAGGAACTACAATTAAAGTTAGGAAGGTTGCAATGAATAGACCGTAAATAACCGTCCAGGCTAATGGCCCCCAGAAAATAACATTATCTCCCCCAAAGTAAAGGTTGGCATCGAACTCACTAAATAAAGTATAGAAATTAATATTGAGTCCGGTAGCTAGTGGAATAAGTCCAAGAATGGTGGTAATGGCAGTTAATAAAACAGGCCGTAAACGTGCTTTTCCAGCTCTTACAACACTCTCGAAAGTGTCTTCAATTTCTAAGTATTCGTCCTTCGCCAATCCTTTGTCTACCTTTTTTCTGTCAATTAGAAGTTGTGTATAATCTAGTAGTACAACACCATTGTTAACAACGATTCCTGCCAGAGAAATAATACCCATCATTGTCATCATAATAACGAAGGGTTTACCAGTAATAATAAGCCCGCCAAAAACCCCGATGAGACTTAAAAAGATAGCAAGCATGATAATTGCTGGCTTTGAAACGGAATTGAATTGAAATATTAAGATAAAGAAAATCAGTCCAAGACCAGTAAAAAAAGCTCTCATCAAAAATACCATTTGCTTATTCTGCTCTTCAATTTGCCCAGTATAATCAATCTGTACTGATGCAGGTTTATCTAAGAAACTCTCCATTTCGGCCTGCACCTTAGTGACAATGACTGCCGCGTCTGTGAATCCTGGTGAGAGTGCCGAGTAAACGGTTACTACTCGTTTTAAGTCCTTATGCTTTATGGAGCTAAAACCAGAGTTATTTCTTTGTTTG
Organism: uncultured Ulvibacter sp.; assembly: GCA_913063405.1. Lineage (GTDB taxonomy): Bacteria > Bacteroidota > Bacteroidia > Flavobacteriales > Flavobacteriaceae > Ulvibacter. Next base: position 56,159 of record CAJXZB010000004.1, read on the forward strand.
GTAACAGCAGATACGGGGATTTCTTTTATTTTACCAGAAGCAGGATCTCTAAATGTTATTTTTTGATTAAAAATAGCGCTTGTATTATATCTGTTTTCTTCATTAAAACGCACATAAATGTCGTAATCCTCCCCATCTTCTTTATATACTCCTGCTTTTGATCCAAAAATTGAATTACGTAATTGCTGTCCTACTTGACCTGCACTTACCCCTAATTCTCCCGCTTTTTTCCTGTCAACTTCAACAATTACAGAAGGCTTCGATTTGTTTACATCAATCTTAAGCTCGTCAATTCCTGGAATACTCTTGGTATTTAAAAAATCGCGCATTCTTTCGGCAGTGGCAATTAACTCTGTATAATCATTCCCTTCCAATTCAATATTGATAGGGTATCCAGCTGGCGGACCTACTGCATCTTTTTCTACACTAATAGCTACCCCTGGATAAATACCTTTCAATGCTTCCTGAACTTTCTTTTGAAGATCCTTACTCTCTGCACCCCTCCTGTATTTATACTCCCGCATGGAAGCTGTTATTTTTCCGCGGTGTGGCATTTCTGCTGCAGACCCTCCATCTGTTTGAGGATTTCCAGCGCCTTCACCCACTTGTGATACGGCACTTTCAACTAAATAGTTATAACCATTGTCAACATATTCTTCAGAATTAAGAACTGCATAAACCCGCTGCTCAATATCATTGGTAATTTGATTGGTTTTTACAATATCGGTTCCCTGTGGGTATTCTATATATACAATTATCTGATTGGGGTCATTATCAGGAAAAAACTCAATCTTAGTTCTTTGACTTGCAACTGATGCCCCAAAACCTCCAAAGGCAACAAAAAGTAAGATGAATGTTCCAATACTTATTACGTAGGGTCTCCAACCCGACAATGCAGTCCGAAGTAATTTTTCATATCCACGTTCCCATCGCGTTAGGATCTTTGTTTGGAAATAATTAGCCATTTTGCGAAGTCCGAAACGATACACCCATAGCATTACAGCCGTAAACACCATAATACTTCCTAAGGCTCTGTAAGCTCCTCCAAAAAGTAAAATTAAGAGACCAATTGCACCAACAATAGAAGTGATAATAATGATGCGTTTAAGTGGCATTTCTTTATCGTCAATACTCATAAATTGAGAGACCATCACTGAGTTAAAAAATATTGCAACAAATAACGACGACCCAAGTACTACAGAAAGGGTGATAGGAAAATAGATCATAAATTGCCCCATTACTCCTGGCCACATACCCAGTGGAATAAATGCAGCGACTGTAGTTGCTGTTGAAATAATGATAGGAAATGCAATTTCTCCAATTCCTTTTTTTGCTGCCTCAATGCGTGTCATTCCTTCTTCGTCCATAAGACGATAGACATTTTCTACAACCACAATTCCATTATCAACCAGCATTCCTAGACCCATAATTAATCCGAAGAGAATCATGGTATTCATGGTGTAACCCAACATGCTCAAGATCATTAATGACATAAACATGGACATTGGAATTGCAAATCCAACAAAAAGAGCATTTTTAAACCCTAAAAAGAACATCAATACCCCAACCACCAGTATTATACCAAAGATTATATTGTTTACAAGATCGTCCACTTGACCAACAGTTTTAGAAGATTGATCATTTGCCAAAGTAACTTTTAAGTCGCTGGGGTACACATTGTTAATTGCGTTATCAACGATAATCTTAATTTTATCGGTCGCAGCAACCATGTTCTTACCCGCTCGCTTCTTAACATCGAGCATTACTACACGTTCCCCAAATTCTCTTGCATAGGTAGTTTTTTCCTTCTCTTTAAAAGACAAAGTAGCAATATCCTGAAGGTAAATAGCATTGCCATTTTCAGATTTAATAACGAAATTATCTAACTCGTTGGGATCGTTAATCTCTCCAATAATACGGACAGTTCGTCTTTGCCCACTTGAAATTAAGTTTCCGGCAGACATCGTAGTATTACCATTGCGCACAGCTCCTAAAATGTCATCAAAACTAACTTGAGCAGCCATCATTTTATAGATATCAACCGCAATTTCTACCTCCTTTTCTTGGGCACCTCTTATGTCTACTTGTTTAATTTCTGGCAAGTCTTCAATCTCATCCTCCAAATACTCTCCAAACTCTTTAAGTTTTTGTACTGGGTAATCTCCGGAAATATTAATATTTAGTATTGGGATCTCTTCAGACATGCTCAAGTCGAAAATATTAGGCTCGACCTTGGCATTATTAAAAGTAGGCCAGTCTTCACTGGATGTTTGAGAATCAACCTCATCCTTCACTTTTTGTTTGGCCTGATCAACACTGATGTTTTCATCAAACTCAATAATAATCATTGAGTAATCCTCCTGCGATGTTGAAGTAACCTCTACCACATTACTAATGGTTTTGATTTTGTCTTCAAGTGGATCTGTAATGAGTTTTTCAATATCCTCCGCTGTGTTCCCTGGATACAGCGAACTTATGTAGATCTTAGTCTCCTTTATTTCTGGAAAACTTTCACGAGGCATACTAAAATAAGCCGAAACCCCTAAGAATAGAATTAAGGACATCAATACATAAATGGTTGTTTTATTGTTAATTGCCCATGAAGACAACCCAAACTCTTTGTTTACATTCTTATGCTCTTCTGTCATTACTAGGTTGTTTATTGGTTTAATACTTTTACTGGCTGCCCATCTTTTACACTTCGCGCTCCTTCAAGTATGATTTCAGCACCATTCTCGATCCCTTTAAGAACCTCTATAACATCTCCTTGGGTTTTACCAGTCTCAATAATTACTCTCTTAGCAATGGCCTCATCGTTTCCGTTTTTGTTGATAGCGATATAGATATACTGTTGACCATCTGCGTTTTCAGAAATGATACTTTGTGGTATTAGTAAAGCCTTTTCGTTGGTATAATCGTTTATTTTAAGCTTTGCTGTTAAGTTGGGTTTAATATTTCTATCCTTATTAGGAACTGCGACTTCAACCTTGAAACTTCTATTGGCCGGGTTAATATAGTTTCCAGCTTGTCGTACTTTGGCATCAACCGTTTTACCTAATACTGGGAACTCAACCAAAACCTTTTTGTTTTTAGTGATGTTGGAAATATAACTTTCAGGAACGTCAGTTTCAATATACATATCGTTGAGATTTACAATACGGAGTATTTGCGATTGTCCAGGAGCTACAACTGTACCTTGTTCCGTTATAATATCATCTATTATCCCAGAAAAGGGTGCTCTAATTCCTGTTTTTCCTAATTGACTTTGCATTTGCCCAACCGCCTTTTGTTGTCCTTCATAGTTAGATTTAGCCTGCAAATATTCAATTTCACTTCCAATTTTTTGGTTCCAAAGACGTTCTTGTCGTTCAAAAGTAGTTTTTGCTAAGTCTGCTTGGATCTGCATTTGTGCAACTTGTTGTCCAAGACCACCATCATCAATTCTTGCAAGTAGCTGCCCTTTTGAAACCGACTGTCCTTCTTTAACATATACACTAGTAAGCAATCCACTCATTTCTGGGTATACAATAACATTCTGCTTTGTCATTACATTCCCCTGAAGTTCTAAATAATGGTTAAAAACCTCATTTTTGGCTCCAAATGTTGTTACTAATGGATTTTTTTTAATGGTATCCAATTTAGAGATTGCATCATCGAGCCGTTTCATCTGTGCTGTGATTGCTTGTTGTTGAGCGGCGATTTCATCCTTTTTCGCTCTAATCTCACTTAGACTTCCAGATTCTATAACATTCTCTAAAGTTTTGGCTCCATCTCCACAGGATATTAAAAACGTAGTGGTGATTAATAGGATAAGAATTTTTTTCATAATGACTGCTTTTATGATTGAGGTTGGCTTTATTTGTTTCTTAATTCTGGTGTATTGAGCACCGTTTCTAAATTTGCTTTTGCGTTAATTACGTCCAACATTGATTGAAAGTATTGTTGTTGGGATGTGTACAATTGGGTCTGGGCTTGTCGAAGATCAAAACTTGTTGCTAAACCTTCGGTAAACTTAATTTGATTTTTATTTTCAATACGTTCAGCTAAAGCAATGTTCTTTTTTGAGTTTTCATAATTCTCTATGGCAAATTGGTAGTTGCTTTTAGCTGTATTTGCTTCAAGCGCAATGTTTTGAATAGTTTCTTCAAGTTGTGTTTCTGCTTGTTCCATTGCAATTTTTGCTCGTTGAGTTTTAGCAGAGCGCATACCGCTACTAAAAAGTGGAACATTGAGACTTAGGCCTAATAAAGACGATTGGTACCAGATTTGTTCACTATCAAAAAAGGAAAAATCATCACTATTGGCTGCAGTACCATAGTTCACAAAGGCGGATAAATTAGGCATGGCTTTACTTTTTTCCAATTTCATTTCAAGTTCACGCTGCTCGGCAAAATTCTGAGCGATCCTATAATCCACATTTTCTTCAATGTTCAGTGCGTTATTTAACAGGCTCAAACTTATATTTTGAACCGCCAAATCATCTAAAGAGTCTTCAAAAATTACTGTTTGATCAACATCGATCCCTAAAGCAATATTGAACATTTGTTGAGCAATTACAGAACTTCGTTTGGCATTGTTAAGTTGAGTGTCAATGTCCAATAATGTGATTTCAAGTTGTTCAACACTTTCCTCTTCCGTTAGACCATTCTCATATATTTTTCTGGTTTCAAATAGATTTTTCTCTAAATTCACCTTGTTCTTCTCAAAAATATCAACGAGTTCATCTGAAAGAACCACACTTCCATAAGCATTTATAACGCCCATTCTAACTTGGAGATTCGTCTTTTCTGAAATATTTGCGGAGTACCTTAAAAAGGTCTTCGCTGCCTTTAATCCAACAAGGTAACTACCGTCAAAAATCAATTGATTTAAGGTAGCCGTAGCCGAAGCATTCTGTTTTGTGCCAAATGTTACCGGTACAAAGGTTCCAGATGGACCACCAGTAATTTCTGCAGGAAGCAATGTTATGGGTTGTTTTAGGTTGTTATTATAGGTAATCTTTCCGTCTATTTGTGGAAGCCCAGTAGCAGTAGCTTCCCATTTTTGTTTCAAAGCCTTAGCGATATCGCGCCGGGCATTAATAGCCGTATAATTGCTGTCAATGGCGAACGAAATTGCCTCTTCGAGATTAAAACTGTAATTGTTTTGCTGTGTATACCCTAAGGTTGAAAGCAAAATAAAGCTTAAAATGACTCCTTTTTTAATCATTTGTTTGATCGTTTATAAATTTATTGAGTGTTAGTTGCCCTTTTTTAGTTACAATACCCCGTAGATGATATTCCAAGAATTCTTCCATCAATTGTGCTTTTGGAAATTTATCGTTTGGAAATAGCATTTCATCTTTTGTCCCACTCACTCCAACAAAGTAAATTCTTGATACGAATTCAATATTCAAATTACCTCGATACAATTCTTGGTCAATTCCTTTTTTTAGATTTCTAAGGGTACATTCTTGCATCGTTTCAAAATGCATAGACCTCAAGGTATTTGAGATTTCGGGGTAGTATTTTTGAAGTTGGTATTGGGGAGAAGATTTTTCATTCTTAAGTTGTATCATTACGAATTTCTTGATCGCATAAAGTTCTTCAATTGGATTGTTGTCCAGCTCACAAATACAATCAATACCATGTGTAATAACTTGAAATAAAGAAAGTGTAGCTTCTTTTACAAGATCCGTTTTATTCTTAAAATGAGTATAGATTGTCTTTTTCGAAATTCCCATTTCATTAGCAATGTCATCCATCGTAACACTCTTGAACCCAAGTGTGATGAACATTTCCGCTGCCTTTGATACAATTTTATCTCGCATAATTGAGGACAAATATACTTCAGGAAACTTTAAACACATAAAAAGTTTCCTAAGTTTTGCAATTTTTTAACATTTGTATATTGTTTCGTACAATTATTTGCTTTTTATCACTTAATTGATAACCATTTGTCTCACAACTTGTATTTTTGTTGGAAATTTTTTGAATGAATTCATTAGATGAATATCGCATAGAGCTTACCCAAAAACTGACCGAAACTATCGTGGTTAAGGAGCCGGACCAATTATATGGTCCTATTTCCTATATCCTTTCTTTAGGTGGAAAGAGGCTTAGACCTATTCTCACCCTAATGACCTGTGATTTCTTTGGAACCGATTTAAAGAAAGCTATGAACGCTGCGCTTGCCGTGGAGTTGTTTCATAACTTTTCTTTGATTCATGATGATATAATGGATAACGCACCTTTAAGGAGAGGGAAGGAAACAGTACATGAAAAATGGGACCTGAATACAGGGATCTTATCTGGAGATGCTATGCTGATTCTGGCATATCAATTTTTTGAAAGTTATGAGCCATTGTTGTTTCGTGATTTAGCTAAATTATTCAGCAAAACTGCCCTTCAAGTATGCGAAGGACAGCAATACGATGTAGATTTTGAAACACGTGATGATGTTACCCTTTCTGAATATATTAAAATGATCGACTATAAAACGGCTGTTTTAATAGGGGCAGCAATGAAAATGGGTGCGATTGTTGCCGAAGCTTCGGAAGAATGTAGAGATAACATTTATGTTTTTGGCCGCAACCTCGGTATTGCGTTTCAGCTTCAGGATGATTATTTAGATGCCTTCGGAAACCCGGAGAATTTTGGAAAACAGACTGGAGGTGATATTCTTTCGAACAAAAAGACCTTTCTGTATTTAACTGCACTTGAAAATAGTAGCCAAGAGCAGGCTGAAGAATTGGTTCATCTTTTTAGTGTTAGCCCAAAGGATCCTTCAGATAAAATAGAACGAGTTAAGCAAATTTTTGAAACTTCAGGTGCTTCCGAAGCGACAAAAGAAGAAATTACCAAGTATACTCATTTGGCAAATGATGTATTAGAAAAAATAGATATTCCAGAAGAAAAGCGAGATGCCCTTAGGTCTTTTGGAAATTCCTTAATGGCAAGAACGGTTTAAAAGTAAACCCGAACAAAAGGAACATAAGCACTAGCATAGATGCTTTTCGCATTATCGTATAAAACGTCATAGCGTATTCCAATGGTGAAATTTTGTTGTCTAAACCCTGCCCCTACAAACAAAGCAGGAAACCAGTAGTTGTTATCAATATTTGAGAATTGGTTGTCATACTTTCTGGTGACATGCAACTCTTCAAATTCGGCAGAGACTTGTAATTGTGGAATGATGTTGTAGAGTCCTAAGACACTACCGCCAACGATGGTAGATTTATAAAAGTTCTTCTGCTTGTTGTAGGTTCCTGTTAGACCAACTCCAAGAGATAGCTTTTCGTCAAAATCATAAACCACGCTTGGAGCAAGGGTGCCTCCAAAAAAGCCATCACCAAAACTAAGGCCAATACCGCCTCCAACGCGAACGTTGGACCAAAGCTCTGATTTTTGTTCTTGAGCGTTGGCACCTAAATATAGTAGGACGGCAAAAACCATTAGGCTAGACCTTTTGTAAAACTGTGCCATTTTCATCTCCCTTTTTTAATAGTTGTGTCCTATAAATATATAAAATCGAGGAATGTAGTTTACGGATTTGTTGTATTTTTGTCTCGTTTTATAAAATAGACCACTTTTATTCCTACTATGGATAAATATTCATTTCTTAACGCGGTTCATCCTGCTTATATCGCAGAACTTTACGATACCTATTTAAAATCACCAGATACTATTGAACCGAGCTGGAGAGCTTTTTTTCAGGGGTTTGACTTCGGAATTGAAAATGGTTCTCTAGAAGCCTTAGGAATTGAACAAGACGGAGGGGTAGTTCCAGAGAATGTCATAAAGGAGTTTCAAGTAATTAAATTGATAGATGGATATCGTACTCGCGGTCATCTATTTACCAAAACGAACCCGGTTAGAGCGAGGCGTAAATACGAGCCAACGCTTGATCTTAAAAATTTTGGACTCTCAGAAAGTGATCTAAAAACAACTTTTAAAGCAGCGGAGGTTTTGGGTATGCCAGAAACTACGCTTGAAGAAATAATACGACACCTTCAAAGCATATACTGTGATTCTATTGGGATCGAATATATGTATATTAGAAAACCAAAAGAGATTCAATGGATTCAAAATAAGCTGAATATAAATGATAATCAGCCAAGTTTTTCGAAAACACAAAAGAAACACATCTTAAAGAAACTGAATGAAGCGGTTTCCTTTGAGACGTTTCTTCATACTAAATATGTTGGACAGAAACGTTTTTCTCTAGAAGGAGGAGAAAGCTTGATACCTGCGTTAGACACCCTTATTGAGAGCGCAGCAGAAAAAGGTGTGAAAGAGTTTGTAATGGGAATGGCTCATAGAGGTCGTTTAAGTACGCTTACTAATATCTTTGGAAAAAGTGCTAAGGATATTTTTAGTGAATTTGATGGAAAAGACTATGAGCAAGATATTTTCGATGGAGATGTAAAGTACCATTTAGGGTGGACATCAAAGCGTACCTCGAATTCGGGGAAAGAAATCAACTTAAATATTGCTCCTAACCCTTCTCACTTAGAAACGGTGGGCGCCGTAGTTGAAGGAATTGCTAGAGCGAAACAAGATCGTCAATACAAGGAAGACTTTAGCAAGGTGCTTCCAATTGTGGTTCATGGAGATGCGGCTATCGCAGGACAAGGAATTGTATATGAAATTGTACAAATGGCACAATTGGATGGATATAAAACAGGTGGAACTATTCATATTGTTGTGAACAATCAAATAGGTTTTACGACAAACTATTTGGATGCACGTTCTTCTACCTATTGCACCGATGTCGGAAAAGTAACGCTTTCACCAGTTTTACATGTAAATGCTGATGATGCTGAAGCTGTTGTTCATGCTATGTTATTTGCACTCGACTTTAGAATGGAGTTTGGAAGAGATGTTTTTATTGATCTACTAGGTTATAGAAAATATGGTCATAATGAAGGTGATGAACCGCGATTTACACAACCCAAATTATACAAGGCAATTGCGAAACATGATAATCCACGTGACATTTATGCTGCAAAGTTGATAAGTCAGGGCATTATTGATGATGGATATACTACCAAGCTAGAACAGGAATATAAGGACAAGTTAGAAGAAAATCTTGAGGACTCTCGTAAAATTGCCAAAACCGAGATTACGGCAATAATGAAAGATGCTTGGCAAGGTTTTCATCATGCCAACGAAAATAAAATGTTGGAGGAAGTTGACACTTCTTTTGATTTAAAGGAACTGACCCATGTAGCAGGGGTAATTACACAACTTCCTAAGGACAGAAAGTTTTTGCGTAAAATTTCAAAGCTAATCGATGCACGTCACACTATGTTTTTTGAAGAGAATAAACTAGATTGGGCGATGGGTGAGTTATTAGCCTACGGAAGTTTAATGAAGGAAGGATATGACGTTAGAATGAGCGGGCAGGACGTCGAGCGAGGAACATTTTCACATCGACATGCTGTTGTTAAAGTTGAAGACAGCGAAGAAGAGATTGTTTTATTGAATGATTTGAAAGGAACCGAGGCCAACTTTTATATTTATAATTCTCTTCTTTCGGAATATGGAGTTGTTGGTTTCGACTATGGGTATGCCATGGCGAGCCCTAAGACACTTACTATTTGGGAGGCTCAGTTTGGAGACTTTAGTAATGGGGCTCAGATTATGATAGATCAATATATTTCTGCTGGAGAGGATAAATGGAAAACACAAAATGGGTTGGTAATGCTTTTACCCCATGGTTATGAAGGTCAGGGAGCAGAGCACTCATCAGCAAGGATGGAGCGCTATCTGCAATTGTGTGCCAAGGACAATATGTTTGTGGCAGATTGTACCACCCCAGCTAATATATATCATTTGTTACGCAGACAAATGAAAGTTGATTATAGAAAGCCTTTAATTGTATTCACTCCAAAAAGTTTACTAAGACACCCACGAGCACTTTCAACTAAGGAAGAGTTTGCCAATGGAGGTTTTCAAATGGTTATTGATGATGATAAGGCAGACGTGTCGAAAATTAATACCTTAGTTTTTGTTAGCGGAAAATTTTATTACGATTTATTGGAAAGAAAGGAAGAGGATAAAAGAGATGATGTCGCTCTGGTACGCGTAGAACAACTGTTTCCGTTGCCAATTGACCAGATGATGTCATTAATTAATAAATACAAAAACGCAGCTGATGTGGTTTGGGCTCAGGAGGAGCCGAAGAATATGGGAGCATACTCCCATGTGCTGTTGCATTTTGATATGGCCAGAAACTTTAGAGTGTGTAGTCGTAGAATGTATGCTGCACCAGCATCTGGTAGCAGTGTTCGGTCAAAGCAACGTCATGCTAAAGTTGTTGACAGTGTTTTTGACATAAAGCCTGAATAAAGTAAGTAAATAATATAATGAATTCTCCCCTTGATGGGGATATAATAGTAGTACTATGGCATTAGAAATGAAAGTCCCGTCACCGGGAGAATCCATTACCGAAGTAGAAATTGCTGAATGGCTAGTAGAAGATGGTGATTATGTTGAAAAAGATCAGGCCATTGCCGAGGTAGATAGTGACAAAGCAACTTTAGAGCTTCCGGCTGAAGCGAGTGGGATTATAACACTTAAGGCAGATGAAGGAGATGCTGTTGCTGTTGGAGCTGTGGTATGCCTTATTGATACAGATGCTCCTCGGCCGGATGGAACAAAAGCCGTGCGAAAGGAAACCGTTCAAGAAGAGGCTAAGAAAGAAATAGTTCAGGAGGCTCCTACAACCGAAAACTATGCAACGGGCACACCTTCTCCTGCTGCCAAGAAGATTTTGGATGAGAAAGGTATTAAATCATCTTCAGTAAAAGGCAGCGGTCGTGATGGTAGAATTACTAAGGGAGATGCAGTCAATGCAGTTCCTTCCATGGGAACTCCAGGAGACGGTGAGCGTGGAACAGAGCGAAAGAAATTATCTATGTTGCGACGTAAAGTTGCGGAGCGTTTGGTTTCGGCAAAAAACGAAACAGCAATGCTTACCACTTTCAATGAAGTGGATATGGGCCCCATTTTTGCCCTTAGGAAGCAATACAAAGAGACCTTTAAGGAAAAGCACGGAGTAGGACTTGGGTTTATGTCATTTTTTACACTTGCTATTGTTAGGGCTCTTGAATTGTATCCAGATGTAAATTCGATGATCGACGGAGATTTTCAAATTAAGCATGATTTTAAAGATATTTCTATTGCCGTTTCTGGACCAAAAGGATTGATGGTCCCAGTAATTAGAAATGCCGAGAACCTAAGCTTTAGAGGAGTAGAAGCCGAAGTAAAACGACTCGCCATTCGCGCTAGAGATGGACAGATAACCGTAGATGAAATGACAGGAGGAACCTTCACAATTTCTAACGGAGGGGTATTTGGTAGTATGCTATCCACTCCAATTATTAATCCACCGCAATCGGGTATTTTAGGTATGCACAATATTGTTGAGCGACCAATAGTCAAGGATGGTGTGATTGCCATCGCCCCAATTATGTATGTGGCATTGTCGTATGATCATAGAATAATTGATGGAAGAGAATCAGTTGGGTTCCTTGTTGCTGTTAAGGAAGCATTGGAAAATCCTGAGGAACTTTTAATGAATAATAATGTTAAAGCTGCGCTAGAGCTTTAAAATAGTTAGAATTATTGGATTTTATGTTATTTGTAATTAATAAAGAGGAATAAAATAATTAACTACGTTCAACAAGACTATTGATATTATAGAGACCACTAAAACGACTAAGAATAGTCTTCTATGATTTTTTTCCTGAACCCTTTTTTCGTGTTGCATCGTACTAACTTTCATTTGGTAAAAGTCAGAATTTTCCTTCATACTTGAAATACGTAGTTACACGTATTTTTCTACCAATCATGAAGTTAAATAAACTTGTTATGATGTTCTTTTGCCCAAATGAGCAGACTATTTGTTTTTGGTTCTAGTTTTAGTTTAGTAATAATATTACTTCGGTGTTTTTCTACTGTACGGTAAGAAATGAATAATAGAGAGGCAATTTCTTTATTAGTCTTGTCCTTTACTATTAGTTTAAGAATTTTCTTTTCTGAAGGGGTTAAAATATTTAAGGATCCATCTTCAGGAAATTCATCTGCCAACAATTCAATAATCTTTGGGCTAAAATAATGATCTCCATTGGTCACTGTATTAATACAGTTTTCAATTTCTTCGAGAGCGAATTCTTTTAAAATATAACCGAAGATATTTAGGTCTTGCGCCTTTTCATATAGCTCTCTTTCTTTATGCAATGTGATAAGTACAATTTTTGTATCTAGGTCATTTATTTTACATTTTTTTGCTACATCTAACCCCGACATAAAAGGCATTTGGATATCCAAAACCGCAATATCTGGGCTTTCCTTCAATATTAGATTATATGCTTCTCTACCATCATTTCTACTTCCTATAAGGTTGTACTTCTTCTCTAATAAAAAGTCATTAAGACCTTTCAGTAAAAGAGGGTGGTCATCTGCTGTTATTATAGAATGCGTGTTCATTGCACAGGAAATTTAAACTCTAAGGTTGTCCCATTTTCTCTTCTAGATACCACTTTCATTTGCCCGTTGAGAAACTTCGTTCGTTCCAAAAGAGTTTTAAGGCCCAAGGACTTCTTGTCCTTGTATTTTTCAGTAAAATCAAATCCAACACCATTATCCTTAATAGAAATGGTAATATTATTTGTAAATTTTTTAACCAACACCTTACTTGCTTCCGCTTTCGCATGTTTTATGATGTTACTTAAACTTTCTTGAACTATTCGATAAATGTTTACTTCTTCTTCTGGAGAAAATATGTTGTCAATATTATCAATTTCCGAAGAAATAAATAAGGTTGTGTTTTCATCTATTTGAGTTAGTGTGTGTTCAATAGCTTTAGTAATTCCTAATTCTTGAAGCGCAAAAGGATGCAAGTCCCGTGATATGTTGCGAACTTCGTCTATGGTTGTATCAACCATTTTTTTTGCATTCTCGTCTCCAGAAGCAATAAGTTTGTTTTTCAGAAGAAGTAATTGCTGTCCTACACCATCATGTAAATCCTTAGAAATACGCATACGTTCTTGCTCCTGTGACACCAATAATTTTTGACTAAACTCTTCTTGAAGGTTCTTTTTAGATTTTAAATTTTGACGATTTCTATAGAGTAGTACAATCCCAAAAATGAGCATGAAAGCCAGACTCACAAAAAACATAAGGTTCTTAAAAGTCTGGCTGTTTCTTTCTAGTAACTGAATATTACTATTTTTTTCCACCAACTCTTTTTCCTTTTCTTGTATTTCGAATTTGGTTTGATGATATGCTAACGAATTTGCATTTGCACGATTGTAAATAGAATCTCTTATGCTCGAATAGATATCCTTATTTTCAAGGCTCTTTTTGTAATTACCCATTTCTTTGTAAATTTCAGATATCATGAAATGAGCATCTAAAATTTCTTCTTCATAACCTAAATCCTTTGCGGCGGCCAATTTATTCTTAGCATAGTTCAAGCTCTTTTCGTAATCACCGATTGCTTTAGAGTAGGTTGCTTTCGCGCCGCTATAGTTCAATTCTGCATAACGGTCTTCTGTTACTTCTTGATAACGAGGCTCTATAAGTTGAATTTCCTCTTCTGCATTTTTTATATCACCATGAATACTGTAATATTCGGCAAGTTTTGAGTGTATATAGATAAACATGTTAGGGTTAAGAGAATCGTTGTGATTTTCATCGGCTTTTTGCAAAAACTCAAGTTCCAATTTATCATTTCCAATTCTCTTATAATCTAGGGCTTGATTATAATATTCAGTCGACAGGTATTCATCTAAATTAAGCTCAATTAGTTTACTTATTAAGTCGTCACGCTCTTTTTTTGCTTTTTCGTAGAAACCATTTTTACAAAACATCGTAATTTTACCTTGCTGCGCAAGACACATATATCTATAATTCTTAAGGCTTTCGTAAAAAGCATATGCTTTTTTAAAATCCTCACTGGCGCCAACAACCATTCCTAAATTAGAATTAGCCTGTCCCCGAAAAAGATATGCATCAGCAGAAAACACAGAATCTTTTACAGAAAAATGGTTAAGGGCCAACGTATAGTCTTGGATTGCTGCTTTTAAGTCCAGTCTAAAGTTTGCATCACCTTTCTTTAGGTACAATTTACCTAATAGCGTACTGTCATTTATTTTGTACTTGTGTGCAAGAACACCATTTAATATGGTAATTGCCTTACCAAGACCATTATTAACTCTTGTTAGTGGTCGTTGCAGTGAAATGGCTTTTTTAGCGGCTAGATCAAAGCTGTCAAGCTTTTTTGCTAAGTCTATATATTCAAAGCTGTAATTTATAAAGGTCTCTGGATCAAATCTAAAAGTTTTGGATAGAATCGAATCTATCGACTCCAGTTTTAGCAAATCATCTGAGGTGGTATCGGCTATGTTCTTATAGTGCTGTAAGTCCTGAGCGTTCGAAAAAATCGAAACGAGAAGCAGCGGCATAACTACTATTGAGAACTTTTTTGGCATTATTAAATTTGTTAGGCGAATAATTAAAAGTAGTGAAAAAAATGATGTACAATAGCTATTTAAGAGATTTTTACAGAACATAGAGACAATTTCGGCCATAGTCAATTACCCCTCTTCTTTGCTTTAAAAAATCGGCGCCAATAATTCCGTGTACTTCTTTTTCTTTAACCTGAAATAATGCTTCGTTTACATGTGACAAGTCGAATAAGACAAAATCGATATTTTTAAGTTGAAAGTTACGAATAGAAAGCACATTATTTCTTGCTAGACTTGTTTCCATATTAATGGCACCTGCGCCTGCGGCGGTTATGCTACTTTTTTCACTGGTTAACTTGAAGTGAGCCGCATTTATAATACCAATACAGCTAGTTGAAGCTCCTGTGTCTAGAATAAAATCACCAGAAACACCATTAATTTTCGCCGAAAGTTTATAATGACCCGTTGCAAGTTTTTTTAATGGAATTCGATAAAAGCCATTTCCCTCAAGGATGCTTCTTAAATGTGTCACAATTTTTTTTGTAAAGATAGCAAACAAAATAAGTAGCTTTGCAACCATGTTGACAGATACACATACACATTTATATAGTGAAGCTTTTGATGAAGATCAACGCCAAATGATGCAGCGTGCATTTGACAAGGGTGTGGAACGTTTTTTTATTCCCGCGATTGATTCTAATTATACTAAAGCGATGTATGATTTGGAAAAGGAGTATCCAGAAAAGGTTTTTTTAATGATGGGGCTTCACCCTACTTCTGTTAAAGAAAATTATGAAGACGAATTACTACATGTGGAGCAACAATTTGAGCGAAGAAATTTTTATGCGGTAGGAGAGATTGGAATTGACTTGTATTGGGATACATCGACACTCGATATTCAGAAAATTGCTTTTAGGCGTCAAATACAATTGGCAAAAGAATATAAGTTACCTATTGTGATACATTGCCGAGAAGCTTTCGATGAAATTTTTGAAGTTTTAGAATCTGAAAAGGATGAAAGTCTCTTCGGAATATTTCATTGCTTTACTGGAACTTTAGAGCAGGCTAAAAGAGCGATTTCTTACAATATGAAACTGGGAATTGGCGGTGTTGTTACTTTCAAAAATGGAAAAATCAACACGTTTTTGGAGTTGATAGATTTGAAACATATTGTTTTAGAAACCGATTCACCCTACCTTTCTCCAGTGCCGTATCGTGGAAAAAGAAACGAGAGTAGTTATTTATCTTTGGTCTGCAATAAGCTGTCTGAGATCTATGAAGTTTCCGAAGAAGAAATAGCTAAAATAACCACGAAGAACTCCAAAGATATTTTTGGAGTTTGATTTTGGGAAAATGTAAAACTTAAAATAGTAATGGGAATCAAAAAACCAAATATTCTTTTAATTTATACTGGAGGTACAATTGGAATGATTAAGGACTTCGAGACTGGGGCATTGCGTAACTTTAACTTTAAGGATTTATTAAAACATATTCCCGAGTTGAAACTTTTAGATTGCGAGATTTCAACTACAAGCTTTAAGAAACCAATAGATAGTTCAAATATGAACGTCAAATATTGGATTGATATAGCTACAATTATTGAGAATAATTATGAAGATTTTGACGGGTTTGTGGTATTGCACGGAAGTGATACGATGTCATATACAGCATCTGCTCTTAGTTTTATGCTTGAAAATATTGATAAACCTGTAGTGTTTACGGGATCTCAATTGCCTATTGGAGATTTAAGGACAGATGCAAAGGAGAACTTGATAACTTCAATTCAAATAGCCGCTCTTCAAGAGAGGGGACGCCCAAAGCTTACCGAGGTGTGTCTTTATTTTGAATACAAATTATATCGAGCAAACAGAACAACAAAAATTAATGCCGAGCATTTTGAAGCATTTGCGTCATTGAACTATCCCGCTTTGGTTGAAAGTGGCGTCCATTTGGTAATAAATAATGAGGCGCTATTAGTGCCAAATCGCAGAAGAAAATTCAAGGTTCACAAGCGTATGGAGTCTAACATATTATTGGTTAAAATGTTTCCTGGAATTGATGAAGCCACAGTCAATTATCTTTTTGGCTATCCCGAAATTAAAGGATTGGTTCTGGAAACCTACGGAAGTGGAAATATAACAAACGAAGTGTGGTTTTTAAATGCTTTGAAAAAGGTGATAAGCAGTGGTGTCCCTGTGGTAAATGTCACACAATGTTCAGGTGGCAGTGTGGATATGGGGCATTATGAAACTAGCGTTGAGTTAAAAAAAATGGGAGTTATCTCGGGTAAAGACGCCACAACTGAGGCGGCATTGGCGAAGTTGATGTACTTATTGGGACAGAAAGTTTCTGCTAATAGCCTTAAAACCATATTTGAAACTTCTTTAAGGGGTGAAATGCTCTAAATAAAACCCGAAATAGTTTTATGGCATTGGATTTTTTATGTTATTTGTCCTCCCAGATTTTTTAGAGAGTTTGGGATTAAACTAGAGAGGTGGCCGAGTGGCTTAAGGCGCACGCTTGGAAAGCGTGTATACGGCAACGTATCGAGGGTTCGAATCCCTTCCTCTCTGCTTGAAACGTGCTAGCCCTTTATTCATAGGGCTTAACGCGTTTTTTTTGTGAAAAAAATGGAACAGTATTGGGACAGTTGAAGGCATTTTAACCATGTTAATAACTTGTATTTCAATTATTTGGAAGGAAGGACATTGGGACAGTAACTTGCGGGCAGAGAGGAAAGTGTTCGCTACCATTTAAGTCTCTATAAACTTCCCAGACTAAAAACGTATCCCGTAATTTTAAGGGGATAGCGTTGATACTAGTATTAATATAACAAGTTGGCAACTATATTTTGAGAAATGCCTCAATAACAAAAAAATAAAACTTCCTTTCTGCATAAAGATGATAATTTCTTGAAAACTGTGAAATCAAATATTAAAATAAGAAAAGTTTTGAAAGATGACCTTACACGCATTTTTCAAATGGAAGAAGATGCCTTCAAGCCAATGAATTATCCATTGTTTGTCCTTAGGCAATTTTATGACATATTACCTGATCTCTTTTTTGTGGCGGTCAATGAGATCAATCAAATCAAAGGTTATTGTTTCGGTGGAATAGATAATGAAAATAAAATTGGTTGGATTTTTGCCCTAGCTGTTACTAAACAAGACCAAAAGAAAAAAATCGGTCAACGCATCACAATTGAATTGTTAGAGGCTTTTAAGAATAAAAACATTAATAAAATACAGTTAACGACGACTCCTGATAATAACGCTGCAATAAATTTATACCAAAAATTGGGATTTAAAAAAGTAAAGGAAGTTATGGATTACTATTTTGACAATTCTCCACGGATAGTAATGAGATTAGACATAAAATGAAAACACAGTAGCCAACAACGTATATAACACATTGCCACAATTTGAAAACTATAAAATGGAAAAATTCAAAGTAGATTCAAAAACTGAAATTTTAT
Source organism: uncultured Ulvibacter sp. (assembly GCA_913063405.1). Classification (GTDB taxonomy): domain Bacteria; phylum Bacteroidota; class Bacteroidia; order Flavobacteriales; family Flavobacteriaceae; genus Ulvibacter. Next base: position 74,089 of record CAJXZB010000004.1, read on the forward strand.
TTGACCAAGAAGATTGGAAAGTAATTGAAAATGGAGTTTCTCAAGACTCCAACACGAAAAGTTTACATAAATATTTTTCATTGACTGAGTTTAGTTTCGCTAAAAAACGATTATGTTTATTTAAGTAATCCCAAAGATTTTAATGATCCTTTTGACTGTAATAGAAGTCTAATCATCGAAAAACAAAAAGAAATTGAGGAATGGCAATATGTGGAAACTTTAAATGATATTTCAGAAATTGGAATATCTAGTTTTTCCGAGAATGGAATGGAGCCATTACTTTGGAGTCATTACGCCAATTCGTATCGTGGATTTTGTATAAAATTTAAACCTGATTTTTTAAATCAAAAGAACAAAGAATTAGCTAAGCTAAAAAAGGTGATTTACTCTGGCAGCCCAGTAAATATGCTAAAAAAATAGAGAAAAAGGACTCAATAAAATCCCTTCCTCTTTGCAAATGGAAGATGCGAAGTATTGTTAAGTTATTGCTAGCATAACTTTTTAGGATCATAACTGAACTTTTCAACTGTAATTCTAGTGTTCCGTAGTTTCTTAACTTATCGCAACAAATTTTTTGGCTTACTTTAAAATATGTGTAAAACATACTCAGTCTTTAAGAATGATTGTTCTTTGGTTATAGAAAACAGGGCCGTATTCGTATAAAAAATAAGATATTTAACTTTCTAGATGTACCTATAATTCTTGTCGTTTATCCTTTTAAATTACTTTTTAACTTGAAATCAGTGGTTAACAGACTTAATTACAGTAAATACGGGCTTGCATCAAATTTATTATTGCAGATTAACTAAATTATTTTATATCTTTAAACCTTAAACTAAAAACGAACTTTAAGTCGATAGCAATGAAAAAATTATTTTCTATTATGGCAATTGCCGCACTAGTTTTTGCGGGAACATTTACTGCAAATGCAACAGCAGCTCAAACTACGCCAACAAGTGCACAATCTTTAATTACAGCAGGAACTGTTTCATTTATTCAAGATGACGGAGCCGCAACAGGTGAAGAAGAAGTAGGATGGCACCAAAATTTGAAACAACGTTTTATTGAAGGTGGTCCAAGTTTTATGGGAATTGTACTTTTATGTTTAATTCTTGGTTTAGCAATTGCGATCGAAAGAATTATCTACTTAAACCTTTCTACAACAAATACTAAGAAATTAGCTGAAAGTGTAGAGGATGCATTAAATAGTGGCGGTGTTGATGCGGCTAAGGAAGTTTGTAGAAATACAAAAGGTCCAGTGGCATCAATATACTATCAAGGTCTTGATCGCGCGGATGAGAGCATAGAAGCTGCGGAGAAAGCAGTAGTTGCTTACGGTGGTGTACAAATGGGTCAACTTGAGAAGAATGTATCTTGGATATCCCTGTTTATTGCTTTGGCACCGATGCTTGGTTTCATGGGTACAGTAATAGGTATGATTCTTGCATTTGATAAAATTGAAGCAGCTGGGGACATGAATCCATCTCTTGTAGCTGGGGGTATTAAAGTAGCACTTTTAACAACTGTATTTGGTTTGGTTGTGGCTATTATTCTTCAGATTTTCTATAACTATATCATTGCTAAGATTGATAGCATTGTAAATAGTATGGAAGACGCTTCTATCACATTGATTGATATGTTGGTTGACCACAAAAACAAATAGTAATTTTAAAACATACCAATAATGGGTTTACATAAAATATTAAAAATAATAGCGTTGATCCTGAGTATCGCTGGTGTAATATCCTTGGCGATGATCGTTTCTAATGGAGATGATGCCGTTAAAGCTACCGGGGAAGGACTAGATGGGTTTTTATATATCGCATATATAATATTTGCTCTTGTTCTTTTATTTGTGATCGTTTTTGTTCTTAAAGGTCTTCTTGCAGGAGACATTAAGAAAACACTAATTACAATTGGAGCCTTTTTGGCGGTGGTTATCATTTCTTATGTAATGGCAGATGGTGTTGAAACTATGATGAAAGATGGAAAAATTCTTTCGGCCAGTGGTTCTAAGTTGATTTCAACAGGTATTAATGCCTTTGTTATATTAGGATTGCTTGCGATAGGTTCAATGGCATTCGGAGGAGTTAAAAAATTAATAGCGAAATAATGGCAAGAAGAGCAACACCAGAAGTTAATGCAGGGTCTATGGCAGACATCGCATTCCTGTTGCTTATCTTCTTTTTAGTAACTACTACTATTGAGAAAGATAAGGGGATTGCTAGACAGTTGCCTCCTAATGATGAAGTAACGGATCCTCCAATTATTAAGCAAAAGAACTTGTTTGTAGTTAATGTGAACAAGAATGATCAATTGCTTGTTGAAGAGAAGTTGATGGAACTTAAAGATTTGCGTCAGGCAGCTATAGAGTTCTTGGATAATGGTGGAGCTCCGGCTGGTAGCCCAGAACGATGCAACCACTGTAAGGGAAAGAGGCTACCTGAATCGTCAGATAATCCGGACAAGGCAGTTATTTCTGTGCAAAATCACAGACTTACTTCTTATAAGATGTATATATCGGTACAAAACGAATTGGTAGCTGCGTATAATTTTCTAAGAAATAGAGAATCACAGCGTTTGTATGGTTGGGAATTTACGGCAATGAAGAAGGATTTGGGTGAAGGAAATTATCATGGGAATATAGAGGCGCTTGAGACTAAGTTGCAAAATATTCAGGGGCTATTTCCTTTGAAACTTTCAGAAGCAGAACCGAAAAAGTCAGGACAATAAACAAAGGAAACTATGTCAAAATTCACAAAGAAAAAATCAGGCGAATTACCGGCGGTTAATACAGCTTCCTTACCTGATATTGTATTTATGTTGTTATTCTTTTTTATGGTTGTGACTGTATTAAGAAATAATAATTTGTTGGTAAAAAATGAATTGCCAAAAGCGGATCAGGTTGAAAAATTAAAAAAAGATCGATCAGTGTATATCTTTGCTGGAAAACCTAGTGCTCGTTATCAAGATAAGTATGGTAAAGAAGGAAAGATTCAAATTGGAGATAAGTATACAGACGTTTCTAATTTGAAATCGGCGCTTACCGAAGCCAGAGCAAAATTATTACCTGAACTTCAAGATAAAGTGATGGTTGCTCTTAAAGTTGATAAGGAAACTAAGACAGGTTTGGTAACGGATATCAAACAGGAATTAAGAGATTTAAATATGTTGAAACTTATTTATATCACTGCGCCTGGTACAGAAATAGGTAATTAACAGAAGTTAGTAGCGTATAAAAAAGGCCTTGCACCAGAATTTGGTTGCAAGGTTTTTTTGTTTTAGAGAAACTAAAAATACGAGTATATTTATACTATGCCTAGATTCACAACTTCTTGCTTCCTTTTTTTCTTAATATTATACTCGATTGGCAGTATCGCTCAAGAGACGGATACTACTTCAACGGAAGATACTAGGTATCGCGAAGATCAGTTTTATGTTGGTGCGACTTATAATCTCTTATCAAATGTTCCGAGCGGAGTTAAAATTCGAGGTCTCTCAGGAGGCTTTCAGTTTGGATATTTAAGAGATATCCCTATAAATAAGCAACGGAATATTGCATTTGCCTTAGGAGCTGGATTCGCCTACGATGTTTATGGACAGAACCTATTTATAGGTGAAACACAAGACGAGAAGACTATTTTTACGGTTCTCGACGATGGTGAGGTGGACTTTAGTCGAAATAGCTTTAGTACGGCCGTCATAGAGATCCCGTTAGAGTTTCGCTGGCGTTCCTCCACAGCTAGTTCTTATAGATTTTGGAGAGTTTATGGAGGTTTTAGAGCGGGATATGCTTATTGGTATAAGTCCACGTTTAAAGGAGCTGAGAATAGTGTAAATCAGACAGATATTCCAGAATTCGATAAGTTGAGGTTGGGAGCAACATTGAGCTTTGGCTACAACACGTTTAATTTTTTTGTGTATTATAGCATTAACCCATTCTTCAAGGATGCTGTTATCTCGGAAACGGAGTCTGTTAAATTTAGGACAATTAAAGTAGGGTTGCTGTTCTATATTTTATAACCAGAAATTGAGCATAATAACCTGAGGAAGGACTCCAACAAAAAAGCCGGCAATGAGTTCGGGGTAATTATGGGATTGTGTATGAAGTCTTGAAGATGCCACCCAACCATTAGCTATAAAAAGGACTCCAATCGCTATAAGAACATTTACCTTAAAGTGCACACCAAGCGCAATGAGAAACATGGTAATACCGGCGATTCCCATTTGGTGTAAGCTCACTTTAAATTTCAAGAAAACAAGTAAAAGAGTTGTGATTGTTGAGAAAAGGATCCCTACAAAAAAATAATATAACTCCGGACTGTCATATGGATCGAAAACCATCTTAATAATTAGGAGTATCAACAGGCATTGTATCATTAAAGGCAGCTTCCGTTCTTCAACGTCCTCTAGTTGAATGGATCTAACGATAGCAAGGTTTTTCAGCAAAAAGAATACAATAATTGGAATTAAGAGTGTAATGATCGTTACAGCAAACAAGCGGGCCTGCATAATATCTGGTTCAACGAAACGAGGTGTTAAGGCATAATAGAGCGCGCTTCCCAGCAATGGCATTAATAGGGGATGAAATAAATATGCAGCAAAACGTAAAAAAAAGTTCATCAAATTTCTTTTCGGAGTCGTGCGACAGGCAAACTCAATTGTTCACGATATTTAGCAATGGTACGTCTCGCTATTGGATAACCTTTCTCCAATAATATTTTAGCTAATTTATCGTCTGTCAAAGGTTTTCTTTTGTCTTCCTCGCCAATAGTTATTTCCAATATTTTCTTAATTTCTTTGGTAGAAACGTCCTCCCCTTGATCATTTTTCATTGATTCACTGAAGAAATCTTTTATGAGTCTTGTGCCGTAAGGAGTATCAACATATTTACTATTCGCAACCCGTGATACGGTGGATATATCCATGTTTATCTTATCAGCAATATCCTTTAAAATCATTGGCTTTAGCCTACGCTCATCACCAGATAGAAAATATTCTTGTTGCTGATGCATAATAGCATTCATAGTAACAAAGAGCGTTTGTTGCCGTTGTTTTATTGCATCAATAAACCACTTAGCCGCATCCAGTTTTTGCTTTATAAATTGAACTGCATCTTTTTGTGATTTTGACTTGTCTTTGGATTCTTTATATCCTTTTAACATATTGGTATACTCTCTAGAAACGTGCAATTCGGGCGCATTTCTTCCATTTAGAGTAAGTTCTAGGGCTCCGTCGACGATAGTAATAGCAAAATCGGGAACCACGTGTTCAACGATTCTGTTGTTTCCGGAGTAGGTTCCTCCTGGTTTAGGGTTAAGCCCTTCAATTTCTTGTATGGCCTCTCTTAGTTGATCCTCCGAAATGTCGAATTTTTGAAGTAATTTTTTATAATGTTTTTTTGAAAAATGATCGAATGTTTCCTCCAAAATTGAGATAGCCAGACTAATAGCTGCAGTAGGTTTTTTACGTTCTAATTGAATCAATAGACACTCCTGAAGATCCCTCGCTCCAACACCTGCGGGATCTAAATCCTGAACAATCTTAAGAACCTTTTCAATTTTGTCAACATCGGTGTATACATTTTGTGTGAAAGCGAGGTCATCTACGATATCAATAATTTCTCGTCTTATATATCCACCTTCATCAACACTTCCCACCAAAAATTTGGCAATTTCTTTTTCATCATCGTCTAGTCGGTAGGTGTTTAATTGTTGTAACAAATACTGATTAAATGATGTTCCTGCTGCATAAGGCATTTCTTTATCTTCATCATCGGCACTGTAATTATTAGCGCTTAGCTTATAACTTGGAGTTTCGTCGTCACTCAAGTAATCGTCTACATTAATTTCGGTTTCAATTACCTCTGTACCGTTTTCAAATTCATCTTCATAGTCATCATTCTCAAACTCATCATCAAAAGAATCTCCTTCATCCTTGCCACCTTCAAGGGCTGGGTTTTCATTCATTTCCTGATTGATTCGCTGTTCAAAAGCTTGTGTAGGCAATTGTATCAACTTCATCAACTGAATTTGCTGAGGTGATAGTTTTTGTGAAAGTTTAAAATTGAGCTGTTGTTTAAGCATTCGTAAAATTATGTACTTATAAAGTTAAAAAAAACTGGCTACTTATAACGTAAAGCGGCCAGTTTTAATAAAAGCTTGTGATATTTACCGTGAAATATTAAAACTCTGCATTACCAGGGGTTCTTGGATAAGGAATTACGTCACGAATATTACCCATACCCGTTACAAACTGTACCATACGTTCAAACCCAAGACCAAAACCACTATGCACGGCAGTTCCAAATTTTCTTAATTCAAGATACCACCAAAGCTCCTTTTCATCTATTCCCATGGCCAACATTTTTTCTTTTAGGACGTCATATCGCTCTTCGCGCTGCGCACCACCTACTATTTCACCAATTCCTGGAAAGAGTACATCCATAGCTCGGACCGTTTTAAGATCATCGTTTAAACGCATATAAAAAGCTTTAATTTTTGCTGGATAATCAAAAAGAATTACTGGACATTTAAAGTGTTTTTCGACTAAAAAGCGCTCGTGTTCACTTTGCAGATCGGCTCCCCATTCTTCTATAATGTACTTGAACTTTTTCTTCTGATTAGGTTTGGATCTTTTCAAAATTTCAATCGCTTCAGTATAGCTTACTCTCTTAAAGTTGTTGTCGAGAATAAACTGAAGCTTTTCTCGTAATGCCATTTCACTTCGTTCGGCTTGAGGTTTACTCTTTTCCTCATTCACAAGGCGCTCTTCTAAAAATGCTAAATCATCCTTACAATTCTCAAGAACGAAGGCAATTATATATTTTATAAAATCTTCCGCGAGATCCATTGTAGCATCAAGATCGTAAAAGGCCATTTCAGGCTCAATCATCCAAAACTCAGCCAAGTGACGAGATGTATTAGAGTTTTCGGCTCTAAATGTAGGGCCAAAGGTATATACTTTCCCTAAGCCCATAGCGTAGGTTTCTGCTTCTAATTGACCACTTACCGTAAGGTTTGTTTCCTTTCCGAAGAAATCATCTTTGTGGTCAACGTCCCCATTTTTATCCAAAGGTGGATTTTTTTGATCTAGTGAACTTACTCTAAACATTTCACCCGCACCCTCAGCGTCACTTCCAGTAATAATTGGTGCGTTCATATAATTGAATCCATTTTTCTGGAAGTATTCATGCACAGCAAAGGCCAATTTCGAACGAGTTCGCATCACTGCGCTAAATGTATTCGTTCTTACACGCAAATGTGCTTGTTCTCTAAGTGTTTCAAGTGAGTGACGTTTTGGAGAAAGAATGGTTAGCTTTACATCCTCAGGATTAGCTTCTCCAAGAATTACAACCTTAACAACTTGAATTTCCACCGCTTGCCCTTGTCCTTGACTCTCAACGAGAATGCCTTTTACTTCAATCGCAGCACCTACTGTTATTTTCTTGAGAGTTTCTTCCTCAAATTTCTCAAAATCGATAACGCATTGTATGTTCTTGATCGTCGAACCATCATTTAAAGCAATAAAACGATTACTTCTAAAGGAGCGAACCCAACCTTTAACTATGACTTCATGAAGAGAAGGCTCACTGTGTAATAATTTACTAATTTCTGTATGCTGCATAACGTGTTAATTGAGGCGCTAAGATACTTTTAAAAAGAATTCCAAAAAAATAAATTCCTATTTCTGAAACCGAATTCTGAAGAGTCTTATTCCTCTTCTTCTTCATTGTCAGGGATAATTTTTAAAGAAGGTTTTTTGAACGTTTTCTTGTTCGCGATATTGCGCTCTAAGGAGAGCAGGAGTGAAGGTAATAATAACAAATTTGCAAGCATGGCAAAAAGTAACGTAGCCGAGACTAAAGCTCCCAAAGCTACGGTACCTCCAAAGCTAGAGATGGTAAATACCGAAAAACCGAAGAACAAAACGATCGAGGTGTAGAACATACTAACACCGGTTTCCCTAAGGGCTGCGTATACCGATTTCTTGATTTTCCAGTTATTGGCTATTAACTCTTGACGGTATTTGGCTAAAAAGTGAATCGTATCATCTACCGAAATACCAAAGGCAATACTAAATACTAGAATAGTTGACGGCTTAATAGGAACACCTAAAAAACCCATAAGACCAGCAGTTATGAGAAGTGGTAGCAAGTTAGGAATTAACGAGACCAAAATCATTCTTAGGCTTCGAAACATCCAAGCCATAAAAAGAGCGATTAGCAAAATGGCCAAGGATAGTGAAATTACAAGATTGTTAACGAGGTATTTTGTCCCTTTTTGGAAGACTAAGGCCTTTCCTGTAAGGGATACATCATATCTTTCTGCCGGAAATATTTTGTCTATTTCCATACGAAGATCCTCTTCAATTCGGTCAAACCTGTCTGTCTCCGTGTCCTTCATAAAGGTGGTCACACGCGCATATTGACCTGTAGTATCTACATAGCTTGACAAAAGGTTGGTACTCTTTGCGCTGCTCTTGGCATACGATAGTATAAAAGTTTGTTCTTGGCTATTGGGGAGTTGATAGTATTCTGGGTTATTATTGTAATAGGCCTGTTTCGAATATTTCACCAATTCAACAACCGATAACGGTTTAGAAAACTCTGGAACCTCATTAATATACTCTTGGAGTTTATCAATTCTTTTGAGAGTAGCGAGCTTCATAACCCCTTTCTTCCGTTTGGTGTCAATCAATATCTCTAAAGGCATAATCCCTTCAAACTCACTTTCAAAGTACTTAATGTCTTTGTAGAACTCCGTCTGCTTAGGCATGTCTTCAATAATACTTCCTGAAATTTTAATGTTATAAATCCCAATGATACTCGCACATAAAAGGGCGATAGCACATATATAAATGGCGATTCTGTACCCTCTAACCATCTTTTCCATCCAATTTACAAAACTATTAATCCAACCTTTATTAAGGTGTTTTAGATGCTTGTACTTTGGTACAGCCATATAGCTGTACATAATAGGAATTATCAAAAGGCTCAATAAAAATATGGCCAAAATATTTATGGAGGCAACAATACCAAACTCTTTCAGAAGCTGACTATTGGTAAGAATAAAGGTGGCAAAACCAGAGGCCGTGGTAACATTCGTCATTAAAGTGGCGTTTCCAACCTTTGAAATAACACGTTGTAGTGACTTTGCTTGATTCCCATGCTGTTTGATTTCGAGCTGGTATTTATTGATTAAGAAAATACAATTGGGAATTCCAATAACAATAATAAGGGGTGGAATTAATGCGGTAAGGACTGTTATTTCATAATGGAGCAACCCTAAAATCCCGAAGGACCACAGAACACCAATAATCACCGTTAACATAGAAATGAAGGTCGCTCGAAAGGACCTAAAGAAGAAAAAGAAAATAAGAGAGGTGACGAGTAAAGCCGCTCCAATGAACATTCTAATCTCATCAATAATATTTTGTGAGTTTAAGGTTCGAATGTATGGCATTCCAGAGGTGTGAACCTTTAGACCGGTCTCTTCCTCAAACTTTTGAACCGTGGGAATAAGGTTTTTATCTATAAAATCTTTACGAGCCGAACTATTCACAATGGTACGGTCTAGGTAAATAGCCGTTCGCACTGATTGTTTGTTTGGACTGTAAACCAAACCGTTATAAAATGGCAGTTTCGAAAACAACTCGTATTGGTACGCGTCTAATTTCTTTTGGTCGAAGATGGAATCTTTTATAAAAGGAACCATTTTAAAGCCTTCAATACCCGTTCTTTTTTCAAGCTTCTGAAGGTCACCAATGGAAAGCGTAAATTCTACCTCCTCTGCTTGCTTTAAGTCTTTGGAAAGTTGGTTCCACGCCTTGAATTTTTCTGGGGTAAATAAAGTAGAATCTTTAACACCCAGAACTATAAGATTTCCCTCTTCTCCAAATTGATTTAAGAAGTCCTTATACTCAAGATTTATTTCGTGATCGTCTGGCAGCAAATTTGCTTCAGTATATGTAAACCGCATGTGTTTCCACTGCAGCGCCAGGAGTACTGTTATTGCTGCTATTAATAGAAGAATTAAGGTTCGATTTCGTAAAATAAAACGTGCAATTGCACCCCAAAATCCAATACTGAAAAGTTTATTCAAAATATACGGCAGTTACGAAGATTCAAAGGTACTAATTCCCAAGCAGGAAGGAATCTTTTTCTAACAGATTTTATTGATCTAAACCTTAAGGTAGAAGGTAAATTTAAAGGAAACGTTGTCATCGAAATCAGGCAGTGAATAATATCCATATCGATAGGCGAAACTCAGGCCAAACCCGAAGAGTAGTTTATTAAGTTCTAGCCCCGATTCTGAATAAAACTGATTGAGAGTATCGAATACTGGCCCGATGTGCTGGTCCTTGTTTTTTAAATCACCTAATGCGTGTCTAGTAATGAGAACTAATTCTGGTCTAAAGCATTTTGAAATATTAAAACGTGCAAAACTATGTTTTACCTGAAGTGAAGAAAGTTTATCTGAAAAAAATTCTCCAAAGTACATGGTTTCAAATGTTCTACGACCGGCTACCGAGAAACGTTTTAGAATACTTCCTTTTGTTGGACTATTAGGGTAGGCGTGAAATAGATGGGTAAGGGGAACTTCACCAATGGCAACCTGGCCCTCTAACAAAAAGTGCGTCGAGGATAAATTCTTTCGTTTTAAATAATAATCCAGTTTGAGACCAAGTTTAGTATAATTAAAATCACCGTCGAAAACGCCTTTTAAACCTTGGGTGATCTGAGTACTAATTTTCGGAAGACCATCAAAATATTCAACCTGACCATCTTCCGTGGTAAATGAATTAGTTTTAGGTGCAATACGAATTGAAACCGTTGTTTCGGTTATCTCGTAACTGCTTAAAAGACGCTCATTGTCTAAATAAAAATAACTTTCGGTTTGTTTGATATGACTTTTGGAGAGTCTAAATTCTGAAAAAATTTTTGAAGAGAATTCGTGTTGAACGTTAGCATGCCAGGTGCGATGCTTGTAAAATTGAGTCACATTTACCAAACGTGGTTCGAAAATAGAATAAATTCTGGCGTCTGTTAAAAAATTGGAAGCTCCAACTTCCATCAGATCATCTATATAGAATAGGTTGAGCCAAGTGTTAGCGTCTTCATTTAGTCGTACACTACCCCCTAGGCTGAACTTAATTTTTTCGTCTATAAACCCTCGTGCAACATAGCCGCTTATCTTGTATTTTTCTGAAAGGCGTTTATTTGTAACACCGCCAAAACCAAGTCGTAGTCCCTCATAGTTATTATACTTTACAAGGTATTTAAGATCAGCGTCAAAAAAGCCAAGCGGATAGAAACCAGTACTAAAAGGGCTTGTTTTTATTTGTTGTGACGTTGAGTCTTGTTTAGCTTCGACAGGCTGGTCTTGCGCAAATGCAGGTATTCCAAGAATTAGAATGAGGAAAAATAAAACCTTGCGCATATAGGATTTAACTTTTTCTTTTTAAAGGATTAAAATGTTATCAATAAAGCGGCAATAAGCCGCTTTATTGATCTTTTTCTGAAAATATGTATTATACCGTCATAATTTCCTTTTCCTTATTTGTCATAATTTCTTCAATTCTGCTAATATGTGTATCGGTCATATTTTGAATATCAATTTCAAGATTCTTCTTCATATCATCTGAAACGTCCAAATCTTTAATGTCATTATTTGCATTTTTACGATCATTACGCACGCCTATTTTTGATTCTTCTGCTTCATGTTTGGCTTGTTTGGTCAACTCAATTCTACGCTCTTCCGTCAAAGGAGGGACATTAATGATTACGCTTTCTCCATTATTCATGGGATTGAACCCTATGTTTGCAGTATGAATACCTTTTTCTATTTCTGGAATTAGTCCTTTTTCCCAAGGCTGAATAGAAATCGTCATCCCATCTGGGGTACTTACATTAGCTACTTGGCCCAACGGAGTAGGGCTTCCGTAGTAATCTACCATTACGCCTGCTACCATTGCTGGAGATGCTTTTCCAGCTCGGATATTGACTAATTTTTTTTCAAGATGAACAAGCGCATTGCTCATTGCCTCTTGGGTGCTATCTAAAATGAATTTAATTTCTTCTTCCATTTTTAGTGACTGTCACTTGGACAGGTATATTTTAATTAAACTGAATTTATTCTAAAACGTATATTTTAAAATTAACACATATTTTTCAAAAACCAAGCCAAAGTGAGACACTTTGATTCGGTTAAGAGGCACCTGGTTTTTAACCTCGCCTTTATAAGTTCACTTTTGTTCCGATGTTTTCTCCGGAAACAACCTTCATTAAATTACCTTTTGTGTTCATATCAAAAACAATAATTGGCAATTCGTTTTCTTGGCTTAAGGTAAAGGCAGTGGTGTCCATTACTTTTAAACCTTTCCGAAGGACATCATCAAAACTTATAAAATCAAATTTTGTTGCGTTTGTATCTTTTTCAGGATCGCTTGAGTAGATTCCATCCACGCGAGTTCCTTTCAAAATAACATCTGCATGAATCTCGATAGCACGTAAAACAGCCGCCGAATCTGTTGTGAAATATGGGTTCCCTGTTCCACCGCCAAAAATAACAACGCGTCCTTTTTCCAAATGACGTATTGCTTTACGTCGTATAAAAGGCTCAGCAACTTCATTAATCTTTATAGCGCTTTGTAAACGAGTAGGAATCCCTTCATCTTCCATAGCGCTTTGTAACGCTAATCCGTTGATCACCGTTGCTAGCATGCCCATATGATCGCCTTGAACACGATCCACTCCTCTACTTGCACCTGCAACACCTCTAAAAATGTTTCCACCACCAATTACAATGGCAACTTGAACACCTTTATCGATGAGTTGTTTTATTTCTTGAGCATATTCCTGAAGACGTTCGGGGTCGATTCCATATTGGCGATTCCCCATTAAAGCTTCACCAGATAATTTTAAAAGTATTCTTTTGTATTCCATAGCGTGTTTTCCTTCAGCAAAAATAAAGAAAAATGTTGGATGATGTATTGAAAATAAAAAAACCGCGCCAACATAAGTTAGTGCGGTTTTTATGATTATTTGTTGCTATTTAAGCTAGAGAAACTCTTTTAAAACCAACAACAGCTGCATCACCTTTACTTGCAACATAAGCGGCAACGTTTTGTGAGTCATCCATTATAAAATTTTGATCTAACAAAGCTTTTTCGTGGTCTAAAGTAGTATTGTCTGCTATGAAGCGTTCCAATTTACCTGGAAGAATTCTATCCCATATTTGCTCTGGTTTCCCCTCTGCTTTTAATTGTGCCTTTGCATCTTCTTCAGCTTTAGCAAGAATCTCCTCTGTTAATTGTACTCTTGAAATAAATTGAGGTACATTTTTAAGTGTTTTACCCAATCTACCCAATTCGATATTGTCTTTCTCTATTACGGCAATTCGAGCTTCAGTTTCAGAAGTAACGAATTCCATAGAAAAATCTTTGTAAGACAGAGTAGTAGCTCCCATAGAAGCAACTTGCATAGAAACACTCTTTGCAACTTCGGCTGCACTATCAGACGCTGCTGATAAAGCTGTTAAAGCACCAATTTTATTTCCGTGGATATAAGCTCCAACGAAAGGCCCTTCTAAAATTTCGAATCCACCGATTTCAATTTTTTCACCAATAACACCGGTCTGCTCGATCAATTTTTCTTGAACAGTCATTCCGTCAAAATCTGCAGCCATAAATTCTTCTTTTGAAGAAGTGTTTAGGGCAATATCAGCCATTTTATGCGCCATTGCTACATAAGAGTCATTCTTAGAAACGAAATCTGTTTCGCAGTTTAAAGAAACAATAACACCTTTAGTGGTGTCAGCATTTACTTTTGCGATTACAGCACCTTCACTAGAATCTCTATCGGCTCTTTTTTCGGCAATTTTTTGTCCTTTTTTTCTAAGGATAGAAATTGCTTCTTCCATATTTCCTTCTGCCTCAACTAATGCCTTTTTACAGTCCATCATTCCAGCTCCAGTTTTTTTTCTTAATTCGTTTACTTCTGCGGCAGTTATTTTTACCATCGTTATAAAGTTTTAAAATGTATTTGTAAAAAAGGTCGTTTAATCAATTTTTCCTATTAAAGAAAAGAATTAAACGACCTTTAAGTTTTATTAAAGTTTATTTATTCCTCTTCCTTAGTTGCTTCAGCAGCTACTGCTTTTTTAGCAGGCTTCTTTGCAGCTTTTGGAGCTTCAACTTTTGCAACCTCTGCCTTAGGCGCTTCTGCCTTTGGAGCTTCTGCCTTTGGAGCTTCTGCCTTTGGAGCTTCTGCCTTTGGAGCTTCTGCCTTTGGAGCTTCTGCGGCATTTTCTTTATCAGATTTTCTTTCAGCAAGACCTTCGATTACAGCATTTGAAACAGCAGTCATAATCTTGTCGATAGATTTTGAAGCATCATCATTAGATGGGATTACGTAGTCAATAACACGCGGGTCACTGTTTGTATCCACCATTGCGAAAATTGGAATTTTCAATTTTTGAGCTTCCGCTACTGCGATGTGCTCACGAGTAGTATCAACCACAAATAATGCAGCTGGAAGACGACTCATATCGCTAATAGAACCTAAGTTTTTTTCTAATTTAGCGCGTAAACGGTCAACTTGTAAACGTTCTTTTTTAGATAAAGTAAGGAAAGTTCCATCTGCCTTCATACGATCAATAGTGGCCATTTTCTTAACGGCTTTTCTAATTGTTACAAAGTTGGTAAGCATACCGCCTGGCCATCTTTCTGTGATGTAAGGCATGTTTGCATTCTTTGCTTTTTCAGCAACGATGTCTTTTGCTTGTTTTTTGGTAGCTACGAAAAGAATTTTTCGTCCGCTAGCTGCAATTTTCTTAAGAGCTTCATTAGCTTCTTCAATTTTTGCAGCAGTTTTGTAAAGATTGATAATGTGGATTCCATTACGCTCCATATAGATATACGGCGCCATATTAGGATTCCATTTTCTTGTTAGGTGACCAAAGTGTACACCTGCGTCTAGAAGTTCTTTAACTTCATTGTTGTTTTTTGCCATTTTGTTTTAGTTTACGTTCTGTAATGTTTAGATGTCAACCTTTCCTCCAGTAATCTGAATTATTTGATTTAGATGCTAAACTAATCGTCAACCCGGCAGAGCAGACTAACAGCTTATTAATTAAATATATGAACTTGTCAACATAGTTTGGGTATCTCTTTCGAGATACCCAAACAAGTTGGGTAATCTTAACGTTTCGAGAATTGGAATTTCTTACGGGCTTTCTTCTGACCGAATTTCTTACGCTCCACCATTCTTGGATCTCTTGTTAATAAACCTTCTGGCTTAAGAACCAATCTGTGTTCCTCATTAATCTCGCACATTACACGAGCCAATGCCAAACGAATTGCTTCTGCTTGTCCTGTGATACCTCCACCAAAAACATTTACTTTGATATCAAAGCTTGTTTCATTGTCGGTTAATGCAAGAGGTTGTTTTACTTTATATTGTAACGTAGGCGTTGTGAAATAATTCGTCAACTCACGTTTGTTAATTGTAATATTTCCTTTTCCTTCAGAAACATATACACGTGCTACGGCAGTTTTTCTTCTTCCTATTTTATGTATAGTCTCCATTATTTAGCTGAGTTAAGGTTAAATACTTTTGGTTTCTGTGCTTCTTGACCGTGGTCTGTCCCTACATATACCTTTAAATTTCTGAATAAGTCAGCCCCTAATTTGTTTTTAGGTAGCATTCCTTTTACAGCCTTTTCTACAACCCTTGAAGGATCTTTACCAAAAAGCTCTCTAGCTGTCAAACTTCTTTGACCACCAGGATAGCCTGTGTGACGTATATACGTCTTATCTTCCCATTTGTTTCCAGAAAGGGTGATTTTTTCGGCGTTAATAATAATTACGTTGTCTCCGCAATCTACGTGAGGCGTAAAATTAGGTTTGTGTTTGCCACGAAGTAATATTGCAACTTCACTAGCAAGACGACCCAATGTTTGCCCGTCCGCATCCACTAAAAGCCACTCTTTGTTTACAGTGTTTTTGTTAGCAGATACTGTTTTGTAACTCAATGTATCCATTTCGTTTTTTGTCAATCGTTAATAATTCGTTTTTCCCCTCTTTAAAAGGGCTTTGTCCTCTGAAGCGATAAAATCGCGTAAGAGGGGGGCAAATGTAATGTTATTTATTTGAATAACAAGTGGAGAGGATTTAATTTTTGATCAGTTTTGGCATCACTAGGAAGGTGTTTCAAAACTGACCAATAATAAGGTCGTAGAATTAAACAAAATTTTAAAAAATAATAGGGTCGGGCCATGTTATATGACTATATTAAAAACGATGATTCATTAACTTTATTTTTTAATAAAATTTTGGAAAGTGGCTTCTTCACCATTGTAGATGCCTAGTATATAAGTTCCGACTGATAGTTGGCTAACATCGATTGTATTATCATTTTCCGATATTTTTTTATTAATGAGTTTTTTGCCTCCTATGCTAAAGATTTGAATATTAATTTCAGCACCATAACTCAATATGTGAAGAGTATCATGACAAGGGTTTGGATAAAGTATGTAGTTCAAATCATTAGAAACCATCTTTTCATCTCCACCAGGATTAGTGGTTTCTTCTATCACTATTGTGCATTGAGTACCGTATGCCGCGGCTATGTCTCTAACTTTTACACTGTATGTTCCTCCCGTTCTAAAAAATGCAGTGTTAGGTATAGTTATGGATGGACTAGAATTAAATAGCCAAACAGAATTTCCATTTAGTGTGAATTGAAATACATATTGAGTGGCGTTTGGAAAAGGACATGAATCGATGCTATCACCGATATTCAGTAAGTTTGTTTGATCACAATATTCACTTGTTAGAAAAGTAAATCTTGGAGTTCTTATATTACAATTACCCCCATAATTGGAATAGTTATATGCTGGATTAAAATCTCCTTTTTTGATTTTTATACCATACCACGTATAAGGTTTTAAGAATTCGCCAGTAAGTATTACACCATTACTATTTCGCAACTCTTCATCATAATGGTCTGATATATCAAAAGTAGTTGAAGCATTATAAAATTCTATATAATCAAAATTGCTATTTATTAATTTAACGGTATACCCTTCAGTGTTTTCAATGATTGGATAATAACTAACCTCTATATTATCAACGGTTAATTCTCTTTCACAGTCATCTTCTGTTATTTTTGTAACCGTAGGATTGATCTCTATCGCACCAATATCAGGGGCTTCATTCGGAAATACACTATCATAAAAATCAAATTTGTTAAATTCACTATTACTTAATATACCACCAGTACTATTAAGTATTACGGAAATATCTCCATTATTTCTACAAGGGCTAAGATCATTTAAAACATATGGTGATGTTGGATTTGTAAATAGAGGGTCCACATTTATATTATTTGCAATATCGTTACCTCTAATATCACCAGCTGGAAGATTTTCAAAATCACCAATTGAATATGACGTACCATGGTATAAAGGATTAGGGATATTAGTATTGGTGTTGTAAACCAAGTTATTCCAATACGGATTGTCATAAACACCTGCAGGATCTAAATCGTCTGCATTGGATTGTATTACAAGAGGTGCTGCATCTACGCTACCACAGTTATACATTATGTTATTCCTAAAATAATTGTCGTGTGCATCTGGTAAAAGATTACCGCTGGAAATCTTTATTCCTGCATCTTCACAATTAATAAAAGTATTATTATCAAACTTATTTCCGTTACATTCAATGTCAGGTTTAGTAGGAATTAGAATAATTCCTACAGCAAACCCTTTAGGTCTAATATCTGATTGTGTAACACCATCGAAAATATTGTGATGAAAAGTATTATTAACACCAGCTATTTGGGATTGAGTGGTTAAATCTTTAATTAAATTATTGTAAAACTCGTTATTTTCGGTTTTGGTCCCAAAAACTGTAAATGCTCTTGCATAGGATAAATCTGGTGATGAATCATTATTATATATTTTATTACCAGACACATCCCAATTCTTATCAGAAGTGCCTAAATTCCAGGCACTAAGTTGTACGCTGCATGACTCCAATTAATAAATTGATTATCATAAATTTCACAATTTTTTGCATAGTATGATAATTGCACAGCATCTCCTGTGCCTCTGTCGGAGCCACTGTAAAAATAGCCTGGATTATTATTTGGATCAACAACCGAAGCATATAAATATGCCTTACAATTTGTTTTAGATAATCCAACTTTTTTAATGTATCCAGAATCAAAAATATTATTATTTACTGTTATGTTTTCTGAATTTCTGATTTCTAAAGGATGATAACTATACTTGCCAATATTACAATTCGTTATTTTTATATTTGTACTGATGTAATTCGGAGCGGGTACGATTTCGCCTAGATTTCCAATTGCAACACAGTCTCTACCACCCTGAAAATCAATATCACTGATAGAAATATTGCTGCATTCAAGTATTTGAACGTTCGTAGATGATCTCCACCATTCTGGACTAGAATTTGTACTTTTATATAAAGTAGTGCTATTTGGATTATCTTCAGAATATAGAATAAATATATTTGCAGGAATAGTAACTGTCTCCTCAACATTTCCAGAGGTATTAAACCAAAAAGAAGTCTCACTAGCTATCCATTGCCATCTGTTCTTCTCTAAACTTGGTGAACTACAGTTATTTATAAGTGAGTAGGATTCTTGTCCAAGGTCATACTTGTTTTCATTAAATGATAATTCTGGATCTGGTGTTCCGGATGCAGATATCCATGCTTGATGATCCTTCACATCATACCCTTTCATTAATTCTTGATTAAAACCGTCAAAAATACGTCCTGGATCGGCGTTCATTGGGCAATACCAAAGGTTTTGTATATGGTTATTATTGTCTCTTAGAGGCTTAAAAAGAGCGGTAATCTCTGATTTTCCTGAAATAATTGGTTTACCACCAGAACCGTATGTTCCAATTACTAAAGGATCGCCGGGACTCATTCCATTCAAGTGTTTTATAATTATGCCTTGATTTTCCCAAACATCTCCCTTTCTAAATTTAATTTTTGTGTTAGACAAGCTAACCTCTCCATTTTGGCCCAAATATTCAATATTAGCGGTAGTTTTCCATGGTTTAGACATACTTGTTCCTGAATTCGCATCATCTCCATCTGCACTAATATAGTATGTTTTGCTGTTTTCTAAATGAGGATGGGTTTGTGCTTTTGTTTTATTTTTTACGCGTCCAATAGTAGTTTCAGGAACGACTTACTATCGATGTCAAAATAGACTGTCAAACGACCTTAGAATTAAACGATAACTTATTTGAAAGTTATTATCAAATCATCTTTTGAGACCATGGCTCCCGGTTTAAGTGTAATTGATTTTATCTTACCTGCTTTAGTAGCCGTTACCGTCGTTTCCATCTTCATAGCTTCAATAATAAACAAATGATCATTCTTCTTAATTTCCTGTCCTTTCTTCACAAGGATCTTATACAACAATCCTTGAAGGGGAGCTCCAATTTGATCCGCATTATCAGGTTCGATTTGAACATTAACTTCTTTATTAACTTGGATTGATTTATCTTGAATTTCTACAAGGCGGTTTTCTCCATTTACTTTAAAGAAAACGATTCTAATCCCTTCTTCATTTGGAGTGCTTACCGAGAGCAACTTAACAATGATTGTTTTTCCTGGTTCCAAATCAATTAATATTTCTTCTCCTATTTTCATCCCGTAAAAAAAATTGGGTGTTGGTAAAATAGCGACATTTCCATACATTTTGTATGTTTCGTGAGCTTGTTCAAAAACACGCGGATAAAGACTATAGGATAGAAAATCTTCGAATTCGATAGAACGTGTAAAACCTTTTTGGTATTTCTTTTCGAATGCTTGATAAGCCGTGTCGAAATCGATAGGAGTAAGATGCGCGTTAGGTCGATCTGTATAAGGTTTGTTGTTTTTTAAAACTATTTTCTGAAGTTCCTTCGGGAAACCTCCTAAAGGTTGTCCTAGATCCCCTTTGAAGAAGTTTATTACAGATTCTGGAAACGAAATTTCATGTCCGCGCTCCATAACATCTTCAGGCATTAGATCATTGGTCACCATAAAAATAGCCATATCACCCACAACCTTAGAACTAGGTGTTACTTTTACCAAATTTCCAAACATGATATTCACAAGACCGTACATTTTCTTTACTTCATCGAAGCGGTCGCCAAGACCCAGCGCTGTTGCTTGGGGTCTTAAATTTGAATATTGACCTCCAGGGATTTCGTGTTGGTACACTTCGGCAGTACCAGATTTAAGACCAGACTCAAACGGATAATATAAATCCCGAACGTCTTCCCAGTAATTTGAAAACTGATTCAGGCTATCAATCTCAAATTCGTTTGCGCGTTCTTGGTGCTTCATCATTTCAACAACCGCGTTAAAGTTAGGTTGCGAAGTCAATCCAGACAATCCACCTAAGGCAACATCAACTACATCAACTCCAGCTTCAATCGCTTTTAAGTAGGTTGCAGATTGAATAGAAGAAGTGTCATGTGTATGCAAATGCAATGGAATTTTCAACGTATCCTTTAATGCGCCCACAAGTTGGGTTGCCGCATAAGGACTTAACAAACCTGCCATATCTTTAATGGCAATCATATGTGCTCCTGCATTTTCAAGATCCTTGGCGAGTTTTGTGTAGTATTTTAAATTGTACTTATTGTTTTTTGTGCTTAATACATCTCCAGTATAGCTAATGGCAGCTTCGGCAATACCTCCTGTTTTATTTCGCACATAGTTAATACTTGGCTCCATCGCTTTTACCCAATTGAGCGAATCGAATATTCTGAAAATATCAATGCCATTTTCCCAAGATTTTTCAATAAATTTTTCAATCAGGTTATCAGGATATGCTTTATAACCAACACCATTGGAACCTCTTAATAACATTTGAAATAAGATGTTCGGCATGAGTTTCCGAAGTTCCCTTAAACGACTCCATGGGCTTTCATGCAAAAACCGCAAACAAACGTCAAAAGTCGCTCCACCCCACATTTCTATACTGAAGGTGTTCGAATGATTTTTAGCAAAGCTTTCGGCTACCATTTTCATATCGAAGGTTCGCATGCGAGTTGCAAGCAGCGATTGATGTGCGTCTCGTATGGTTGTGTCTGTGTAATGAATCTTCTTTTCAGACTTGAGCCAGGCACAGAACTTTTCTGGTCCCAGTTCGGTTAATAGATCTTTTGTTCCCTTCGGAAATGCTGCATTTTTATCAAATGCAGGAATTTTAGGGTTTCTGAAGACCCTGTTATCATCAACAAATTTCACGTCAGGATTTCCATTTACAATTACTTCTCCTAAATACTTCGTGATTTTTGAAGTCCGATCTTGTGGAAGTTTTATTTTGAATAGCGAAGGTGTATTCTGAATAAAATTAACGGTGGAAGCCCCTTCTATGAAGGTTTTATTCTGAATTACATTTTGCAGAAAATGAATGTTGGTTTTTACACCTCTAATTCGAAATTCTTTAAGTGCTCTCGACATTTTCCGAACGGCTCCATCCAGAGTTCTTCCGTGAGCCGAAACTTTTACCAACATAGAATCGAAAAATGGACTTACACTGTATGATTGGTAAATACTTCCCGCGTCTAACCGAATTCCCATTCCCGAAGCAGAACGATAGGTAGTAATAGTTCCATAATCTGGCGTGAAATCGTTTTCTGGATCTTCTGTAGTGATTCTGCATTGCAATGCAAAGCCATAGGTCGCCAATGAATCCTGATCGTAAATTTTTATTTGTTTGTCATCCAGTTTATAACCTCCAGCAATAAAGATTTGAGTTTTTATTAAATCAATTCCAGTAACCATTTCGGTAACGGTATGCTCCACTTGAATACGCGGATTTACCTCGATAAAAAATACATTGTTCTCTTTATCAACCAGAAATTCAACAGTTCCAACGTTATTGTAGTTCACCTCTTCTGCAATAGCAACTGCATAGGCATATAAATCCTGCTTCACTTTATCTGAAACATTAAAAGAAGGCGCCATTTCGATTACCTTTTGATGGCGTCTCTGCACAGAGCAATCCCGTTCAAATAAATGACGAATGTTTCCGTGATTATCTGCCACAATTTGAACCTCGATATGCTTTGGGTCTTCTACATATTTCTCTAGAAACATCGTGTCGTCTCCAAAGGCGTTTAAAGACTCATTTCTGGCAGAATCGAAATAAAGTTCTAGATGTTCAGGGTTTCGAACTACGCGCATTCCACGACCCCCTCCACCTGAAGCGGCTTTAAGCATTAATGGGTAGCCAATGGAGTCTGCTTCGGAAAGTGCCACTTTTAAAGAGGTTAACTTCTTTTTATTGCTTTCAATAATGGGGACATTACATAGCGTTGCAATTTTTTTTGCCATTATCTTATCACCTAAGGCATCCATGACGCTAGGATCTGGCCCGATGAAAATTATGTCGTTCTCAGCGCATTTTTTTGCAAATTCTGAGTTTTCAGAAAGAAAACCATAGCCAGGGTGTATGGCGTCAACATTCTTATCTTTTGCCAGAGCAATGATTTGTTCTCCATCCAAATAAGGTTTTAGTGGTTCATTGTCATTTCCTATTTGATAGGCTTCATCTGCCTTATATCTATGCTGGGAATAACGATCTTCATAAGTGAAAACAGCAACAGTCTTAATATTAATCTCTGTACAAGCTCTTAATACTCTTATTGCAATTTCACTGCGATTAGCGATTAATATTTTCTTGATTTCCATGGCTAATGGGATTATAGATTGAATAAGCTTTGGATTTTTGCTAAAGATACAGCTTACTGTACGCGCATAGTAAGCTATTAAATATTATTTTCTTTGATTTGTTGAAATTTATTTGATGATGTATGGATTCTCATTTTTATAGTTCCTCACGATAAAATCAAGCGCACTATTCAAAATTTCGCCCATGTTTTTGGACTTCTTGAAATTTACATCTGCGGTAAGCTTAAAAAGCTCGTTTTTTAATTTGGCGATTTTGGCTTTGGTTGATATTGAATCTTCGGTCATACAATCCATTAATTCTTTTAGCCTGTCCTGTTCATTCGCTGCTCTTTTAGCCAAAAGAGATCGTTCTTCTCTTTTGTATTGTTCTATAGATGCATCCTGGAGCAATGACAATGTTGTTTCAACAAGCTTGTTATTCTCTTTTAAAAATTGGGGCATATATACTTTCGAATTCCCCTCATAACTTTGCTGATCAAAATCGATTGCTCTTATTCGATATTGAATTCGATCAAAATCATGTGTTAATACCATCACATAATTATAAGAGCGCATATCTCCTAAAAGCCTAACAAAACAGCGTTCGTTGAATTTCACAAACTCTTTTGCAATCTCTTTTTTATCTTGATCTGAGCACAATTCTAAGTTATTTTCAATGAAGTCATCTCCGGGAATGCCCGAAATATGTTCCTCTATTAAGGTGTTACCATGGACTAAGAAGTTAATATGATTTGGAGAAAGAAGATGCTCCAACTCTAAACCATAAATACGAGAGGCGTCAGCCTTTTTGATATATAAAAAGATATAATTATCATTTAAAATATTTCGCACCTTAACTCTGAACGGCTTTGTGTTTCCGAAGGTACAATAGTCAATACTATCAATGGACAAGTAAGGCAAAACGATATCGCTTCCATCTGCGTGCAAAATTGTATACATTTTTTTTAAACTCAGCTCAATTTCGTCTCGTTCATATTCTGAATAATAGGCGCTTACCCAAAGGGTGTCATTGCCGTATTTATCATAAATAGACACTACTCCTTGAAACCTCAAAAGGTCATCATAGTATATCGGAATTTTAATGTTTCTACCGTGAAGCGTTAGGTAATCAAACAAGGAATTTGAGATTTTATAGGCAGGCTTCTTTTGGGAAATTAATTTTCTCATAAACTATTGAAATAGTACCTAAAGATAATTATAAATCTGGGGCAAAATGAATTGCTTTAGAAGTAAGTCCAATAATACTTCGGAAAACAGGCTTATGGGTATAAATCTCGTAAGGAATTACATTTTTCAAATTATCTAGAAGAGACTGTCATTATTATTTAGATACTCTCTTTGTTTAATTAGAAGTCGAAAAAGAGGTTTCATAAATTATACCCAGTAAAACGAAGAAGAAACCCTATTTTTGAAATTATAACTTCCAAATAATTTAGTTCTTTTATGATCAAAAAAATACTCTTAATCTGTTTTTTTTTTGGACATTTCTTTTTCCCCAAGACAAGAAACAAGATAGCATTCTTCAAGTCTTAGAGACCCATATTGAAAAGGATAGTACTCGATAAAAACTTTGCTAGAGGCTGTTTATTATTATCGTTCCGGAGAGTTTACGAAGGCAACTCCACTAATTAAGGAGGCGTTAGAGATTGCAAAAGAGAAAGGGTATAAGGACTTCGAGGGTCTGGGCTATTTGTATTTATCGCGTAATCAAAGAAGAATGGGACTTCTTGACAAGGCAATTGAAAATGCCCTAGTTGCACTACAAATTTTTGAATCGCAAGAAGATCAACTGAACTTAATGCTTGGAAATAGCCACCTCGGTATGCTTTATCAAGAAACTGGTTCTCCCGAAGTGGCAATAGGGATGCACTTGGAGAATATCGCGCTATCAAAAAATGATCCTTCAAGCGGCGCTAAGGCTCGATATTACTTTGATCTTGGAAATGCTTATATGAAGGCAAAAGATTATAAAAACGCCGAAACCTATTTTTTGGAAGCGGTAACAATTTCTCAAGAAAGTAATTTTGTTCCTGGAGAAATGATTATGTTATCAACGCTTGGACAGCTTTATAAAGCTACTGGAGAACTTGATAAGGCTAAGGAGAACTTCAATAGAGTGCTGCCATATTTTGAAAAAACCGGACAATTTGCAAACATCGCAGCAATATATTACGACTTAGCGACTATTAGCTCATTGGAAAATGAACATAAAGCCTCAATACCACTATATAATAAGTCGTTGAATATCTATAAGAAAATTGAAAACTTAATTTATATTCGAGACATTAACCAGAAATTATTTATTGCTTATAATATTAATCAAGACTACGAAAGGGCACAGGCAGCGAATAAAGTTTACAATGCTATTAACGATTCCATCAATTCCAAGGAGCAAAAGGAAATGATTGCCGATATGAAAACTAAATATGAAACCGATAAGATTGCTTTACAGGGACAGGTTGCTGAGGCCGAAAGCTTACGCAACAGAAACTATTTTATTGGGGCCATAATAATCGCAGGTCTTATTTTATTAGCCTCATTGTTTTTCTTCGGAAAACTTAGAGAAAAGAAAAAGGCAGAATTGGTTACTATTGAGCTCCGAGAAACACAGAAGAGGCTAGCATTAGAAAAGCAATACCGTGAAAGCGAATTGAAGGCTTTAAAATCGCAAATGAATCCGCATTTTATTTTTAACGCCCTTAATTCCATTCAAGAGTACATCGTTATGAACAAAAAGAATGAGGCAAGCGATTATCTTGGAAAATTTGCCGATTTGATTAGAACGTATTTAAGTCACAGTGATACAGGAATAATATCTTTACAGGAAGAAATAGACAGTTTAAATATGTATCTAGATTTAGAGAGTCTTCGGTTTGAAGAAACACTTCATTATACATTAAACGCGGCTCAAGAGCTTAATAAAGATGTGATTCATATTCCAACAATGCTAATTCAACCATATATAGAAAATGCATTAAAACATGGCCTTTTGCATAAAAAAGAGGATCGTGAATTAGAAGTTTCATTTAATGCTTCCGAAGGGAAAAATATAGAATGCATTGTCAAAGACAACAGAGTGGGAAGAGTTAAGGCCAAGGAAATTCAGGAGAAAAAAAGCGGATTACATAGATCTTTTGCCGCAAAGGCCACCGAAGAGCGACTGAGCCTACTTAATTATGGTAAAGAGAAAAAAATAGGGGTGGAGATTATTGATCTTTTTGATGAGGACAAAACAGCCCTTGGGACTAAGGTGATTTTAAGTATTCCAATAACAGCACAATAGATATGAAGGCAATTATTATAGACGATGAGCGTAAAGCGCGGAACTTATTGAGCGTTCTTATTGAAGAGAATTGCCCAAAGATCACAGAAATATTTGAAGCGGGCGATTTACTTTCGGGAGTAGAAATCATAAAATCTGAAGAGCCGAGCATCGTTTTTCTCGATATTGAAATGCCTGAACATTCTGGTTTGGAGATTCTAAATTTTATCGAAAAAGACATCATTAATTTTGAGATTATTTTTACCACAGCCTATAGCGAATATGCCATACAAGCGTTTCAACTCTCGGCCATCGACTATCTCTTAAAACCTGTTAGACCAAGTCAGGTAAGGGAGGCCGTTGACAAGGCCATCAAACTTATCGGAAAATCTCAAATTAACAATCGTCTCGAAGAACTAAAGAAAAGTCTAACTTCTTCTAATTTTGAGAAAATAGGCTTACCAGTTTCCAATGGAATTAAATTTGTGGACTTTAATGATATTATCATGCTAGAGGCGGACGGAATGTACACGAAGATTGCTACAAAATCGGAAGAGGAGATACTTATCAGTAAACCCCTAAAGCATTTTGCGGCTTTATTAGAGCAAATGCCTAATTTCTATAGGCCTCACCGTTCCTACCTAATAAACCTTAAGTTCATTCAACAATATGTAAAGTCCGACGGTGACTATATCTTAATGGACAATGGAAAAACAGTGTCTATTTCCAAGGATAAAAAAGATGAATTCCTAACGATTGTTCAGAGTATAAGCTCATAGCGATATCTTAGAAATCGAAAGCTGAATTTCAGAAACTATTACTACACTCTGTCATTTTCTTCAATATTTTTGGAGAGTAATTATTAAACTTGAAAATATGAAAACAATATTTCTATTAGCAGCATTTGTTATTTTTTCGGCTTTTATGCCAATCCAACAAACAACAAACACCAGCAACAACAATGAGGTTTCTGAGGTCGATTTTGCCAGTTTCAGTCTTATTAATGATACCAAAGAAAAAGTGAGTATCCATACGGGGAGTGGGTTTGTTTCCTTAAATAAGGACTCAAAAACAAGCATTACATGCAAATTTGGGAAAGAAGTTCGTTGGGCAGAAAGTGGATCTAAGAAAGCAGTAATTTTCGAGATCACCAACGAGATGTGCAGTAAAACAATTAAACTCTCGAAATATCTATAATGCCAACTAACCAAATTTTATTTTGAGGATATAGGCTGCATTCGTGCAGTCTTTTTTTGTTTTTTATTCTGAAAATTTACGAGGTGATTCGGAAACCGAAAAAGGCATTTCAGCAATCCGAAGGAAAATCCCTTCTTGTATCGATTCATATTTGCAGCGTAATTAACCATTAACAGCAACTATGAAATTTCTTATTAATTATCTAATCATTTTTACTTGCTTCGGAATTGTTTTCGGATATGCGCAAGAAAGTCAAAATAACATTTTAAAAAACTTCGAGTCAGGGAACTATACTGTTTATAAGCTTAATGACAAGGAGAAATTTGAAAAAGTAAAGAAAACTTGGCCTGTCAATATTGCTAAAACAGGAGATAATGTATCTCAAGTTTTGGTAAAGCGTTCTGGAATTCTAGACGAGCCATTTACCCCTGATGTTCCAGGTTACCCAGCGTATTTCGCTTATAAAACCTTCCGACTTTCTTTTTTAAAAGACTATGCGGTCTATTATGAATGGAATGGGAAGCAGCAGGCAACAACCAAGTACATTTTAGTTAAACCCAGCGGTAGTTTTGGAAGTAATTGGGAAACAACCAATAAGAACGTTGCGGCATATGCTACGGCTACATTTAAAAACCAAACGGGGGCGAGGGCCAACGTAAAAGAGGCAAAAGCCGAAATAGCCGAAGTTGAACGAAAAGTAAATTCTTTAGAAGGTAAAGCTGTCGCAAAGATCGAAATTCAATTGGTCTCTAAGCCAGCTAAGGTAGCACACTTTAGCGAGGCGATTAATTACGGAGTAGTTGCCTCCCTAAAAGATGGATCGCAGCTAAAGACGTCCAATTTAGGAGGAAAAATTCCATGGGAAGATTTTAAGCTCAATAACGAGGGTTGCAGTAATACCAGGGAAACCGTAAGAGTTGATGAAGACGCATCGAAGTTTCCAAATGATGAGATCGTCCTACGTCTTAGTTCGGTTTACCATCCCTCATTGAAAGCCGAAAAGAAAATAGTAACCACCAATGATGTTTCCATACGTGTAAATCGAAATGGTTTTTGGGGTCATGATCGCCGAAAACATATGGCCATTACACAAGGATTAGATGGACAGCATGCTGGTCGAGGAGACAATTTAACTGTGAAAGTTAAGACTGTAAAACACAAACAGACCGAAGGGTCTATCAACAAAATAGAGATTTATAATGAAACAAAGGGTAAAACAGTAGCACGCTATAAACTTTCATTGGACACCGAGCTTACCATAAACGCAGTAGGTGGTCAAGGTATGAACGCCTTCGATGGCTCTAGTGGAAGACCCGATGGTGGCCACGGAGGAAATGGAGGAGCAGGAGGAAATGTAACTTTTGTTAAGGATCCATCAGCGGTAAAACACAATATTAAAATTAATACAGATGGTGGTAAGGGAGGCAAAGGAGGGGCTCCTAAATATTCTTCTGCAAGTCATGGGAGAACAGGTTCAAGTGGTGACAATGGTACCCTTAAGACCGAAACTAAAAATGTAACACTAAACTTTTAACTATCAATAATTAAATTATATTAAAAATGAAAAAACAAATACTATTAACAGCAGCACTAAGTTTATTCCTAATTGTTGGAGTAAGTAACACAGCGGAAGCACAATTTGGGAAGAACACAAAGAAAGCACTTGGCCTAGGCAAGAAAGGTAAAAACAAAGTGAAAAAAGTCAAAGGGAAAAAAGGAGGTTCCTTTGGTGAATTCAATAATGAAACGGATGCACTAGGAATCACGGGCGAATATTTTGGTCTTGTGGATACAAGAGCATTTGGATTTCGATTCGTAAAAGAAGCTGAAGGGAAGATTGTAGATGAGCTTCATTATTTCGAGAAAAAGGGAGACGAACCTCAACTTAAAATGGATATGAAGGAAAGTTATCACCGCAAGAATCAGGTAAAATTATTCTTCAAATGGATGTCAGCGAGTGCATCGGGTTATGTAGAAGTGATTGAAGTTGCTCCGGGAGTATTGGCGCAGATTAAGGGAGACCGAAGTGCTAATGATTACGACACCCCTATTCCTGTAGATGCCAAAAGAACTGTGGTTGACGTGATGGCTAAAAACAAAGCGGATTTAGATACGTGGGATATAGAAACTGTACAGGCCAAGGTGGATATGATTATTGGTGCTTTGAAAGGTGCTGCAGGTGACAAAGCAAAGAAACAATTAATGAAGTATGACGTTTATAAAAATTACAAAGGAAAGATAGCTTTCACCAAGGGAACCAATTATTTGAGAAACCAGAAAGCGAATCAACCAACCGAGAAAGAGGCTAATTTTATCACGAAGAGAGAGTTGGGGGAAACGGTTGCTTTTAAGCCGTATTTTGACAAGCCATTAGAGCAGTCTCACCCAGGAGCATGGTTTAATATTACTTACGAAATGGCCAGCGTGAAAACTGATCGTGAAGCATTACGTAAATCGAGTTCAGTTTTTGCAAAAAACATTCCACAGATAGATGATGACCAAGATAAATTCTATTTCTGGTATCCAAAAGTTACTATAAATACGTCGAATAATGTGGCTGATTATGCTTTCTTAGAGTTGCTACGTTTAATTCAAGACAAGCTTCAAGCAGGGCAGACTTATGACCTTAAAGTTACTGTTTGGGCATATAAAGATGGTGCGAATATCGATCCTGTTGCAACTGGGACCATTCAGTTGGAATATACAACCGACGAAAATGGAACTAAGAAAAGACTGTTTGAACCAGTTCAAGGTTGGGTATCTAAAATTGAAGACGTTCTTGATGAATAGTCCAAGCGTTTATAAATTATATTAACTCGTTGATGGTTGGATTACCACTAAAAGTTTATTGACTAACTAACGGTAATCCTATGATGAATCGTCCCTAATTTTTTAGGGGCGATTTTTCGTTTTAGTCAATGTAAATATTTATTAAGTCGAAAAAGAAGTTAATTTTTCAAAAAAGTTAAAATTATCTTAAACATTGATGGATTCTGTCACGAATCATTGCTTTTCCAGTCTCTTTATATAAACTAATCCATTATGACTCGTAAATCAACCTTTGCGCTGCTCATTTGTTTATGCCATTCGCTTCTCGCTTTTTCGCAGACCGATGGAACTTCTAACACAGAGCAAACACCTTCAGAAAAAAGAGTTTATACCACTAGCTCGATAAACGATCAGACGGCACCTAAACTAGATGGGGTCTTTGATGAGGTGGTCTGGAATGAGGTTGAGTGGACAAGTGATTATGTGGAAAACCAACCTGATAATGGGACACCTCCTACTGAGCAAACTAGATTCAAGATTGTATATGACGATAAAAATCTATACATAGCTGTTCATTGCTTGGATGCCGAACCAGATAAAATAGAAAGACGTCTTTCTCGTAGAGATGGACTTGAAGGTGATTGGGTAGAATTTAATATTGATAGTTATAACGACGACCGTACTGGGTTTTCATTTACTATTACCGCTGCTGGAGTTAAGGGAGATGAGTTTATATCGAATAATGGAAATAATTGGGATGGCAGTTGGAATCCGATTTGGTATGCGAAGACTTTGATTGGCTTGAACGGTTGGACAGCAGAGCTCCGTATTCCTTTAAGTCAGTTACGCTTCGGAAATGAGGAAGAACAAATTTGGGGGCTGCAATCTACTCGACGTTATTTCAGAAATGAAGAGCGATCGTTATGGCAACCTGTTTTGCCAAATGCTCCTGGTTGGGTGAGTGAATTTGGAGAACTTAGAGGTTTAATAGGTTTAAAACCTCAGAAGCAATTAGAAATTCAGCCATACGTTTTAGGGCAGATAGATACTTTTGAAGAAGAAGAAGGGAATCCGTTTCGAGATGGGACTGATATGAGCGGAACGGTAGGGATAGATGCAAAAATTGGAATAACCAATGATCTTACATTAGATCTTACCATTAACCCAGACTTCGGGCAGGTAGATGCAGACCCTGGGGCTATCGCACTTGACGGCTTCGAAATATTTTTTGAAGAACGACGTCCGTTTTTTGTAGAAAATAAGAACATATTTGACTCTCGAGTTGGAGGAGGGCAAGACAATTTGTTTTTCACGAGACGTATTGGAAGAAGCCCTCAAGGAAGTGTAGGTGACGACAATGTGGAGTTTGCTGATCAGCCGAATAATTCTACGATTTTAGGAGCGGCTAAATTTAGCGGAAAGACTAAAAATGGTTGGTCTCTTGGAGTACTAGAGAGCGTAACTGCGAAAGAGTTTGCCAAAACCAGGGACGTGAATAATGAAAAAGGAAAAACGGTAGTTGAACCGTTAACCAATTATTTTGTTGGAAGAGCTCAAAAGGATTTTAATGATAGAAATTCATATATAGGAGGGGTTTTTACCTCAACACATAGAAGAATGGACCCCAATGTGTCTTTTTTGCATAGTCATGCATATTCTGGAGGGTTAGATTTTAGACATAATTGGAGAGAACGGAAGTATTATATTCTGGGAAAGGCAGTTCTTAGTTCAGTTCGGGGAAGTGCAGAAGCCATTGAGCGAACGCAGACCTCCTTGACTCATCTATTTCAAAGAGAAGATGCTGGTCATGTAGGTGTGGACTCAACCAGAACATCTTTAATAGGTACCGGTGGCAGTTTTGAAATTGGAAAAGGAGGGGGCGGTAATTGGCGCTATAATGCGGGAGGCAATTATAAGTCACCAGAGCTAGAATTGAACGACCTTGGATTTTTACGACAGGCGGATTTAATCCAGCAATATGCAAATTTGAGACGTTTGTTTAATAAACCAACGAGCTGGTATAGACGTATGAACTTTGGTTTGAATCAGTTTACGAGTTATGATTTTGACGGAAACTTCAACCGATTACAAATAGAGGTCAACGGAAATATTAATTATAAGAATAACTGGTGGAGTGCCTTTGGAGGTGCTCATAAACCAAGAATTTATACCAATACAGTTTTAAGAGGTGGTCCTCGCTGGCGTTGGAGTCAAGAGAATTTCTGGTATCTATTTTCTGGAACGGATCAACGTAAGAAGTTGAGTATGACTTTAGGATATGTCAATTCACGCACTAAGCAAGAGAACTTCGGCTTAGATAGATATGAAGTTCGCTTTAGATACCAACCGTTAAATGCATTAAGCATTTCTTTGGAAACAGAATACGAAACAAATCCAAACAAGACTCAGTATGTAACACAACAGGATTTTGACGGAATGAATAGATATATTACTTCGGAAATAGATTTTGAAACCCTTAGTGCTACGCTTCGAATAAACTATACTATAAACCCTAACCTTACCATACAATATTATGGGCAGCCGTTTATAGCAAAGGGTAGTTATAGTAACTTCAACTATGTAAATGATCCTACTGCGAAAAGCTTAGATGAGAGGGTAAGACTATATGAAAATGATCAGATTTCATTTCAGGATGATGTGTATTCAGTTGACGAAGATAAAGATGGAACTACAGATTATTCCTTTGATAAGCCGGACTTTTCGTTTGCACAATATCGATCTAACTTGGTGGTGCGTTGGGAATATATTCCAGGTTCAGAGGTCTTCTTTGTATGGTCTCAAGGAATTAACGGTGATGAAGGTGATGCAAGCGATACTTTTGGGGGGATTGCTGATAGACTTATCCTCAAAAGAAAACCTGAAAATACTTTTCTAATTAAGGCTACCTACCGCTTTGTACTCTAGGGAATAAGGTTTGGTCGAAAAAGAAGGGTTATTCAACGAAAACAACTTTTAGAACCATATCAATGTTAGGTAATTGGTTCGTCAATGTATAGATTTGATTAGGTTAGGTTTAGAATTGATTCATGCATTTGGCAGTTTCAATTTAAACAAACGTTACTATTTAGGTTAGTACATGTTTGGCGTTCTTAGTTTTTTACTACTTGACAGGGTTTATGTTAAGAACGTTCTTAATGGGTGTTTCTCTTTAATTAGAGGAACACCTTTATTATTTTATTTCTTAATTTCGAAAATGAAAATTTTTTCTCCAGCTTTTTTAGTTTCAAGTATCGTGTTCATCTCTAGGTTATTACGATTAGCAATTGTTTCTATTTTTTGGAGTTCACAATCCTCTGAGAGGATCATGTAGGTTTCATTTTTAGGAGTTAAGTAGGATGGTATTTGATTAAAGAACGCCTCGAAATATTCAAAGTTTTCACCGCAAAACCAAGCGTGCTGCTTAATGTTTGAGGGTGCTTTCGGATAATATGGGGGATTCACAATAATAAAATCAAAGTACTCTTTTGAAATATTAGAAAACAGATCCGATTTCACACAATTTACCTCAAGCTTAGCAGTTTCCGAAGCATTTTTTAAATACTTCAATGCAGTTTCGTTGATATCACTGGCAGTAACGGTAGCTCCTTTTTTCTTGGCATACAATGAAACTACTCCTGAACCACAACCTAGTTCTAAAAAGGTCTTTTTTTCAAGATTCATTTCAGAAATAAAGTCTAATAAGATCTTGGTACTTAAAGTTAGATGTGGTGGAAAAACATCGGGGTGTACCAAGACAGTTAAGCCGTCATAGCTATAGTTTCTAGGTTTTCTGTAATAATAATCAAGACCTCTTTGCAGAAAAGGCTGAGTGACTTTTTTTATTATATTTCTAAACGTTCCCATTACTCACTTCTAAAACCTTGAATTTCTGGTTGGCGGTATTTCCAAATTTTATGCATTGCCTTAATTTCATAAGGATATTTATAGATACTCGTTTTGTAACGAAAAGAGGAGACACCTCTTAAAATAGATTTTTTTAACCCTGTAATCCTAAAATCTGAAGCCGTTGGATAATAGCCGTTCAATACGGTTTCAAAATTCATGATACGGTCTACCATTTTTGCATTGAGCCAAGGCGTTAAAGGGTTTTTACGTAGGTCAAAATTCTCCCAAGCGGGATCGAGCCAATCATCTAATTTTTCAGGAAAACTAAAACCGGCTTTTTGTATTTGCTCATAGAGTTCAGAACCTTCAGTGGCAACCGGGCTGTAGAGATAAATGATGATCTCTGAATTAGGATTTATTTCTTTGATTTCTTTTATAAAGTTAATGTCCCATTCTATTTGCGCCATTACTTTTTCTGGAGATTCGGCTGGCATTCCTAGTACGAAAGAAAATTCGGGGATGATACCAATAGGTAATAAACGAGCTGCAAAGTCCTTAATTCCTTGTCCTGTTTGAGTACCTCCTTTGTTCATCTGTTTAAGAATCTCGTCATTACCGGTTTCAGCACCCAAAAAAATCATTTTACAGCCTGCTTCTTTCATCAATTTTAGGTCTTCATCACTGTATTTATTGATAGTATCAATACGGCCTTCTCCCCACCAAGTAATTCCTTCGTTTTTAACTAGTTCAGAAAATTCAACTACACGTTTTCTGGCTGTAAAGAAATTATTGTCGTGAAACTCAATGGCATCAATACCGTAATGATCTTTAAAATATTTCACGTCATTGTAAACGGTCTGAGCAGATTTTGCCTTCCAACGACCGTTGTAAATAGGGACAACAGCGCAAAAAGAACAAGTAAAAGGGCAGCCTAAACTAGAGTGATAGGAAAAGGTTTTATCGCCCAAAAAAGTTTTGCTGAGGTAATTATTTAGATCGTAAAATTCATCTAAGTGAGTGTAGGGTAGTTGCGGTAAAGAATCTTGGTCTAGCAAAGCCTCTTTAGGCGTTTGTACAATTTCATCATCTTCCAAATAGATGAGGTTTTTAATGTTCTTTATTTCTGAAATATTAGAACTCTCAAGTGCATCTAACAAAGCAGGAAAGGCGGCATCTCCAGGGCCGTTAACAATATAATCTACATAAGGTGCTTCTATGCAAACTTTATATTGATTGCTGGCAAAATAGCCACCCCAAATTGTTTTGCTTTCTGGATAGGTTTCTTTTACCTTTTTAGTAAATGGAATTGCCTGTCTCAACTGAGGTCCGGGCATCACAGTGCTACAAAAGTATTTGTATTCTCCTGTGTCAAAATAAGAGGCGATTTTTGCCCAAGGATCGTCTTCTAAATTTCCATCTACAAAGGCAAAATCGTATTTGCCATAAATAGCAGCACCCACCTGCAAGATAGAATTGGGTATTCGGTGCTTTTGGTTTGCACTTCTCGGGTTGAATATGACGATTTTGTTTTTCAAAAAAAATAGTTAATGTTTAGTGAGTGCTGTTTTTTACAAAGATATTTCCATGTAGCCTTTCAACTGGCATGTTTTTCAATATATTAACCATTTTACCTGCAGAAACCCACTTTTTTAGTTCAAAATACGGATGTTCGTTCAACATATAGTTGTAAAGAGTGTGCCCTTTATCCAATAAATTAATGCTTTTTATGGTCTCAGGAATGAATCCACCTGTAAATTCAAATTCAATACATGGGATTTCATAGGTTAGATGAGATAGTATTTCAAATTCATAGCCTTCTACATCGATCTTACAAAAACCTGGAAGACCGTATGTTTTAATTAATGTGTCTAATTTTTTTACCGTTACTTTTTCCGAAGCATTCCATTGTAGTTCATCATTCTTAAAATAATCTATAAACGATTCAGAAAAAGTTGCTACTTCGACGTGGTTGGCTAGTTGTAATTCTTTTTCTTCATCCTTAGCTCCAACAGCATAAGGAAAATATGAAAAATTAGGATGTTTTATTTTTTGTAATGCTAAATGACAATTGGACTGAGGTTCAAAAGCTATCACTTTATCTCCTAATGAAAGAAATAATTTGCTTTTCTTTCCCAAATTAGCTCCTATGTCAAAACACAGATCTCCTTTTTTAACAAGTTGCCCATAAAACTTCCTATCTCTATAGGTCTCAATCTGTAAGATTGATTTTATTGTTTCTTTTAGGCTAGGCATGATAAGGAGTGTCTATAAGGTACTCAAGGAAAAGGGTCTTTTCTTTTTTAGAAAACTCATCTTTCCAATATCCGTAACTACCTTTTCTAATTATTTTTTTTAGAATAGGATTGTCGCTAGTTGATATTTCTCCTTTTTTCTTTTTGAAAGATTGACTTTCAATACTATGTTTAATGTGCAATCTTGTTTTATCAAGCGCTAAATACTTCAATATTCTAACACATGTTTCCTGAGGATGGTCTATTAACTCTTCATATTTTACAACTAAGATTTCTTCGTTTTTGTAGTTGTTTAGATGACCTTTCCAAGACAAACGCAACCATTGGTTGATGTTTTTATCACCATGTAATACGGCGTGAATCATCTTCTTTTTTTTATCTTCTTCTGAAATATTCGAAAAAGATGGAGTAACGTTTGAGAGTTTTAACTTTTTTAAGAGGGTTTGTTTTTTTGAAGAAAAATCAAAATAATGCTTGCCAGAGATGGCAATATCGCGAGGGTCTCTAACTATATAAATTACTTTATAAATGGCCTCTTTTGAAACTTCAGGTAATTCCTGATACGTGTGATGAGATTTATAGCACTGGAAGTCTGAAACTCTATCATCTCCTTCTTTGTACAACGCCTGAATATGATCAAAACCCCAATCACCCTGTAGCGGGCATTGTACCAACTCTGCCACCAAACGGCTGAGCCAAGTTGTACCGCTTTTGGGATAGCCGACTACAATGATGTTTTTTTTGTTCAACTTCTTTTATTTGGTCTATGGTAAAGATACTAAGTTTAGAATTCATTTTTGTACCCCATTATTTTAATAGTATCTTGGAAAATGTATCATTTCTCTCTATGAAAAACAATACATTTCTTTTATTTGCTTCGCTTATCATCATACTCTTGCTGTGTGAAGTATTTGTCCGCGTATTTTTTCCTCAGATCAATGAGCACGACCAAATGTTTCAAAAGGATGCTGTTTTAGGATGGGAGTTTATTCCGGATCATTCAGGCACCATTTTATATGACGGAGAGGTTAATCAAAGGATTAAAACCAATAGCGCAGGATATCGCGATACAGAATTTTCAGAAAAAAAAGAAGCTAAGAAGATTTTGGTGTTGGGCGATTCTTTTGTGAGTAATATTTCAGTAAAAGAAGAACAAGTTTTTACTGCGGTCTTGGAACAAAGACTTTCCAATACCTCTGTTTTCAATTTAGGGGTAAATGGATATGGGCAAGTACAAGAATACCTCACTTTACAAAAGTGGTTGCCAGAGATCCAACCCGATGTTATTGTATTGATGGTCTATTTGCGAAATGATTTTACAGATAATCTTGATACTACCCAGTGGTTGTATCCTAGGCCTACGTCTTCTTTGGATGAAAATGGGTCTATTGTAATACATCCGCCTTCAGAATCCAGTCGTCTAAAAGAAGAATCATTGCCTTTTTATTATGCCTCCCATTTGTTTCGGTTTGTAAAAAAACGACTTGAAGTGATTGTGTCCAAAACAGATCAAGAGACTCCTTCACAGTTTTTAGCACCAGAGAACTACGTTTGTCGTTATCCACTTTCTAAAGAAACGCAGGAGATGTATACGTTGCTACAACAAATGCTTTTGGAGATAAATTCTTTTGCAAATAAGAATAATACGCCCATTGTTTTTGCATTGGCGCCTTCCATTGCCCAGGTGGAAAATACTACGTGGGAATCGCTGGAAGCGGCAGCAGCGAAAGATGAAATTATGCTTTTAAGAAATTTGCCAAACAAAATTTTGCTAGAATTTGCCAGTGAGCATAATATACATATGGTCGACTTATTACCCGCGTTGCAAGCGGCTCAAAAAAATGAAGTTGATATGTACAATCCCAGAGAACAGCATTGGACGGCAGCAGGTAATAAATTAGTAGCTACTATTTTGACAAATTACCTAAACACAATCTCTTATTAGAGACTTACCATGTCTTGTGAAACGAGGCTTTATCTGGTTGTTTCGAAACCTTTTGAAAGGTGCTGGCAGTCGTATTTTTGAGTCTTAATGGATCTTTTTCTCCAAAAATCCTAGAAAGCAATGCTACGGGGTACAGCAGGCAAAAGAAAATAATACCCAATAAAATAGGCGGAATAATAAAACTAAGTAAGACGCCCAATTGCATCCAGTATTTATGAATTATTTTCGCTAAGTAAGAGGATAATACACCCGAAATGCCGACAGATAAAGCAACCCATAATGACCATTTTGCTTCCGTGAAAGTGTAGATCACCAAAAAACCAACGCAAATGGTGAGTACTGTTTTATACTGTTGCTTGTTATTAGATTTCATAAATTAAAATAGCGAATAAATAAAAGGGCCAAGTGCACTCCCGCCGCCAAAAACAATAAGAACGCCCATAAAAAGGAGTACAATGATAATGGGCAGGAGCCAGTATTTTTTTCGCTCTTTCATGAATAACCAAAGATCTTTTAATGCATCCATATTAATCTTGTGTAAAGGTTTGTTTCCATTTTTCTCGATTTTGCCAATCTTTTTGATCGGTTTTGGTATATACAAAATTATCAATTACTAAATAATCCATTTCTGTATTCATAAAACAAGCATAGGCATCTGTAGGAGTGCAGACTATTGGTTCTCCCCGAACATTAAAACTGGTATTAATTACGACTCCTTTCCCTGTTTCTTTTTTTATAGCTTGTAGCAGCTGCCAGTATTTGGGGTTGCTCTCTTTGTGTACGGTTTGTACTCGAGCAGAAAAATCTAAATGTGTGATAGCTTGCAGGTCACTTCGTTCGCAATATAACTTTTCAGTAAAGGACATTGTGTGATAGTTTGAAGGCAACTCTTTTCGTGATTCTTTATTAATCGAAGTAACGAAAGTCATATAAGGACTAGTATTTTTTAGATTAAAAATTTTTTCGGCGCCTTCGGCTAAAACAGAAGGTGCAAAAGGTCTAAACCCTTCGCGGTATTTAATGTGAAGGTTCAACTTTTTTTGCATCTCAGGGTGAGAGGGATCGGCCAGAATACTTCGATTTCCCAGAGCTCTGGGGCCAAACTCCATCCTGTCTTGAAACCATCCTACGATCCCTCCATTAGCTATCTTTTTTGCAATACTTTCTGAAAGGGCAGCAGTATCATCTACTTGTATTGCTACGGCACCTAGTTCTCTATTTGTTGAAAGAATTTCCTTTTCAGAAAAATAAGGCCCCAGAAAGGCATTTTTCATTGCATCTTTATTCCCGGCTATTTTCCGTTCCTTGTTGAAGTATATATAGTGAACGGCGAGGGCAGCACCTAGTGAGGCACCTGCATCTCCTGCGGCAGGCTGCACATAGATTTCTTTAAAAAGGTTTTTTTCAATCAATTTTCCGTTTGCCACACAATTAAGCGCGACACCTCCTGCCATACATAAATAGTCTGCATTGGTAATTTTTTTAGCGTGAGAAGCCATTTTCAGTACAATATCTTCGGTTATTATTTGGATGGCCAAGGCGAGATTTGCGTGTTGTTGTGTTATTTCCGCTTCGGGTACTCTTCTTTTAAACCCAAACAGTTGTTCCCACTTGGCATCGTTTACCATGCGAAGTCCAGTAGCATATTTGAAATAGGATTGATCCAGCCAAATGGAACCATCTTCTTTGATAGAAACTAAAGTGCTCTTTATTTTTTTGATAAATCGCTGGGTCTCTTCGTCATTAAGATTACCATAAGGAGTTAATCCCATCAATTTATATTCTCCAGAGTTTACGGCGAAACCGAGAAAATAGGTAAAAGCACTATATAATAACCCCACGGAATGTGGAAAATTCATTTCTTCTTTTACCGTAATTGTGTTGTTGTTTCCCTCACTTATTGTGGCTGTAGCCCATTCTCCAACACCGTCTATAGTTAAGATAGCTGCTTTTTCAAACGGAGAAGTGAAAAAAGCACTAGCCGCGTGCGAAAGATGGTGTTCGGTAAATAGTAGATTTAATTTTTTAGGATCGTAAGTCCCCACTTCTTTCAATCCGTCTCGAATCATTTTTTTAAGAAATAATTTTTCTCGAAGCCAGATAGGAATTGACTTTATAAACGAAATAAGGCCTTTGGGTGCAAAGGCATAATATGTTTCTAATAACCTTTCAAAAGTAAGTAATGGCTTGTCATAAAACACAACGGCATCTAGTTGTTCAATGGTAAGGCCAGCCTCTTCAAGGCAGAATGTAATAGCATGAACAGGAAATTCTGCGGTATGCTTTTTACGGGTAAATCGCTCCTCTTGAGCAGCGGCAATAATATCTCCATCCACTACAATGGCGGCAGCAGCATCGTGATAAAAAGCAGATATTCCCAATATTTTTTTCACTCTTTATTGTTTTATGAAGGTATTGCTTTCACAATTTTCTTCCTTAGAAATAGTAAAGCAATTATCATTGCCCATTGCCCTATTGTTTTAATGGCCAATGCGCCTTCAATTTGATGGGTTTTAATAACAAAGTACCCTAGGACAATTTGCATGGCTGCTGTTGTCGCGATAATCACGGCAACTTGCATTTGCTTGTTTTCTTTATAAAACTGATTAATCAGCACCAAATGCACAAATAGCGTTGCAATAAATAGATATGCTAATAGGTAACTAGATGCACTAAAACGGAAATCATAAAGATACTCAATCACTAAGTAAATAACTCCAATAAAGAGGATACCACTAGCTATGCCAATGCCATAAAATTGTTTTTCAATTCTATCACGAGTTTGATTAGAAATTCGGTAAAATGTTTTAAGAAATGGATTGATCGAATAACTCGCTCCCATTTGAATTAAGGTAACTAGGCCAATAAATATTTGATATTGACTTAGGTCTGTTTTCGTAAAATAAATTGTTCCATAATAACTATCAATTTTGGTTCTAATGGTCCCTAGAACCATTGGTATGAAAAATGGAATAGAGTTCTTTAAACTCTTAACGTCTAGGGAAATAGTTGTGTATTTGATATTTCGAAAATAGAAAGCAGAATAGAAAATTGATTTTATAAAAAGCCCTCCAATTATTAAATATAGTAGGGTTTTTAGATTGAAAGCGCCTGTAAAAAAGAGAATACTTAAAAGTACAATTGCATTTCTTGTTAGCTCCGTTATGAAGTTAAATTTGAAATCTCGTTGGTATAGAATAAGGATTTCAAAGCTTTGGTTGTAAAACAATAGAAACGCCCAGAGTAAGATTAAAAGCCGATGTTCAGCAAAGATGGGTACTGCAAAAATGAGTGTCCCAGTCAAGATAAATAACAAGCCTCGCGTCACAAAATTTGAAAGCCAGGGCGAGTATATATTAGCTGGTGTTTCACTGAAAGTTTTAAGCAGAAATGTTTTATTTCCGAAGTAAGAAAAAAGGGCCAAAAAATTAACCCAGAGTAATAGCTCCACATATTCACCCCACAATGCCACCGAATGCTGCTTAATAACCACCAAAGAGATGGCAAGCTGCGCCAAAATAGGAATGCTCTGCCCCAATCCATAAACGGAGACAGTTTTTAAGCGATCGAATAATTTGGTGGATCGAGGTTGCATTATTTATTTAGAATTAAACAACTTCGACTTGGTAATTCCTTGGTTGTGGAGGAAATATTTTATGGAAACACCTAAAACGCCCAATCCATAAGTAACACTTCTTGAAAAATTAATGGAGGAAGCTTCAGGGAAATATTTTGTAGGGCAGGAGACTTCGCCTATTTCCATTTTTTCCATACAAAGCTGTGCCAACATTTGATTGTCGAAAATAAAGTCTTCGCTATTGTCTTTATAGTTAATTGAAGTAAGTGCCTTTCTGCTAAAAACACGATAGCCCGTATGATATTCAGACAGTTTTTGACCCATTAAAATATTCTGAAACAAGGTAAGAAAACGATTGGCGATGTATTTGTACAATGGCATCCCACCTTTGCGAGCTCCATTATTTAAAATGCGCGAACCCAAGACTACATCATATACATTATTACCAATTAAATAGACCATTGACGGGATTAGTTTCGGCGTATATTGGTAATCTGGATGAAGCATCACCACAATATCTGCACCTAATTCTAGCGCCTGGGCGTAACAAGACTTTTGATTCCCACCATAACCTCGGTTTTTCTCGTGAACAATAATGTGTTTGATTCCTAAATTTTTTCCTACTTCGACGGTGTTGTCCGCACTATGATCGTCTGTAAGAATTACGTCATCAACGATATCGAACGGAATTTCGTTATAGGTCTGTTCTAGAGTTCTTGCCGCGTTGTAAGCTGGCAATACCACAATGACTTTTTGCTGGTTGATCATAGTTGAGTGGGTCGATTTTTCACGACTTTTCGTTGTACGAAACCTTTTGGGTTCTTTAACAAAGCCAAGATAATTAAATAAGGTTATTTTTGTTCGATATGAAGACCTTTTTAAAGAATAATAAAAGACTTGTGCTATATATGTTACCAGCTCTTTTGTTGTGTCTGTATTTTTTAAACCAGTCTTTTTCTCAACCGCTACATGATTTTTCTAACAGTTATTTTTCGGCACGATTGCTTCACGATGGGATTGCGCCAGAGACCGTGATCTTTGATATTTATATGTTTAATGAATATATCTGGGGGCTGGGTTATACAAATGAACTGGTTGATTTTTATGTAAACAGTCCGTTTACATTGGCAGTTTTTTATCCGTTTGCGTATATTAACGACGCCTATATAGCAAAGGCTATTTTTAATGGTTTGAGCATTACATGTTTTTTGTTGACGCTCGTTTTGTTTGCTCGGAATCATTTGAAGAAAGACGCCTGGCTGTTGCTTTTTGTGCCGTTGTTATTTTATGTACCTATTAGAAATCAAATACTCTTTGGACAATCTTATTTTATCGTGCTCTTTTTAGTAGTGTTGGGCTTTAGTTTTCTTAAAAAAAATCAATTTCAATTTGGTTCTGGGCTTTTGAGTTTTACCATATTACTTAAATTCTTTCCTGTCTTTTATGGAATTCCTTTGCTTGCTCAAAAACGATGGAAAGCTATTCTATGGGGAGTTACCCTCACCGCTGTTTTATGTGGCTTGGGAATCGCCATTACAGGTCCAGAACTCTGGAAACAATACTTTTTTGATGTTCTACCGCATACCATGCAAAGCAAAACAGCCACGGATTATCGTTTTACGTATCAATCTTTAGATGTGTTTTTTAAGACGATTTTTATTCAAGACGCTTATTACAACCCTGAGGTATGGCAAGCGAGCGATAAAATGTACGCCATTGCCAATTGGGCAACAAAGGGGCTTGTTATTGGAAGTGCTGTTTATGCAACGTTACAAAAGAAAAAGGACCTTTTTACAGTGTTGGCTATTTGGGTGACTGCGCTGTTTATTCTACAAAGTAGAACAGCAACCTATGCACAAATTTTGTGGATGATTCCTTTGGCGGCTATTTATAAGCTGGAAGTTAGTATAAAACTGAAAGTCACTTTTGCCGTACTATTATTTTTAGTTTGTAATCTGCCCTTTCATAGGTTAGGAGGGTTGCCGGTTTTAGTTCAGTTTTCTAGATTATGGATAGTCCTCTTATTGGCTATTTTGTTTTATTGGGGAAGTGTGAAGAAATTTTCTTTAAAGTCTGTACTGATTGCTTTTATTTTGTTGTTCCCTTTACATTTGGAAGTTATGCGTGCTAATACTCAGGATAAGTCTCAGTATGTTTTGGCTAAAAAGGAACATTTTATGGTGTATGATTTTTCCGTCCACGTGCCGCCTGAAGCTTCAGCGGACAGCCGTCGGCTAGAGCCAATGGCCTTGGACGAGGCGCAAGAAAAAAAACAACTTGTATATAATGTTATTGGAAGAGTTAGTGGTAAAAACCTTGCAACAGGAATTAATGTGAATAGCTTTGATGAAAATGCCATAACCATTAAAGAGCACCAGTTGTTTTTTGGAGATAGACAACTCACTTATAATATTTCATTAAAAAAGAAGCCAGTTTTGGTGAATGGTTGTCAAGTCTACTTTTTGACAGATCATCATTCACGTAGAGCTGCCTTCACTATAAAAGTCATCGATATTTGTGATGATATGCATTATTAATTATGAAGGCATTTTTGAAATATCATATCAAAGATAGGTTGTCATTAGTACAGCAAAAAAGATTGTTGGCAAAGACCAACCAAGCTCCTGTGTTGGTATTTACCATGGCAAAAGTGGGATCATTGAGTGTATATCAATCATTAAAAAAACAGACAAGGTTCGCCGTGTTTCATATACACGGGTTAGATGAGATTGAAGAACGAAAGAATAGGGATTTATGCAAAGTCAATGGAGAATATCCAGGAAGTAGGACTCCTGTGTTTTTGATTAATAGAGAGATTGTAAATAGGGAGAAACCATATAAAGTTATTTCTCTGTT
The DNA here is from genome assembly GCA_913063405.1 of uncultured Ulvibacter sp. GTDB lineage: Bacteria > Bacteroidota > Bacteroidia > Flavobacteriales > Flavobacteriaceae > Ulvibacter. The sequence continues at coordinate 118,533 of CAJXZB010000004.1, forward strand.
TAGGAATCCCATAGAGCGAAATCTATCTGCTTTTTTTGAAGCGTTTCAAATCCATATGGGTGTTCCAGCACATTCTTATAGAGGTAGTTTAGAAGAAATTGAAACGGTATTTCATTCCAACCTTAATCACAACTATTGCAAGGGTTGGTTTGAAAATCAATTTATAAATGGAACGGGAATCGATGTGTATAAAACACCTTTTGATACGCAAAAAGGACATTGTTTCATTCGAGGGGACAACAAAGAAGTATTGTTGTTAAGAAGTAATTTAGATGATAAACTGAAGGAAGAACTAGTAAGTGATTTTTGTAAACTAGAAAGCTTTATAATAAAAAATGTAAATATTACAAGTGCTAAAAAAGAAGCGGGCTTATATGCAGATTTTAAGAAGCACATAAAATTCTCAAAGGAATATTTAGAAAGTCAGTTAGAGACGCGCTATGTAAATCATTTTTTTACCGAAGAGGAAAAGATAGGTTTGTATAAGAGATGGATGAAGGGTTGATTTAATCCAAATAGTTAACTTCATTCTCAGACTCCTCTCTAATACTGGATGATACCGGTAGTCCTTTAAACGATGCTAAAAAATCAATGTCGTTTCGGTGATACAATTCTCCTAAGTAGGTGAATTCTGGATGGGTATGTGTAGGAAATTGAGAGAGTAAATTTTGAACTTCAGAAATAGGTAGGTTCCACTCTAAACTTAAACGTTCTGCTGAGGGTTCCATAAACGAAATATACAAAAGTTCTGCAAAGGTATGTTGCTGCAATTCCTGAAAATTAACCCCGTCGTTCAATGAGTTTTGTGAATTTCTATGTGTTCTTCTGTCTTCTTCAAGAATATTTTTTAAATCGAGATAAGGGAGAAAGTCATCTATGTCTTCTTGCTTGCTAAATAAGGGCTGTATGCCAGATTCATGACACCAGATGCACTTGGCAGTTTTTCCAGCGCGGGAATGCGCAGGGTCTGTACTATTAATTCTAATTCCATCTTTGTTATATATTCCAAACCTAACTTGCCCGTTTGGCATTAGATCGACGGTTTCATATTCAAAAATTTCTCCTGTTATAGGATCTACTTCGGTACAAAAAAAGAGTTGATTAAATCCATTCTGTTCTGAAAAGCTTATGATTCTATGTTCATATGAAACTCCAGAATTTGTCACATAACCTCTTTCAGTGTTTAAATTATAAAGTTCAAGTAAATCGGATAATTCATAAGGTAGACCCGTTATTTCATAATAATGAGATGGAGCTCCTAAAAGTAAACTTATATAGCGTCCTATATCAATGGCTCCAGTTACTTGATATTCTTCGGATGAGATAATTACCTCATGAAGTTTATTCAATTTTTGTTGCGCATCTGCTGAAAACCCTAATTTTTTAATATCAATTTCGATTAAATTATTTTGAATGGAAATTCCAGTATTGTTATAAGGTAAATATGCTCCTACATAAGAAAAAGTCCATTTTAAACCAATAATTGAATTTGCAAGGTTGTCTTCGTCATACGCTTTATTCCATTTTAAAATTAGGGTTGAATTATTTTCAACAAGGTCATCGTAGGTGTCATTGACACAAGAAAAGGCAAGACATATTATGCAGCCAAGGAGTAGTAGGCGATTAAACTGAAAACTATTCTTTTGAGATTTCATAGAGGTAATATGTTCCTTTACTGACAATGCTTTCATCAAATTTCTCTAAAAACCGATAATTAATAGTAGAAGAAAGAGACTCCCATTCTCCTTGTTTCCGAAGGTTAAAAACAGGTTGATGTGAGACAAAAATAATACTTTCCGTTTTAGTAATAAGCAATTCCTCTAAAGATAGAGTAATGGCTTCATTAGATTGTTCACCTTTCAATAATGGATTGTTCCAAGGACAGAAACTTTCAAAACTATCGAGTTTTGTAAAATATACTGGACCCTCTAAATAGGCATTTAATGGCATGCCGCCGCAAGATTGAGTGGCAATTGTTTTGTTTTCAAACCCATTATCTTGTATATACTTCAAAGCTATTTTAGCAGTAGTGAAAGGCGTAGTAATATCTTTGGTGTAGGCAAAAACTCCAGCAATACATTGTAAAGTGAGGATGGTGTAAATAAGAATAGGGCGTATTTTTTTTAGAATTTCTTCAAAAATGATATAATTCAACCCTCTCTTTTTTGAATAAACCTGTAGCCATAGCCCAACAATAAGCATTACATATAAAACGCCATAATATCGATTGGCTGATAGTTGAGTGATATAAAAGAAGACCCCTACGCAGAAAAGGGTAAAATAGCTATATCCAAGAAGCCATTTGTTTTTGTAAAACAAAAAATAGGGAGTAAGCAAACTAAGTATTCCAACTATTGCGGCTATAGGTTTACTAATCGTAACAAGTAAGTTAGTGTTCCAAAAAGAAGTTAGTCTCATGTCCTGTAAAATGAAAACCCCTTTAAAAAAAGGAAAGATAGCTTTTGGTATTTTTTCTGAAAACGAAGCCGTTCCAGCCGTGTCAAAGAATCCCGTGTCTTCTGGAGGGAGTATTTGAAGAATAGCGACTAAGGCTCCAACGCCAAAAATGAAAAGCGCAATCCAAGTTTCTTTAGAAGATCGAAGCCTTTTGTCTTGCAATCGTTCCCAAAATAATAGTACCATTGTACAACCACTAAGTACTAAAAAGATAGCGTGAGTGTTACAAGCCAAAGCAAGAAATAATGCAATGAGAACAAATTTTTCTGTTCTATGTTCAAAATAATTGCAGGCTAAAAATGTAAATAATAGCCCCAGACCATAGTTCCTGCTTAATATGGTGTATTCAAAAAGGATGAAATACCCAAAGACGAACAATAACTTAAATAGTATTGAAAAAGGGGCACGTTTCAAAAAAATAAAAACGGAGGCCGTGGCAATAAACACGTGCAATAGTTGCATCCAAATAGGATTTGTCGATATCCTGGTAATGCCATAGAGCAAGACATTCCATAGGATAGGGTGTCCTTCATAGCGTGTGTTTTTAATAAGTTCTTGAAGCGAGTTACTATCTCTTGATAAAAGCCAATGATGTGCCTCATCTAGCCATATTTCGTGGTGCCATATTCCAAAAAGAACGGTGATACAATAGAGTGAGGTAAGACCATAAACCGATGTTTTAGTGTATGTGCCTACTAAAGAATTCACGAGTTGTTTTATTTAGCTACAAACATAAACCCTCCGGCTAGAATAGACTTTGCCTTAAATTTAAATGCTTTTGTTAAATTTCGGTTTTTTGGGTTAATCATTTCTCGATGGTAGTTTACCTCATTCACAACTTTCTTAACAGCGTAATCATAAAAACGTCTTTTGTAGGTACGTTTAAAGTCTATTTGGCGATCTGTTGACGTCTCCCAATCTGGTTGCGTAATGATGTCTTTTTCGATTTCGGTATATAACGAAGTGCCTTTAATTGGATAGGCAATGGTAATGGTAAAGTGAGTTGGATTGGCATCTTTTAAATACTGCACTGTAGTATTAATATCGTGTAAATCTTCACCTGGATATCCCAGCATAATGAAAGTGCCTGTTTCCATATCCATTGCATTGGTTTTTTGTATAGCTTCCTTTACCACATCAACGTCAACACGGCGATCCATTGCATCGATAATTTTTTGCGAGCCACTTTCAGCGCCAATCCAAATACGATAACACCCCGCTTCTTTAAGTAATTGTAGTATTTTATCATTGAGCCGTTCTGCACGAGTAATACATTCAAAGGGAATCACCGCATCTTGTTTCAACACCTCTTCATGAAAAGCAGTTAGCCATTTATGGCTAACGGTAAATACATCATCCACAAACCAAATTGAATCTGGACTGTAATCATCTTTTAGCATTTTCAGTTCGGCCGCAACTTGATCTGCAGGTCTGCGGCGGTAACTTTGTCCATATACAGCAGTACTGCACCATTTACAAGTATATGGACAACCTCGCTGCGTACTCACTGTCATAGAACTCATACCGTGGTTCTCTTTCCAAGTTTTTAGGTATTTGTCTACTGGAATTGCAGCTCGATTGGGTAACGGTAATACCGAAAGATCTTTCATTTTCACTCTAGGCTTTGTTTTTATTACAGCACCTTCTTCCAAAAATGCCACCCCAGAGACTTCTTTAATATCTGTTTTGTTGACAATTGCTTCATGAAGCTCTGCCATTGTCTCTTCACCTTCGCCAATTATAAGATATTGAGCTCCAGATTTGAGATAGTTCTCTAAATTGTAGGTGATATCTGGACCGCCTAAAACTATTTTTGGAAATCCATAAGCAGCTTCGGCTTTTAATATTTTTATCAACTTCACCACTTCAATTTTGGTCATTAAATTGGTGTAAACAGCAACAATATCTGGCTGTTTTTCCTTGATAAATTTAAGCTGATCTTCTTTGCTGTAAAAGGTAGTGTCAAAGACATGGTTTTCTATGTTTTGCTCATTGAGATAACCAGAAACATAGAGTTGTCCCAATGGTGGATAAGGTTTCATAATCTTATGCTCCTTGGGGTCGTTAGATAAGTAATACCCATGTGTTAGTACGACACTCATTCTTTAGTAAATGCTATCAAATAATGGTCTGCGTATTTTGCCCAATATGAGCTGCTTAGCCAAGATTCTATTTGTTCTAAGAGTTTTAAAAGTCCTTTTCTTTTTGCAAAAAACGGCTCTAAATATGATGGCGGAATTGCAATTCCAATAGGTTTTATGGCTACTGGTTTTAGCTTCTCCTTTGCTAAAGTTACAACTTCTTTAGGATCGTAATACCAGGTGGGTATTTTTACTCCTTCAACATACACATGTACGGGATTATGAGAATTTCTTCTAAAGGCTTTACGAGGTTGAAGCTTAAGGATAAAATACAATCGTTCCGAAAGCGTTTTTTTAGGCATTATGACCAAAATTGCTTTTCCGTTGGTTTTTAGCAATGCTTCGGAAATACCTAAAAAGGTAGCCAATTGCGCTTTGGATAAACAGTTGAGTCCACCGAAATTCGAAAAAATAACATCGAATTTTTTATCTAACTTTTCAATAGCGTTTGAAGTGATATCAAGTGTTTGAAAGTTAATCGTTGGATACTTCTTTTTGGCTTGGGCAATCATTGCTGTAGAAATATCTGTGGCTAGTACATTATGACCTTTATTTGTTAAGTAGTTTGCATCTTCTCCTGTGCCACAATTGATTTCTAAAATATTAAGATTATCCTCCTTTAACATTTCAGAAAGAAAGAAATAGACACGTTTCCGCTGCGCCTGTCCAATATTTGAAAAGGTAAAGGCATCGTCATAATTTTGAGCGTGTATATCGAAAGAATTAGCCATTCGTGTGCTGCATGTTTTTTAACAAGACACGATCTAATAGTGAACTTGGCAAGTAATAAAAATACAGTACCATAGAGCGCAGCTTTACCTTTGAAATTGACATCGGGTTTTTAAAAAAGCCTTTGAGATTGTCTTTTGCCTGACTCTTTCTGTACTCTTTATGCACATAACGGTGCAATTTTTTATAATATTTAGAATTAAAAGTGCCTTGAAACATCATTGCAAGTTCGTCGCTATCGGTCCAATTGGCTTTTAGTTGTAAATCATCCTTTACTTTTTCATAAAACGGAGTGCCAGGCAATGGATATGAAACTGAAATACCCAAATTATCCGGCAGCAGTTCTTTGATCATATGAACTGTCTTTGCAATATCTTCTTTTGTCTCACCCAAATATCCAAACTGAATAAAAAACGCCACCTTAACCTTCTTGCGTTTTAGAAGTCGAGTTGCTTCATAGATTTGTTCAACTTTGGTGTCTTTATCCATCGCATCTAGAATCTTTTGGGAGCCACTTTCGGCGCCTACCCAAACTTCTTGTAGACCGCTTTCAGCCAAGGCGTCTATGGTGTCTTCTTTCAATAAAAGATCTACTCGGCTTTGTATGTAGTAGGATATGTTGAGATTTGCTGCTTTCAGTTCCGTATTAAACTCCTGTACCCAGTTTGGTTTAAGTCCGAAAATGTCATCACACATCCAAAAATTTGTCACGTCATAGTTTTCTTTTAGATAGGCTATGTGTTTGGTGATGTATTGTGGTGAGTGTGAATTATATCGATTCCCATAAATAGGTTTTGCGCACCAATTACACTTAAATGGGCAACCACGAGTGGTTGCTATATTTAGCGTAAAAGGCTTACCACTTTGTTTCCAAACGGCTTTGTATGCATCTATATCTGCTAAGTCCCAAGCGGGTTGAGGTAACTCATCTAAATTTCTTAAAACAGGTCTTTTTGAGTTTTTTTTCGTCTCGTTTTGGTCACGATAAACAAGACCATTTATGAGCGCAACAGATTCATTTTTCTTTAAAGTTTCAACAAGTTCTTTTAGTGTGATTTCTCCTTCTCCTTGTATAATATAATTAGCTCCAGCATCCAAATATTGCTCATATTGGTCTGTACTATCACTGCTACAAACAATAATTGTGCAATTGTGTTTTTTACCAATAGTAATCATTTCAAAAGCAGCCTCACGCATGGTGGTGAGACACATTTTGGTGAGGTAGTTAAAACCATCATCATAAATTACTAAGAACTGTGGGTTTTGTTCTTTAATTCGAGACTCTATATCATATGGGTCTTGGCGTAAATTGGTGTCAAAAAGATCTACGGCATAGCCTTCTTGCCGCATAAAAGCAGCAGCATATATAGTCCCTAAAGGCGGGTAAGGTGTTTTATTATTCCATTGTTTTTTATCTAATGGATAATAATAGGAATGCGAAAACAGGATATCAAGCATGTTCCAAAGATAACGTGATGTTATGATTTTCCTGCATTTCTAAATATTTTTCATTGAGACTATTAATTACTTTGTTCTGAAAGTCATTAGGATGGTGTTTAGAAACATTTTGCGTGGACTTAAAGGCTATATTGAAGTGATCTTGATCTAAGGCTAAGGCTTCAAATTTTGCTTTCCATTTTTTATAGGTAATTCGCATAAAGAAAGCATCCAATGAATCTCCCAATTTTGAGGCGAATATTTTTTCTATAATTTTAGTTGTCAAAGGCTTTTGAAGGGGTAATAAATTGGCCAATGACTGCTTGGGCGTTTTATTAGGTAACATGTCTTTAACCCAATCGTTTTCTTGGTAAAAGCGATGAAAGCTACCGTTACCAAACATAGGTATTAAGGTTGCTAGTTCTGTAGCGGTAAATCTATTTCTCTCGTTGATTTCTAGTGCGTTTTCGCTAATAAAGTAATTGACACAAAAGTATTTTCTAGAATTAAGCAAGAAGATTTTTTTGTATAGAATTAAAAGCGTTCTAGCCACCCAAAGGCGTTTGGCTTTTGTAATAATAAAAAAGTCAATATCACCATCATCATCATAGTACCCTTTTGATAAGGAGCCTGAAATACCAACACCTTCTACATGCGGAAACTTTGAAATAAAACGAGCGCGCTTAGTTGCTTTCTTTTGTATCTTGGCGGCCATCTTATTGCCTTTTAGTCTTCTGTCAACTAAGTCTTTATTGTTCTCTAGAAGATAAAATGGACCTATTTTGTAAATAATTTCCTTACTCACTAAATCATCTAGACTATCCTTAATCTGTTCTTTGTTAGAAACATCAGAAAAGGAGTAGATTTCCTCTTCTGTTAATGGATATTTAAATAGAGAAAAATATAATATAGGTTTTAACAGCGTCAATATTTAGTTTTTTTGCGAGTGCAAAACTGCACTATTTTTAATATCTATAATCAGTACTTGATATCAATTTTGGAGCTAATGCTTTATAATACTATAAGCGTAAAGATCGATAAATCCTGACATTTTTATTGTTTTGATGTTACCTAAGTCTGTAACTTTTAAAATTGCTTACAAATTAAACCTGAATTATGCAATAGGATTTAAAAATTCATTTAAATCAGTTATGTTTATTGGCTTTAGTATAAATTTAAAAGCTAACCCAAATGGTTAATCTTCCGATAGAATATTCAGATAAAAAAGTCACACCATTTGGAGGTATGAGTTTAATGAAGCGATTTATAGATAAAACAGGTATTAGAGATTATTTATCAGCTTTAAATTTACCAGAACCCCAGTCTAATGCAGGCTACAATCCAGTACATACTATTGAATCCTTTTGGTTAAGTATTTGGACAGGCGCATCGCGCTATATTCATTGTGACTGATTGCGTTATGATACAGCTTTACAAACTATATTTGGTTGGACTCGTATGCCATCTCAAAGTACTTATAGTCGCTTTTTTGGAAAGTTTTCCCAAAAGCGCAACACGGAAGTATTTCCACAATTACAGCATTGGTTTTTCAATCAACTAGGGGTTGATAATCTAACCATTGATTTTGATAGTACAGTTATTACAAGATATGGCGATCAACAAGGCAGTGCCAAAGGCTACAACCCTAACAAAAAAGGAAGAAATTCTCATCATCCATTAATGGCATTTGTCAGCCAAACACGTATGGTAGCTAACGCTTGGCTTAGACCAGGCAACACAGCAGATAGCAGTAGCTGTAAAGAATTCATGGAGGAAACCTTTAATGAAGCTTAAAAGGAAAAACGATAGGCTTGGTACGTGCAGATAGTGGATTTTACACCCAAGATTTATTAACGTATTTAGAAAGTAAACAACTTAATTATATTATGGCTGCACGTATGTATCCTAATGTTAAAAGTGCTGTTTGGGGTCTTGATAATTGGATCGAATTATCAAAAGGAATTGAACTTAACGAAATGATTTTTAACCACACAGATGGTAAACCAAGACGTTATATTGTCATCAAAAAGAAAGTAGCAGATCGCCCTAAAACAAGAGGAAAATTACTTTTCGATGACTTACCAGGCTATCGTTTTAGTTGTTATGTCACCAATCTTGATTTACCGCTTGACCAAGTTTGGAATATCTACAACACAAGAGCCGATTGTGAAAACAGAATCAAAGAACTTAAAGAAGACTTTGGATTAGACAACTTCTGCCTAAAAGATTTTTGGGCAACAGAGGCTTCTTTTAGGTTTATTATGGTGGTTTATAACTTAATAGTTTGTTTAGGCACTTTGCCCTCAATCACCATAATCGTGCTACTTTAAAAACACTAAAAGTCTATTGCTTTGCATTAGGAGCTTGGACAGTAAATCATGCCAATAAGAAAACACTAAAGATTGCTTTAACTACTAAAAAAAGACCTTGGATGGATAGACTATTTAGTCAAATCATGAATTTGAGTCCACCTTTTGATTATTCTAATGCATAATTTGGGATAAATTAGGTTTTTATAAAAAAATTCAAAAAGAACACTTCAGCTCAACATTTAAATAAGAAATTTAAGACTTTTTCTTCTGAAATAGAATGATTAGGAAGTTTTGTTTACTATTTTCCTTGTTAAGCTCAACCTTTCGGTTAAAAAACAAAAAGCTTTCTGCCTTATTTTAATGCGCTTCCAACCAGTTCTCACCAAGCCCCAATTCTACATCCAAAGGTACGGCAAGACTATATGCGCTTTCCATCTCAGTTTTAATAAGAGTTTTTAATTCTTCCAATTCTGGTTTATATATATCAAAAACCAATTCATCGTGTACTTGAAGAAGCATTTTACTTTTATAATTTCCTTCAGAAAGTTTTTGATGAATATTGATCATTGCAATTTTGATTATATCTGCCGCGCTTCCTTGAATAGGAGCATTAACCGCATTTCGTTCTGCTGCACCCCTTACAATTGCATTGCTTCCGTTAATAGCATTTAAATAACGGCGTCTCCCTAATACGGTTTGTACATACCCATTGTCTCTAGCAAACTCTACTTGCTCACTCATATAGGATCGGAGCTTTGGATATGTTTTATAATAGGTTTCAATAAGCTCTTTAGACTCACTCCGCGACAGGTCTGTTTGGTTGCTCAAACCGAAGGCGGAAACGCCATAGATGATTCCAAAGTTTACCGTTTTCGCATTAGATCTTTGTTCGCGGGTAACCTCTTCCAAAGGCACGTTAAACACTTTTGCTGCGGTAGAAGCGTGAATATCCTCTCCGTCTTTAAATGCTTTGATCATGGTTTCTTCTTCGCTCAAGGCCGCAATAATTCGTAATTCAATTTGGGAGTAATCGGCTGCGAGCAAAATATGGTCTTTATCTCTAGGTACAAAGGCCTTTCGCACTTCACGGCCACGTTCTGTCCTAATTGGAATGTTTTGGAGGTTTGGATTATTACTACTTAATCGCCCAGTTGCCGCAACGGTTTGCATATAATCTGTGTGTACACGCCCTGTATTCTCTTCAATCTGAGTTGGCAAGGCATCTACATAGGTGCTTTTAAGTTTTGCTAGCCCTCTATATTCTAAAACGTCCCTAACAATTTTGTGATCCTTAGCAAGATAGGAGAGTACGTCCTCTGCCGTTGAATATTGCCCAGTTTTTGTTTTCTTAGGCTTATCCACCAATTTCATTTTATCGAATAAAATATCACCAAGTTGTTTCGGCGAGGCGATATTGAATTCTTCATCAGCCTCTATATAAATATCCTGTTCAAGCTTTAATACATCTGAGTCTAACTGAGAAGAAAGGCTTTTCAGAAAGGCTTCATCTAAATTTATTCCTTCTAACTCCATATCTGCAAGAACGCGCAAGAGCGGAACTTCAATGTCATCGAACAATTTTTGGGTATTCGCCTCACCTAATTCATTCTGAAAAAGCTCTTTAAGTTGTAAGGTAATGTCTGCATCTTCAACTGCATACTCGGTTTGCTGTTCTAAAGGAACTTCCCTCATTGAAAGCTGGTTCTTCCCTTTTTTACCAATCAAGTCAGTTATGGAAACAGGTGTGTAGTTAAGATAGGTCTCTGCCAGAACATCCATATTATGTCGCATATCTGGGTTAATAAGATAATGCGCCAACATCGTATCGAACAATTTTCCTTTTACAGGTAAATTGTACTTGGCAAGTACTTTAATGTCGTATTTAAGATTTTGACCAATTTTTTCAATAGTCGTATTTTCGAAGAAGGGTCTTAGCTGTTCTATAATTTCTTGTGCTTCTGTTTTATCTTCGGAAAATGGTAGATAAAACCCTTTGCCTGTTTCCCAAGAAAAAGCGATACCTACAAGCTCTGCCGTCAATGGGTTTAAACCAGTAGTTTCCGTGTCAAAACAAACACTGGGTTGTTTCATTAAATTCTGGATGAATAGTTTGGTTCCCATACCAGGTTGCACTGTCTGGTAAAAATGTTCTGTTGTAGAAATTGTATTTCGGGAGTTAACTATTTGTACCTCTGTCGAAGGCTCACTATCCCCACCAAATAGTGAGAACTGCCCAGCTCCAGCCGAAGAAGACGCTTTCTTAGCGGTTTCTTTTGTGTCTTCTTTTTTGGAAGGCGTGTTTGAAGTACCAGAAGATGCTTGAGCCTCTTGCGTAAATATTTTAGAAAAATTATCAACCAGCCTTCGGAATTCCAGCTCTTGAAAAATGTTTATCACGGCAGGAATATCCGGTTCTGACATTTCGAAATCTTTGGCATTAAAATCAACAGGAACGTCAAGAATGATCTTAGCAAGTTCTTTAGAAAGCAATCCCAATTCTTTAGCAGCTTCCACTTTTTCTTTCATCTTACCTTTTAGCTCATGCGTATTTGCCAAAAGCCCTTCCATACTTCCATAGGCCGCGATAAATTTCTTAGCGGTTTTTTCTCCTACTCCAGGTAGTCCGGGAATATTATCAGCACTATCTCCCATCATTCCAAGGAAATCAATAACCTGTAATGGATCTTCAACCTCAAACTTAGCCTGTACTTCTGGGATTCCCCATGTTTCATAGCCTCCACCAAAAACTGGGCGATACATAAAAATATTTTCTGAAACCAATTGAGCAAAATCCTTATCGGGTGTCACCATAAAGGTTTTATACCCTTCTTTTTCTGCTTTTTTTGCAAGCGTCCCAATAACATCATCTGCTTCAAAACCTTCTTTAACCATTATTGGAATATGCATTGCTTTCAGTATATTCTGAATATAGGGAACTGCAATTTTAATTGCATCTGGTGTGGCGTCGCGATTGGCTTTATATTCTGGAAACATTTCATTTCGTAAATCGCTACCGCCTTTGTCAAAGCAAACTGCCAAATGATCCGGTCGTTCACGTTTTATAACATCGAGCAAAGAATTGGTAAATCCTAATACAGCTGAAGTGTCCATTCCTTTGGAGTTGATAGGAGGATTTTTTATAAAGGCGTAATAACCTCTAAAAATAAGAGCATAGGCATCTACGAGAAAGAGTCTTTTTTGATCTGACATTTAAAGGTAATTGTTGTTTCCCTCAAATGTAAAAAGAAGGTTTCAGAAAAAGAGATTTTCGGTAATAAAATAGCCCTTCTTTACAGTTAATAAATAATCAGGGGCTAAATTTCAATTATGTGAAGTGGGTCTGTTAGACCTTTATTGTCTCGAAATATTCTCATAAATTGATTGAATTCAACACTTACATCGAAGTTCAAGAAAACATTTATTGAAACTGCTTCTTTATTTGAATCAAATTCTAATTCACTCGGCTTGGCATATAAGTGGTCTATTAGGTAATGACTTTTCGAATCGTCTACGGATTATAATTATATATTAGGTTTAAAGATGGACCACTATTGACTCCAAAAAACCATTCATCATCTAGGTTTAAAAAAAGTATAATCTATAGATATTGGAACATTGAAGTTTTCTAAACTGAATTTTAAATCTTCTTGAGGGGCTAATTTGTTTTCACACCCACAAAGTTTACAAAATGTCTGGCATAATTAAATTCGACAAAGGCTTCAACTTTTTTGAAATAAAAAAAGTTCCTATCAATCCTAAGCCCCATTATATTAAACCTGTAATATTCTAAATATACGGCGAAAAGCCTTACAGGAGATAAATATGAACGTGATAATGAAAACTGGTTGTATCGTGTAAAGTGAGACTCATAGTGTAGTCTAGGGATGTAAATCACAAAATGAGACAATAAACAACAAGCAAACGCAATGGAGGCAACTCGAGTTAATTTGCCTCGCTCCGAATTAATAAAATAATCAAACAGTAGTATTTAGCACAAAAAAAACTCCTATAATGAAAACAAAACGTAGCAATATGATCCCTGAAACAAAACCTAAAATGAAGTATTCAACTTTTTCTGATAAGAAATATTTTTTTGGAATAAGCATGATGAGTAGGGTTTAAAAAAACTCCTGTTGTTTTTTTCCCAAACCAACAGGAGCGGCATGCATTATGTTCTATGTTAAAAAAGCATAATAACACAAAACTATTTAATACTGCGCATTAACAACCTAGTAAGAATTAATAGGATTAAATGCTGTAGAATAAAAACACTCTTTGTAGAATTAAACAAAACTAAAAGGAGTGTTTCACAAGCTAGGTTAATTGGGGATAAAATTAAGTGTTTCTTTTTAGAGGTGACTTGGGGCAGCACTTACTTTATGTTTCACTTAAAACAAATTAACTAGTCATAATAAAAAATTAACAACAACAAAATATATAAAATATTGACAATCAGATACCTATCAATTATTGATAGGGTTTAATTAGTAGTAGTCTTTTATAACCTGAGCGCATAAAAAGTTGTGATTAGATAGTTCTTGGAAAAGCATCAAATATATATAACTTTCCTATATTTGGCGATATAAAATTCTGGAATGAAAAAGTTGAACCTTTTGGACCTAGTTGTCATTTATGGTTGTGAAATTGAGAATATTGGAGGTGCAGTATCAGTTATTTTTTGTGATACTCCTCTAAGAGATAGCTATGTTTTAAATGAAAAGTTTACAGTGAATTAAATACTGAGGAAACAAATGCAAAATAAGTTTTCAATTGCCATTCATGGTGGGGCGGGTACTTTGCTAAAAGGGCAAATGACTTCTGAAAAGGAAACCGCTTATAAACACGCATTAGATAGCGCCTTGGAAAAAGGGTATGCTGTTCTAGAGGCTGGAGGAAGTGCTGTAGATGCAGTAGAAACCTCGGTGAAGGTGTTGGAAGATTCCCCTTTGTTTAATGCTGGTAAGGGTAGTGTTTTCACCGCGGAAGGCACACATGAAATGGATGCAGCAATAATGGAAGGCAAAGGACTACAAGCAGGAGCGGTTTCATTAATTACGGGTATTCAGAATCCAGTTTCTTTGGCTCGAGATGTCATGGAAAAGAGTGAGCATGTTTTTTTGGCCGGAGATGGCGCGATGAAGTTTGCTAAAGAAAACAATCAGACTGTTGTAAATCCAGAATATTTCTACGATGATCTACGATTTAAGCAATGGCAGGATATTAAGGGAAGTGATAGTTTCCAATTGGATCATTCAGTAAAGAAGGATTCGAAGTTTGGAACTGTTGGTGCAGTGGCCTGTGATCAACACGGTAATATCGCAGCGGCAACTTCAACGGGAGGAATGACAAACAAAAAATGGGGAAGAGTTGGTGATAGCCCAATGATTGGAGCGGGGAACTATGCTAATAATAAGACGTGTGCAGTTAGTTGTACTGGAAGTGGAGAATTTTTTATTCGGGGCGTTGTGGCATACGATGTGTCTTGCTTGATGGAATACAAAGGTTGGCCCATAGAGAAGGCAGCTTCCGAAGTAATTAATAAAAGAATCTTGGAAATTGGTGGTGATGGTGGCTTAATAGCAGTAGATGTACAGGGTAACATAACAATGCCATTTAACACCGAAGGGATGTACCGCGCTTCAAAAACATCAGATGGGGATAAGGAAATTTCGATTTACAAATAGAAGTTTCTTAACTATTGCTCATATTTTAATGCCCTGATGAGAATAATGATAAAAGCTATTGCTCCTAAACTATAAGCCAATAGCTTAATTATTCTCTTGGAATACCTAGGTGTTTTAATAAATGCCTCGTCTACTTCAAGTTTATATCCTAGTTTACTAATAGTTGTTATTTTGAAATTAGCAATGTCATTTTTTAAAATGAATTTTCGCAAATCTGAAACGGCTTTTGATATTGATTCTTCACTTACAACGGCTTCCTTCCAAACAAAAGACATTAATTCATCTCTAGTAACCACATCGTTTTTATGATTAACCAATATTTGGAACAATGCATTTAATATTTCTTCACCCCTATTTTTGGTAATACTGCCTTTTCGGGGATTAAATATAAAAGAACGAAATAGGAAGGGTTTTGTAGTAAGGTTTGAGTCCATGTTCAATTAAATTTCATTATTTTTTCCAGATTAATTCAACTCAGGTTGAACAACTTTATTGAGTTTTGGAGAACTAAAAACAATATAATGAAAAAATGGTATTTAATACTTAACTGGACAATAAGGGTTGTTGTATTCTTAGCTTTTTTATTTGCGAGTAGTGGAAAACTTAGCAGTAATGAGGTCGTTGTTGAAATGTTTTCGAAAAATTAAAGTGTTGATTTTTAGTTTAAAAATCTATCTATGATTACCTACTCTAAAGTTACTGAAATTTTCTGTTTGGTCGATGAACTTTGCAAAATAAACAATATTAAACGAAAAAAGCATCAAGTATACTCCTAAGATACTATTGGCAACTTTATCTCCTTTTCGTTTAAAAAAGAAAAAAAGGACAGGATGAAAGCTTGAAATGCAAAAAATAAAAAGATTATTTCCCAGAAATTCATAACTCAATATAAATTAAATTTTAATTCCTTGCTAGGCAGTCTCAGCGTCTCTCACTTCAAAACCTAATGGAGAGACTTTCACTATCTTCTTTTTAATATTAAATCGGTCGCCATTGGCAAGAATGTGTGTCTTTAGGTTAGTAAGGGACATAGGGGTGCCGTCTTCCAAGATCTTATGATTGTTATGCTTGGTTTTTCTACCATCAAATACGATCACCATTCCTGAGCCAATTACTTCAAAGCCATTCTTTTTAATGACAAGTCCAGTATCCTCAGCAAGACCAATTCCTAAGAGTTTTGGAAACTTGGCAATCGCCTCGGCCATTCTTCCAAAGCGCCCACGACGAATAAAATGGGAGTCAATTATTAAATTAGGAATAAAGCTCATTCCCTCACCCATACCTACAGCACCCTTAACAAATGCTTCAGTACTGCTCCCACCGGTAATCATTTCGTGAGACATACACATAGCTCCTGCACTTGTTCCTGCAATAACAAGGGGTTCGTTTTTATAGCGATCGAGTAAAATAGTATGTAAGGTGGTTCCTCCAATTTTTTGGGTAATCTTAGACTGATTTCCACCAGAAAACATAATACAATCGGCTTTTTTCATCAATTCGATATTCACTGGGTTTTCAGATTGTTCGCGTTCGCGAATATCCATTACATGCAGATTGGTGCAACCAAGTTTTCCGAAGGCTTGTAAATAATTTTCTCCTACTTCTTCAGGAATGCTGGATGCCGTTGGAATAATAATGATTAGTGAATCTTTTCCACCACATTCTTTGACAACACGGGATAAAATACCTTCGTCGATAAATTCCAAGTGGTAAGTTTCGTTTTCCTCGATTCCCTTGTCTTCATTTCCTCCAATGGGGATGAGGATTCCTTTTATACTCATAAGGTTTGCTTTATTGGTGGCAAAAATACGGGTTTTGTTCTGAAAAAAATTATATATTTATAATCTTTCACCTGTCTGTAATGTTGACTTATAGTCGGAAAGAAGTCACCAAAAAAATGATTTGATGTCTTTTTTGAAGAAAATTTGAAATTGAGATCATTACGTAATATCTAATTAAAAACTAACCCAGATGAAGATAAGAGAGATAAATGCCATGCGTGGCCCTAACTATTGGTCTGTACGACGTCATAAGTTAATTGTAATGGTTTTGGATCTAGAAGGGATGGAAGAGCGTCCCTCTAACAAAATAGATGGGTTTCGAGGGCGATTGGAAGATATGTTTCCAACCATGTACAGTCATCGATGTTCTGTAGGGGAACCTGGCGGTTTTTTTCAGCGTGTTGAAGAAGGAACTTGGATGGGTCATATTATAGAGCATATAGCTTTAGAGATTCAGACATTAGCAGGAATGGATACAGGCTTCGGAAGAACACGTGGGTATGGTGAAGAAGGAGTTTACAATGTGGTTTTTTCTTATATCGAAGAGGATGCCGGGCGCTATGCTGCTAGGGCCGCTGTCCGAATTTGTGAAGCTTTAATTGCGGGTGAAGATTATAATCTAGAGGAAGATATTCAGGAAATGCGTGAGCTACGTGAAGCACAACGACTAGGTCCAAGCACAGGATCTATTGTTGAAGAGGCTGCTAGTAGAGGTATTCCTTGGATACGGTTGAATAAATATTCTTTGGTTCAATTAGGGTATGGGGCTAATCAGAAGAGAATTCAGGCTACGGTAACTTCAGAAACAAGCAGTATTGGAGTGGAGATTGCCTGTGATAAGGAAGACACCAAATATCTTCTAGAACAAGCTGAGGTTGAAGTACCAAGAGGTGATATTATTAGTAAAGAACGAAGTCTTGAAGAGGCTTGTAATTATGTGGGTTATCCTTTAGTAATAAAGCCTATCGATGGAAATCACGGAAGAGGTATTACCGTAGATATTGGAAATTATGAGGATGCAGTTGTAGCCTTTCATGCTGCCAAAGAGGTTTCTAGAAGAGTTATTGTAGAAAAGTTTGTCACAGGTGAAGATTACCGTCTATTGGTAATTAACCACGTTTTAGTTGCGGCGGCGATTAGAACACCAGCACATGTTATTGGTGATGGGAAGTCTACAATTAAGGAATTGGTGGATATGGTAAATGAAGACCCTCGTCGTGGTTATGGTCATGAAAATGTCCTTACTATGATTACCATGAATAATTTAACACAAACGATTATCAAGGATGCTGGATATTCTGAAGATTCGGTACTGAAAAAAGGAGACCTACTTATTTTAAAAGATACAGCCAACCTTAGTACTGGAGGAACTGCCGAAGATGTTACAGATATTGTCCATCCAGCTAATGTATCAATGGCCGAACGCATTTCGAAAATTATAGACTTGGATATCTGCGGAATTGACATCATGACCACGGATATTACAAAGCCATTGGCCGAAACTGGTGGCGCGATCCTTGAGGTCAACGCAGGACCAGGATTTAGAATGCACTTGGCACCAACGACTGGATTGCCTAGAAATGTAGCCGCACCTGTAGTGGATAAACTGTTCCCGCAACAAGGAGACACAGGAAGAATTCCAATTGTAGCTATCAGTGGAACCAATGGAAAAACAACAACGACGCGTTTAATATCTCATATAGCTAAAATGAGTGGCTATAGAGTTGGGTATACAACCAGTGATGGAGTTTATATCCAAAATCGTTTGTTGATGAAAGGTGATTGTACTGGTCCTGCAAGCGCGGAGTTTGTGTTGAAAGATCCAACTGTTAATTTTGCTGTTTTGGAATCTGCTAGAGGAGGTTTGTTGCGCGCAGGTCTTGGATTTAAAAATTGTGATATCGGTATTGTAACTAATGTTGCTGCCGACCATTTAGGGCTAAAAGGAATACATACCATTGAACAACTTGCCAAGGTAAAAGGAGTTATTCCTGAAACGGTACTTCCAGACGGTTATGCGATTTTAAATGCAGATGATGACCTAGCATATGATATGAAAAGAGGAATCGACTGCAACCTTGCTTTGTTTTCAATGGATGAAAATAATCCGCGTATTCAAGCCTTGCAAAAAATGGGAGGAATTACTGCTATTTATGAAAATGGGTTTATCACCATTTGTCGTGGTACCTGGAAAATGCGAATAATGAAAGCTGAAGATATTCCTTTGACATATGGAGGGAAGGCTACTTTTATGATTCAGAATGTATTGCCTGCTATATTAGCCGCAAATATTAGAGGAATCAGCATTGAAGATATGAAGGCCGCACTAGAAACCTTTATTCCATCGGCTTCTCAAACTCCTGGTAGACTTAATTTATTCGAATTTGAAAACTTTACAATTCTATTGGATTACGCTCATAATCCTGCGGGAATGAGAGCGCTTCAGAAATTTATAAATAACCTTGAGTGTACAGTAAAGGTTGGAATTATTGCGGGAATTGGTGATAGGCGAGAAGAAGATAATAACGAAATGGGAGCTATAGCTGCCGATATGTTCGATGAGATTATCATTCGTCAAGACAAACGCTTGAGAGGGAAGACTGAAGAAGAACTTATAAAGATGCTCGATGATGGAATTAAAGCAAAAGATCCGAATAAAAAAACTACGATAATACCTTCAGAAAAAGAAGCAATAACCTATGCCGTAAATAATGCAGTTAAAGGATCGCTTATTATTTTGTGTAGTGATGTAATTCCGGATGCGTTGGATTTGGTTCAGAAATTTAAAGCGCAAGAAGCAAGTGGAGAAGTGGTATTTTCTCAATAAATCTTGCCGAGTTATAAAGATAAAAAAGCTGCTTCCCCAAGCGGCTTTTTATCCTCAAATACCAATATTGAATATTCAACTTTGGTTGGTTACATAAGTTAATTGCAATCAAAAATACAGTTGTCATTTAAACCTTGGATTATCAAACCATTAACATAAGTCTATATTTTGTGTTCCTAGATTGGATAGTAATGACTATACAAAAATAAATATTATAGATGTTTTATGGCTCTATGAAATCATAGAGTTTTGAAAATATAGGTTTTCTGCGATGAAAGTTAGAGGCTATATGAAAATAGAAAAGCCACCACAGATGTGGTGACTTTTCGCCCCAAATTTGACCGATAACCGAAGTCATCAACCTACTTATGAAGAGTAAAGCTACAGAATTTTATTGATTGAATTTCTCGTTGTAAGAATATACCCATTTGATTTTCAAGTTTTAAGATGCAAATATCTGGTTAGAGTTTTACTTTCTATATTCAAAAATTTGAGTATATAGATACCATATGATGATAGGAAAAAGAGGTAATTTGGCTTAGCCATATTCATTAAAAACCAGATTTGACCAGAATAATAGCCGTAAAGAAGGAACAAAACTGTACTTTTTGAAATAACCTAAGAGTAATCTTAGGCTTGGTGATATAAACTAGGGTTTGAAATAAAAACCTACAGGTGTATTGATATTCTTGTCATTTTGATAGGTCATTGTCGAAAACCCTTCATGAATACAATAGGCTCCTGTTTCTCCAGCTTTGTTAAGTGCTATATAACCTACTTGAAAATCTTTGAAATTTGAATTTTTTTTGACAATACGACCAATAGCTTCTTCACAAGCTTCTTGAGGTGTTCTTCCTTGTCGCATAAGTTCAACAATTAGAAAACTCCCAACCGTTTTAAGCACTTCTTCTCCCATTCCTGTTGCTGTTGCTCCGCCTATCTCATTATCGATAAATAGCCCAGCACCAATAATAGGAGAATCTCCTACACGCCCCGCCATTTTATAGGCAAGTCCACTAGTGGTGCAGCCTCCTGAGATATCTCCGTTTTTATCAATAGCGAGCATTCCAATCGTATCATGGTTTTCTATATTTATTATAGGTTTATAGGCAGATGTCTTTTTCCATTCCTTCCATTCTTTTTTAGACAATTCAGTAAGTAGATTTTGGTGTTTAAACCCTTGGGATACGGCATATTGCTCGGCGCCTAGTCCCGCCAGAATTACATGAGGGGTCTCTTCCATGACCTTTCGTGCCACAGAAATGGCGTTCGCAATATTTTGCATATAAACAACAGCTCCATAATTACCTTCTTTATTCATAATACAGGCGTCTAGAGTCACATTTCCATCACGATCTGGACGTCCCCCAAGCCCAACAGATTGGCCTTCAGCGTTTTCTTCCTCGACATTACAGCCTTGTTCAATGGCTTCTAGAGCGGACTTTCCTTCTTGTAAAACTATCCAGGCCTTAGCTGTAGCATTTGGAACTTCCCAAGTTGCAAATACTATTGGTGTTGAACCATTTGTAATTGCTGCTGTGGTTAACGTCTCTTGAGAGTCTTTTTTTATGTCGTTGCAACCAATAGCCGAAGCTCCAGCAACTATACCAAGACTGGTTAACGATGCATTTTGAATAAATTTTCTTCTTTTCATAGTTAGGTGCTTTAAAGACTTCAGGTGAGTTCCGAAGAGTTTATGAATGTAAGCTTAGTAACAATTAGTATCAGTGGTCAAAAGATACAAAAAACAGTTAAAAAAAAGTGAATGTTATTTTCAGACTTCTGAAACATAGTATCTTTAAAAAATAACTACAATTTATGGGGATACGTCTCATTATTTTTATTGCCATTCTTTCTATTTTAGATTTTTATGCTTTTCAGGTGATAAAAACACTCACCAAAAGTCAGTGGATCCATTGGATTTATATTTTGTTATCCATTAGTGTTTTGGGGTATATGGTATACGCATTTATGACATACGATAGAAGTGTTGGTCCAACAAAGGAAAGCTTGAGGGTGGCGGGGATATTTTTACTATTTTTTGTTCCGAAATTGGTATTGCTACTTTTTATGTTTGGAGAGGATATTATCCGAGTGATTGTAGGTGGCTATAATTACATCACAGACTCGCTATTAGATAGAAAGGCTGCGGAGTTTATTCCCTCTAGGCGAAAGTTTGTAAGTCAAATAGCAATGGGAGCTGCTGCAATTCCCTTTGCCTCTTTTATTTACGGAATGTTCAAGGGCAAGTATAACTTTAAGGTGCTTACCCATGTACTCCATTTTGATGATTTACCTGAAGCTTTTGATGGATTCCGAATCACACAAATTAGTGATATACATTCAGGTAGTTTTGACGACCCTAAAAAAATAGAGTATGCAATTGATTTGATTAATGAGCAAGAAAACGATATTTTATTATTTACTGGAGATATAGTAAATACAAAGGCCGAAGAAATGGACCCTTGGATTGATACCTTTAAACGAATTAAAACACCTGCATTTGGTAAATATTCAGTGCTTGGGAATCATGATTATGGAGAGTATGTTAGCTGGTCCTCAGAAATAGAAAAAGAAGCAAATTTCCAAGCAATTAAAGATATCCATAAGAAAATCGATTTTAGGTTACTTCTGAATGAAAGCGCATTTGTCGAAAAAGATGGAGACCGACTTGCAATAATAGGTGTTGAGAACTGGGGGCATAATTTTAAAAAAGCTGGAGACTTAAAAAAAGCTTCTGAAGCAACATCAAAGGAAGATTTTAAAATTCTCTTAAGCCATGATCCAAGTCATTGGGAACATGAGGTGAAGGAAGATCATCATAACTATCATCTCACGTTGAGCGGTCATACGCACGGATTTCAGTTCGGAATTGAAATCCCAGGAATTTTTAAATGGAGTCCCGTGCAATATGTTTACAAGCAATGGGCAGGAATATATAAGGAGTTTGGAAGGTATATAAATGTCAATCGAGGATTTGGTTTTCATGCCTATCCTGGACGGGTTGGAATATGGCCCGAGATCACGGTCATTCAGCTTAAAAAGGGACGTAAAACCGCATAAGCATTATAATTGCGCTGGAAATACTATATTTGTATAACAATTGTTCAAGTAACACTTTAAATAGATGTCAAAATTTGGAGAATTAATAGAGACCAGAGTACCGGTTTTATTAGATTTTTATGCCGACTGGGATGATGCCTGTAAGGGGATGCACCCAGTATTACGGGACGTTGCCGCAGCGCTTGGGGACAAGGCACGCGTTATTAAAATAGACGTTGAAAAAAATCAAGAACTAGCCGAAGCGTTACGAGTAAAGGGCCTGCCAACACTTATGATTTATAAAGCCGGTGAGATGAAATGGCGTCAGAGTGGAGAACAAGATGCCAATACACTTATTGGCCTGGTGAAGGAATTTGTTTAGAGATTCTATAGCGCCTTACTTTCCCAATTATTTTCAGAAACAATCTTTAATACTTTTGGTAGAACATACCTAAGTTTTTTAGCTGCCTTAAGGCTGTCGTGAAAAACTATAATGCTTCCTACTTCCATATTTTTTAATACGTTCTGAAGGCATCTTTCATTCGAAATAGAAGTGTCAAAATCTGCACTTAAAACGTCCCACATGATTATTTTAAAACCTTTCCTTCGAAGGATTTTTGATTGTGTCGATGTAAGTTTGCCATAAGGTGGTCTAAAGAGGGAGGTACGAGTCGAGTTTTTTAAACTTTTTTCAACTTCAGTTTCGGCTAGAAGTACATTTTCAGCATACTTTTTCGTATTCGAATTCCACCCATTTAGATGATGAAAGGTATGGTTGCCAATAGTATGGCCTTCAGAAATTATACGCTGGAAAATAGCATGATGCTTTCGAACATTATCTCCAATACAGAAAAAGGTGCCTTTAAAATTGTATTTTTTCAGTTCATCAAGTACCCAAGGTGTAATTTCAGGAATGGGGCCGTCATCAAACGTAAGATAGACAGTATTTTTATTATTTGGTAACGCCCAAACTCGCTTCGGAAATATCCGCTGTACAAGTCTGGGCGTTTTGACCAAATAAGATTTCACGCTTTATTAATTTTCTGAAGCGGGTTTTGCCGATTCCAATGATTGAGAGTCTAAGGGGATCTCAACGGCGGAATCTTGTTTTAGATCTCGATCAACATCCATACCTTCTTCTTCAGAATAGAAATGACGGAATAGCCTTAAGTAGTTATTGAACTCGTCCGCTTCTCGACGCGCTATTTCTTCCGTGTCTTTGGTAATTAAAATATCGATCAATCCACGATATTTTTCCATATTACTTATAATCTCATCAGCGATTCCATATTGCCTTTGAATCTTCAATCCGCTATAGTATAGCAATTTTTCCTGGTATATTTTCGAAACATCTTCAAAGACCTGTCGTGCCTTTTCTGGTTTGTCAACCTCATAATAACCGGAAACAAAAGGCTCTAATAAGGAATAATATTCAAAAGTATTAACAGGCATTTTTTCCATTGCTAAGTCAAGCACTTGTTCTGCTTTATCCTTTTTACCTTCGTTCAGAAGAGTTTCCGCGAGACGGGCAATATTGCTTCTATAAGTAATACCATTTTTTCGTGTTTCCACGTCATGGTAAATAGATGGGTTTCCACTATTTCCCCAATCCCAATTCATCACAATATCGAACATCTTATCACTGTCAATTCGTCCCATATCGAATGGATTTCTTGGGTTAACTGGGGTGTGAATCGGCACCAATTTGTAAACCACCCCCTCTAATTGTAAATAGTCTTTCATCCAAAGATAATCATCATCGCCAAAACTCCCTCCACTAAAGTAAATAGGGCGCTCCCAATTATTGTTGGCAATAATGTCTAACATCATGAGTCGATTTTTGTAGATAAAGTCACCCTTTAATGTAATGTCGATATATGGTACAATTTTGTCTGCATCTGCTTCGGAAACAATTCCGTTTAGCAAAACAGATTCTTTGTCCACTGGAATTCGAATCACTTTAGAAGGAAACGAATTGGCGAAAGTTCCACTTCCTAACTCGACTTTAGTAACCGGGCTATCATCCGCAACCCATTTCATCCAAGTTTTAATATCGATGGTGTCCTGCTTTGTTTCTTGAAAAGCAATATAATCACGCGTTCCGAAGCGATATTTCTCATGGGTAAGTTGCGAAGGAATAGGATCGCTAGAAAAAGCCTTCTTCTTCATGTCATCAATATACCAATCGGTAGCAAATAAACTGGTATTTATTACACGCACGTCCTGCCTGTAGCCTTCTATTCCTTGGGCGTACCAAAGCGCAAAGGTATCATTATCACCAATGGTAAAAATAATGGAGTTCTCATCACAAGAATCTAGATACATTTTCGCCATCGATTGGGCGGTGTATCTATTTGAACGATCGTGATCATTCCAGTTCTGTGCAATAAGCAAGACAGGCGCTGCTAAGGCGGTAGCTGTGAGTACAATTGGAATGGCGAGTTTTGGTTTTATGTGATCTTTGAGCATTTCGTAAAGCGCATAGATCCCAAATCCAATCCATATGGCAAACACATAGAAAGAACCAACTAAGGCATAATCACGCTCTCGAGGTTCAAAAGGCCGTTCGTTGAGATATATTTTAAGTGCCAGGCCAGTGAATAAGAAGAAGGCCAGGAGCACCCAGAAATTCTTTCGGTCGTTCTTGAAATGAAAGACCAGTCCTAAGATTCCAATAATAAGTGGGAGGAAAAAATAGTTGTTTCTGGCTTTATTGTTTTTAACATCGCTTGGTAAGTTCTTTTGAGAACCTAGGCGCATTTCATCAATAAATGAGACTCCGCTAAGCCAGTTTCCATGTTGACTTGTGTACTGTCCTTGGATGTCGTCCTGTCGTCCAGTAAAGTTCCACATGAAGTAACGCCAATACATATATCCAAATTGATATTCGAACATAAACTTCATGTTCTGCAAAAAGGAAGGTTTTTCGATATCCATAAAGGGACCAAAATCACTCATAAACGAGTTGTAATCTTCACCATCTACCACCCCTTCTTCATATGCTTGTTTAAACTTACTTACCTCTTCGATAAGGCGCGATTCGTTTAAATATTCCCGCTTGACGTTGAAGTTTAAACCATCTGTAAATTCTAAATAATTCTTAGCGTTCTCAATACTCCACATTCGTGGCAGCAGGGCTTTATGATTATTGTCGAAATTTTGAAGGGCATTTTTATAATCATTGACAATTAGATACTTTCCGGCCTTTTCGTCCTTCTCATATTTAGGCTTATCGTCTTTATAAGGACTGTCCAAATCGAGCCCTGAATAGGCCTCGGTAAATAATGGGCCGTAGAATAAATGTGTTTCTGGATACTGCTCACGATTGTAATAGGCAAGTAATTCACGGGCGTTGTTTGGGTTATTTTCATTTATCACCGTTCCTGCGTTTGCTCGAATAGGGAGCATCAACCAGCTTGAGAATCCAATAAATATAAATAGCACACAGAGTAACAATGTGTTCAATTGCGTATAGTTTTTCTTGCGCGTATAGCGCAATCCATAGTAAGCAATACCAACAAATAATAGTGCCGCGATAATAGTTCCAGAGTTAAATGGCATTCCTATGCTGTTTACGAAGAACAACTCCGAAGCACTAAAAAAGCGCATACTCATGGGTAACAATAGCTTAAATATGAAAAGTAATATGGCAACCACCACTACATTGGCAACTAGGAAGTTTTTAAGTGTGACTTCTTTGTAATTTTTAAAAAAATATAGGAATCCGATAGCTGGAATGGTAAGCAACCCAAGGAAATGCACTCCAAAAGAGAGTCCAACCACAAAGGCTATAAGAATCACCCAACGATTTCCTCGAGGAGTGTTCATCTCACGTTCCCAGCGAAGCCCCAGATAAAACAAAACTGACATTATCGTGGCCGCCATGGCGTAAACCTCGGCTTCTACCGCATTGAACCAGAAACTATCGGTAAATGCAAAGGCTAGCGAACCTACAATGGCGCTTCCTAAGATGGCGATTTGATTATTTTTATTAAGCTCTTGATTTTTAGAAACTATATTAGAAAGTAAAATTGTGAGCGACCAAAACATAAAAAGAATAGTGAAAGCGCTTGCAAAAACCGACATAAGATTAATGGTGAGCGCTATATTTGAAGCTTCCATCGCGAAAATGGAGAAAAAAGCACCTAAAATTTGGTATAATGGAGCTCCTGGTGGATGCCCCACTTCAAGGTTACTGGCAGTGGTAATATATTCTCCTGCGTCCCAGAAACTAGCAGTTGGCTCTACGGTGAGCCAATAGGTAGCAAGGGCAATGGTAAAGACCGCCCAGCCTAGAATGTTATTCCATTTTTTAAAGTGAAAGGAACCCATAGATGCTTACAATTTTGGTTGTGGCGAATTTACTAATAATATAAATAGCTATCTGCCTTAAATAGGGCTAACGTGGATAGAAGGCTGTTATTTTATTCTTAAAATTGTCTAGGAGTGTTTTTTTGCGAAAAAATGTTTGTGAGAAACAAAGTTTGTATTAAATTTGCCACCTCATTATGGTATTGGCCCATGGTGTAACTGGCAACACGTCTGTTTTTGGTATAGAAGAGTCTAGGTTCGAGCCCTAGTGGGCCAACA
>CAJXZB010000005.1 GCA_913063405.1 uncultured Ulvibacter sp.
GGTGGTACTGTCTGACTTGTGAATACTAAATCACATAAATCTAATGGATCGGTTCCGTCTAGTATCTCTTGTCCGTTGGTTACACCGTCACCATCGCAGTCTAATAAGTCCCATGAAGCACTCATTGGACCACTTACACTTCCTGTCATATAATTACAAGGGTCTTGTGGATCTGTTCCATCGGTAATCTCATCACCATTGGTTACTCCGTCGCCATCACAATCTAATGCTTCCCACTCTGGAGTTACTATTGAAATATCTTGACTAGCAGCTAAGTAATCACAAGGATCATTTGGATCTGTGGCATCTATTACTTCTTGTCCGTTGGTTACACCATCACCATCACAGTCCGCAGCAGCCCATACATCATATGCAGCTTGCTCAGAACTTCCTGGATTCATCGGATCTACTTGAACCGTTGGATTCGTAACACTACAAGGATCAACTGGATCTGTTCCATTGGTAGCTTCCGTTCCGTTGGTCTCGCCATCACCATCACAATCCGCAGCTGCCCATACACCATAGTTTGGATCTGCAGGATCTGGAATCGTAGCAATTGTTACACTACAAGGATCAAATGGATCTGTTCCATTGGTAACTTCTGTTCCATTGGTCTCACCATCACCATCACAATCAGCAGCAGCCCATATAGCATAGTTTGGATCTGTAGGATCTGGAATCGTAGCAACAGTTAGACTACAAGGATCCTGAGGATCGGTACCGTTGGTTACTTCTTCACCGTTAGTCTCACCATCACCGTCACAATCGGCAGCGGCCCATATATCATATGCAGCTTGCTCTGGACTTCCAGGATTCATCGGATCTATTTGAACCGTTTGATTAGTTACGCTACACGGATCCATTGGATCGGTTCCATCTATTACTTCTTGTCCATTACTAGTTCCGTCACCATCACAATCGGCTAATAACCACATTGTTGTTTGAGGAAGAGTTACTAGAACTGGGCTATAATCACACGGATTAAATGGATCTGTGGCATCTATTACTTCTTGTCCGTTGGTTACACCATCACCGTCACAATCAGCGGCAGCCCAAATATCGTATGCGGCTTGTTCTGAACTTCCTGGATTCATCGGATCTACTTGAACCGTTGGATTCGTAACACTACAAGGATCAAATGGATCTGTTCCATTGGTAGCTTCCGTTCCGTTGGTCTCGCCATCACCATCACAATCCGCGACTTGCCATATTGGATTAGAAGTATCCTCATCTCCTATGGTTCCATCATCCACACAAGGATCATTGGGATCTGGATCAATAGAATCACAGGTGCCATCTCCATCTGTGTCAAGGCATCCAACTATTGTAACTGACTCTGTAAGATCATCTCCTGCAGTTGTTGGATCATTTTGATCTCCTTCGGCAGCAGAAGTTATATTTGTAATTGTATTACCATCTTGACCAACATTTACAGTTCCTTCGATCGTAAGAGTTGCACTAGCACCATTTGTTAGATTTGGAATTGTCCAAGAAGGAGAGGTATAACTACCTGAGCTTACATTTCCATTATTTCCAGTAGGTGTAAGACCAATTGGTATAATGTCGTCTAAAGAAATATTAGTTGCAGTATCTGGCCCATTATTCGTAACGGTGATAGTAAATGTTACTATATCTGCTTCTGCAGGTATAGGATTTCCACTAGTAAGTATCTTTACAGTCTGTAGATCTGCTGATGGAACACTACAAGAAACCGGAGCTGTTCCCGCAAATTTTGTAGACGTACAAGGGGCATCATTTGAGAATCCCGCTGTTAAAGTTATTAAACCACCATCTGCTGGCATTTGAACTCCTAAAAATGTATGTGTGGTGGCAGTGTCTAATGAACCTACCGCTACACTTGCTGTGCCATCTCCTGTAAGATCTAAGGTTCCTGTTGGAGGTGGATTAGTGAAAATCACTGAAACATCGGCTGTAAAAAAGTCATCGTTTGGATTTGCCCCAGCCCCGTTATCATTACAAGCGGAAAGATTCGTGGTGGTTATGTCTGAAACATCGCAAGGTGGCACACTACAAGGCCCCGGAGCGACCCCTGCATTTGGCTCATTGAAACTACAGGCAGGATCCCCTGAAAATGTTGCTGTAAGGTCTATCGCACCACCATCTGCTGGAAATTGCACGCCGACAAAAGTGTGAGATGTAGTAGAATCCAGAGAACCAACAGCTACAGAAGCGGTTCCGTCACCTGTTAAATCTAAAGTACCTCCTGGTGGTGGGTTAAAATATGTTACTATTACATCGGCGGTAAAGAAATCATCTGTTTCCGTTCCTGTAGTACCGTTGTCATTACAAGCCGATTGATTAGTCAATATAATTCCTGTAGCCGTACAGGCCAGTCGTAAATCCAAATCATCTACAAAATTCCAAGTCTCTCTACATCCTCCCCCGGCAACAAAGGTAAATGTAAAAGTTCCAGAAACAGGTGCTACAAATGTTCCCGGTGGACGTATCCAAACATTCTCTGCTGGTGGAGGTGGGAATGTTTGAATAAGGTTGCCATCTAATCTAAATTCAAGCACTGGAACGCAAGTAGTTGCTCCCGGTCTTGTTTCTATCATATAGTAGAAGGAAAATGTATATGTTTCCCCACCAACAACTGTTACTGGTTGTTCAATACCCTCAAAGACCCCTGCACCTAAAGATCTAAATCCAAAATAGCAACCCCCACTTGGAGATGCTGTCCGAGATTCAAATTGTGAATGAAAAGCACGTGTCACTTCAGTGGATCTATCAGGAGTTGACAGTTGACTCCAGCTATCTGGTGAAGTATTTGCTTGTGGAAAGTTACCAGTACAATCTACTGCGGCCACATTAAGACCTGGATTGGTTAATAAATTTTGTGAAACACCATTCCATGAAAAAAGTACTAAAACGAAGCTCAGTACTTTTGCGTAAAATGAAATGTTTTTAAATGAGTATTGAATATAAACTTCCATAAGTAAAACACTATAGGTTAATATTATTATGTAAATTATTTCTTTTTTGATTTAGACATCTCACTAATGTTATTAGTTGCTTGATTTTTCATTTCCTGAAGCACTTTAATCGTATTGTCTTTACTTCCGTCATTTACAAAACAAAGATGGTAATCCTTATTTTCTTTAATGAAGCTTACGAATGCTTTTTGGTTCAATCGATCTTCCTCGTTGTAACAGGGAATAATTATACCAGTTTTTATATTAGTTGTTTTACGGTTTGAATTATTTATAGTACAAACATATCTCAGTTTGCATCCCTGCTTTGAAGATTTTCGGCGGATAGAAATCTTCTGTCGGTGAATACCGTTTATCGACAGATGTACCATTCATCGAAACCCGTATCTTTGAGAAGAAAGTCATAGTGACTATTGTAACACTGCCAGTTGAAATGTCATTGCAACAAAGGACAATACAAGAAGAAACGTTATTAAAATCGCAGCGTCCGAAAAAGCCGAAGGCCCAAGGAATCTACCAAGTAACAAGTTATATAGATAGTTACCTCCATTTACCAAAAAGCCGCTTAACATAAACAATTGCTCTGGCGCAAGTCGAAATATAGCTTTTTGAGTGAACGCTTTCATCCTTTATTTAAGCCGCCGCCGATAAGACACGTTGATCTTCTAACTTTCTAAACGGACCCAAAATTTTTCTATTCTTACCAGTAAAAACTGTGAGCGACTTGTTTATCCGAAACGCCTGACCCTTTAGACTTTTGAACATCAACGCCGCCGAAAGGTCAAGGTCATCCAATTCCGCTAGACTTATTATTAGTTGATCTTCGTCTCTCAGTTTATACACGAAAAAATCTCTTATTGCGAAAATTTGATTAGCGCCTAATCTACCGCTTAAAGTAAATACCTTGTCTATTTTTGAAATTTGTAATGCCATAATAATATGTTTTAGTTAATGATTTGCATTGAGCTTTGTATCACTCTATTGTAAACTACCTTAAGTATTCTATTTGGAGCCGATACTTGAACTTGAGAGAGCGGTGGGCAACCTTAAGTTGTTGCTGTTTAGATTGAGTAGTTAATAGTATCATACAAATTGATTTAATAATTATTTAGCAAATATCAGGGAAGAGATTGAAGAAATATCTCGTGGATCGGTGAATGGTAATTTGCCATAGATGAATTGGGTCAATTCTAACCATTAACTGCCATCTAATACAAAGCAACCTATAATACCTCAACGGCTCATTATACCTTCATTTTTTTCTTTGGACCATGAGAATTGCCTTCAAGGATAATTAAACCTATCTCAGATACAATTTCCCTTCGATGAATGGCAGTCAACTGTAGATTAGATTCAACACATCTGGTTATAACTTGTATCTGTAAATCAACAACAATGAAAAACTCAATCACTACCTTAATAATACTATTGACATTTACTGCATCAGCCCAGAAAATGAATGTTGGATTTTCGTATTTAGAGAATCAGGAATATCAAAGGGCAACACTATTTTTGAAGAGATATTACAAGGCTTCCCTAATAATAAAACTGCACGTTTATGCTATGGCAGGGCATTGGGTTTGATGGGTGGACCTTTAGAAGCAAAACTTCTTTTTTCGGAATTGCTAGAAGAATATCCTGGCGATTTAGAACTAGAGTTAAATTATGCAGAATCATTATTATGGAATAGCGAATTTTATGAAGCAAAAATATTCTATCAACAACTGGTAATAAACCATCCTGAAAGTTTTTCAGCTTTATTAGGGTTTTCAAATACGCTGTCAAATTTAAAAGACTACGATAACGTACTTATCTATATTAAAAAAGCATTGGCAGTTGATCCTGGAAACAGGAATGCTTTAATTTCCCAAAAATATATTCGTCTAGGTAAAGCAGCAAAATTGGTTGAATGAAACCAGACAAGTACAGCACTCGAATTATTGAACTTAAACCTAATCGATTTTTCGAAAGATTTGGGCCCCCGCAATTAAATAAGATCAATATTTATCTACTGCAAAATGATTTAGACAATACTCAGGAATTGTACAATCAATTTGAAGACGGTATTTTTTCAAAAATGGGGGTTGTCATTAATTGCGCATAAAAAAAGAAAAAATAAAAATGCTTTGAGTTTGGTTAAAGAAGCAAAAGAAATGGCTGTTCAGAGAAATGATACTAGTCTTACCCTTAAGGCAAATGAGCGATATGTTCAGGCACTATTATGGAACGGAAAACTATCTGAAGCAAAAACGCAGATCGGAGAACTTGAAAAAGTGCATCCAAATAACTCGACAATTAATAGCCTTTGGGCTACCTACGGAATGTACTCCGGAAAGCTCAATAAAAGTCTTGAACATTACAAACAAATATTGCAACGAGATTCTACTTCATTTGATGGAAATTTAGGAATTGCAAATACATACCGAGAAAAGGGAGAACTTACTAAAGCTTATAACTATGCTAAAAAAACCTTGAAGTACTATCCCAATCAAAAAGATGCAATGGGATTGGTTAAGACAATTGAAACAGGTTTATCCCCAAGCATCAATACAACGGCAACCTATACCATTGATAATGGTGACAATGAGGCATATTCATTCGCTGCACAAACAGAAATTCCTTGGTCGGAACGATTTGTTACAACCTTTGGATACAATTATAGAACAACTCAAAATTTGAAAAGTAAGGAAATGGCGTATAACACCAATGCATCTTTAGGGCTGAAATATAGATTACTAAATAATACTTGGGTAGAAGGTCAATTAGGGTTTATAAAGGCAAATGCAACCTCTAATGATTATCAAGACATAAATGGGTCCATTTCGTTAAAATCACGTCTATTTTCTTTACAGTACTTAGAACTAGAGTATCGCAGAGAATTGCAAAACTTTAATGCGAGTTTAATTGACAAAAAGATCTTTATGAATAACTTTAAGTTCAATTATAATATGGGTACAAACTTTGGTTTAGGTTGGTATACTAGTTATATTTTTACAACTCAAACCGATAGTAACACACGAAATCTACTATTCACCTCATTGTATTATACTATTACAAAACACCCAAATATAAAAGCTGGAGTTAATTATCAATTTCTTAATTTTAAAAACCAAATCCCGGAATTATATTTTAGTCCATCCAAATATCAATCTCTTGAAGTATTTATTGATGTTTCAGGTAAGCTTAAAAGCCTGAATTACAGCGTTAATGTGGCTGGTGGATATCAATATGTAGAGGATAATAGCACTACTTCACTTTTTCGTATGGAAGGAAAACTTGACTATACAGCTACAAATAGATTGAAATTGGGAGTTTACGCAAAGTATAGTAACAATGCTTCAGAAACGGCATCGGGATTTCAATTTACAGAGGTTGGATTCAAGTTAAGATGGCAGCTAACAAAAAAACCATTATTTAAATTCAACTAAAGTAAATTCAGGCGTTTCATTAATTCAGGGCGATTGGCACGGCTAATAGGAATAACATCTCTGGCAATCAATACACTGTTGTCCTCTATATCAATAATTTTATTAATGTTAATGACAAATGATCGGTGTATTTTCAAAAATAAAGAACCTGGTAATTTCTCTTCGATTTTCTTCAATGTTGAATGTACCGTATAGTTTTTATCCTCAGTTTTAATCAATATATAATCGCCTTTAGCTTCAATTAAGTAAATCGTTTCAGAGGCTATTTTAATAAGTCTTCTATCGATATTAACGTACAGTTCTTTTTTGGAAACTCCTTCTGTTTCAGAAGTAGCCGATGAAATTTTCGGCTGTTTAGATGTAGTAGCCGATGAAATTTTCGGCTGTTTAGATGTAGCAAAATTTTCAACTTTCTGAATGGCCTTTAAAAATCTCGGTAAGGTAATGGGCTTTACTAAATAATCTATAATGCAATCATATTCAAACGCTTCAATGGCAAAATTCTTATCGGATGTAGTAAGGACAATTTTAGGTGGGTTCTTAACGGTATCAATAAAGTCGAAACCAGTAAAATCTGGCATATGGATATCCAAAAAGATTAAATCAACCTCATTTTTATTCAAAAATTTAATCGCCTGCAGCGCATTTGGGAACTCTTCAATTACTTCTATTGAATCAACTTGATCACATAAATGCGATATAATTGCTCTTGCAGCCAATTCATCATCGATTATAATACTATTCATAAGTAGGTTAATTACAAGATATTTACAAACTTCGTCATTTGAGAGAGTATTATTTCAAATTCTCCACGTTTCTCTAAAGATTCGATTTTTAAATCTTCTTCAAAACCTGTGGCAAGGTAGTAACTCTTTTCTAGCCCTAAAATACTAATTTTATGCTTAAGCTTATGAACATTTTCTGCCGCCTTCATAAAATGTCCATTTTTCATGTTCATAGTATATGCGTCAATTTCCACTGGTAGCTCCACTTTGATAATATTGATTAGCTTTTGTTTAAAACCTTCATCCCCTAATGCTAGTTCCTGAATATATTTCAGATTTGGCTCTTCCATTATTTCTGTTTTCTCAATGTAAAATAAAAAGTGGTCCCTTGGCCCACTACACTTTCCAACCATATTCTTCCATCATACAAGTCAACTATCTTCTTTACAATAGACAATCCAATACCCGAAGACACTTTACCCTTTTTAAGGGACTGAAATATTTTAAATATTTTTTCATGAAACTTCTTTTCAATTCCAACACCATTATCTGTAATTGAAAACAGGTAGTACAAGTTTTTATCTTCAACGTCAATCTCAATTAAGCCCTTATCCTTATCAATATATCGTATTGCATTTCCAATTAGATTTTGGAACAACTGTTGAACTCGCACTCTATCTGCATTAATTATCGGTAGTTTCTTTTTCAAAGAAAGTTTGATGTGATCTGGGAAATATAAAATTTGATGAATATCACTTAGTACATCATTAAGATCAACAGCTTCACTCACAGTCCTCTCTGAAGTCACACTTGAATATTCTAAAACATCAATGATCAATTGCTCCATTTTTTCAAGAGTCGATTCAATAAGGCCTATATTTTGGGTTGTTTCTTTATTGAACAGATCCTCGTTATCTTCTTTTATCCAATCCACGAGGGCATAGATACTTCGCAATGGTGATTTTAAATCATGAGAAACAATATGAGCATACTCCTCCAATTCATTATTGCTAATTTCCAACTTTTTCAACAACTGTCTATTTTGGGCCTCTGTCTTTTCTCTTTCAATTAAATTGATGGCGTTTCGCAATTGTAATGCTACTAATTGGGCAATATTTGTTAACGTCTTTAAATGAGCTTTGGTAAAATAACTTTTATCATAATGTTCAGAATCTATAACCCCCAACACCTTGCCATTAAACACAATAGGAACTGTAATTTCTGAGTACCTTCGTCTATCATCCACTATATAATGCTCATCTAAACTGGTGTCACTAATTACCTCTCCAATTCCAGTGTTAGCTACCCTGCCAACAATTCCACTACCTAAAGGAAGACTAATTCTGTTTAAAACCTCTTTTTCTCCTGTTAGCTTTTCACCATGTGCGGCTATTTGTTCTAAAGAATTTGTATTATAATCGACTATATAAATCACACAATCATCAGATCCTAAATACTCGGAAATATTGCTAGTTAATTCCCAGGCAATTTCGTTAATATCAGTTTTACCTAGAATTGATTTAGCTACGTTGTTTACCATTTCAATAGTCAACTTTTCATCACGTCTGGCCGTTATATCTTCAATTATTGCAACTTGACATTTGATATTCCCTTCTTGATCTCTTACTGCGTTTACAGATGTCTTTGACCAAAAGTAATCTCCATTTTTTTTTCTATATCTTTTATTAATAATAAAATCATCAATCTCTCCGGCATCCAATTTTGAAAGGTACCTCTGCAACTCTGGAAAATCTTTGGCAAAGGAAACATCTTTAATAGTTAATGACTTCATCTCACTCTCGCTATAACCTAATAGGTTCTGAAAGGCCTCATTAGACTTAACTATATTTCCAAATTGAGTTAGTATAATTCCAAATGATGAATTATCAACAATAATTTCTAACTCTCGTTTCTGTTCCTTTATAATTGTTGCAGCGTTCTCTGCTTCTGTAATATCTCGCACAATCCCCTGAGCGGCAATCGGTTTTTTGTGCTCATTTAAGATCAAACTGGCATTGATTTGCACCCACTTTATCTTCTTATTTTTAGTGTAAATTCGAGCCTTATAATTTGAAAAAAAACCATTTTTTATTAACTCCTTATAAGAAAGCATTGCATATTCAAAATCCTCTTTGTAGATGAGTTTAATAACATTAAGTGACGTAGTATTAGATTCATATCCAAATAAATCTACTGCAGCGTCATTCATTTTTAGAATATTACCTTTTAGATCCATAACTACATAGGCATCGATAATATTCTCAAAAACCTCTTGTATTTGGGAGGTTTTTTCTGTTAACAGTTCTTCAAGTTTTGTGTTAGAGACTTTTAATTGTTGTGTAAGACCAAATAAATCGGCTGATTTTTTTTCAAGAATTAATTCCGCTTGCTTTCTTGCGGCTCTTTCTCGAGTCAATGCTCGTTCTAATATTGCTATCTTCTTATCATTCATTCTTGGTAATACTGAACTTTACCTCCGTTCCTTCCTCAGTCAACTTTTCTACAAGGATGGTAGCTGTAGAATTAAAATGCTTAAATGTTTTATTCATCAACCCTAATCCGTAACTATACATAGTTCTGCTCGACTTGTAGAGTAAAATTAATGAAGTATCCGATTTCTCATGTGTAGTAAAGGTAGGCAATTCTGCATTAGGATATATCTTCCTCACTTCCACATGGATATGATTTTCAATAGAAGAAATCATCTCAATTGGTCATTATAATTTTCCATAAGTCTAGGATAACTTCGTTCTAAAACCCAAAAAAAATGTTCGGTATACACCAAAAGTAAATCGTCTACAGAGAATCTAGTTCTTGCACTTAGGTTTGTTACAAGCACTAGCATTTCAGAAAAACTATATGTTCAAATGGAGGTATAGATACCCTGAGATTCCAGATTCGATTCTTCCAATAATAGTATCAACCATTTCCACGCCAAATTTTTGTTCTACTAGGTTCAAAAACTCTGTGTATATGATTCCTTTCATTATATTTTTATTAATTCATTCTCACACCAATATGAGAGCGTTTTATCTATTTTGTTTACATAATCATCATATTTCAGAGGCTTTAAAATATATCCAGCGATACCAACTTCATAGCAAGCCAATACGTCTTTACGATTATTGGAGGTCGTTAAAATAATGGTTGGAAGGTATCTAAGTTGGCTATCAGCTTTTAATATTTTCAAAAACTCCAAACCATTAATTTTAGGCATATTTAAATCCAGAAAAATGATGTTGGGCATAGACAGGTCATCCTTCAATATTTCCAGCGCCTCTTCACCATTCTGAGCTTCCAATAAATGATGCTCCATTCCTAACTTTTCAATAGCTCGTTTTAACTTAATAATTTCAATTTGATCATCTTCAATAAGAAGAATTTTCAATTTCTTTTTCCCCACAATATGTACTTTTAGTAATTACCAAAATTGTAAATATATTTACATTAATTTATCGTAATTTAGTTATAATCCAATAAAAGTGTCGACGGCTAACGTTTAAGTGTCGACGAATGGTAATTAAAAGGCCTCTAAATGTGCTTTCAAAAATGTTTTATAACGAAGGAATTAAGTATTTTTAATTTATATAATTAGTCTTATAATCTATTTATGTTTTTGAGAGATACAACATCTTGGTTGATTAAGATTTCGAGCAAGTGCTTGTATCTAATATCGATTGCAGTTATACTAATTGGTTGCGAGGAAAGAATCAGCATTAGCCATTCATTAAACACGACAAATTTCAGTAAAAACATTCTCGATCATCATTTTACACCAGTAGACTCGTTGGACAAGTCTGGGTTGATGTTTTCAGATCAAGGTGCATGGTTTGCATACTCCTTATCAGATTCAATATCTAATTTTTCAGGTTTTTCAGGCCCTTTTCTAATGACGGAACAAAATGGGGTTTGGGCAAGTGAATCACTCTCGAAATTAAATCTAAAAGGAGAAAACAACACCGAAATTATTGATTGGCATACTTCTTTAAAATCTCAAAATAGTTTTTCAAGTCATTTGGAACAACACTTTGAAAATGACAAATTAAAAGTTAACCAGAAGCTGGTTTTTTTATCAGGTAATACTGCACTTCAGAAAACTACCATTACAAATATTTCTACAAAAAGTATTACAATCCACCCTTCAGTGAGTGGCGCATTTTTTGACATTGGTTTGAGAGTAGATTCAAAAGATGAAACAATTCAACTTACTTCTGAAAAATCCAACGCAGTAGGCTATGTCAAGTTTATAAATGAGTCTGCTTCTATAATGACTGCTAAAAATTATTACAACGCTCACTTTGAAACCATCCTCCTAAAACAAAATGAGACGAAAGAATACCTTATATCTCAAACCTTTATTTTTCCAGAGTATTCTTGGGAAGAGGAAGAAAGGGTAATTAGCGCTGTTAATTTCGATTTTATTTTATCCACTCAAAAATCCGAAAAAGAAAATCAGATATCTGCATTAATAAAAAACAAACGAGCAGTCTTTCAAGAAGAAAAAT
This sequence comes from uncultured Ulvibacter sp., assembly GCA_913063405.1. Taxonomy (GTDB): domain Bacteria; phylum Bacteroidota; class Bacteroidia; order Flavobacteriales; family Flavobacteriaceae; genus Ulvibacter. The sequence continues at coordinate 11,610 of CAJXZB010000005.1, forward strand.
ATTCAGAAGTACTTGCCAAAGCCCAAATTACCTTACAAAATAGCTGGCGTATCCCTGCTGGCGAAATTAAACGCCAAGGTTTATTTCCTAGTTATCATTATAAGTGGTTTAATGGTTTTTGGTCCTGGGATTCTTGGAAACACGCCGTAGGCTTGTCCTATTATGACTTCGAACTCGCAAAGGAGCAGGTTAAACTAATGTTCGATTTCCAAGATGAAAAAGGTTTTGTGGCCGATTGTGTTTTTAGAGACACCTTAATTGAAAAGCATAATTATCGTGATACTAAACCCCCACTATCGGCTTGGGCGGTTACCAAAGTTTACGAAAAAGACAAGGATTTAGAGTTTGTAAAAGAGTTCTATCCTAAACTTAAAAAATATCATTCCTGGTGGTACACCTATCGTGATCACGACCAAGATGGACTGTGCGAATACGGCTCAACGGATGGAAGTTTCATTGCCGCTAAATGGGAAAGCGGAATGGACAATGCAATTCGATTTGATGATTCTAAAATTCTAGAAAATTCTGAAGGTTCCTATTCATTAAATCAAGAAAGTGATGACCTGAATGCCTACTTATATGCAGAAAAATTATATCTAGCAACCTTGGCCGAAGCACTAGAATTACATCAAGAGTCTTTGCTATTTAGACAGTCTGCAGAACGACTACAAGTTAAAATTCAAACACAGTTTTATGATCTAGAGGAAGGGTGGTTTTACGACACAAACATCGAAGGCACTAATTTCATCAAAGGAGAGGGTAGTGAAGGATGGACAACCCTTTGGGCGAAAGCAGCAAGTCAAGAACAAGCGGAGTCGGTAAAAAATAGAATGATGGATTCTACAAAGTTCTTCACCAAAGTTCCTTTTCAAACAATGAGTGCCGATCATCCGAAGTTCGACCCATTAAAAGGGTATTGGAGAGAACCCAATTGGTTAGATCAATCCTATTTTGGTGTGAAGAGTTTACGTAATTATGGATTCAATACCGAAGCAGATAAAGCAACAATTCAAATATTGGAAGGAGCAGAAGGTCTGTTAGGGAAAGGAAAAGCTATTAGAGAAAATTACCATCCGCTTACTGGAAAAGGTTTACACGCTCAAAATTTTAGTTGGAGCGCCGCCCACATTATTATGCTATTGTTAGAAGAATAAAAAATGAAAAAAAAATTAGAGCAAGCTACTCAGATTGCCATTAGACTTTTTGATATTACTGCTGAAACTATACGTCTTCCAGGAGACGAAGATGAAAATTTTAGAATAAAGACTGAATCGGAGGTGTCATATATCCTAAAAATTTCACAACCCGAAGTGGAAGAAGATTACTTGAATTTTCAGAACGAAATACTGAGACATATCAGTTCTAAAACACCGAATCTAGAGCTACCGAAAGTCATTCCTAATGTGCAAAACAAGTTCTTAAGTTCTATATCATCAAAAGCAGGAGAAAAAAGGAATGTCCGATTATTGAGTTGGTTAGATGGTAGAATTTGGGCACATGCGAATCCGAAGACAAAAGTTTTAAGGCAAAGTCTAGGGGAACAAGCTGGAAAACTTACCGTCGCCTTAGAGGATTTCGACCATGAGGGAGCACATCGAAAATTTGACTGGAATCTTTCAGATTCTGCATGGACTTATGATTATTTAGATAAGTTTTCTAAGGAAGATCAGGCAACTATAGCTTATTTTCAAGAACTTTTTTCCGAAATACAACCGAACTACCAAAATCTACCAAAAAGTGTAATTCATAATGACGTAAACGACTTTAATATTCTAGTATCTCAAGATTTAGTAGATCCAAAAGTGACAGGAATTATTGACTTTGGAGATGCCGTGTATACGCAAACTATAAACGACCTTGCTATTCTTCTAGCGTACGCTATTATGGGTGTTCTAGATCCATTACAAGCAGCCCTAGATGTAATTAAAGGTTACAATGTTTATTATTCTTTTTCTGAAAAAGAACTTGAATGTCTGTATGCTTTGGTTGCCATGCGTTTAGTCACCACGGTTACGAAAGCCGCAATTCGCAAAGCCAAAGATTCAACAAATGAATATCATGTAATTAGTGAAAAACCCGCTTGGACAGCACTTAACATGTGGCGAAAAGTAAATGATAAGCTTGCCCTTTATAGTTTTCGGGAAGTATGTGGGTTTACAGGACATCCGCTTGAAAATAAATTTAAAAATTGGACGGACCAAAACCATTTTAAGATTTCAGATTTATTCCCAACGATTAACAAAGATGAGGTTCGGTATCTCGACCTAAGTGTTTCAAGTAAATGGATTGGACATCAAGAGGACTTTAATAATCTAGACTTATTTCGGTTTAAAATCGGACAACTTCAGAAGCAAATACCAAATAAAATCCTAGCTGGTGGCTATTTGGAACCTCGTGCTCTTTATACTTCAAGTGAATATGACAAACTCGGTAACTCTGGCCCAGAAAGCAGAACAATTCATCTAGGGATAGACTTTTGGCTCCCTGAACAAACACCTGTCCATGCACTCTTCGATGGAGAGGTTGTCATTGCCGTGAATGATGCTGGCGATAAAGAATATGGAGGGCTAATTGTGCTAAAACATAAAATTGATGATTTTGAATTTTACACATTATATGGACACTTAACTGTTGCAAGCGCTACAAAATATGCTGTGGGAGATGTTATAAACGAAGGAGATCGTATTGCGATTTTAGGGAATCACTCCGAAAACGGAAATTGGGCTCCGCACCTTCATTTTCAACTCATATTATCTTTGTTAGACTATGAAATTGACTTTCCAGGCGTAGCCTATTTCAATGAGTTGGATGTTTGGAAAAGTCTCTGTCCTGACCCCAATTTGTTATTCAAATTCGAAGCACTTTTGGAAAATGCGACCATCTCTAACAGTGAATTGATTGAATACAGAAAACAACACTTAGGTAAAAGCTTAAGTTTACAATACAAAATTCCCATTAAGATGGTGCGTGGAGCTGGGCAGTATTTGATGGATCAATATGGAAGAAAATACTTAGACACGGTAAATAATGTGGCTCACGTAGGCCATGAACATTTAGCCGTGGTAAAAGCCGGACAAGAGCAGATGGCTTTGATTAATACAAACTCGCGGTATTTACACAAAAACATCAACGACTTAGCAAAAGAATTGATAGAGACTTTGCCACCTGAACTTTCTGTCCTTCATTTTGTCAATTCTGGAAGTGAAGCAAACGAGCTAGCCATTCGAATGGTAAAAGCAGCAACTGGTGAACGTGATATTATAGCTTCGGAAGTAGGGTATCACGGAAATGCAAATATGTGTATTGATATAAGTTCGTACAAGTTCGACGGAAAAGGAGGTCAAGGAGCCCCGGAGCATACACATATTTTCCCCTTGCCAGATGCTTTCAGGGGAAAACATAGAGGTAAAAACACAGGAAGAAAATATTCTGAAGAAGTTCAGAAACAAATAGACATCATCCACAAAAAAGGCCGTGGAGTTGGCGCATTTATTATTGAGCCAATAATTAGTTGCGGAGGTCAAATAGAATTGCCCGAAGTTTTTCTGGAGAAGTCATATGAAATGGTAAGAGCAGCCGGCGGCCTGTGCATTTCTGATGAGGTACAAACGGGTTGTGGAAGAATGGGTAAAACCTTTTGGGGCTTTCAGCTTCATAAGGTCATACCAGATATCGTTACAATTGGAAAGCCCTTAGGAAATGGTCATCCAATTGCTGCAGTGGTTTGCACCAGAGCCATCGCGGATAAGTTTGCCAATGGTATGGAGTATTTTAACACCTTTGGTGGAAACCCTGTTTCATGTGCCATCGGCGCTGAAGTTATAAAAACAGTGAAACGGGAAAAACTTCAAGAAAATGCATTGGAAGTGGGTTCTTTTTTGAAGACTGAATTAAAAAAACTTGCAAAGAAATTTAAAATTATTGGTGATGTACGTGGCCAAGGTTTGTTTTTAGGTATTGAATTAGTAAACGAAAATATGGAACCATTAGAAGCACAAACAAACTATTTAGCAAATAGAATGAAAGATCACGGAATTTTAATGAGCGTGGATGGACCCGATCACAATGTCTTAAAAATTAAACCTCCTATGGTATTTAACAAAGACAACGCAAATGAAGTTATCTTTAGGCTCCGACAGGTTTTCGCCGAGGATTTTATGAATCGGTTTTAATGAAACTAATATATCAATTTGGGCTATTACTTCTTCTTCTTCTTCTTCTTCTTCTTCTTCTTCTTCTTCTTCTTCTTCTTCTTGCAAGTTGCAATCAAAGCGAATTGGCAATTGTTTCTGAACAAATCTTCCATTACAACCATGAGGTTTTTGAACAAAACAAATTAAGCCCTAGAGCAATTTTTTTTGCTTTTGAAGGGCCTAAAATTATAGAAAAAGAAGACTCTAAACGATTCATATCACTAAATGGTGACTGGAAATTTAACTGGGTAAAAGACCCTAAACAACGACCCAACACGTTTCACAACATAGATTTTGACGATGCAGAGTGGAAAACAATTCCAGTTCCTGCCAATTGGGAGGTCGAGGGATATGGACACCCCATTTATTTGGATGAAAGATATCCGTTCACCACCCAATGGCCAAATGCACCAACAGATTATAACCCGGTAGGAACCTATCGTAAGGAAATTAATCTAACCAAGGAATTTCTATCAGAAGACGTTATTCTTCATTTTGCCGGAGCGAAATCTGCGATGTATATATACATAAACAGCAAGTATGTAGGTTATTCTCAAGGAAGTAAGACACCTGCAGAGTTAAATGTTTCTAAGTATTTAAATAGAGGTAAGAATATTATTGCTTTACAGTTATTTCGATGGAGTGATGCCAGTTACCTAGAAAGTCAAGATATGCTGTGTATGAGTGGCATTGAACGCGACGTTTATTTATATACACAACCCAAGGTGTTTATCTCAGATTATTATGCGGATACTTCCCTGGACACCTCTTGTAGCAATGGGATTTTTAAAAATACTGTTTGGATCACAAACAGTACTGATGTTCCAATCTCTTCGGGATTAACCCTAAAGTTGAAGAAAGGCCATGAGGTCCAATTTACCGACCAACGTACCATTGACATTCCTAAACAGTTCGGTAAATGCAGTAACGAACCATATTATTGAAAACGTAAAAAAATGGTCAGCAGAGGAGTCCAATCTTTATACGCTTGAAATTATTTTAGGAAAAACCATATTTATATCACGACGCATTGGTTTCAAAAGAGTTGAAATTAAAGAGAGTCAATTGCTGATAAACGGAAAACCAATCTACTTTAAAGGTGTGGATCGACATGAAACAGATCCGTTTACAGGACATGTAGTTTCCAAAGAATCGATGCTGGAAGACATTCAATTAATGAAGCAAAACAACATTAATGCGGTACGTTCTGCTCATTATCCCAATGATCCATATTGGCTAGATTTGTGCGACAAGTTCGGACTCTATGTTATTGATGAGGCCAATATTGAAAGCCATCCCCTCGCCATTGACGAAACCACTCAAATAGGAAATGAAATGAGCTGGCTACCCGCACATATGATTCGAACCCGGCGTATGTTCTATCGCGACAGAAATCATCCTTCTATTTATTCCTGGTCATTAGGCAATGAAGCTGGTAAAGGAAATATTTTTAGAACTACTTACAATTGGCTTAAAGAAAATGAAACGAATAGAATCGTACAGTATGAACCCGCTGGCAAAGAGGATTACACAGATGTGTATTGTCCTATGTATCCAAAACCAGAATACCTTATAAATCATGCGAAATCAAAATCAGACAAGCCCTCAGTAATGATTGAATATTGCCATGCCATGGGAAATTCGGTAGGGAATCTTCAGGACTATTGGAACATCATTGAAAAACACGCTAATCTGCAAGGTGGATACATTTGGGATTGGGTAGATCAATCCTTAGAATATAAAGATGAGAATGGAAAACCATACTTGGCCTATGGTCATGATTATCATCCCGATTTGCCAACCGATGGTAATTTCTTAAACAATGGATTGGTAGATCCTTATCGCAATCTCCATCCCCACCTTTCCGAAGTTAAAAAAGTTTATGAACCCGCCCAGTTCAAATATCTAGGGATTGGAGAAACTATACAATGGAATATTGACTATCTTCAGATGGGTGTTGGAGGAGATACCTCTTGGGGTAGATTAGTTCATGACGAATACACTATAAACCCAATAAAACACGAATATTCTTTTTCAATTACGCCTAATCAATTTTAAATAATAAATTATGAAACAACTTATTTTAGTATTCTTCCTCGCGACAATTTTTAGCTGTAATTCGCAAACTACTGAAAAACAGGATAAAGAGGCGATTCTTACGGTGATGAAACTACAAGAAAAGGCCTGGTCGGCCAATGACCTTGAAGGATTTATGAAAGGTTATTGGAAAAACGATTCACTAAAATTTTACGGAAGTAGTGGACTAACAAAGGGTTGGAAGCAAACCTTAGACAATTATAAAAAGGGATATCCTACCAAGGAGTACTCGGGCACACTAACTTTTAAGGTCAATGATGTATCCAAAATAGATACCGGCTCGTATTGGGTAATGGGAGAATATTTCTTAAAACGTAATGTTGGTGATGCCAATGGTGTGTTTTTAATTATCTTTAAAAAGATAAACGGAAAATGGAAAATCGTCGCAGATATGTCCTGCTAACATTATCCAACTCTAGCATTAAATAACTTTTATTATGAGATCAATTAACTCTATTTACCTTCTTTTTTCTCTTGCAGTATTAATAAGCTGTAACAGCACTCAACAAGCTGTAAATGAAGTTATTGAAAAATCAACTTTTGAAAAACTCGCGGGTATTGAAAATATTGTTAGCATCGAGAAAAAGGAACTCGTTAGTCATTTTGATGAAAACTATGAATTGTGGTTTGAGCAGCCTGTTGATCATAGCAACCCTTTGAAAGGAACCTTTAAACAGCGAGTATTTCTTGGATTTGAGAACTCGTCAAAACCAGTAATTGTTGAATTAAAAGGTTATGGAATAGGGAGTGAAAAAGCAGGTGAATTGGCAAATCACTATAAAGCCAATCAACTAACGATTGAGCATCGTTACTTTACAAATTCACGCCCAAAAGAGATTGATTGGAACACACTTACCGTTGAAAATGCGGCCAAAGATCAAGCGATTATTATAGATGCCATTCGAAATGTCTTGTACCCAAACTCGAAATTTGTTTCCACTGGAATTTCGAAGGGGTGCATGACCACTATGGCGCATCGAAGCTTCTTTCCTGAAAATGTAGATGCTTGTGTTTGTTATGTTGGCCCCCTCAATTATGAACGTGAAGACCCAAGAGTCTATGAGTTCCTTAAAAATGTTGGTAAAGAAGAAGATCGAAAAAAGATAAAAGGTTTTCAAGATTTATGTTTTGAAAACCGAGCGGCATTAATGGATATTTTAAAAACAACAGCCCAAGAAGCAAAAATGACCTGGGAATTTGGAATAGAAAAGGCTTTAGATTACACCATTCTTGAGTATTCATTTGCTTTTTGGCAATGGGGTGTAAAACCAGATAAAATTCCGTCTCAAAATGCCACTTCACAAGAAATTTATGAGCATCTCATTGATGTTGTTGGTTATGGCTTCTTCGAAAATAAATCGGTGGAAAGCCTGCAACCTTATTTCTGGGCCGCTCTAACAGAGCAAGGAATTTATGGATATGAAACTGCTCCTTTCAAAAGGTACTTAAACACTGAGGAAATTTACAAATTTGAGTGGGCTTTTCCAGAGGGTATTTCAAAAAAATACGATGTTAAACCAATGCAAGACATCAAATTATTTTTGGATACATCGGCGGAAAAAATGCTTTTCATTTATGGCGAATACGATGCCTGGAGTTCAACCGCGGTTGACTTAACTGAAAATGCTTCGAAACGTGAAATGTACAAGTTTGTTCAACCCATGGGAGATCATACTACACGGATTAAGACATTTAATTCTGAAAGTCAGAAGCAAATTTACACGATCATTGATAGCTGGCTGAAAAATGAATCCAACAACTAGAAAAGCTACGCTAAGCGATCTTCCAGCACTACTGGGGTTTGAGCAAGGTCTTATCAATGCTGAAAGACCGATGGATTCTCAGATTATGGATGGAGACATAAGTTATTATTCCATTTCAGATCTTATAGAGAATTCTGATTCAGAAGTATTTATTGCTGAAATTGCAGATGAAATAGTTGCGTCAGGATATGCAAAAATTAAGGAGGATCATCATTATCTAAAACATAAGAAGCAAGGGTATCTTGGATTTATGTTCGTGCCAGAAAAACATCGTGGCAATGGATATAATCAAATTGTCTTGGACGCTCTACTGGCTTGGTGCAAAGAACACGGTGTTTTTGAAATTAGACTGGATGTTTATGATGTAAATGAACCAGCCATTAGCGCTTATTTAAAAGCAGGATTTAAAAAATATTTGATAAATATGCGCTTGGATATTGAAAATCTAGATATTTAAATAACTATTTTGATATTCCAAAGGGATCTTCAATAGAATGAGAAGGCTCCGTAAACCATTTTGGTCCATCCTTGGTCATATAGATATGATCTTCATGACGAATGCCAAATTCATTTGGCACACAAATCATTGGCTCATTACTAAAACACATTCCTGGAGCTAAAATTGTTTCATCGTTTCTAACAATATAGGGCCATTCATGTATGTCCAATCCTACTCCATGTCCCGTTCTATGCGGCAAACCTGGCAACTTATAATCCGGGCCTAAATTATATGACTCCGAAACTTTTCTCGCAGCAATATCGACATATCCACAAGTATTCCCAAGCTGTGCAGCATCAAAAGCCGCTTGCTGAGTTTCTTTTTCTATATTCCAAATTTTCCTTTGTAGATCACTTATTTTACCAAACACATAAGTCCGCGTAATATCCGAAATATAATTTTGAAGTACACAGCCCGTATCTATCAAAACTACTTCACCTTCTTCCAAATCTTTGGGCTGCTTAACACCATGAGGAAATGAAGAATCCACCCCAAAAAGCACAATACAAAAATAAGATCCCGAAGGTATACCGAAGCGTTTATGAGCTTCATTTATAAAATCTACTACCTCTTTCGAACTAATTCCAACTCTTAAAATCTTTGCAGCCGCTTTTTGCACTTCCAATGTAATATCCATTGTGGCCTTTATAATAGCAATTTCTGCTTCAGATTTAATCATTCTACACCCAGCAGTAATGGACTTCGAATTCACTAAGTTATACGAAGATTGGATTATCGTAATACCTTCTATCATAAAGAACGGAGTGTCCTCGTCCATAGATATTGTTCCATTATCCACACCGTTGTTAACAAGAATTTCAACGAACAACCTGTAAGGGTTCTCGTGTTCTTCCCAGCAATGAACCTCACCCGCTATTTCCATAAAATCAAGTACTGTTCCTTTTTCAAACTCAGGGGCTATATAATTTAGTTTGCCATTTGGAAACAAAATTGCGCCAACCATACGTTCGCTAGAATTCCAACGTGTTCCAGTAAAATAAAACAAATTGGTTCCAGCATTTATATAAAGAGCTTCTATTTCTTGTTGTATCATTAAGTCGCAAGCCTTATTGATTCGTTCTCGATATTCTCGCTTCTGAATTCCTTGAACTAAATGTACTCTTGACTTTATTTTACTTAACTCTTCTTCTATAGTTGATCCTCCAATTCCTAGCATTTGACTCTTGATAATTTTAAAATTTACGATCCGGATGAAACGAACTCACATCCATTGAAGGCTTTTTTTCTGAAATTATTTCAGAAACCAACTTACCTGTCCCTGTTGACATACTCCATCCCATCATAGCATGACCCGCTGCAATGGTTAGGTTTTTGCATTTACTTGACCTGCCAATATACGGTCGACCATCTGGTGAAACAGGACGCAGTCCACAGGCAGCTGCTGCCTTTTCATCTTCTAAAACTTTGGTTTTTGGATAATATCTTTGCACTGCTTGCGCAATGGCCTCCACCCTTTCTGGACGAATATCGTGATTAATTCCGTTAATTTCCATGGTTCCAGAATAACGTGTAAAACCATTCATTGGTGTAACTGCTACTTTCGCTTCTGCAAGAATAGCTGGCATCAATATATTTGTTTCGGAATGCGAATTAATTCTATATCCTTTTCCAGCCTGAAGAGGAATTTGTATGCCAAGTTTTTTACTTAGCAAATTACTCCATGAGCCCGCAGCCAAAACAACTTCGTCCGCTTTTAATCTCTGATTTGAAGTTATCACCTCAGTTATTTTTTCTTCAGAAATTATTAAATTTTCTACTTTTTCATTTAAGTAAAATTTGACCCCCAAGACTTCAAGTTTACCCTTTATCTCCTTCATAAACTCGTGTGGCGTACTGTGCGAGTCACATTGGTAGTGGATTGCTCCTATCACATCTGTATCAACTTTAGGCTCCATTTTCTTGACTTCTGAAACACTTAACTCTCGTACCTGCAACCCTTCTTTTGAAGCGATTCTTGCCATTTCAATTTCTTTAGCCATCATTGCTTCAGACTGACACAACATTAATAGCCCCTTATTCTCTAAATGAAATCCAAAACCTTCAGAAGCTCGAATTTCAGAAAATAAATCGCTACTCATTAACGAAATATCTTTAATTGCTTTTATTGAACGTTCTACATTTTCTTGCGAGCAAGATTTATTAAAAGCCCAAGCCCATTTCAAAAAATCTTTTTCAAGGCGTGGTTTAATAAACAAAGGACTAGCGGGATTAAACATCCACTTTAGGCCTTGACGTACCATCCCAGGAGCAGCCAAAGGGATAATATGACTTGGGCTCACATATCCTGCATTGACATAAGAGGCACCGAAATCCATCGAAGACTGGTCCACCACACTTACTTGATGTCCGTCCATAGCAAGATAATAAGCCGTACAAAGCCCAATCACACCTCCTCCAATTACTAAAACATCTTTCATTATATGAAGATAAATTTAACTAAAGTTTTCTAGATAACTTGAAATCCAAACGCATAGGGATCATCTTTGTCATCTATACTTATCCTATTGTGTCCATAAATCTTTGCCCAACCTCGAATACTAGGTACGATTCCAGCTTTTCCATTAATAATTATTTCATCATCTATTGTTCCGATAAATTTTGAGCCAATAAAACTTTCATGAATAAACTCATCACCAATATTAAGTTGGCCTTTTCCATGAAGCTGAGCCATTCTCGCCGAAGTTCCTGTTCCACAAGGCGACCTATCAATCGCTTTATCCCCGTAAAACACCGCATTACGGCCTGAGGAGGTTGAATCTAGAGGTGTCCCGGTCCATTGTAAATGACTTATATCGCGAATAGTGTCATTTTCAGGGTGTATAAAATCATTCGCATACTTTTGATTGATACGCTTTCTTAGTACTTGAGAAAATTGAATTATTTGATTCGCTGTAAAATCCTGAATGCCGCTAAAATTTTCTTGCGGATCTATAATTGCATAGAAATTTCCTCCATATGCAACATCAAATTTAATTTCCCCCAATTCTGGGCATTCTATACTTAAACTTTCAGCAGCTAAATAAGAGGCAACATTTTTCAGTTTTACCCAGTCAACTTTTTTTGCTGATTGTTGGTACTCGATTTCAACAAGACCTGCCGGGGTTTCCAAACGTATCTTTCCGGGTGTTTTTGGACTTATTAGCCCCTCTTCAATGGCTATCGTAATTGCCCCTATAGTTCCATGACCACACATGGGTAAGCATCCTGAAGTTTCAATAAAAAGTATCCCAAAATCATTTTCTTCGTATTGAGGTTCGAAAAAGAAACTCCCACTCATTAAATCATGTCCTCTGGGTTCAAACATCAAACCCTTTCGAATCCAATCATATTCCTTTAAAAAATGTTGCCTCTTTTCACTCATTGAATCTCCAACTAATGGAGGTCTTCCCGTGGTCACCACTCGAACCGGGTTTCCACATGTATGTGCGTCAATGCATTTATAAACTGTTTTCATTAACCTCTTAAAATCTCTGGCAAAAGTATTTCAGGTACGTTTTGATAGGAAATGGGTCTCACCCATCTTCGTATGGCATTAGGTCCAACAGCGGTAAAGCGACTATCGCTAGATGCTGGGTACGGCCCACCATGGGTCATTGCATCACAAACTTCAACCCCCGTAGGAACTCCATTAAACACAACCCTTCCTACTCGCTCCTGGAGGGCTTCAAACACAGGAGAAATATTAGCATAATCAGATTTTTCAGCAATGATAGTTCCGGTCAATTGCCCCTCTATTTTTTCAATAATTCTAATTAATTGATCCTCATCCTTGTACTGCACTACCATAGAAAAAGGCCCAAAAACTTCTTGATGTAGCGTTATATTTTTGAGAAAGCTTGACCCTTTTGTCATCACTAATCTCGCTTGAGCTGCATTCGTTTTAGTTGGTGGTTCTGCCTCATTTACTAGTATCACAGTTTCTTGTGAACTTAGAAGGTTTTTATTGGAAGTATATTCCCTATGAATATTAGGGTGAAGCATGCAAAATGATGGAATCTTAGCCAATTTTTCTCCTAATAATTCCACAAAAGAATTAGTAAGATCGCTTTCTAAAACTATTATTAAACCAGGGTTCGTACAAAACTGTCCTACGCCCATTGTAATAGAATCTGCATACATGTTGGCTATTTCGGGAGTCCTAGTTTGCAAAGCTTTTTGGGTAATAACTACTGGATTAATACTTCCCATTTCTGCAAACACAGGTATGGGTTCTTCCCTTGTTGCTGCTAGATCGTAAAGTGCACGGCCTCCATTTAGGCTTCCAGTAAACCCGACAGCCTTAATATTTGGATTCAAAACAAGTTGGGTTCCAACTTCAATCCCATTACTATTTAAATTTGAAAAAACACCTTCTGGCATTCCAGTTTTATGGGCAGCATTTACAATGGCCGAAGCTATTAATTCTCCGGTCTGGGCATGCATTGGATGACTTTTTACAATAACAGGATTCCCTGCAGCTAAAGCACTTGCCGTATCCCCGCCAGCAGTAGAATAAGCCAATGGAAAATTACTGGCGCCAAAAACTGCAATTGGCCCTATAGGAATGAGCATTTTCTTTGTAGATCCACCTTCACTTTTGTGACTGGGTTCTCGCCAATCTTCTGTCTCGACGAGCTTGGCAAACATTCTTAGTTGTCCAATTGTACGTTCTCTTTCACCTTCTGCTCTTCCTTTTGGTAATCCGCTTTCTAGTACATAGCAATCCAATAAATTGTTTCCTAGAGCTAAAATTTCATCAGCAATTGCATTTAAAAAAGCCGCCCGTTTTATTCCAGGAGTGTTTCTATATATCTTAAATGCCTTGGAAGCTAAATTGCAAGCACGGTCTATTTCTTCAGCAGTTGCTTCAAAAATAATAGCGTCATTAGCTACGTTCTCTTTTGGATTAAAAGTCTTAAAGGTGGTAGATCCTAATGCAGATTCACTATACCCAACTATATTCTTGCCTTTGATCATAAACTAGCTGTTAAATTTTTATAATTCATCAAATTTGGTCTTGCATTAAGTCCTTGTTGGATCACTGAAAGCACGTGCTTTCTCTCTTCCCCTTCCAATGGTAATCTTGGAGGTCTTACATTTTCGGTTCCTATCCCGGTGGCCACTTCTGCCAATTTAATGTTCTGAACCAATTTTGGATTAATGTCCAACTCTAACAAAGGTAAGAACCATCTGTAAATATCAATAGCCTCCTTAATTCTTCCTGCTTTTTGTAGCTCATAAATTGCTACAGTTTCTGCTGGAAAAGCACATACTAAACCTGCAATCCAACCATCAGCTCCCATAAGAAGACTTTCAAGAGCAATTGTATCTACACCTGTCATTATGGACAGCCGATCACCAAAACGGTTTTTTATTCTAGTAACATTCGAAATATCTCTTGTAGATTCCTTTACCGCCTGAATGTTTGAACACTTCAAAAGTTCTTCAAACATATCCAATGTTACTTCAATTTTATAATCAACTGGATTATTATATACCATAATTGGTAGGCCCGTATTCTTGGCCACGGTTTTATAATAAACTACGGTTTCTTTATCTCCAGCTTTATATCTCATGGGTGGCAACATCATTAATCCAGATGCACCATCTTTCTCTGCTGTTTGAGCTGCTTCAATGGCGGCCTTAGTTGATTGTTCTGCAATATTAACAAGAATAGGAACCTTTCCATTTATAAGTTGAACGGAAGTCTGTGTTAACACTCTTTTTTCCATCTCGTTTAATGTACTCGCCTCACCTAGGGTTCCTCCTAAAACAATTCCATGTACCCCAGCCTCAAGTTGTACTTCAAGGTTATGTTCAAACATATGTAAGTCTAACGAATCTTTATCCGTGAACTTTGTAGTTACTGCCGGCATTACGCCTTTCCATTCTATCTTCATTTGTTACTGATTTTGGGTAAAAGTATTTGAAAACCTCAAGATAGAATGATGCGCATTTAATCAATATTGATACTATTTTATCCTAAAACAAATATTTTTGTCTACTTTCGAATAATATTTGTTATAAATGAAAGTACTGCCCTTTACAATACCTAAACCCAAACGAGACGCACTTATTTTACAAGAAGATAAGGGGGCATCTTTTTACCAACTCCTGCATCAACATAAAGAACTACAAATAAGTCAAATCATCTCTGGAGAAGGGACCTTAATAGTAGGTGATACGGTTAATTCCTATAAAGAGGGAGATATTGTCATTCTAGGTGGAGACTTGCCTCATGTTTTTAAAACTGAATCTGGTGAAAATGTAATTTCTCATATGATCACAATATTCTTCACAAAAGAATCTTTTGGCCCTGAGTTTTTCTATACTGAAGAACTGAAATATTTGCTCTCGTTCTTTGAAAAGGCCAACAATGGTTTTCGAATTCGCTCAAGACAACAACAAGTGATACTCTTATTTGAACAGCTATTCAATGCGACAAAACTAGATCGTTTTATCCTTTTCCTTCAAATAATGAAGACTATCAATTTGTCAAAGTTTGAGTATTTGTCCAATTCTAATTCAGAAAAAAAATATAATGACATTGAAGGTAGACGAATGAGTGCTGTTTTTGAATTCACCATGAATAACTTTCGAAATGAAATTTCATTAGCAAGGATTGCTCAAGAAGCGACCATGACCAAGAACGCTTTTTGTAAGTACTTCAAAAAACGAACAAATAAAACATATACCACTTTCTTAAATGAATTACGTATTGAAGAAGCTTGCCGCATAATTCAATCACAAACGGATCAATCTATTACCGAAATAGCCGAGTTATCCGGTTTTAATAATATTTCAAATTTCAATAGAAAATTTAAACAACTTAAAAACAAAACACCTCGTGACTATAGAAAAGAGCTCAGACTATAAGTTTTTTAACTCTTCCTTCAGTTTTTTAGTCAGTTTAGCGACCACCAAGTCATATGAATGATCAATTAATTCCAACAACAAATCAATGGATAGCTTGTCTTCAATCTCAATAGTATTCCAGTGTAACTTACTCATATGAAAAGCTCCATAAATAATGGCATCATACTCTTCTCGCAACGAAGCAGATCTTTCAGGGTCACACTTTAAATTAACCTGTGCCGGGATTCGTTCAAGTCCCGTAAGTGCAAACATTTTTCCCATCACCTTAAAAACCAATGTATGCTCATCAAAAGGAAACGATTCGGTCACTCCTTTTTTGGAAATACAGTAGGTTCTAAATTCTTCAATATTCATAACTATTTAATTCTATATCCTAATGCGGGTTGATCATCAAAATAGATTAATAAATTTTTCATCCCTAACTGTAGTGGAATACTAAAATGCAATCTTCCATCTTTCGTCTCTTTATTTTTCACTGGATATTTTTTACCTCTAAATAAATAACTCACCTCCTTTGTATCACAATTTGAAATTATAAAAGGAATGGAATCTATGTAAGCATCTGCCCTTAGCATACCGTTTATTGGTAATTCTACTTGGCTGCTTTCAAGTTGTTCTTGAATGACTAACGGCATGCTAGAAAACACCTCTCTAGAAACAATCCCATCAATAAAGGCATCTTCGAACATACTGGGGTAATGTGTTTTAAAAAACAACTCCGGTTTAGTTTTATAATAAAAATAAGTAGGCTCTTTTATAAACTTTCCATTATACTTTCCAGCGCCCCAAGTAGGGTCAAAAAGATATGGAATGCTGTCTATTACAGCGACGTTCCACATATGGCTTTTCTTAAAAGGTCTCCCAATATCATCAAAGTTTGATTTAATATCGCCTCTTACCAAATAATTCGAAATACCTTGAAGTTCACACAATTTCTCGAATAACATCGCATATCCTTCGCAAACTGCAATTCCCTTTTTAAGCGTTCGCTTAATGACCGCTTCACGAGTTTTTTCTTCCTTAGAATTTCTTTCCCGATAGTTCTTAAATTTGAAGTTGAACTTTTTATATTCATCAGGTTCGTATTCCACATTTAAAATAATCCAGGTGTAAATGGCTCGTACCTTATCTTCTTCCGTAGTAAAATCACGAGAAATGAATCGAGACAACCCTTCGACAGAATCGAACCTCTCCGGATAGAGTAAAATAGATGCATCCACTCTCTCATAGTCCTGTGAAAGAGATACTTCGCTAATGAACACTAAAGTAATTAGCCCAAATATCTTTACTAAATTTCTAGCTCGCCTCATTCTTTTCTGAAAGTAATTTGGATGGGGAAGCATCAATTTCTAATGCAGAATAATCCAACCTCCAATTGATGGTTCCCACTAAAGTTTCCATCAATTGAATTGTTTCGAGTGCTTGTTTTGAAGCTTCATCCAATAAACCACTACTGGGGATTTTGTCCACAATATGTTGTTTTGCAGACTTATTAACTTCGGTCAAATCTGAAGCTGTAAAAGG
Source organism: uncultured Ulvibacter sp. (assembly GCA_913063405.1). Classification (GTDB taxonomy): domain Bacteria; phylum Bacteroidota; class Bacteroidia; order Flavobacteriales; family Flavobacteriaceae; genus Ulvibacter. Next base: position 28,562 of record CAJXZB010000005.1, read on the forward strand.
ATTTGCCCAGCCTTCTTTTTTATCATAGTACCTAAAGTCAGTATCTATGCTTAGCAATTTAGGTTTTGGAAAATTGGTAAGGGTTATGACCCTTTTTTTAGTATTCGCTTCCATCTTAATTTGAGTAAGGTCAAAACCTATATGAGCTTTAGCTTCAATCAAAATAAGCGCTTTCTTTTTTCCCGTTATAAGACTAAACCATTTCTCTTTTACATTTTCATAATGGTATATTTCTGAAAAATCTCCCTCAACAGTGATAAACTTACAGACACTTCTTATTCTCTCCATGAGAATCACAGACTGTTCGCTCGTTTTACCTCTTTTTTTATTTCCATTAAATCTGGAAAAAATAAAGTAGGCCACAATCGCTCCAATTGCTAATCCAATAAAAAGTAATTCCATATTAGTCCTTTCCTATTCTACCCAGATGTGTATCCTTAAAACTATCGGGATATTTTAATCCATATCCAAACATTCGATCCATGGCTGCATGTGAAAACAAAATAACACCAACTAAGGTATACATTTCGCCTAAGAAAAACATTCCGACCATCAAAATCGTTAATGCAATTGCCTTATTATGAAATAAGTTATAAGTAATCGCACCCACAGTTGTATTCACCAAATATCCTAACATTCCAATATCCGGCGTGAGTATCAATGCGAAAAATACCCACCAATTATATTCTAATTGAGAAAATAAAACAACCCCGAGAAAAAATTGCGCAAGTTCTTCGAGTTTTAGCGTGTTCTTCATCTATTCGAGTTTATACAATACAGGTTTGCTAGGTGTAGCATCGTTATGAAAGGATGCTATTTGGAGGTTTAATAAATAAGTTCCATCCTTAATTTTATTTGAAACATAGATAAATTCGGTAATGGTAGCATCAAACCTAGTGGCTTTAGGATAATCCCAAAAGGCCCGGTGCGCTAATAACTCTCCATCATCCTTTTCCTTATCTACAGATGGTAAATCAATTAGTAAATGCTTCACCCCAATTTTTCTTAAAAACTCAGCGGCAGACTTCGTGAGGTAGGGCCAATTGGTATTTGAATATTTTTGAGATTTTTTAGAAGCAATATTTGGCAAGGTTCGAATTACAATAGCTTGAGGTGTCCTACCTTTTAAGAGCTTCTTTAATTGCTTTGCGGAAATAATTTGATCCTCTTCTCTTGTTTCGGGAGCTACTGTTACTAACTCGGCCAAAAAGAAAAACTCCCGTAGTGCCTTGTTTACCGAATGAAATTCTTCCGAAATATGCCCAACACATTCTGTATGTGTCCCATGGGCGTGGGGATTAAAATTTATAGTATTAAAATTTATAGAGGCTCCTTCGCTCACTTTTGCTACCCAATCATCAACCCGCACAGGCTTTATTGTAGGCGGGTCTAAGTACCAAGCCTCAGGATTTCTTAAAGAACCCTGTAGCGCAATGGAAATATCTAATGGGTTGGATAAATCTGAGATATAGTTTTCACCATCAATTTCAAAAGTTACCTGCATAGAAGGGGGTTTAAAACTTGAAGATACAACAATCTAAAAAATTATAACGAAAATAAACCCTAAACGAATGATCAAAATAAAAAAGCCAATTACTTTTCTAATAGCGAGGAGGGCACCTCTTGAGAATTTACTTCATAGGTCCAAGTAAAGCTTCAAATAAGCGCTCTATCAGCATAGGCATTACTAGATCAAGTTTACAGAATCCAAAACAAATCGCTAGCAATCCCATCACTTAAGAACTTTCCGTGCTCAGAAACCTTAAAAGTATCATTTTCCAAAACTAACAATCCATTATCCAAATGTTCTCTAGATTGTTTCATAAGATAGTTGGCATATTTTTCCCCAAAGTCTTTTTTAATTCGCCCAAGTGAGACCCCCCACTTGGTTCGTAGGCCTGTCATAATGTACTCATTGTACTTATCTTTTTCTGAAAGTAATTCCCGCTCTAATGGCAACACATCTTCATCGATGCTTTTGATGTACTTGGTATTGTTATTTACATTCCAACTGCGAATATTTCCATCATAACTATGTGCTGAGGGGCCTATTCCTAAGTAAGGTTTTCCCCGCCAATAAGCTGTGTTGTTTTGTGAATGATAACCTTCCTTTGCAAAATTAGAAAACTCGTAATTTTCATATTTAGCTTCACGGGTCATGTCACGTAGTAATTCATAATGTTCCGCAGCAATCTCATCTTCCACGGGAGGGAAAATTCCCTTTTTTATAAAAGTTTCTAAGGCTGTTTTTGGTTCTACAGTAAGCGAGTAACAAGACAAATGAGGAACATCAAAAGATAGTGCTGTTTCTAGATTTTTTTTCCATCTTTCAACATTCATTCCGGGTACGCCATAGATTAGATCAACACTAATATTATCGAAATATTCCTTAGCTGCTTTAATACAAATAAAGGCTTCATTCGCACTATGAGCTCGATTCATGAGTTTTAAGTCCTCTTCGAAAAAAGATTGTATCCCAATACTCAGTCGATTAATTGGGCTTTTAGCCAATTGAAGTAGCACCTCTTTGGACAAATCGTCTGGGTTGGCTTCCAATGTCATTTCTGGTTCTTCAGAAACTAAAAAATTTTCAAAAACCGTCTTAAAAATTTGAGCTAACTCTTCGGAAGTCAATAAAGATGGAGTCCCTCCTCCAAAATAAATCGTTCGAACTTCTCCAACAAGTTCGTCCTTCCGAAGCACCAATTCTTTACAAATAGCATCAATTAATTGACTTTTCTTTTTTAGAGATGTAGAAAAATGAAAGTCACAATAATGACAAGCTTGCTTACAAAATGGTATGTGAATGTAGATTCCCGACAAACTATAAATTTGAAGGTAAAAATAGCGCTAAAACCAAAAATATCTAGCGTTTTTCAACGAAAACCAGCTTCACCTTTATGAATGGCTCCTGCCGCAACACCGAGGCCAATTTCCTCACTCCATTCTTTAAAAATATCAGCATATTTTGTTTCACTAGTTACATTTTGTGCCACGCCATCTACAAAAGAAAAGCACAATACAAGGAGTAATCTAAAACTTAACTTGATCAACATCACTGAGGGTAATTTTTATATGTAAATGATTTATGAATTATCTTCCATGCTCCATTTACTTTTAGAAGCATTAAATAATCTGTGTAGAGTCGTTTTCTAGCGGGCATTTTGATCTCAATTTTTGCGATTGCCGCATCGTTTTCATAGTCTATAGAAATTACTTTGCCTATCCTGTTACTCTTGGCTCCAGGTTTTACATTTCCAACATACTCCTTTCCAGACCAAACTCTAATAGTACCTCTAGAAACAAAATAAAGGTTAAAATCAGGGTGAAAAGCACGTTCCAATCTTTTCGGTTCACCATTTGCTGTACCCTCAATATAATCGAACAAGGTCTTATTAATTTTTTCCATTTCTGATTGAGCATTTGTTGATAGCAAGACTCCTGTTAGAAGAAGTAATAGAAGGATCTTTTTTTTCATTACGGTTTTATTTTAGTTATTTATTTTGAAGAGTTTCTATGATTTTTCGCGCTACAGATGCTGAAGCTGTTGGGTCTTGACCGGAAATCAATCTTCCATCAACAACAAAATAATTATCCCAACCCTTTTCGGAATAGGAAAAATCACCTCCGCGTTCCTTTAAAATGCCCTCAATAGAAAATGGAAACTCCTTGTAATATCTTGCTTCCTTATTCTCAAAAAAATCAGGAAATCCATTAATCTTTTTTCCTTCATATATATAGGTTCCATCATTATTTTTTAAATTAACTATCCCAGCTGTGCCATGACAAATAGCAGAAATGATTCCATTATTCTCATAAATCTTTGTAACAATATTCTGAATTTTTTCGTCTTCTGGAACACCGAACATCGCCGCGCCTCCACCACTATAATAAACCGCCTTGTAATTTGAGGCAAGAATACCATCTGGTCTATGCGTATTCTTAAGTTTATTCATAAAATTTGAATCGTAGATGTATTGTTTCTGAATTGAATCTGAAGTATCCAAATATCCAATTGGAATCGCTCCTCCTTTAGGACTTACAAAATCCACTGAATACCCCTCGTTTATCAAAAGATCATAGGCTAAAACTATTTCGGCAAAATGATTTGATGTGCCAATCTCAGTATCTCCATACGTATGCTGATTGGAAACGATGAACAAGATGCTTGTTTTTGACGACTCTTGGTTTGACTTGTCCAGATTAACGGAGGTATCATTTTGTTTAGAGCTACACCCAAAAAGGAACAATGTTAACATACTACATACTAGTAGGTTTCTCATAAATGAAATATTTATCAGCAATATGAGCTAAAAACCATACAAATGATTTTTAAGTTATAAAACAGGTGTTCGGATTTATAAATTCGTACTAAGAATTACTTTTTTTAAATTGCGCAGGAGTGGTACCTGTCTTTTTCTTAAAGGCCGTATAAAATGTAGATTTAGAATTAAACCCACACTCATAGCCAATTGCCTCAAGGGTTAGATGGTCATTCTTTTTGAGCATCCTTTTCGCTTCATCAATTCTATATTCATTGATAAAAACAGGAAAACTCTTCCCTATATTATCATTCAGAAGTTGAGAAAATTGATGGGTAGAAATATTCAATTGCTTCGCAAGATTTGAAGATTTTAGATTCGCGTCTTTATAGGGTTCTTGTTTCAACATTGTTCTTTCCAGCTCCTCCATTAGTATAGTTGCTTGTGCAATTTCTATTTTTCGATCCACATATTTCGGTACATTCTGAAAAATAATAGATCGTTTCTTTTTATTAAAAAACAGAAACAAAAAGAGCAAATAAAACAAAAACGAAAACGTAAGAGCTCCAAGAATATAACTAGAGAACCTTGAAAAGGTAAATGCAGCCCAGACCATTAAATTTCCAACAAAAACACTCGTCAACCAAATATCAGTACTTTCTAATTTATCTTTTTTTCTAAAGAACTTAACGAGTATATTTCTCAAAATATACCCTGTAGCGATCGTGTATAAGAACCACTGGTAGTAAATCGTCTTTATAAAATAAGGGCGCCAAAGTTCGACATTTGTCTTGAAGGGATATAAATATCCCACGACTAATGCCACTGTTAACCATAAACCGACATGGTATCGCCAAGTCTTTATTGTTTCACTTTCTGGCTGTACTACGGATTTTACATAAAAATATAGAAATGGACCAATCAAAATACAGGCCGTAAGACCAAATTGCAAATATTCTAAAGCCAAATCAGAGTTGAAATAAAAGAAAACGGACTTCCCTATTCTAATACTCATCATTAGTAAAAAAGCACCTAAAAATTTACTAGAGATGTGTGTTGGTTTTGCAAATAAAAGAAAATAGAGGCTCAGGACCAATCCATTAAAAGCTCCCAATGCACTAAAGAAAAAGAGAAGTTCCCTATTAATCTCCATTATAAGAATTCAGTCAATCAATTTATCCTATCTTCATTATGCTTTACAAAAGCCGCCCAACCAGTATAGTTAGTTCCCGCATCTACTCTATTTCCATTATAAAAATGACAGACTGCCGCCGCGAGTCCATCTGTACTATCAAGGTTCTTTGGCAATTCTTTTAGACCTAGAAGGCTTTGAAGCATTTTCGCAACCTGTTCTTTACTTGCATTTCCATTTCCCGTAATGGCCATTTTAATCTTCTTTGGGGAATATTCTGTAATGGGTACCTCCCGAGAAAGCCCTGCAGCCATTGCCACTCCCTGTGCTCTTCCCAGTTTTAACATGGATTGTACGTTCTTCCCAAAAAATGGAGCCTCAATTGCAATCTCATCCGGATGGAAGGAGTCGATTAGTTCAATGGTTCGCTCAAAAATATGTTTGAGCCTAACATAATGATCATCATATTTAGACAACTTTAATTCGTTAAGTTGTAAAAATTGCATTTTCTTCCCGACCACTTTTATAAGTCCGAAACCCATAATAGTCGTCCCTGGATCAATTCCTAAGATGATTTTTTCTGTTTTCAATTGTACTTGAGTTCAGCTTTAAGGGAAAACTTTCCCTATTTTCGTTAGCATGTTATCCAGTTCCCACAAATCTAAACAATATCTGTTGGTTGCCCTAAAAGTTTTTATACTTGTAGGTGCATTTTGGTATGTAGGCGTAAAACTCGCCGACACTGATTCGGAAGCATTCGCCGTCTTGGGTTTTTCGGTACTTCATAAAAGTACCGTTTCCATTTTACTTATCATTGGATTATCGATCTCCAATTGGCTGGTTGAAATTTTAAAATGGCAAAGAATCATAGTGTCTGTTAAGAAATTATCCTTTTCGGAGGCAACAAAACAAAGTCTAACAGCATTAACCGCTTCACTGGCAACTCCCAACAGGATTGGAGATTACGGTGCCAAGGCATATTTTTTTTCCATTGACAAAAGAAAAAAAGTTCTGTTGCTTAATTTTTTTTCAAATTCTGCCCAAATGCTAATAACCAGTTTTTTTGGGGTTATTGGACTGATATACCTAATTCAGAAATACGGTATTTCTTTTTCAAAAACTAAGATGCTGTTCTTTCTTCTTGGCTTGCTCGTTTTAGGTTTTTTGGGATATGTTTTTAAGGAAAGACAGTTGGTTTTAAAAGGCCTTTCAATTGCAAATGTCATAATTGCGATAAAAAAAATTCACTTAAACATTAAACTAAAAATCATATTATACAGCCTTATTCGCTACCTAATCTTTAGCTATCTCTTTTATTATTTACTCGTATTCTTTGGAGCAAAATTGCAGTATTCAGAAGCCATATTGCTCATTTTTGCAATGTATTTGTTTGTGTCGATAATACCAACCATATTTATGTTTGACGTAGTTGTTCGCAGCGGGGTAGCTGTCTGGTTATTTTCAATGGCGGGGATAGAAGAATTGGTCATTCTTTCAACTGTATTGACTATGTGGCTCTTAAATTTTGTAATCCCTGCAGCAATAGGAAGTATATATGTAGTAAGTTATAAGCCCTCTGATCAATGATCTATATTGTTGTCATATTCATTGTTGCATACCTTATTGCAATGACTGTAGTGATCCTGGGAATGTTAAGACTCTCCATTTATCATGGCGAAAAAGGCGAAGCCCAAACTAAATTTTCGGTGATTATTCCGTTCAGAAATGAAGCGGAACGGCTTCCAGAACTTTTAAATTCAATTAAAAAGTTGAATTATCCTTCGCATTTATATGAAGTGATTTTTGTGGATGATGCTTCGGAAGATGAATCGATTTCCATTATTACAAATGCACTTCAGAAAGAAAAAAATACAAATAGCCCTACTTTTAAAGTTATTCCCAATCTAAGGCTTTCTAGATCACCAAAAAAAGATGCCATTACCGAAGCAATCTCTCATTCAGAAAATAATTGGATTATCACTACCGACGCGGATTGTATACTACCAGATACTTGGCTAGCCGCTTTTGATGCCTACATAAAAAAAAATGAACCTGTATTGGTGGCCGCCCCAGTTTCTTACAAATCGAATCGTTCTTTTGTGGAACAGTTCCAGAAACTGGATGGACTAAGCTTACAAATGGTTACCATGGCTAGCTTCGGACTGGAAGCTCCATTGCTCTCTAATGGTGCAAATCTGGCTTACAAAAAGGAAGCTTTTCTTAAAGTCAAAGGTTTTTCAGAAAACAATCACATTGCCAGTGGAGATGATATTTTTATTCTTGAGAAGATACAAGCAAGTTTTCCAGGTAAAGCAAAATTCTTAAAATCAAGAGATGCAATTGTAGACACATTTCCAGAAAAAGATTGGACCTCTGCAATACGTCAACGAATTCGTTGGGCTTCAAAAACATCCAAGCAAAACAACAGAGCCTCAAAAGCTCTGGGGGGACTAGTTTTCTTTGCAAATTTGATGGCCATTATTGGTGCCTTTTTGTATCTTTTCAATTCACAGGTACTTAGCATATATCTCCCTGCATTTTTGCTAAAAGTACTGGTAGACTTTATAGTATTGAAGGTTGGTTCGCAATTCTTTAAAACCAAGATCGATACCATCACTTTTTGGGGAAGTCTTATAATCTATCCTTTTATTATCCTTCGGGTGGTGCTAGGTAGTTTGAAAGGAAATTATAACTGGAAAGGACGAAAATTCGGAAAACAGAGGTAAATTGAATAAATTTTTTACCTTTAGCTTAACTAAATCAAGCCCATATGAAAACCCTCCTTTCATTCACTATTGTGGCACTATTCCTTTTTGTCACTACTTTAAATGCGCAACAAGAATACACAGTTGATGGTAAACAATATTCCTTAAACACAGAAATAGAAGGCCCTTTGACTCTATTATGGAATGTCATAAATGAAGAGTATCGTTACTTTTTGAAAAAAGGGAACACGATTGAAGAGTTGAAAAACACCAAGATTGATGGTAAATATCAAGAGGAGTTCAAAGAAGTATTACGGAATCAAACTTCGGACGCCTCAATTGATCTTTCAAAGGCAAAATTTACCCGCCCAGGCTTATCAAAATTCTTTGTCTCTTATAACAAGGCAACCGACCCTAATTTTACTCACGAAGATTCCTCGATTAAAATACAATTACGCCTTGGCGTTTTTGCTGGAATCTCAAACAATGTGTATTCCAACAATCCAGAAAATGATCTAGCACCAGTTGGCGGATTGGACTTTGAAGTTCTTGACGGTGTAAAATTAAAAAGGCATTCAGTCGTGATTCGATTTAGACAAGCATTTGAGCATGGGGAAACCAAATCTTCGTCTCAATTATCTATGAACTATCGATTCAAGTTTGTTAAATCACCTAAGCTCGATGTATTTATAAACACGAAGTTTGTTGCTTGGACATACTCTAAAAGAGAACTACTAGTAACTAATAATGATACAAACACAACCACCATCGTGGAAAAATCTGGAGGAAACTTTAATGCTCCGGCGGCCTTTGGCCTAGGTGCTGATTATGCTCTAGGTAATGGATTTATTACTTTTCAGTACAATGATATCGTTGCTTTGGGTGTTAGTAGTCAAGACGACAACTTTCCTGTAGATTTTACACTAGGCTATAAATTCAATTTATAATTCCTTTGTTTTAATAATAATGGGCAATGTAAATTGTGTAGCTACCGGAATACCCCTTTTATAAGCAGGCGCAACTGGATGCAGCGTGTCTATCCCTTCTAGTAGCCAAGAATTTAATAATGGAAATTCCTGTTCTATAGATGGCGCAATGACAATATTGGTCACCTTCAATTTTCCCTTATTATTAATAGAAAAAGCTAGTTTCACCGTATCATTTAAATCGCGAACGGTGCTAGCGCTGTGCTTACCAAAAGACCGTCGTAAATGTGCGGAGAGTGTGTTTTCAAAACAAGTTTTTTGTGAAGGTTTTTCCGTGAGGTTCTCACAACTAGGGAAAGCAGGATACTGATCCACTTCTTTCCAATCAATTGCCTTTAACTCTTCTTGATAAAAGGTTTCGGTAGAAATTTTTTCCGTTTCAAAATAACCACAAGAGCCTGTGATTAGCAACAACAGTAAAATTAGCATGTACCTCATTTTTAGAAAAAACCCTTTCCGAAAAGTACAAATTTTAAGGTTATCAAATTGACAAGAATTCCAAGTTCTTTTTTAAGCCAAAAAAGCTGCCCACTCAAGGTAGACAGCTTCATAAATAAAAATAACTAAATGAGACTATTTAAGATCAAAGATAATAGGTAAGGCATACTCCACGGCTACTTTCTTTCCATCATGTTCACCTGGTAACATAGTAGGTAATAACTTCACCACACGAATCGCTTCGCCACGTAATTCCGGATGAGTTGTCTTCGCTTTTACATTGGTAATTATTCCCTTATTATTGATTTTAAATTTCACTGTAATTTTTTGCTTTCCTGTTACCTCTTTACTGGCAACTTTGGTATTGAATTCTTTACCAACAAATCCAGCAATTCCCTGTGCCATGCATTTCTTTAGCATTTCATTATTTCCTGTACACCCAGGATAGGTTGGCACCTTACCTATAACGCCAAATGGGATCTCTATTTCATCCTTAACATCATCAAAATAAGGATGATTTACTCCTTCCGGAGAAGTGAGTACAACTAACGCTTTTAACGCATTTTCTTCCTCCTTCGTCATTTCGCCTTTCGCCTTTCGCCGCAATAGATTCTTTTAAAGCCGCGATGTTTTTCAAAATATCGTTTTCAGAATGCGCTGTGTGCAAAGAAGCTAAATTTTCTGTTTGGGCATTTGTTTCCTGCACACAAGAAGTATAAAGTAGCATGCTGCATACCACTGGCACTAATAATAAATACTTCAATTGAAAGATTTTCTTTGATTTTGATTTTTGTAACATAATAATTTGATTGTGTCGACCATTCGTGAATTTGAATTACAAGCCAAAATACCGAAAGATTCCCGTTATCCCAAAAGTTTAACGACTATTGGCGATCATATTCGAACGAAGCGATTGGAGAGAAATATGGAAATCAAAGAAGCCGCAGAGCTTCTCGGCGTAACAAAACAGAGTATTGTTCATTGGGAGCAGGGACGAACGGCTCCACAAATAAAGCACAACGATGCGATTACTAAATTCCTGGGTTACCAGCCTAAGGAAGTTCCAGAAAAGAGAGCAGAGAATCTACAGGCAATAGATGCCATTGAACCCCTGTCTTTTAATTTGTAGAGTATGGCATTTATTATCTCAGCCACAGGAACCCTTGGAGGAAAACCGCGTTGGGCAATAGGTATGTTTGGAACAATTTCCATTTCTATCGTATCTTTGTCTAGTATTAGGCACATAAAGCGTTGTTTTAAAATGTTTTACGTCGATAATGCAAATATCGACAACACTTTTTATATCTTTAAAAAAAGTTTAAATCACTTCATAAGCCTAATTTAGTTTTGCGTGAAAAAAATTGCCCCAAATTTTTTGTTTGTCTTTATTATTTTGGGGTGTACTATAGCAATGTCTCAAGAATTAAATTGTTTTGATGGTATTGATAATGATGGGGACGGTACAGCTGATGTCGCGGGTAATAATACAACCATACTTATAGGAGATACAGATTGTAGTTGCTTTCTATTTACAACAGTTGGCACGTCAGATTTAACAATTACGCCACCAGTTGGTACAACTACTAACACAACCAGCACTTACTGTTTCGATATTACATCAGATATACCATCTCAGGCTGGTGCTATTTGGTTAAATAGTTTTGTGGATTTAGACTTAGAATTTAATTTTAGCGCAGAACTTTATGCTGGTGATTCAGATTCTGGAGCAGATGGTTTTACAATAACCTTTCAAAAAGCACTTACTGGATTTTCAACTTTAGGAAGTTTAGGAGGCCAATTAGGTATGGGTACAGTTGAACCCTCTGTGTTTCTTGAAGTAGATACTTATATAAACGGTTTTCCTACTGGAGATAATGGAATATTTAATGATCATTTGGCCGTAAATATAGACGGTTTTATAAATCCTGCCGATAATCGGGTTGGAACTCCGTCCTTTGTTCCATTGCCCAATATTGAAGATAACGAATACCACAACTTAACTATTAATTGGAACCCAACTACAAATACGTTAACCTATGTTTTTGATGGTCAAACCATGACATATACCAACGATTTGGTAGCAAATATTTTTGGTGGCGATAATGAAGTAATTTTTGGTTTTACAGGTGCTACAGGTGCAAGTTTCAATAGACAGGTTGTGTGCATAACTAGTATTAACACAGGCGATCCTGGAATTTCAAATACGCTACATATTTGTGATGATGGCTCACAACAAACATTTAATTTATTCGATCAACTTGGCGGTACACCAACAACTAATGGTACTTGGGAAGATCCTAGCGGAAGCCCTTTTGGGACTGATCATTTAGGTCTCTTTGATAGCACCTTAGATCTACCCGGCACATATACCTATACAATTCCTGGTGCTCTTGTGGGCTGCCCTTCAGGAACTTCCACTATTGAAGTAGTTTTTAATGACCCACCCACAGCAGACGCCCCTGCTGATGTAACTATCTGTGATAGCTATACCTTGCCTGCTTTGTCCCAAGACAATAACTATTTTACACAAACTAATGGAGGCGGGACACAACTCAACGCTGGGGATATCATTACCACAACACAAACTATTTTTGTATTTGCTCAAACAGGAACAACTCCCAACTGTACTGATGAAAATAGCTTTACGGTAACCATTAATAACGCTCCAAATTCTGGAACTCTTAGCGCAACACCTTCCGAATTTTGTATTGGTGATACAACTATAGCTACAACCGATGGGGACACAGGAGGAACTTGGACCTCCTCAGATACTGTAGTTGCAACGGTAGATATAAATGGAATAGTCACAGCCCTTAGTTCAGGAACAACCAATATAAAATATACTATCGATACCAATGGATGTGAGGCTAGTTCTTTTATAACCATTAGTGTCTTTGCACCAATAGAAGTTAATGCAACAAATGCTGAACTTTGTATTTTAGATGATGCTTTAGATTTATTTACAATACTTAGTGGAAATATAACAGGAGAAGGAGAGTGGGTTTTAACTTCAAATAATGATGTAATTGAAAATGGACTATTTGACCCGATATTATATGGTTTAGGAGTATTTGAATTACAATATTTTGAGCCTACAGAAAATTGTAGCGTGGATGTTGATGTTACCTTATCAATATTAGTAAATGATGATTGTCTTCCATGTACTACCCAAAATGACATTTCAGTTTCAAAAACAGTTACTAGGAATAATGATGGAGTAAATGATTTTTTATTAATAACAGGTATGGTGGAAGAGTGTGAATATACTTTAAACTTAAAAGTATATAATCGATGGGGAGCTGCTGTATATAAGTCAGCTAATTATAAAAATGATTGGGATGGTAGTGCTCCAACTAATGCTATTGGCAATGCTACATCTATTCCCACGGGATCATATTTTTATGTGCTATATTTTTTAGGTGAAAACTCTTTCACTATCTCTGGGACAGTTTATATAGGAACAAATTGATTATGAGTACTTATAATAAAACAGAGATAATTAAAATTTCTCTTTGGATATTTTTTATTGCAATAAGCCAAATTGTTTTTTCCCAACAATTACCACAATTCACTCATTACTTATATAATACAACAGCCATTAATCCAGCGTACGCTGGAAGCAAGGAGGCTTTAAGTATTATTTCATTAAATAGGTCACAATGGGTGGGAGTTGATAATGCTCCAGAAACATATACTTTTTCTAGTCATGTACCCCTTAGGGACAATGAAATGGGAATTGGAATGTCGTTTATTCAAGATCAGATAGGGGTAGAAACGTTTTCTGAAATATATGCTGATTATGCATATACCATACAAACCTCAAGACAAAACAGATTGTCTTTTGGCATAAAAGTAGGCTTTGCAAGTTATAATCTAGATCCTCTGTTTTTAAATGACCCTTCTGTAGCCACAGATCCATATTTTGCAAATTTTTCTAAATTATGGACTCCAAATGTTGGAATTGGAATATATTATAGATCTCAAAATAAATGGTTTGTTGGAATTTCTTCTCCAAAATTATTTTCAAGTTATCTAAGAGAAAGTTTTCAACAAAGAAACATTAATGATTTCACCCCTGAAAGAGCTGGCTATTATTTAATAGGTGGTGCTATAGTGGAGTTAAACAGGTCAATAAAGTTTCGCCCTTCCATTCTTACTAAAACTACCAACGGGTCTCAGTTATCATTTGATCTTACTTCTACCTTCTTTTTTAATGAAGATGCATTCTCAATAGGAGCCTCTTATAGATTTAGTGATGCGTCAGATGGGTTTGGTTTTTTTGGAGATGTTAAGGCTCTCCCTTTTTTAAGAATAGGATATTCCTATGATCCACCGTTTTTTAATAATATTAGCGCGCTCTCAAGTGGTACTCATGAGCTTATTTTGAGTTTTGAACTTTTTAAAGAATTTTTCCGTTCTTGTGGTTGTAAATTATATTTTTAATCATTAGTGTCGGTAATAGGTCAAATGAGTGCTTGACTATATTTGCAGCTATGAAATGTAAAAATTGTAACCAACTAGATTGTGTAAAAAAGGGAAAATGAAATGGAAAGCGACGGTATTACTGTAGAAGTTGTTCTACGTCATTTCAAAATACCTATTCTTATCTGGCCTATCAAAGCACAACAGATTCTTTAATTAAAAGTATGCTTAATGAGAGTTGTGGCATTTTAAGTATTTCTAGAATTATCGGGATTTCCAAAAGCACAGTGTTATCAAGAATGTTGAAGATTAATGATAAGATTAAAGCTCCATATTTTACGAAACTAGGATGTAAATTTGAGATTAATGAAATGTGGACTTTTATAAAACGAAAAGAAGATTTTACTTGGATTACCTATGCCATAGAGCAGGAAACCAGAAATATTATAGGTTTTTTATTGGGGTTAAATCGAAGAAAAATATAAAACCATTGATGGATAACTGAAGTTAAACTTAAATAAAAAATGTAGATTTGAGATAAGAAAAATGTTCATTGAAATAACCCCTTTTGTAAAAGAGGGACATCGGCAGAAAAAGTGTAAAAGGCAAAAGAAAGGCTTTAGGCAACTATCCCTTTGGACTCAAACAAAAAGGATATAATTATGAGGTTTCGAGTAATGGAAATGGACTAGCACAAAAATGGAAATATAACGTGACAGAGTTAAATGAAGATTTAAGTATTAACCTTTACGAGATGCCATTGCGTAAGTTCGATCCCGCGATCGCTAGGTGGTTGACTATTGATCCTGTGACGCATTTTTCAATGTCCCCATATAATGGTTACGATAATAATCCAATTTTCTGGGCAGACCCTACAGGTGCAGACGGAGAGAATCTCACCTTTAAACTCAAACACATAACCCCACCCCAAACCGCATACCCCTTTCCTAAATCAGGCACGAATGGTCAACACAACCATTCGTTTTTTGATTAATGAATGATTGAAAAATGTATTGATAAATGAAATTGATTCAGTTTTAAAAACCTGTGCTAACAGGCCTTCATAGTAGGCTCTTTTTTCGTTTTGAGCGGCGGCTTTAGCATCTGCGGTAAACTCTTGTAATAAGACCATTTTATTCTGAAACACATATACCAATGGATTAAACCAGCATACAACGCGTAAGACTTCAAAAAAGAGGAGATCTATTGAATGTCGCTGCTTAACATGAGCCTTTTCGTGGATTAGAATATTCGTTTTTTGTACTTCGGAAAGATCTTCACCTAAAAAAATCGTATCGAAAAACGAAAAAGCCGCGTCCGTTTTTGGTAGTATTACTATTTTCAAATCGTTAAATATGAAAGTAGCTCCAGATCGCTTCAATTTCATTATTCTGTATAATTTATAGCAGAATAAGGAGAAGCTTAATAACATTCCCACCAACCAAATGACTCGTATTAGTTCGGAACTCGTTATGCTATGATTGGCAGTTATCGATATAGTGTTAAGTGTTTCGGATGCAAATAAACTTTCGGAAGACGATCCTCCAACAATAACAGCCGGTAATTGAATGGTATATTCTTCTGGTATGTTTTGACGAATGAAATCAATCTTTGCAAGTGGTAAGGCAAAACTTAAAATAGGCGTGACTAACAGGTAAAGCCTGTTCCATCGAAAGAAAGTCTCTTTCTTCAGAAATAGATCATACAGCACTAAAAATAGTAACTGAAATACGAGTATCTGTAGGATATAATGTATCATTCTGTTTTATCCTCTTTATTAACTTCCTTCATAATTGCCTCCATTTCAGAAATACTGATTTCGTTTTTCTTCATGAAAAAAGAAACCATACTCTTAAAAGACCCTTGAAAATAGCCATCTACCAATTTGTTAATCGACTGGTTACTATACTCCGTTTTTTTAACTTTCGGAAAA
Source organism: uncultured Ulvibacter sp. (assembly GCA_913063405.1). GTDB lineage: Bacteria > Bacteroidota > Bacteroidia > Flavobacteriales > Flavobacteriaceae > Ulvibacter. The sequence continues at coordinate 44,440 of CAJXZB010000005.1, forward strand.
TAAATATGCCCGCGACCTTCCTTTCTGTAATCCACAAAGTCTTTGCTCTCTAAAATTCGTACAATGGTAGATACCGTATTATAAGCCGGTTTTGGCTCTGGAAACTCCTCTATAATTGAGGCGACATTCCCTTCTCCCAAATCCTAAAGGACTTGCATTATATCTTCTTCCGCTTTCGTAAGTTGTTTCATCTGTATAAAATATTTAGAAATTCGAAGATGGAATACCCTGTTTTCTATTTCTAGGTTGATTTAAAAATTGTCAATGGGCATTTCATAGTTTTGACTTTCAGTTGTAAGTTTGTAACAATTTCAATTTTTTACAGTCTTATGGGGACATATGGATATCGTTTTTGTTATTGGTGGCCTGTTGCTAATGTTTATTGGAATTATTGGAAGTATTCTTCCGGTATTGCCCGGTGTACCTATTAGTTGGCTTGGCTTGGTTTTGCTTTACTTTGCACCATCCTTACCTCTAGATCCAGTTTTTATAACCATTACTGGAATTGTTGCACTCGTTTTATACATCCTTGATTATATTATTCCCGCTATGGGCACCAAGAAGTTTGGAGGCAGTAAAGCTGGGATGTGGGGCACCACTATAGGACTAATTGTTGGTATTTTTGCACCTATCCCATTCGGGATATTAATCGGTCCATTTGTGGGCGCCTATATTGGAGAAGTGATGTTTAATAAAACAGAAGGGGGCCAAGCTTTTAAAGCAGCTACAGGATCTTTTCTCGGTTTCTTAGGTTCTACTTTCGTGAAATTTATTGCCACGATTGCCTATTTAGGACTATTTATCTATAAGGTAATTGAAAACTCGGATGTGCTCTTCTAGTGTAACTCCTATTCTATCCATGTAGTTTTTTCTTTAATAGTAGAATTTCTAGTTCCTTTTTCAAGCTCCACATCGTATTTACCCATATAGAAAAAGCCTAGGCAGCGTTCTCTTTTTTCCATTTCAAAAAAACCATCCATATACTTACATATTCCTGGAGATCCCCAATAGGCACCAATTTTCATTTCGTGAGCTTGCAACCACATATTCTGAACCGCCATCGCCGTAGCTGCAATTTCCTCCCATTCTGGGATTGTCTCATTAAGATCTCGTTGCATACAAATAGCAATCACACAAGCCGCCTTTCTAGGATTAGCCTTGTACTTATTGTATTTATGTTCTGAGAAGTTCTTTCCTTTTTCCTTATATGTTTCTGCTAGGAAATCGGCTAACCTTCCTTGAGCTTCTCCCTGAAGCACTTTAAAACGCCAAGGTTCCGTTCTTCTATGAGTGGGTGCCCAGTTAGCAGCCTCCAAAATAGTCTCTATTTCTTCTTTCGAAATTGGTGAATCATTATACTGTATAGGAAAGACAGCTCTTCGGGACTTTATGATTTCTAACATTACTTCTATTTAAAGCTGCAAGATACGAAGGGTAAGAGAGTAAAAAAGACTCTATATATACAAAATTTCATACCGAAATAAAATTTAATTATTTAAACCCCAACCTTCCCTATTCTTTTATGATCCGCTTGGTAATTTTATGGTCTACACCTTCAATTACCATAAAGTAAGATGCCGTTGACAATTGAGAAATATCAAGTGTATTGATACTATTACCTACTGAAAGATCATATAATGTTGCTTTGTTCAACGGAATCCCTTGGGGATTGGATATAACAATTTTGTCTTTTGCTGGAACTGGATATACTGAAACAATATCTAAGACTGAATCGTTCGTTCCCAACACCTTATTCTCAAACTGAAGGGTAAAACGATTGTTGAACGTTCCTGCATCTGATAAAAACTCATAGCGATCTGTACTTAGATTCGTACTGGTATTGGTCAAATGATCTATTAAGTACACCCTAGCTTGTTCTATGTTCGCTCCTTCTACTTTTGAAACATTGATAACATAAGGAATCCCTGCATCTACCTCAATTAAGGTGGAGAATCCCATCGGGATTGTAATGCTTGTATCAAAAGCTTCTCTTCCTTGAATACCTAATAGCTCACTGCCATCCTCAAGATGAGAATACAAGGAAACTACTGTTCCTAGTTTCATCGTATCATAACCTGCATCAAGCCCTGCCGTAGCGCCTTCTGTAAACCCAACACCAGTAGAACTTCCCATACCGTAGGTATGCTCTCGAATGGCTATCCATAGTAAGTCCTTCTCTAAACTCTGACGGATCGTTCCGTTACCAGTGGTAAGATGTAGGGCATTGTTAAAGGTAACATCTCCTGCAGCATTGGCCTTGACTCCAAATCCTTGCCCTGTGGAAATAATATTCGATGGCACTCCGCCTCCTGTTGCTGCCGCAACACCCATTAAATAATTACGAGTCGAAATATCTTCCATATTGAGATTCTCATTCAACGGTCCAGGGATTGTATTGTTTGGAGTAGTATCATGTTCCCAGAAATAGAGTTCATCGACAATAGCATTATTGTTAATTAACAAGTCTGCATCGATAGTCGATGGATATGGGTTTGACATTACATTTGGACTGTCTTCCCTATCACCTCCAAAGAAAGCAGAATAAGTAAGCACACCATTGTTCAGTGTTCCTTGATTGTACACATAGTTATAAGTTCCACCTGAAGTATAAGAAGGACGCGCAAAGGACCCCTCTCCTGGTGCAAGTGACCCAGAGTACGTTGTCCAATCATTACTATCCTGATCGTGGAAGTTCACACTAACTACAGGCGGCACACCTACAAGGGGTAAAGTTTTCCGTAGTGTTCAAGAACTGATAAGCACTAAACATTGTCTCATAGGAAGTTGACATTGGACTTCCCATTATTAAGAAATCACGAGCATTTAAAGCAGGGGTTGTAAGATTCACTTGGATCGCACCATTGTTGGTCACACTAGCTGCATCATTAACTTGTACAATGCTTCCCGTATGTTCGATGGTAAGAGTTCCGTTTACCGTAATATCATTTACAACACTCACATAATCCCCCGCTCTTACAGTTAGGTTTCTACCCGATTCAATCGTACACCTACAGGTATTCAAATCACCATTGACTCCAGTATCATAATCTGCATTTATTTGAACCATATCGGTGTCATCTGGTACACCTCCTGCACCCCAGCTAAATCCGTCCCAGCTTTTATTTTCACCAGCGCAGGCAAACGGAATTACACTAAAGCCAACATTATCAATTGCCAAATCACTCGATCAGCTATTTCCAGTAGTTCCTACTATGCGAATCTTTATGTTTTGATTGTAGCCACTTAAATCTATTGCCTCACTAATCCATTGATCCTGACTTGTAATTGGAGTAACAATATTATAAAGGTTAAACCAAATATCAGTTGCCGTACTTCCTTGCACCACAAGATTTGCCGTACTTATATTGTCGCCGTATGCATGATAATCGAATGTAAATTGCACATTTGCAAAAGTCGATAAATCCAAACATGGTCCCTCTAGTATTGCTGTTGCGTTTGCACCAATCTCACCAGGACTTCCGTTTGTAGAAGCCTCCAAAAACAAATAATAAGAGCCGTCACTACCTGAACTTGGACCAGTGCCTGTGTGATATTTGGGGGAAACTTTCCTTTGCTTATTAAGCTTCTAGATGCAAAAACAAATCTCTCCGTTCAAGCGCATCCAGACGATGCAATGGCTGATAAAAATCATGATTCTTTTGGAAAAACAGAGATGTGGTATATCATGGATAGCGATGCAGGGGCAAAAATTGTTAATGGTTCCAACACAAAATTCCTTGAAGTTTATATTGCGTCAAAAAAAATTAGATTACCTCAAAAGAGCTTCATAAAATACTTTTCTGCTTTTTATAAAATGCATCAGCCTGTAATTGCATTAGCTCCCGCGCTTTTTTACGCTTGTAGTCGTATAATTCTTGTTCTTCGGCAATATCAGCATATACTCGATTGTTCACATCTCGATCTGTAGTAATAAGAACCTCTCTTTGGGTTTTCTGCTGAACTACCCAAGATGATAAGGCGCTTTCCTGTTCTTCCAATTTTAAATCGTACGCTCCTCTTGGAGAGAGCAATTTGGCGAATATGGGTGAGGTTTCAATGGCTAAGAATAAAAGGAAAATAAAGAAAGAAGGGAGCCAAGGTAGTTTTTCCAAAGCGTTTACGCGAGCCATCAAGCCATCAAATCCATCAATTACGGGTTGTGTTTCGGCAACTTTTGTTTGATATTCTGAGGCAAGTGTAGCAATTTGACTTTCAATGGCTTCAATTTTTGTAGCATTTGTTGTTCGCAGTTCAGTTAAGGCAGCCAGTTCTGCATCATGCTTGTCTCGTTTCTCTTGGTATACAGGACCTTTTCCTAACAACTCAGTACCGGCGGTTCCTTCGGCTTCAGAAATATATACATCATAAAGAGAGTTCACCACTATTTCTTTATCAGTGATCTCATTTTTCAGAGTTTCAATTTCAGAAGATAACGCGTTAATGCTAGGTGTATATTGCAATGCCAATTGATCCTTATTTTCTAGGGTCATCACATTCTTCTCTTCCAATAATATCTGATTGATTTCCTTTTCGAAAATTTTAAGCTCAAGAGGTTTGGCTATTACTACGGCTATGATAACTGCTAATAATAACCTCGGTGCTGCTTGTAAAAATTCATCGAAGAAATTTTCTCGTTTCTTAATAGTAGAAACAATAAAACGATCTAGATTGAAAATGAGTAACCCCCAAATCAATCCAAAGAAAATTGCAGTATAATAGGTGTCAAATACGGTATATAATGCATAAGTGGCCGCTATCGTTGCCATCACGGCGGTAAAGAATACAGTAGCGCCTATTCCTGCATATTTGGTTTGTTCTCCAGCAGAACATTCTTCTAGAATATCGGTGTCTGCTCCAGAGCAAAAAATAAAAAAACGTTGTAACATAGAGTGATTGATTTTGATTGACAGACTATTAGAACGCAGTATTTTTTAATTTGTTACAAAAAAAAACCTCGAATGTTCGAGGTTTTTCTTATTGGTTAATTAATTTTGGCTAATCAGCTAGCAACCGATTAATCTTACAATCGGGTTTGCGGAATTCTGATTTTCAACCTCAAATTGAAAAAAGGAATTTTTTCTAACAACCTCAACAGCCTTGTCTGCACTAATTTTCTCTGTGCCCAAGTAGAAGGTCGCTCCCCTTTGCGCCATTTCTTTAACATAACTTGCTGGATTTGGTGCTGGCAATGCACCAGGAGGTGGAGGAGGGAAGTTGGGGAAAGGCTCTGCAAACCTCCGCTGTTCTGGGGTCATTTGGGCGTAAATTTGTTTTAAGCTTTTTGCATCTTCTTTTTTTACAAACATATTTGTTCGTGACGCGAATTTGTACTTTTGGGCGAGGTGGCTATACATATTAACTTGTGCCGTTGTTGCCGTAGGAGCTTTAGGTGGCGAGGGTGGTGGTGGAATATTGCTTTCTACATCGTTTACATCTTTTATAACTCTGGGGGCTTTTGGAGCCGCTGGTGGAGGAGGAAACTTTGGAAAGGGTTCTGCACGCTCTCTCTGTTCCGGTGTCATGAGATTATAAATATAGTGTAAACGCTCAACATCTTTTTTCTTTAGGAACATGTTGTTCTTATCCATTAGGTTGTATTTTTTAGCTAGCTTGTTGTACTCGGCAATTTGATCCGGAGTTGCATTTTCTAATGGAGCACAGGCTGGAAAAGTTTCGGCGTTAGCTCTTTGTTCTATAGTCATTTTACGATAGGTAGACTCAAGTTTTTTTAGCTCGTTCAATGGCATAGTTCGATCTGAATTTGGCTGAGCGAATCGCAAATTCCAAAAGGACGCCATTTTATTATACGCTTGAATCTCCGTTGGATTGATATTTTCTGAAATTGATTCTGAAATTTCGGTTGGAACTTCTTTTTGAATCACCTCCTTAGTGCTAAAACCGAAGATTAGAATTGCGAGTAGTGGCAGCAATACTAAACTTCTAAGCAAAGCTTGGCGTTTTGTTGTTTCTGTTTTCATAACTGTGAATCTTTTTTTAATTGATGAATAATTAATTGAATTTGCCAATTGAGGCGTGGCATTTGATGAGAATGCCAATAATAAATTTTGATAGTTGGTGGGTACAATGCCATTGTTTATAACCGCTTGATCTGCAAGAAATTCGTGATTTAACTTCATAGCGTCCTTTAGTAAATATACAAGAGGATTGAACCAGAAAACAATTTGAATGAGCTCTATAAATAAAACGTCAAGGCTGTGTTTTTGAATTGCATGTGTTTTTTCATGTAGGAGTACTTCGGAAGGAATTTCATTCGCTTCAAACCGTTGTTTGTTCAGAAAAATATAACTGAAAAAAGTATGCGGTGTAACCTCTTTACTCAATAAAACATTCGTTACACGACTAAGCTTTAACTTAGGATTGTGCCTTATTTTGGAAATGAGAGCAGTTAGGTTTCTAAAGAATCTGAAACTGAAAAATGCTACTCCTATACCATATAGAGTCCATAAAATAATTGGATAATAATTTGTTGTTGATTCTGGCTCCAAAGCTATATCTCCAACATTACTACCTGTGAATACCTTGGTGAAAGTTTGCGGTACTTCTATATAACTAGTGAACGTAATCCAAGGAATAATTAATGCAAAAATTATAGATCCTAACAGATAAAAACGTTTAAACGTATGCATATCTTCTTTTTCCAAGAATAACTTATAGAAGAAATACAGAATTAATAGACAGGCTGATGATTTTAAAATATACAGCTCCATAATTACTTCTTTTTAATTTCTGTGTCTATAATGCTTTTCAATTCTTGCAATTCTTTTTTTGAAAGATTGGTTTCTTCAGTAAAAAATGAAGCGAATTGTGATGGACTATTATTAAAAAAGTTCTTTATAAGTCCGTTAACGTGTTTTGAAAAATAGTCTTTCTTTTTCACCATCGGAAAATATTCGCGAGAGCGTCCGTATTGAATATAATCCACAAAATTTTTGTCCTGCATTCTTTTTAATAAGGTCGCAATTGTAGTCGTTGCAGGTTTAGGGTCTTCATAGGTATCTATGAGGTCTTTCATAAATGCGCGCTCTTGTTTCCAGAGGATTTGCATGAGTTGTTCTTCGGCGTTTGTAAGTTGCATGTGGTTCTACAGAATTAGAATTAACTCTACAAACATAGAAATAATATTTTAATTCTACAAACGTAGAGAGAACTATTTGAAAAGAACACAGTTGAATCATACCTATACGTTCTTAATTATTGAATTATATTTACCGAAAATAAAACGAAGTCGTATGAGTTTTGAAAGAGAAGTTAAGAAAAGAGCAGAAGATAAATGTGAATTATGTGGTCATGCAGAACCAGAAAATTTAGCAGTCTATGAAGTTCCTAAAACACCAGAATACATAGAAGGACCAGACAAAGAGATTTATGCATGCGCTACTTGTACTTCTCAATTTGATGTCGAAGAACGAGATTTGAATCATTGGCGCTGCCTTAACGATAGTATGTGGAGTCCCGCGGCACCTGTACAAGTGATGGCTTGGAGAATGCTGCATCGAGTGAAAAGTGGAGGTTGGTCTCAAGATTTAATCGATATGATGTATATGGAAGAGCAGCAATTAGAATGGGCCGCTGCTGTTGGAGATGCCGAAGATAAAAGTGAGGCCCTTGTGCATAGAGATGCAAATGGTGTTGTGTTACAAGCTGGAGATAGTGTAGTCTTGATTAAAGATCTCAAAGTAAAGGGGTCAAGTATGGTTGCAAAGCAAGGAACTGCCGTGAGACGCATTTCCTTAGATCATGAAAATACCAATTATATTGAAGGAAAGGTAGATGGAATACAGATTGTAATTATTACAGAATACGTTAAGAAACTTTAGTAGTTATATATAACGTAAAAAGGAACTGTGTTTAGAGTCCCTTTTTTATCTATTTTGTAGTTTTAATTAGCTCACTATTAATTTTCCAGGTTGATAGTCGCTAATCTCGCCATTCAATGAATATAGATATATACCACTCTTCATCGTGTGATTTGTAACTGGAACAATATTTAGATCGTCTGTGGTCTGGATCGTTTTTTTATAAGTAACCTTTCCCATCATATCAAAAATTGTAAGCTCTAAAGTTCCTTCTTTTCAGAATAAAACTGAATTGTTGATAGCGCTGTCATTGGATTTGGTAGTACCTGAACCCATTGCTGATCAATATTTAGTGTTTGGGTTACTTCACGGTTTGTGAATAACAGGTTATTTAATTGCAGTTCTTTTTGAACGTTGGTACCATCTTCCGAAATCATTGTGAAAAGGATAGAGGTGACATTTGAAAAATCAATTGCCTCACCATTACTGGATACAAATTGCGAATAAGGAAGTGAAAAATGCTTTTCGGTTCCTTTGAGTTCGATGGCCGTTCTAAACTGATTCTCCCATTGCAAAACATCCTTTTTTATAATGGTTATGTCCATACTTTCTGTTCCCGATGTATTAAATTCAATCGTGTTAAAACCGCTAAGATCTACTGCTTGAAATTTTGGAGTAAATGATCTGTAGACAGAAAGATATTCGCTTGTTGTTGCACTCATTGATACGTTACGTTCAATTAACATTCCCTCTTGGCCCTATCCTTCATCTGTTGGTGTTATCTTGAAAGAAAGGACATTGGCGCTCGATGCAAAATCGTCAATTCCCCAAGGGCCATCAGATATAAATAAATCATCTGGAGTGTCATTCGTTCCATTACTAATACGGAAACCGATATCAAAAATGAAACCTGTATCAATGCTATGCGAACTTAAAAACTCGTTGCTCAGCGGCTTGTCCATTGAAATATATTCGATATCACTGGTCTCAGTTTTAGAAACTCCTCCATCTAAGTGAAGAATGGTGCTATTATTAGAATTTACTAACTCTATGGACAAAACTCCATTTGAGTATTTACCTTTTTTCACAAAGACTGGTGGAGGGGTACTTAAATTATAATCTATTATAGGTCTTTGCACTTCAATTAGACGCAACACTTCTGTGCTTAGTGCATATAAATCGTCTATTGAGTTTGACCATATTTGAAAGTTGTAGAAAGTAGTATCGTCTTCGTACCTGTCCAAGTTCCAGTGACTTTCTATGGAAAAGTTAGCCTCTTGATTGGTTAATCTGGCCGATAAGCTTAAAACAAATTCTATTTGACCATCAGGATTCTTAATGATTGATTTAATAAAGTTTTGTCCATTTATTTCAATAGTAGAGACTGAAAGTAATTCGGCTCCTAAAAGACGATTGCAAATGTATTTGGTATGTTCATAGGTGCCGTTTTCAGTTTTTAAAATCATTAATGCTGCAACTCTTTCGTTATTTCTATAGTAGTCTACAGATAGAATTTCAGTAGCGTTTGTAATGTTTAAAAGATCCTGTGGTGTAGGTTCAATTGCTACGGTTTCAGATAGTATATCGATAGGCATGAAATTTACCAAGTCAAAACCAGATGCTCTTGTCTTAACGCTGTACGATGCTGCACGTTCGAGAACTTTAGCATTTTCTTTGTTGAATACATAGTTGTTCTTACTTCGTTGGTAATTCCTTTGATTTATTTTTTGCGAAAGTCTGTTGTTACTTTCCAAACCTCCTTCATTTCCACTAGATGCTTCTAATTCTGGGCAACCCATTACACCAGAGCAGGACGGATCATCACAATCGATAAGGCCATCGCCATCATCATCGATACCATTATCACAAATTTCTTGTGGTACTGGAGCGGTAGGACATCTAGCTCCATCGTTACTCGAGCTCGATGGACCATATGCAAAGAGGTTAGAATCCATTGGATCATTAACATTTAGGTCTTGAACGCTCTGAATAACGAAGATGGTCCCAGTTTGATTGGCAGAAACATAGAAGCGACTGGAAAGATCGAAATAAACAGCACCATAAGTATATGAATATCCTGAAAGGATCGGTACTTCGGCTAAATCTGTAACAATTCCTGTTGCGGGGTTAATTCTATACAAATGGTTGCTGTTTTTCCACGGTATACAATTGACCATCAAGGGCGTTAAATGCCCAATCATGAATAGATATATTTTGAGACAAAGACCCAGTGGCTATGAATTTTGTATAATTGGCCGATTCAGGGCCTAAATCTATTGTATAAAAAGAAGAACCTCCAGGTTTTAAATAATATACACCTTCTGAAGACACATCACTTATATAACGATTGTTTGTTGGAAGTTCAGGAATGGTATAGGTAGAGACTACAAAGTTCTCCCCAATTCGGGCGATCGTTTGTGATGGAGTACTTAAGGATCCCCAAATATATCCATCGGCGGGATTATAACCTGTGGCATTTATATTTCCTTGGGTCGCGTCTGTCGCCACTTGGTATGAACTTCCTGAAGCCAGATCAAGTGCGAATACATCGTTATGCTGAAATAAATATGCATTGTAGTCACAATCGAAAGGTATTTCTTGAGCGAATGTCACTTTTGTTGTAAGCAGTAACACTATAAAAAGGGCCTTAGTTGTGTAGTTTTTTGACCTCGTTACTTCTAGTTTATGGATCAAAAATAGGAATGGAGATAGCCTTAAACGGAACTATTAGATTGGTTGGAATGCTGACCCGCTAAATGACTGTTTTGTTTCGACGAACGAAGATGAAGAACAATAAAAAACCCAACTAGTTAAAAAACAAGGCCGGGTTTCATATGGTATGGAAAAGAATTCTATTTACTTATTTCAGTGAAGTAATGATAGAACTGCGGAATGGTTTCAATACCTTTTAAATAATTCCAAATTCCGAAATGCTCATTCGGGGAGTGTATCGCGTCACTATCTAGACCGAAGCCCATTAATATGGTTTTGCTTTTCAATTCTTTTTCGAACAATGCCACAATAGGGATACTTCCTCCACTTCGTTGTGGAATAGGAGTTTTTCCGAAGGTTGCTTCATATGCTTTCTCAGCCGCACGATATCCTAAACTATCAATAGGTGTTACACAGGCCTGACCACCATGGTGTGGGGTTACCTTTACACGAACACCTTTTGGTGCAATGCTTTCAAAATGTTTGGCAAACAGATCAGTAATCTTTTCCCAATCTTGATCTGGTACCAAACGCATGCTAATTTTCGCAAATGCCCGACTTGCGATTACGGTTTTAGCACCTTCACCAATATATCCACCCCAAATTCCATTTACATCCAGCGTTGGGCGTATGGAGTTTCGCTCATTGGTTGTATATCCTTCTTCACCATAAACATCGTCAATGTCGAGTGCTTTCTTGTAATTTTCTTTACTGAAAGGTGCTTCGGCCATTTTAGCTCTTTCTTCTAACGAAAGTTCTTCTACGGTATCATAAAATCCTGGAATGGTAATATGATTATTCTCATCGTGCAATGATGCGATCATTTTAGACAATACGTTAATGGGATTTGCTACAGCACCACCATACAAACCACTATGAAGATCACGGTTTGGTCCAGTCACTTCAACTTCTACATAACTTAGCCCGCGTAATCCCGTTGTAATAGAAGGTACGTCTGGTGCGATCATTCCAGTATCACTAATTAGAATAACATCATTGGCTAGTTTTTCCTGATTTTGTCCCACAAACCATCCAAGACTTTCACTACCTATTTCCTCTTCACCTTCAATCATGAATTTCACGTTACAAGGCAATTGATTTGTTGCCATCATATATTCCATGGCCTTCACGTGCATATACATCTGTCCTTTGTCATCACAACTCCCACGTGCAAAAATTGCACCTTCTGGATGTAAGTCGGTCGTTTTAATTACAGGCTCGAAAGGTGGACTGTCCCATAAATCAAGAGGATCTGGAGGTTGCACATCGTAGTGACCATATACCAAAATAGTTGGAAGACTCTTGTCAATTATTTTTTCGCCATATACAATTGGGTAGCCAGGAGTTTCACATATTTCCACATGTTCACAGCCTACTTTTTCAAGACTTGCTTTAACCACTTCAGCTGTTTTTATGACATCTCCCTTATAGGCAGAATCTGCACTAATTGATGGAATTTTTAATAGTTCAATAAGTTCGTCTAGAAACCTTTCTTTGTGTTCGGTGATATACGGTTTTGCGCTCTTCATAGGATGTTTTATTGTGGGATATCTCCTTTGCACGAGGCTTTGGAGAATGAAGATGCTAAGGTACAGAAAAGTAATAATTCTTTAAAAGGATAGTTTGTAAATTCTAAATCTTGTGTATATTTGCCGTCCGAAAGCGGGCGTGATGGAATTGGTAGACATGCTAGACTTAGGATCTAGTGCTTCACGGCGTGGGAGTTCGAGTCTCCCCGCCCGCACAAAAAGGAAAAGCTAACTTTGACGAGTTGGCTTTTTTCTTGTTGAATTTTTAGCTCATTTAAGCTGACATCGCGTTGGAGATTTTCAATATTGAGAGCCAAGCGCTTAAAACGAAATTTTTTATTGGTGTCTGTGATAATTCCAGTCGGTGTGTCTGCACCGTTTCTATAATCATCTTGTTCCTTTTTCCAACGGTGGATCAATTGAGCGCCGATGCCCAACTCTCACGCTGCTTTTGTAACATTATCCTTTTCTTCTGACAACTTGACTGCATTCCGTTTGAAGGCAGCCGCGTAACTTCTTTTCGTTTTTCACATTTTGCTAATTTAAGTCCTAGCAATAATATCTTAACTCACTGTCCAGTCTAATATAGCAATTCCATGTTTACCTGATTACTCCCTTTTTCTTACGTAACGAATCGAGTATTAGTAAAACGTTTATTGAGCATTTAAAAGTTGTTAAAGGTCTACTCAAGTTTCCTATATTATTGTGCGCTCTATAATCGACTATTGAAGAATAAATTTTGTTGTTTGGGTTTCCAAAGGTACTCCTTTGGCAAGTGTAATTTTAACGAGAAACGAAAGTTTTCGGTAAAGTTGCAAACTTGCTCCACCTTTTTGAGCCAAAACTTTACCGCAAACTCCATATAAATATTTGGCTTAAAAACTCAGAAAAGTCAAAAGTCTTTTTAAAATTTTGGGAAAGGGATTGGGTTTGTTTTAAATTGGTTGAACTTCTTTCGATCTCTCAATCTTGTACGCAGTCTAATATAGTAAAGAAACCCAAACTTCCTCTGTAGGGTTTTTTAACACTTAGATGTTATTATACTATTGGGACGGATTAGAATTTCCAACTATTCATTTTATTCAGAACCACGTATTTTAATTATTCAGCGTTTGAAAAAGGGAAAAATTATATATCTCCGTAATATGGTTTCAAAAAGCTGCATTAAATTAATCGACCTCTATTTTTCAAAAATTGATGATATCCATATAATTCAAATTAACCTTGGCAGGGTTGTTTTGGATTTTAATTCTGTTACAATAGATCCGGGTGCAATTAGAAATCATTTTGAATCGATTGGCTTTGATGAGGTAGTAAACGAGAATGAGATTCTGGTTGAAAAAATTAAAGCGGCGGTTATAGAGCTTATTTGTTTTACAAATAACGCCAATTCTCTTTTACGGAATTCAGACTATATCAGTGAAAAAGTACAAGAACCTTATACTAAGATAAGTAAGACCTTTTCTCTTGAAACTGGAACTACATTAGAAAGGTATGTTATTCAATTAAAAATTGAAAGGGCAAAACAGCTTATTTTAGAAAATGAATATTCCCTGAGTGAAGTTGCTTATATGCTTGGTTATAGCAGCGTACAATATTTAAGTGGTCAGTTTAAAAAAATTACTGGTCATACTGTTTCTCAATTCATACATAGTAAAGAATCAAAGAGAGTGTTATTAACTGAACTTACAAACTAAATAACATAATCACTTTCAGTTTAATCTTAGAGAATTCACTTATTCTCTACCTCAAGGATAGTTGGTTTAGATCAATTTCTTCCTATTGTAAGTTGTTCTACGTTATAATAATTGCCTCTACAAAATCTTATAACATATTCACTAAATAGTGTAAACTATTGAGGATCTTCTAACGTTTTAATAAAAAAAATTATATATGAAAATACGAAATAATGTCGCATTAAGTGATTCAGGGTTCTTATTCAACCCATCATCAGGAGATTCATATTCATTAAATGAAACTGGGTTATTCATTGTTCATTGCCTTCAAAATAATAAGTCTGAAGATGAGATAATCAAAGAAGTTACAAAAGAATATATGATCGAGAAAGGTTCCTTTGAAAAGGATTTTTACGACTTCAAAAAGCTAATGGAAAGCTTTAATTTAATCGATTAAGACACATGTCGAAACCTAAATACACTATTGCGGTAACTGGCCTCAACGCAATCGATAGCCCTGGCCCTGGTCTTTCAGTAATAAAGGCGTTACGTGAAGCTAAAAGCTTTACTGTCCGAATTATAGGATTATCATATGAATCTCTAGAACCTGTTATTTATATGGATGAAATGGTAGATAAGACCTACCAAGTTCCATACCCATCTGCAGGGCAAGATGTTTTATTTGATCGATTTAAGTATATAAATAGCATCGAGAATATTGATTTTCTTTTTCCAAATTTTGATGCAGAGCTATTCAACTTCATTTCCATTGAATCTAGATTTAAAGAAGAACTAGGCATTAAGATGTTTTTGCCCACTATGGATCAGTTTAACGCTAGGCATAAAGCCACTTTATACGAATTCGGATTAAAGCACAAAATTAAAGTTCCATTTGCCAAATTAGCATATAATACGAATGAGATTACTCCTGTTGCCACAGAATTTGGATTTCCATTGGTCGTTAAGGGGAAATTTTATGACGCGAAGATTGCTTATACAGTGGGTCAAGGGGTACAACATTTTAATAAAATTGCTTCTGAATGGGGCTTACCTATATTGTTACAAAAGTTTATTTATGGCACTGAAGTGAATGTCTGTGGAGTGGGTGATGGAAAAGGAAATACAATAGGGATGATTCCAATGCGAAAACTTTACATAACAGATAAAGGAAAAGCTTGGGCTGGCATTACATTAGACAGTGATCCTTTACTGTCTATAACTAAGGACTTAATAGCAACAACAAAATGGAAAGGTGCCTTTGAGCTTGAGTTTATTAAAACGACAGACAACGAATATTACCTATTAGAGATTAACCCTAGATTTCCTTCATGGTGTTACCTCACAGTAGGAGCTGGTCAAAATCAAGTAGAATCTTTAGTTAATTTAGGGATGGGGAAAAAGGTAAAACCCTTTATCTCCTATAAAACAGGTAAAATGTTTATTAGATATTCTACAGATATGATTGTCGACTTAAAAAAGTTCGAACAAATTTCTACTATAGGAGAGCTATAGAAACCTAACCATAAATAAATAAAAATGAAAAATAAAAAGCGCTACGAAAGACCAATAATCAAACAACTTAACACTGGATTAATGAACAAATTCGGTACTCGAACCGAATATATGCCCGTGACACATATTGACGGAGTTCCAGTTAAGAAATTAATTGAAGATTATGGATCTCCGGTATTTGTTCTTTCTGAAAGAAAAATTAGAGAAAATTTTAAATCTGCTAAACGTATTTTCGAAACAAGATATCCAAAAGTGCAATTTGCATGGTCTTATAAAACAAATTATCTCAATGCAGTCTGTAATGTATATCATCAAGAAGGGTCTTGGGCAGAGGTAGTTTCAATATTTGAATATAAGAAAGCTATCCAAAATGGAGTGTCTCCAAATAAAATATTGTTCAATGGTCCAGATAAGACAAACGAGGATCTTATACTTGCCATTAAAAATGATTCTCCTATTCATATTGACCATTTAGATGAATTATATCGATTAATTGAATTGGCAGACGAGATGCATAAAAAACCTAGAGTGGCTATTCGAGTAAATATGGATACAGGTGTATATCCTATGTGGGACCGTTTTGGATTTAATTATGAAAATGGTCAGGCTTGGGATGCTATCAATAAAATAATGGCGTCAAACAAGTTGAATTTAATAGGTCTGCATTGCCATATCGGAACATATATGCTAGCTCCTTATGCTTATGGAGTTGCTGCGAACAAGATGGCTGATTTGGCCCTTGGAATAAAAAAGCGCTTCAATAAATCCATTACATATATTGATATGGGTGGTGGTTTTGCATCAAAAAATACATTAAAAGGTGCTGCGCAAATTGGAGCAGACATTGTTCCTGAAATTTCACAATTTGCTGAGGCCATTAGTACTTCTTTGTTAAATGCCGGCTTCGAAACAGACGACTTGCCCTATTTGTATTTAGAAACGGGTAGAGCGTTAATTGATGATGCTGGATTTTTATTAGGATCAGTTATTTCAAATAAGCGTTTATCTGATGGAAGAAGAGCAGTTATTATGGATTTTGGAGTGAATATTTTATTTACATCGTTTTGGTATAATCACAAAATATCTCCTGCACAAAAGTTTAGCCATTATACAGAAGATTGTGTTTTGTATGGCCCTTTATGTATGAATATTGATGTAGTTCGAGAAAATATTTCATTGCCTCCACTTCAAAGTGGAGACCGTGTGGTTGTTCATCATGTAGGAGCCTACAACATAACACAATCGATGCAATTTATTGCATTACGCCCTGCTGTAGTTATGATTGATATGGAAGGCACTCCTCATATAATCAAATCTAGCGAGACTGTTGATGATGTGGAAAAAAATGAAAGGATGCCAAAACATTTGGAATCTTTTAAGCTATAACTCTTTGGCAATGAACTACTCAAGTAAATTTATTTGATGCTAATCTGTTTGTATGCATAATAGTAAAGAGATTGTTAAACTATTTTCTACGGGTCTATTAAATAGTTATTCGCAAATTTTTTTTTCGAATAACAAGGTATTTGCTTCCATATTACTGACTATTACTTTCTTTGATATTGGAGCAGGATTGAGTGGAATCATATCTGTTTTAATAGGTCAAATAACTGCGTTGTTATTTAATTTCAACCGAGAGTTAATTCGCGATGGGACGTACACCTATAACTCTGTGTTGGTAGGAATAGCGTTGGGGATGTTTTATGAGTTTAACCTTTCTTTCTTCATTTTAATAGTGATTACTTCTGTATTTGTTTTTTTTATAACAATATGGTTTTTAGTTTCATTTTCAAAAAAGGGAATTCCCTTTCTGAGTGTTCCTTTTTTAGTAGCTGTTTGGATTGTTATTCTTGGAGCAGATAATTTTTCTAGCTTAGCTTTAAAACAAAAAGAATTTTTTTCTCTTGCTATGTACTTCCCATATGTCTTTGAGAAGACAACAGCAATATTTGGGTCATTACCTTTCTCAAATGCAATATATCTGTACTTACGTTCTTTAGGAGCTATATTTTTTCAATATAATGATTTGGCTGGCTTCATTATAGCTATAGGATTATTAATTAATTCAAGAATAAGTTTTGTTCTTTCTATTTTTGGTTTTTTAATTGGGTACTTGTTTTATTCTTATTTCGAAGGAGACTTTTCTCAACTTATTTATAGCTATATAGGTTTTAATTTTATTTTAACGGCCATTGCGTTGGGAGGCTTTTTTGTAGTAGCATCAAAGCGTTCTTTTCTACTTTTGTTGTTTGCTATTCCCACCATAGCATTATTGATAAGTGGATTACAAAGTATCTTTATTTTATTAAACCTTCCTCTGTACTCACTTCCTTTTAATATTGTGGTCTGTCTGTTCATTATGGCATTGCAGGCAAGAGTCAATGCCCAGAAAATACAATTAGTGACTTTCCAACAATTTTCCATAGAGAAAAACCACTATGCCTATGTAAACCATATGGAACGATTTAGTGCGAACACCTATTCTCAAATTGGTTTGCCGATTATGGGTAGTTGGGATGTTTCGCAGGCCTATGACGGAGATGAAACCCATAAGACGGATTGGAAACACGCTTTAGATTTTGTGATTGTAGATGAAGAAAGTAAAACATTTAAATTCCCTGGCTATGAGTTAAATGATTACTATTGTTATGATTTACCCGTTATAGCTCCAGCACATGGTACGGTAATAAAAATACTGGATGAAATTGATGATAATAAAGTTGGAGATGTAAATTTAGAGAACAACTGGGGAAATACCGTTATAATAAAGCATAGCGATTTCCTTTACAGTAAGTTATCTCATTTAAAAAAGAATTCATTGCAGGTAAAATTATATGATTATGTATCTAAAGGGAGCATTATTGGATATTGTGGGAACTCAGGACGTTCACCCGAACCCCATTTACATTTTCAAATGCAAGCCACACCCTATATTGGCTCTAAAACTATATCGTATCCAATAAGTTACTATTTAACAAATCACGGGGGAAAATTCTCATTTCATTCGTTTAAGGTTCCGAAGAAAAATGAAAAAGTAAGTAATGTAGTTACTACCCCTACAATCAGAAATGCGTTTTCCTTTATTTCTGGAAAAACCCTTGAATTTGAAGTAATTTCAAACAAGAAGGCATATCATGTAACATGGGAAATTGTACTAACAGATACAAATAAAACCTACCTCTATTGTAAAAAAACAAATTCCATAGCTTATTTCGTAAATAACGGTACTATGTTTTACTTTACCGATTTTTATGGTGATAAAAGTTCATTTCTACATTATTTTTACTTAGGTCTTTATAAGGTTTTATTGGGATATTATCAGGATTTAGAATTAAAAGATAGTGTGATGATTTCCTCTGTTTTCCATCCAGTGATAAAAGCAATTCATGATCTAACAGCACCATTTTTTCATTATTGTAAAGGAGATTACCAACTACAATATATAAGTGCTGATGAAGTTTGTAATCCTTCCGTAGTTTCATTCAACACACAGTGTGTTGGAGTAATATTTAAGAAAGAAATCTCTAAAATTTCATATAATTTTACTATAGAAAATGATCAGATAGCAACAATTAAAATTAAAGATAATAACACCTTAATAAGCGCAAGATGTATAAATTAATTAATTATACTTTTTTGATTCTTAGCACTTTGTGTGCCTATTCACAAGGTTCGCTAAAAGAGGTAGATAGCATTAGTTACAGACTTTACGAAGAAAAACAATGGGAACGTTTAGTACAATATGATAAAGAGATTATAGATAACAAATTCGACTATTACTATTATAATATACGAATTGGAATCGCTAATTTTCAAATAAAAAATTACGATGAATCAATCTCTTTTTTTGAAAAAGCATTGCGAAATAATGATAAAAGTATGCTCGCAAAAGAATATCTTTTCTGGAGCTATTTTTATTTAAAAAAACGAAAGAAAGCAAGAAAATACTATAATATGTTGGATGCTAAAACTAAAAAAAGCATGGCCTATCAACCGAGGAAATTATTAGATTATATATATATGGAAGGAGGAAATACTTTTCAAAAAAACAACAATAAAAATCAGGGCGATATACAATATTTTAATGTAGGCTTACATCACAAAATATCAAGTCAATTTAATATATATCACGCGTATTATTTTAACAAACAACCGTTAGAATACAGTAGTTATAGACAGCAGAGATATTTTTTGAAACCAAGCATATGGTTAAAAAATAATTATAAAATGAGCTTGGGAATAAGCCAAGTTAGATTAAAAAGCACAATTGACTATGAAAGTACAGGAGCCTATAATCATGCAAATGATACAGTAATAGATAACATACCATATCAGCAACTTGTAAGTGGTATTTATACTGAAAAAAATACTGGCACCTATAAAGAGCAAAAGTTTTATGTCGAAGTATCCATAGCAAAGTTCTTTGAAACTTTAAAGATAGCTACTTCAATAGGTCTAAGTCATGAAACGAATAAAACCAACACCAAATTAACCACAAATGGAGTGGAAAATGTGATTTATAATTTTGAAGGAATCGAAGTGTTTAATCAGGATTTCCCATTTAATAATGACTCATCCAATGACAGTGATTCCTCTTATACAAATTACCACTTAGGATTAGGAATGGGTTATGATTTTACAAACAAATTAAGCGCAAGTGTAGATGTTATAGGGGTCTTATCTCCAAGAAAAGTGGATTATAATTATTTCACTTCTCTTATTTATAAGCTAAATAAAAAAATAAAGTTTACAGGGCAGTTTATTTATAAAGGAACTCAAGATATGTATTTTCTTGGAGGTTCTCAATTAATTAATAGTAGACAAAAACAAAAACGTTTTGATTTGATTTCGGACGTTTTAATTTTAAAAAAAATGAACCTTTATCTCGTGTATCAACATAATAATTTTTCTGAAACGATGAACAATTCAAAGGCATTAATTTTTGGGCTGAAATATTCTCTTTGAAAAGTGATTTGTCATTAAATTATATTAACCTTATTCATATAAAAAAAACATTATGAAATACCTTATTTTATTGTTTATGCTTATTTTTAGCTGTAACGTAATTTCACAAAATAACACGTCTAAAGCTTTTAAAGCCAGTTATATCAATGAAACCAATCAAGATTATCAAAATGCTATTGATGACTTATTAGAGATTTATGTTTCATCTTCATATGTTGTCAACCTTCGATTGGGCTGGCTGTATTATAAACAAAGGGAGTATAGTAAATCAACAACACATTATAATAATGCCATATCCTTACAAAAGAATAGCATCGAAGCTAGATTCGGAATCATCAATCCCATGACAGCTATGGGCAATACAAATGATGTTAAAGTTCAATACCAAAAAATACTTAAAATAGACCATAGGAATTCGAGAGCTAATTATTATTTAGGTTATTTGTACTTTATAAATAAGGATTGGGGAAAAGCTGAAATACTCTTAAAAAGAGTATTAATGCTCTATCCATTCGATTATAATTCAAATGTTCTTTTGGGAAAAACCTATGTTAAAAACGGTAAGTTAAAAGAAGCGAAGGAAGTATTAAATAATGCTTTGTATTATAATCCTCAATCTAAGGAGGTAATGAACCTCATAAAAGGATTGTAATGTGTTTTGCACTTGACCAGTAATGAGTCTGGAAATAACTCTCGCCACTATCAACTTATGTAGAATTACAAAATCGCCTTTGGCGAAGTTATTCTATTTCAACAATGCCACTTATAGATTGATTCCTGTTTGTTAAATAATACCTGTTATTGGGTAGGTGTTTGGTGATGAATATTGTTTAAGTTTGAGGTGTAATTAAATATAAATCAATTAAATATGAAAAGCTTAACAAAAATTGCAACTGGCTTAATAGCTTTTGCGAAAGTTGAAAGACTCATCGCTATGATATGTATTTTTATTCCGCTTCTTTTATTTTGGGCTGAAGGTAGTAATGAGTTTAGAGATAGTATTAGCAATTATGTTTATATGGATAAAAATCGTCATATTTTTGGGTTGTTACTCACGTTAGCGGCAATGCTTTTTATTTTTAATGGGGTTCTTTACATTAAAAAGGGTAATTATCTCAATTATTCCAAAAGACACGGTAGACGGTGGCTATTTCGGAGTGACCGCGCCACCTATTTCGGTCAAATGGTGCCACTTCCTCAATTATAAAATACAGGGTTTTACCTGTTTTGTATTTGACGTAAATTACTTAAATTGAAGATATTAAATTTGTTCAAGTTGGCTTATTGAAATGGAAAAGCTACGGCATTAAATTAAAAATCATTAAATCGTGATAGTATTATTAGACAATGGGTACGGTGGTCTTATAAATGGGGAAATACGTGACTCCTGGCAAACGAAAAGATTGGGGTAACGGAAAGATTATTTATGAAGGTGAGTTTAATCGCGCCATTGTAAATGGTATCATCGAAAAATTAACTGCACTAAAAATACCCTCCAAGTAAATACTTCTATTTGAGTGTTCATAGTAATGCAGGAGGAGGTGTTGGCAGTGAAATATTTACATCGCCTGGCGATACAAAGAGCGACACTGTTGCTACTATAATTTGGAGAAACGTATGAACGAGAGTTTCCAAATAGGAGGCTTAAAACAGATTTTAGTGATGGCGATTTGGACAAAGAGAGTCGATTCTTTGTACTTACCAAAACAAAAATGCCTGCGATTTTAACCGAAATTTTTTTTATGGATAACCGCGAAGAGTTTGATAATGTACTTATGACTCGAGAGGGGAGATCAAAAATCATTAATTATCATGTCGAAGCCATTTTAAAAGTTCAGGCTCAATTATTTTAGATAGCATTGAAATCACGTTCCAGTAAACAATAGATTTCACTGTCCAAGTACTCTCCATTGTAAAAAAAGCTTTCTCTAAAATAGGCCTCTTTCTGAAACCCAAGTTTGAGAAGTATGTTTTTAGAATTTCCGTTCTTCGGATTTATATTGGCTTCAAAACTGTGTAGGTTGAGGTCTTTGAAACCAAAGGAGAACAATCTAAGCATCGCTTCTTTCATATAGCCATTTCCCCAAAAGTCTGGGTCTAGGGTATAGCCGATTTCCGCTCTGTGATGTTTGTCATCGATTTTCCAAAAGGAAAAATCGCCAATGGTAGTCCCGCTAGCTTTCTTCTCGAGCATCCAGTAGATTACTTTTTTGTTGGCGTAGGCATCTAGGTTATAGTTGATAAAATCTTTGGAGACCTGTAGGGTATCGTGGTAATAGGTGTCCATATACTCCATGACCTTTGGGTTGGTTCTAATACGTTGCAATGCGGGTGCGTCTTCTAGCGTCGTAGCTCTAAGCAGCAGTCGTTCTGTTTTCAATAAAGGAAAGGTGGTAAAATGTGCTTCGTTGATCATGTTAATATGCAATTACCGTCACCCTTTATTTCGCCAATAGTCGGGCCGAAACTCTATATGTGGCGGAGTAAGTAAGCTCTAATGTAAGTTTTTTAAATTCTATAAACGCATTTTTAAACCATCTAGGATCGGTGGCTTTTTTGCGGTAGGAGTCATGTTCTTTAGCTTCATAAGGCTTCCCTTTGTACATAGGTTCAATTTTGTAGATGCCAATCCCAAAATGTTCTGCTCGCTCTAGTACCTTGGCAAAATCTTCTTCTGAAAAATAATGAGTTTCCTCAGCATCTTTGCCATCATTTAGATTCTCCAGATCGATAAAAATATGTTTCTTTAAAAACGCTGCTTTTTCCATAGAACAAAGGTAGGGAAACTCAAGTCATTTTGCCGAGGTTTTTGAATGAGTAAAGCGTCTGTTTGTTTTAGGAGTTTGGTTATTAATCTCCAATCTCCAATCTTTACTCTGGTCTATGTAGTGTCAATGATTTTTTCTTGAATTCGAATATGACGGTGTCATATTTTTTTTCTTTGATTAATTGAATCTCATCTTTCGTGATATCAAAACTTACCTGAGTCGTGTATTGGTTAGAAGCATTTGAAAAATCTGATTCTATTTCCTGTGTATCTGAGGCAAGTGTAAAGTCTGCTTCTCCACTAAACTTTAAAGTAGCGCCATTAAAAGTTTTAATGTTTAAGCGACTTACAACAATTGTTTCTAAAAATAGATAGCCATTTAGCTCGTCGATTCCAGCATAGATAATGCCCTCATTAGACGCCGCTATTTTATTTCCATGAATAGTAGTGAACTCTTCTTCAATAAAAGCACCACCCTGAAGCCGTTCCGCCACCTTATTGTTTCCAAGTGCAGCCAAGGCTTTGCCTACTTTTTTAAATAATACCATAGTTTTTTCTATAGGACGAAGGTAGGGAAAGTTAGGTCATTTTGTTAGGGTGTTTGAATGAGTTACTTGTCAGTTTGTTTTAGGAGTTAGATAGCTAATTTTTATATACGTTGTTGTCGTGTTTTTATTCCATTAATCGAAGCCAATCTTTAACAGTTAATTCCAATCTTACTACTTCATCTTCTGCTAATGGACTACAATGTGCAATTGGGCCTCTAATTTGAAGTGTTTATTCATCTTGCGGCTAGCTCATTATAAACTATTGTTATGCACCTTCATCCATTAACCAGATAAAAATACGTCGTCCTTCGCCACGCCATTGATAAAACCAACAAGCCGCAACTCGTCAATGCCTAAAAAAATTAAAAAACTGGGGAGTTTTATAAAAGAAGAGTAGCTAAAATACAAATTTTTTAAATATTGACATATGCACCTGCTAGCGCCATTTGGATGAATAATCTAATAAATGCCCCTTTTTAGATACGTTTTTATACCACTCTATTTTTTTTGTGATTTTTTTCAACAATGGAAAGTAGTGAATCGTAAGTGATTGAATATTAGATTTCTATAAATAAGTTTTGCTTGGCAAATGAGTTGTGATAAACCACCTTTTTTACGGTATGGTTGTTGTAAATATTAGTCTATAAGCTTAGAAATAGTATCTTTACAAAAATGACACAGATTACATCCCTTCCAGAACTTATTGAAACTTTAGACGAATGTGACCCCCAGGATTATGTCAAGATCGCAGCAAATATGAAGCTTCCCAAAGCCGAGTTTGACAAGTATACTTTCTGGAAAGACGAGTGTTATGCACGAAATTGTATTGAGCGAACCGATGTCTATGAGCTTATTTTAATCTGTTGGAAACCAGGTGATGCCTCTCCGATTCACGGTCACGATGAGCAGAAGTGTTGGGTGTATCAGGTAGATGGAACGATGCATGAAGAACGTTTTCAAGAAGAAGACGGAAAATTGATCCCCTGCAATACCTTAGAATTGCAAGCAGGAAAATTAACCTATATGGAGGACAGAATGGGCTACCATTCGTTAGCAAACAATTCTGGTGAGCCGGCTATGACTTTGCATTTATATATCTCCGCTATTGATTCTTGTAAGGTGTTTGACGATGAAGAAGCACGTTTCAAAACAAAAATGGTTACATACGATAGCTACAAAGGCGTTTTGGCCGAGGAAGTTATTTCTAGATAGACTCCCCAGTTTTTCTAAGCACAAATTTTATTTTATATATTTAATGGACGGGACGTTCAGTATAACCCACTGATAGTCTTATAACTAACCAATAAATAAACGAATTAGATGAAATTTATAGCTGAATGGGGAATGATCGCCGGTATTGCAGGATTAGGACTGGGTGTATTTTTAATGTTGTTTCGAGAGGTCATCCGGAAAAATATCTTTGCAAGTCTAACTAAGAAGCAATCTTTTAGAATCCTTATTATTTTTCATGTTACTGGTTTGGTCGGTGTCCATTTATTCCATCTATCAATATACCAAGGAACAAAATAGCTCGGGAGGGAATTCTCAAGTTACAGTCCTTGTGCATGGAGAAAAAGGGAAAGACAATTTGGTATTAACCAATCGAGGAAAAGTAAAACTCCTATATGGCGATGCAAGTATAGAGGAAACTATCAATAGCAAAGGGGAGGAGGCGACTTTTAAGCAAATCCCGCCAAGTTTTTTCGATAAGGATGCCACAGTAGAAATTTTGTTTTTCGACCCAGAAGGGGAACCTTATAAGACCAGTGTACCAGATTTATTGTATATCCTAACCAAGGGAAAATACATTTCATTGGCAGTTAGTTTGTTTGGTCTAGGAGAGTTGGTGGGAATTGTCAAAGATTTTGAAACTGGTGACCCTTTGGAAGGGGTACGTATAAGTATTATTGGAGCGGAAGCCTTTTCTAACGAGCATGGAGAATACAAATTAGTTATTCCAGAGGAACTCCAGCGTAAATTTCAAACGATTCGTGCTAGCAAAGAAGGCTTCGAAGCTTTTGAACTTTCGCAAGTTCCTGTGCAAACAGATAGTGAATTGCCCATATTGATGAAGGCTAAAATAGAAGAGTAAATGATGAAGAGGAAACTTATAGTGATATGTCTGCTAGCTGGTGTTGTTGGTTTTTCACAACAAATAAGGCTAAAAGGACAGGCGTCCATTCATAATAGTAAATATGAAACTGGGGAAATCACCTATGTAAAAGATGTGTTTATAACCGCACCATTTACTAAAAGCAGTAGCACGGATATGGAGGGGAAATTTGAGTTGGACTTTGTGGGAATTACATCCGGGACATCCATAAAATTGAAAGCGGAGAAGGCAAATCTCGAGATCGTTAATGAAAATGACCTACAACAGGTTGTAATTAGTAGAAAGCAACTACTACGTATATTCTTGATCAACAAGGGACAACTCGCCAAGGCGCAAACCGAGTTCTATAACATTAGTAAAAAGGCCCTTTTTTTTGAAAAGAATGCCCTCATAACAAGACTTCGCGGAGATCAAGAGACGAGTAAAGCCGCAATAGTGGACATAAAGAAGAAGTTTGGGCAAGAGATTTCAGATCGTTTTGAAGCTGAAGAATTATTAAATGCTAAGATTGAAGCACAAGAAAAAAACCTACCTCAATTTGCACTTGATTTAGCCTCCCAAAATCTTGATTTTGCTTCAGGTCTATTTATTGAGGCATATGAACATTTCAAAAAAGGAAATATTGAAAAAGCTATTGAAACTCTCGATGCCGAAAAACTAGCAAGCAATCTTACTCAGGCCAAGAGCGATATTATCAAAGGAAAGGCATTAGAGAATATTGCTAAGGAAACTCAGGAAAAGGGATATTTAGGAGCTGAGCAAACCATAAATGGATATAACCTTAAAGCAGAATCGTACGCTTTAAAGTTTAACTATAAAAACGCAGCTCAGGAGTATGAAAAGATCATAGCTTTTTACTTAGATCCAAAACTAGAATATGATGAAAATGAATTATCTCAATGGTATGGTAAGGCAGCGACAAATGGGCTTTTGGGGAAGAAAGAGCAAGCGATGGCGAATTATGAAAAAGCACTTGAAATCTATTTAAAAAACCCCGAACAGGATGTTTATGGGTTGGCTGTGACGTACTCAAATATGGCTGTGCATTTTAGTGAACGTAGTGATTATGAGAAAGCGCTTGAATACTCAAATAAAGGACTACAAACAGTTGAAGGACATCTAGCCCCTGAGTACCCCATTATGATAACCTTACTTGTGGGCTTGGGAAGCTGCTATTCTTCACTTAAAAATTATGAAAAGGCACTAGAGATTGAATTGAAATGTATCGCGCTTCTTGAAAAAATATACGATAAGGAGCATCCTTCCTTGGTGAGTGCCTATAGTAATATTGGAAGCACCTATTCCCGAAATCGTGATTTTAAATTGGCCATTGAATATCAATCAAAAGTCGTTGAGATTCGAGAACGAATATTGCCACCCAAGCATCCGGATTTGGTGCTTTCCTATAATAACCTTGCAAACACCTATTATTGGGTGAAGGATTATAAGAACGCACTTCAGTTGTGTGAAAAGGCATTGGTCATTGCAGAAGAAATTTATACGAGTGATCATTATGTTCTGTTCGATTTATATACGAGCTTTCTTTATATTTATAATACTCAAGAGAATTTTGAACGGGCATTGACCTATCAGAAAAAGATGATTGAGATCCAAGAAAGGACTTTGGATAAGAATTCACTGGATTTAGCAGACGGTTATCTTAACGTGGCTAGTTTATATGGGGATATAGAAGATTTTGAAAGCGCTCTGAAGTATGGAAACAAAGCAATTTCAATATACAAGTTACAATTGCCAAAAGATGATCCCTTGGTTTTATCATTGATGAATACCTTTGGTATGCTTGAAAAAAAAACTTAAAGAGAAGAAGATTGAAAGAATATCCCCCAAGCGCGCTCAGGGGATATTTGTTCTAGTAGTTAACTACTAGTTTTATTATACACCAGTCCTACCAGAAGTCCCATAACCGCAAAAAATACAATATAAATCACACCGTTTATTAGTGTTCCAGTTAAATCCAACATATTGCTGGTGGCGAAATTGATTAACCCAGTACCAAGTCCCATTATAACACCAACCCAGACACCTAGATTGAGGCCATTTCCTGCACTAAAAGTTCCATTGGCCCATTTACTATAAATGGTAGCGAAGGCAAAAGCCTGAATAAGACAACCTAGAAGTAAATGAAGGAAATCTGGTGGATCTTTCATAAGTCCAGTGGCAGAACCCATGTGGTCTTGCAACATAGGATCTGCTAAGATCCCCCATAGTAAATACCCTCCTGCAAACCCCCAAATGGTGGCTACAATTGTACTGATAATGTTTGCTTTTGAAAACATATAAAATAGTTTATTGATTAGGTATGAGTAAGATAACATTTTTTTAACCCAATTTTGGCTTCAGAAAATGATCAATTAACCAACATATTAACAATGATGGAAATCCTAAATATGGTTTTCATGGAATAGGATTAGTATCACTTAAAGAGTATATCTCTCATTAAAGAGGTATTTTTGCAGTATCTAAAGAAAACAGAAATATGAAAAAGAACGATGCCACATTAGAGCTTTCCAAGGAAGCGATGAAAACATATGGCTATAATGTTGTTGACGCTATCGTAGAACACTTTGACACTCAAAACGAGAAGCTTCCTATTGCATCTGGTTCCAGACAAGAAATGGATACACTTTTTTTAGAGGAAGCTCCAGAAAATGCTTCAAATCCTCAAGAGGTGTTGGATTTTGTATTGGACGAGGTCATCACAAAAAGTGCCATTGTTTCACATCCAAAGTCATTTTCATTTGTCCCAGGGCCTAGTAATTATATTAGTGCTATGGCCGATACCCTTGCTACAGGGTTCAATATTTTTTCTGGAGGATGGGCGGCTTCACCAGCTGCAGCAGAATTAGAGATAGTAACGATGGGTTGGTTATTGAAAATTTTTGGTTTTCCTATTAAAAAGGGAGGAGGGATTTTTACAAGCGGAGGATCCATGGCAAATTTAACAGCCGTTGCTACGGCGCGAAGAGTGAGGTGTGGTGATGATTTTTCGAAGGCGGTGATCTACTTGTCAGATCAAGCGCATTCATCAAATATTAAGGCAATTCGAGTTTTGGGGTTCAGGAAAGAGCAGATTCGCGTTATTCCAACAGATGCCGAGTTTAAATTTTCGATCAATAAACTTAAAAATGCGATCGCAAAAGATCGTATTGAAGGTTGGCAACCTTTTTGTTTAATTGCTACCGCAGGTACTACAAATACGGGGACTGTTGATCCACTTTCAGAAATTGCTAAAATCTGTAAGGCAGAAGATGTTTGGTTTCATATTGATGGTGCTTATGGTGGAGCCGCAATTCTCGCTAAAGACGGAAAGAGTTTACTCAAAGGAATTAACAAGGCAGATTCCCTTACTGTTGATCCACACAAATGGTTTTTCCAACCTTATGAAATGGGTTGTCTTTTAGTGAAGAATCATAAATGGTTAAAACAGACTTTTACTGAAAAGCCCGAATATTTAAGAGACATTGAAGGAAATACTTCCGAAATCAATTTTTACGATCATGGGGTACAACTCACGCGGCGATTTCGTGCTTTAAAGTTTTATATGTCTATAAAAACATTTGGTTTGAAAGCTTTTAGAAAAGCAATCACCTATAATGTCGAATTGGCAGAAGAAGTAGAAGGTAAGCTACGTAAAAGTGCTAATTGGGAGGTCATTTCACCTGCTACATTGGCGGTAATTAACTTTAGATTTAACCCTATTGGTGAAAATTTAAGTGAGAAAAACTTAGATAAAATAAATCAATATATTTCAGAGCAGGTAGTATCTTCACAAAAGGCATTGCTCGTTACAACCTTGTTAAATGGACAAGTTGTTTTACGAATGTGCTTAATAAATCCGAGAACGACAATGATCGATGTAAATGAAACCTTTGCACTCTGCGAGGAATTTGCTCAAAATAAACTAGCAGTTTGAAGGACTTCGATATCATAATTGTAGGTGGAGGGGCAGCAGGTTTTTTTACGGCCATAAACGCTGCTGAAAATAATAGAACGCTAAAGATTGCTATCCTTGAAAGAGGTAAGGAGGTGCTTACAAAGGTCAAGGTTTCGGGAGGAGGAAGATGTAATGTGACCCATGCCGAGTTCATTCCAAAGGAGCTTACTCAAAACTATCCTAGAGGGGAGAAAGAACTTCTTGGTCCTTTCCATAGTTTTATGACAGGCGACACGATTGCCTGGTTTGAACAACGAGGGGTTGTGTTAAAAATTGAAGAAGACGGGAGGATGTTTCCTGTTACAGATTCCTCCCAAACCATTATCGATTGTTTTATTTCTGAAACAGCACGATTGGGAATAGAAATCTTGAAAAATCATTCGGTTAAGGATATACAACGGAATGAATCGGGTTGGTTTCTAACTACATCTGCCCACGTGCTGCCTGAAGCTTTAGCAGAGGGGCAAGGAGGTTTCAAAGCTGATAAGCTCGTCCTTGCAACGGGAAGTAATCCTAAGGTTTGGAAATTAATTGAAAGTTTAGGACATTCTATAATCCCTGCAGTACCATCTCTTTTTACCTTTAATATCAAGGATGGTCGCATAACAGAGTTACCAGGGGTTTCAACAGATGCTTCGGTTAAAGTTGTGGATGCTAGGGGGGCAGTCCAGTTGGAAAGTGAGGGCCCGTTATTGATTACCCATTGGGGAATGAGCGGTCCAGCCATTTTAAAATTATCTGCCTGGGGAGCAAGAATCTTAGAACCAACAGGCTATAAGTTTAGCATCAAGGTGAATTGGTTGTTGGATGTTTCTGAAGAAAAAGTTCTGGATCAACTTATGGATTTTAAAGATACCCAACCAAAGCAGACCCTTTTAAAATACGCGCAGTTTGAGTTGCCAAAGCGTCTTTGGCAGAGTTTGGTACTAGCTGCTGGAATTGATGCAAGTGAGACTTGGGCGGATATCTCGAAAAAGCGATTGCACAATCTTGCCAATCAGATTACCACCTCTCATTTTGATGTTGATGGAAAGAGTACCTTTAAGGAGGAGTTTGTCACCGCTGGTGGAATTGATTTAAAGGAGGTGAATTTTAAGACCTTTGGTAGTCGACTTCAAGATAACTTGTATTTCGCGGGTGAGGTTTTAAATATCGATGCCATCACTGGTGGTTTCAATTTTCAGAATGCCTGGACCGGTGGATATATAGTTGCGAAAGCCTTAACCGAATAAATATGTATCGTTATATTGCATTATTACGAGGAATAAACGTTGGTGGACACAAAAAGATATTGATGTCCAACCTAAAATCACTATTTGAATCCTTGGGGTTTGAGGAAGTAACGACTTACATTCAAAGTGGGAATGTGATATTCTCTTGCCCCTCTGCTAAAGCTTCAGGGGGCAAGCGGACGGAAAAAGAAACGGATTTAGGAAATAAAATCTCCAAAGCCATCGAATCCAAATATGGCTTTATTGTACCAATCTTGGTTAAAAAAGCATCAGAATTGGTTGAAATACAATCAAAATGTCCATTTTTTGATGAAAAATTAAAAAAAAGCTATTTCATCTTATTAAAGGAAAAACCACTAAATGAGAATATTCAAATAACAATTGAGGCGGCCAAGTCTTATCCCAACGAAGAGTTGTTAATAGAAGAGGACTGTGTGTATATTTATTATTCGAAAGGCGCTGGAAAAGCAAAAATGGGAAATAACTTTTTTGAGAAGAAACTTAAAGTTATTACCACCGCCCGAAACTATCGAACGATAGCAAAACTTAGTGAACTGGCTAGTTCTTAACTAATTTTAATGTGGAACTATTTCCTTCGGAAGTAGCTATTTCTACAAAGTAAATTCCGTTGGCTTCAGAAATAGTGGAAGCGATTTGAGGAGCGGTATTATTATATTTTTCCGAAAAATTTTGTTGAGATATATGAGTAGCATAATAGTAAGGAACAGAAACTAAACTACTTCGTGTAAGTTCAACAATGATACACAAACAAGCTCACTCTTTTCATTCGATACTCCAAAACGTTCATCGGTTTGAATACGAAAGTCACCAATAGAAAGAACAAAACGGTAGGTAAAGTAGTTTCTCCTTTCTCGATATCTTGTGATTTTTGTCCAAGAAAGTTATACTATAGAGATAGATTAAGGTCGGTGCCATGGAAGCTATTGCAAATAAATACTGCTCCGAATAAAATCCATGCTCAACCAACCAATATCACTAAAATAATACTCCAAATTGTTGTAAACAACTGCAAGTATCAATGCAATTAAACAGTAAATACTTTGACTTCTACGTTTTTTGAAAGTAAGATGACACTTCCAAAAATAATTCCTTGAAAGACACCCAAAAGCATCAAGCTATGGTAAAGGTTGAAATCCAAGAAGTGACTGTTTTAGTCGATAAATCGAGGCGTTAAAAATTAATTATTTGACCGAATTGAAAGAATATGCGAAGATTTCAATTCGCTATATTTGTACAGAATATTTTATCAATGAATGAAACACAGTTTATACCAAAGCTATATACTAAAAAACCCGAAAACGGAAGTGTCTCTTGGCAATCACCAAGTAACATCGCATTGGTGAAATATTGGGGAAAGTATGGTGAGCAACTGCCTAAAAATGCCTCTATAAGTTTTACACTTAACAACTGTGTAACGAAGACAACATTGTTTTATGAAAGAAAATCTAGTCATGGATTTGAATTTGAAGTTTATTTAGACAATACTAGAGAAGTAGGTTTTGAACCAAAGATTCATAAATTTTTTGAGCGAGTTGTTCTATATCTTCCTTTTTTGACGGATTATAAGTTTCGAATCGAAACCTCCAATAGTTTTCCGCATAGCAGTGGAATAGCGTCTTCTGCCAGTGGAATGAGTGCGCTATCACTGTGTTTGTTGAGTGTTGAAAAATCACTCAGTAGTGTCGAAATGACTGATGCCTACTTTAATCAAAAGGCCTCTTTTTTAGCCCGTTTGGGTTCTGGAAGCGCCTCTAGAAGTATTGAAGGCGATTTAATTGTTTGGGGGGAACACCCAAATATTGAGGGAAGCTCTAATCTTTTTGGAATTAAATATCCATATACAATTCATAAGAATTTTCTGAACTATCAAGATACTATTCTATTGGTAGATAAAGGGGAAAA
Source organism: uncultured Ulvibacter sp. (assembly GCA_913063405.1). Classification (GTDB taxonomy): domain Bacteria; phylum Bacteroidota; class Bacteroidia; order Flavobacteriales; family Flavobacteriaceae; genus Ulvibacter. The sequence goes on from CAJXZB010000005.1 coordinate 77,189, forward strand.
ACAGGTGAGCAGCACCGTAGGTCATGATTTGATGTATGACCATCCTTTTGCCGAACAACGTTTTGAGCAAGCAAACAATAATCTTAGTTTCTTAATTTCGATTTTTGAAAACGGAGATCTTTCAAAGTTTATAAAAATTGTAGAGAGCGAAGCACTTTCATTGCATGCAATGATGATGACTTCTCAGCCTTATTTTATCCTAATGAAGCCAAATACGTTAGAGATAATCAATTATATTTGGGCTTTCAGAAATGAGACAGGTAGTAAGGTTTGTTTTACCTTAGACGCGGGTGCTAATGTTCACGTTTTATACCCTGAGGCTGAAAAGGAACCGGTTCTAGAGTTTATAAAGAAAGAGCTCGCTCAATTTTGCAAGAATGGAGGGTTTATCGAAGATCAAAGTGGGTTCGGCGCGGTCTCGGTTTAATTTAGTTAATAACTAATTTGGTTGTTGCGAGTATTTTTTCTTCGGAAGACAGTTGAAGAAAATAAACACCAAAACCCATACTCCCTCTGTGAAAACTGTTGTTTTCTTTTGAAAAATCTCCAATAATTTTCACCTCTTGTCCAAGCACGTTATAAATGGATAATGATAGCTTTTGTGAGGGCAAAGCAGATCCCTCGGGATTGAAAACAACATTGATCATCTCGGATACAGGATTGGGTTGCACAAAAAACGCGTATTCTTCCGAAGCGAATTCATCTACACTCAAAACTTCTTCCACCACTCTTAACTTTACCGAAGTATTGTCACAAATGACATCAAATAGGTACGTTGGGCCGGTACCGATGGTGTTGGTGATTTGGGACGGGAAATCACATGAGTTGATGTTATTGGCGGTGATAATAGTAAATTCATCTCCAATTGTGGGTGTATAGACAATACGGACGAGAATATCTCCGTCAAGATCTGGGGAGCCAGTAATTGCGATTACATCATGTTCACTCGCAGTGGGACCAAAAATATCAAACCGCAATTTGGTTTGTGGAGATAAGCTAAAATTATTTATAAATTTCAATGTTCCAATATTTCCACCCGCAGGGGAAATTGTTCCAGGAGTTACAAACGGCGAAATAATATCATAAGTCCCTATGCCTGTCATACTACCCGTTTCCAAATTGTTTAATTCGGCCAAGGCACTCAAGAATAAAAAAGTTTGGTTTTCACCAATATCGATTACCCCTCCATTGTTCATTTCTAGAATCATATAACTCGATCCTGCGTTTGAGCCACCAATTTTTCGCACCAATCCTTCATTATCAAAAATTGGATTTCCAGTTTGATGAGATAAATTCCCTCCTCCGTTAATCTCAAAAACTCCGGTCGATGTATTGGTTATTTTCGGGCTGTCAATAAGACGAAGAAACCCGATGCTAATCAGTAGGATGTTTCCACTATTTTCAAGATTGGCATCCGTAAGATGTTTTTCTTCGGTAGAGGTCATTAAGATGGACCCATTATTTTGGATAACCGCTCCTCCTATAAAACCTCCTTTGTTCCATACCAAAGTAGCGCCACTTTCAATTCGGAACTGCTCAAATGCTGTGAAATCGGTTCCAAGGGTAAGCGTGGCATTCCCGAAAAGACCAATATTTGTCACGGTTACTGGTGCGGTATTAACTAGTACGCTAAAATTCTGATCTATAATAACATCGCTGCTCGCATCAGGAACTGTATTTGCCGACCAGTTCGCCGCATTAAACCAATCTTGATCTCCACCATTTCCTGTCCAAATGTGGGACTGAGCTATTAAGGTGCTTTGAAAAACGAAAAGAGTAAGAATCGAGAGGTAGTGTTTTGGTTTCATAATTTTAAATATAGTGTTGAACCTAAGTTACGAAATATCTGTGTGTTGAGAAATTTTTAATCTTCTTTTTATTATTAGGTTTTGTTTAAAATGTCTTTGTAACTTGTATCTTTGTCTTAAGAATTCATTTTTTCCGTTTAAAAACCGTATTTTTAACCTGAACCTATACATGGCTTATGCGTGGCCCCCTATTTTATTCAAAAATTTTACTTTTCGGAGAATATGGTATTATCAAGGATTCTAAAGGTCTTTCTATTCCTTATAATTTCTACAACGGCGCCTTAAAAATTGATGAACATCATACGGTTTCTACTCATAAATCAAATCAGGCATTGCTCAGGTTCACTCATTATTTAGAACGGCTTCAAGAGGAAAAACCTGATCTGGTTACTTTCGATATGACTGCATTAAAGGCAGATGTGGTTGAGGGCTTGTATTTTGATTCTAGCATACCACAGGGTTATGGCGTTGGGAGTAGTGGTGCTTTGGTAGCTGCGATCTATGATAAGTATGCAAGCGATAAAATCACAGTTCTTGAAAATCTAACACGCGAAAAGCTCTTACAGCTTAAAGCAATCTTTGCTGAGATGGAGTCTTTTTTTCACGGAAAATCTTCGGGTTTGGATCCGCTTAATAGTTATTTAAGTCTGCCAATTCTTATCAATTCTAAAGAGGATATTGAACCGGCTGGAATTCCTTCCCAAACCCAAAGTGGTAAAGGCGCGGTGTTTCTGCTAGATAGCGGTACTACGGGAGAAACTGCCCCAATGGTCCAGATTTTCATGGAGAATATGAAACAAGAGGGTTTTAGGTCTATGCTAAAAGATCAGTTTGTAAAACATACAGATGCCTGCGTAGATGATTTTTTACAAGGGAATGTTAAGTCTCTTTTCGGAAACATAAAACAACTTTCCAAGGTCGTTTTGGAAAACTTCAAACCAATGATTCCTAAAGAGTTTCATACGCTTTGGAAAAATGGGATTGAAACGAATGCCTACTATCTTAAGCTTTGTGGTTCTGGAGGTGGAGGCTATATGCTTGGATTTACTGAAAATATAGATGAAGCACGTAGCGCACTAAAAGACTATAAACTTGAAGTGGTCTACAATTTCTAAGAATCATTTCATAGCTCTATCAAGATGCTAAGTAGAAAACAAAAACACTTTTTACTAAAGTTTTTCAGTTTGTTTTCGGTGGTGCGAAGCTATAATATTTTGGTAATCGTTGTCGCTCAATACCTTACCTCTGTCTACATTCTTGCTCCTAAGCTTCCTATTAAAAAAGTGCTTTTCGATCCCAATTTGTTGATGCTAGTCTTAGCGTCGGCCTCTGCGATCGCTGGCGGTTATATTATTAATAGTTTTTATGATAGTGAGAAAGATCTGATTAATAGGCCAAGAAAAACAATGTTAGATAAATTAGTGAGTCAGAACACAAAACTAACAGGTTATTTTGTATTGAACTTTTTATCGGTAGTTTTTGCTAGTTATGTCTCCTTTAGAGCGGTTGTGTTTTTTTCCATTTATATTTTCGGAATTTGGTTCTATTCACATAAGCTAAAAAAACATCCATTTGTTGGAAATATTACGGCTGCGATTTTAGCAGTAATTCCTTTTTTTGCGGTTTTTATCTATTATCGAAATTTCGATCTAGTCATCTTTGTGCACGCTACCTTTTTATTTCTAGTTATTTCAATGAGAGAGTTGGTTAAGGATCTGGAGAATCTAAAGGGTGATCTTGCACATAACTATAGAACTATTCCTGTGGTTTATGGAGAGAAGGTTTCAAAATGGATGCTGACCACCTTAGGGGGGCTAACTTTGGTTCCAATTACCCTTTTAGTAACGAAGTTCGAGATTGGTTATATGCATTATTTCTTTTACGGAAGTATTCTGGGGTTGGGTGTATTCCTAATTATCCTTTGGAAATCGGCAAAGAGACTTCATTATGTAGTACTTCATAATATCCTAAAATTTATCATACTTCTAGGCGTCATTAGTATTGTTTTAATCGATGTTGATGTGTTGCTCAATCGTATTTTGTAGTTAGATTTTTAGTAACTTTCGAATATGGAAAAAGAAAGTTTGCTTACAGTCGCTCTTAGCCAGATTTCACCTGTATGGTTGAATAAGGCCGAAACCCTTAGAAAAATAGAGAAGTACATTTTAGAGGCTGTAGAAAATAATGCGGAGCTCATTATTTTTGGAGAAGGCCTTTTGCCGGGGTATCCCTTTTGGTTGGCACTAACGAATGGAGCCAAATGGAACACGAAGATAAATAAAGAACTACATGCGCATTACGTTCGGAACGCTGTTACGATAGAGAATGGCGACCTAGACGATATTTGCATCCTCTCTAAGAAGCACAAAATTGCGATTTATTTGGGAATTATCGAACGACCCCTTGATCGAGGTGGACATAGTGTTTATGCTACGCTAGTTTATATTAGTGCCAAAGGGAAGATCGAATCTGTGCATCGAAAACTACAGCCTACTTACGATGAGCGCCTTACTTGGTCTCCTGGAGACGGCAACGGATTGAGAACACATTCGCTAAAAGAGTTTACGGTAGGGGGATTAAATTGCTGGGAGAACTGGATGCCGCTGCCAAGAGCTTCGCTCTACGCGCAGGGTGAAGACCTGCACGTGGCCGTATGGCCAGGCAGCGACCATAATACAAAGGACATTACTCGTTTTATCGCTCGGGAGTCTAGAAGCTTTGTAATTTCAGTATCCTCTTTAATGACTATTGAGGACTTTCCACCAAATACCCCACACTTAGAGAAAATTTTTGAGAAGGCTCCTAAGGTTTTGGCCAACGGAGGAAGTTGCATTGCAGGCCCTGATGGAGAGTGGATTCTGGAGCCAGTGCTAAGTGCAGAGGGAAATATCTACAAGACAATTGACTTCAATCAGGTGCTTGAAGAACGACAAAATTTCGACCCAGTTGGGCATTATTCCAGACCCGATGTTACCAAGCTAATAGTAAATCGGGAGCGGCAATCTACGGTTGAGTTTGAAAATGAAACCGGTAAAGATTAATTTAGAAGTTATGTTATTTTTCGCGGAGAATAAAATTATAAATTTTGTCTCGTTCAATTGAGGTTAAGTTTAGATCTTTAGGTAAAAATTGACGAGAAGGTCGACCATTGAGAGTTACATAAGCATCAGTGAATATTTCGATATTTCGACACCCCAGTTTTTGATACTTTTCTTTTAGAAATTTAGCATATTGCCAGATCATATCGGGTTGAAAGCTCATTTGTTTTTCTTGAATATTGGTTAGATGGTCTTTTGGGTATTCCTTCCATTGTTTTCCAGTACTTCTATCTTTAATAGTGAAATCAGCATGACCACTTTTTTCCATTAACATGACATTCCAGCTGAACCTATAGTTGCGTTCTGTCCAAAGAACATTTTCAGAATAGAAATTATGACGTATGGGAAGGTATACTTGCAATGAGAAAAAAACTAAAAAAAAGAACAGACCAAAATTCTTAATTTTAATTTTTTTTTTAACGGAGGTGATCTTTAACTTTACATTGATTTTCTTTAGAGCCCATGACCATTCATCTGTTGTGATGAAGATTAAAGAACCGGCAATCATAATCCAAGGAAACATCCCAATATTAAATAAAAGGGCTGTCATTGAATGGAAAATAAGAACCGCAATAAAGGCAAAAGGACGTGTTCTTTTATTCCATAGTAGAAAAGGTATTAATAGATCATAGATTAGTCCAGAATAACTAAAAATATATGCGGTTGTTTCGTATTGAAAAAGGCTCCCAATGAGTGGTAAATCAGTTTTTGTCTGTAACCATATTTTAAGTGGCAAGGCTTCTAGTAACCAATCTGGTTTTAATTTTGTTATTCCTGCAAAAAAATAGACAATACTAATTTGTAGCTTCAGAATAAAAATTGACCAAAAAGGGACAGTACTTGATCTTAAACTAACAATCCACTTAGCGTCTAAAGAGTAATTTTTATTAGCAGGAACAAAACATAGTAGAAAAGCAACAATTGAAACAAAATAGTAATGATTTAAATACCAAGACTGCTCAATAAGCTCTAGATAGGTGAACATTATAAAGAAGGAAACACTTGCTATTCTATATATAAAACCAACACCAATGCACAATGCGAAAAAAGCACAAAGACCAACCAATGCATACATTCCTAAGGAACTATCTAGTGGTTGAATCCAATCAAAATATTGATATGTAAAATGAAATTCTGGTTCCAAGAAACAGGCTTCTACCCATCCTTTTAGCATAAAACGAACAAGGGAACCAGCCATTAAAAACCCAAAAACCATTCGGTAAATAGCCAAAGGAAGGATATGAGTTGGTTGTATTAATCGCTTTACGAGTTTCATTTAGTCCCCGTCATTGTCGTTAAAGGTAATCGTGGATCCAATAAAACTTGCCATATCAACTTTTATCAATATGAGTAATTCATTGGATAAGGTTTGCAAGGTTCTTACTTTTTCAGGATCTGACTGTAAAGAAGCATTCAAACCTTGATTGAATGAAGCCATATGATCCTCTATCTTTTCAAAAGAGTTCTTAATCTTATCACTTAGAATGATGTTGCTAAGATTGGTGAGGTAATCGTCAAATCCTATTCTTCGGGTGTTTTGGGAATAGCTTCCAGTAAAGACCTTTTTCAATTCTTCGATATTGTTTTTTATCATTTCCAAAGAAAGATCACTGTGGTAGGCTTCAAATTCTTGTGCATCAATGGTTCCACCGTTAGCATCGCCTAAAGGTCTTCCTAGCTTACTAATAATAATTTCTTCAATAAGCGTTACCATCGCGTTAATGGTTTGGTTTTGACCACCTTCTAGATTACTTTGGATAGCTACTGTAAAGCTCGGTCCATAGTTTGTCCACAAAGAGTTTATTTCAACAGCAAGGTTTTTAAAATCTTTGGAAAGAGCAACGATGTAGTCGGTTCTACGTGGATTTGACTGAAGCTCCAGAATTGTTGTGTTTGCATCTGATTTGAAAAGCAGATATTCCATAGCGGCAATTCCTTTTGATGAAGACCCAATAGAATTTATAAATGCTAGATTAATCGGTTCACCGCCCTCAATATTAGTTTCAATGTTTTCTGAATTCGTTGGCCAAGTATTAATTCTCGTATGGATAAAACTGTCATTAATATCACCTATGTCGTAGGTCTCACAACGTTTCCAAATATTTGCTGTAGTTTTCCAATCATTTTGTAGACTTCTGAAATTTTCTAGAGATGGATTCTGTTTAAAAGCCCTTGCATTTTCTGAAAGCCCTTCAGTTTCTATAATGAACTCTTCATGTAGTGGTTTAATACCATTGTTAAACAGATTCCGTAGTTGATCAGCTCGGCTGTATTCAATTTGTGCTTGGTTTTCAGAAATACCGCCTTTTTCGCAACTTAGAATTGAAAGGAAAAGTATTGTTGTTAACACTATTAAATATTGAACTCGAAATTTCATTTTCATTATAAAGACTTAAGAAATAGGATTAATTTTTGGCGATCTGAGGAGGCGAAATTTTTGAAGTTGTTTTTAGAGCTTTCGGCTTCGCCACTATGCCATAATATGGCTTCTTCAAAGTTCCTAGCCCTTCCATCATGTAATAGGAAAGTGTGATCGTTTACGGTTTCAATAAGGCCTATTCCCCATAGAGGTGGGGTTCTCCATTCGTTACCTGTCGCAAGAAAATCCTGACTACCATCGGCCAAACCCTCTCCCATATCATGTAGCAGTAAATCTGTATAAGGGCGAATGGTTTGATTCGATAACGCATCTATTGTTGGATGTGTTCCTGTATTCATTTTTGGTATATGACAATCCGTGCAATTAGCCTGTTCAAATAATGATTTCCCTTCTAACACATCTTGATTGTCCCAGTCACGACGCCCTGGCACTGCAAGCGTACTTGAATATAAAACAGTTTTATCAAGGTTTTCGTTTGAAATTTCTGGGGTTCCACCATTTGGAATGTCTTCACAGATAACAGTAGGAGGACAGTTTTCTTCAGGAAATATGGAAGTGGTAATCCCTAAATCCCCAGAAAAAGCTCCAGCAACTTGTTGTAATACAGTTGGCTGATTTGCTTTCCATCCAAATCTTCCTACTCTAATTTCATTAGATGCTACATCCCAAACGTAATTTGGTCGTCCACTAATACCATCGTTATTCGAATCATTTTCATCCGAAAAATCAAGTAAAGTAGACTCATCAATGGCTTCGAGCAATCCCATTCCACTCATATGATTGGCAACTCTAGGAGAAATATGATTTGCCGTTAAAGGGCCTTGAGTTAAACTATTAAGGGTATAGGTAGGTTTTCTTAATGAATAAGAAGAGCCGTCTGTATAAACTCCAGCAATCTCTTGATAGGTGGTCTCAAAAGCTGCCTCAGTTTCCACTGCTTGGATCGATTGATCTTGCAATTGTCCACCATAGTTTGCATCTGGTATTGGAGCACCAAACACGCCATTTCCTGTATTGAGTCTAAGTAAAAGGCCATGACTTATTTCTCCATTGAAGCTAGGAGGACGTCCTCTTCCGTCTTTAAAGTGGCAACCCGAACACGCTCTAGCATTAAATAGCGGCCCTAGACCGTCCCGAGCTGAGGTTGAAGCAGGAGCAGTTACCCAATTCTGATTAAATAGAGAGTTCCCAACAAAAAAATCTAGGCCTTCTTCACTAGTTAGATTTGGGGCTTGAAACCCAAAAGCGTTTGGTGAAACATCGAAGATAGTTGCTAATCCTCCCGAAAATTCTTCTCTCGAATCTGGGACTAACGCAATATAGTCGTTGTCATCCGTTTTGCAACCAGCTAGATTTACACCGATTAATAGAATTATTAAAATTGGTTTAATGACGTTTAACATGATACTTTAATAAAAAGCAAATTGGTGAAGACCAAAGTCAACACCATTTTACTAGACTAATTCAAAAAACAAATTGTTTATTCAGCGACTACGGTAATCCCAAGCGCTGTGCCTGCCAGTACAAGCTGGTCTCCCAAATCTTGCAATGCATTTACAGCGGTCAGCACTTTTGCACCTTCAGTAGTTGAACTTCCTCCGATAATGGCCAAGTCAAACGGGGTTGCAGTGTTTTCAACAGTAGTAACGGCAAAATTAAGTAGGGTGGTTACATTGGTTCCGGTTGAACTGTTTGCTTGACTCACAAGTGTACTTAACGAGGCACCAGAAATACTACCATAATTTCCATTATAAACGTTTTTAATTCCAGCAAGATTTAAACGAATATCTCTATGTGTATTATCACTGAAACAAGAGTGCTCATCTTCTTGATCTTGGTTGCTTAGTGCCACGAACATACGTTCCCCAGCTAATTCAGATTTAGACAAAGTCGCAATTCCTGTGAGCATGTTTTTTATTGCAGTGTCTTCATTAAGTGCAAGAAATGTTGTTTGATAAGATCCGCCATCGGCCCATTCGTCTAACATTAACTGCAAATGGTCTAATAATAATTCAGCACAGATGTTTACATATTGTCTTCTTCTGTCTTGATTGCTAGCGGTTCCGCCATCAATAAAATCGGTATAAACTCTTAATCCGGCTTGGTTGTCTGTTGGTGAAGTGGTGTCCTGCCCCCAAAGCAAAAACTCAATCGCGTGGTATCCAATACTAATATTAGCTTCTCCACCGACTTCGTTTAGTGATTCTAATAGTGTCTTAGAAATGGTTGGGTATGTTGTAAGATCATTAATGATTCCTGAATCTAAAGCTCCGTCTACATAGTCAATATAATTTTCATCCAACGGCCAAGCATTTAATAGACCTTCAGGTCCATTACCATCATCAATTGGTCCTGATGCAAACCGGAATGCTTCAGTTGGACCGTAGGATTCTCTAGCGGTTTTCCAGGCTTGTTTTGCCGCGTTATGTGTTCCTTCGGTTGGATTGCTTGTGAAGGCAGTTAATGCAGTTTGAAGAGCAACAGCATCGCTATACGCATCTTGGTAGTTTTGTAAAACAATTGCCGCGTAATGAGTGATTACTTGTTGTTTTGTCACCAAGCTGGGATCTGGTGTTGTAGTATCATCGTCACTAGAACAAGCTGTAAACACTAAGGTTGTCAAAGCGATTAAGGCTGGTAATATAAATTTTTTCATTGTTATTTTTATTTAGAATAAATTAAGATAGCGCAAAAATAGATAGAGCTTTTTAAATCTGCAAGAATTATTTAGAATTATTTAGAATGATTAATCTTGGCGATTTTTTGTGCTAATTAGATGAGTTTATAATGCCCTTTGAATGGGCATAAATCCCCTTTCCATTCTAAACAGAAGCACTCTTGTAGAAAAGTGAAATGATAAATTAACCGGACCTCGTGTTGGATTTTTTTATAAGTAGAATCTACGCTTGAGCATTTTGCGGCGCCCAATGTGAACATAACATTCCCGCTGTTGCTTTTTTTGGGTTGGCGCAAGTTGGTCCCTCGAATCGGGCGCAGCTTGAGCAATTTAGATCCTTTTTTAAAGCGGTCTTCATCTCAAAACTATCACAGGTGTAACTGGTACTTACTTTTACTCCATGTGTTTTACAAGTTTCATTGGGCTGCAGGTTTTGACAATTGATACAACTATTTCCTATACGTATGGACATGATAATTTGTTTTGGTATGAATTAAAAATTAATAGATTGTTGTTTTAGAAACAATATAAATAATGAAATTGAAATATTTTTTTTCATCTCTAAGCACTTTATATTTCAATTCTTTAACTGTGAAAAATGTCTTTTTTATTGGAGTTGAAAATGTTAAAATCTCACTATTCTTATTTAGAATAAATAAAAATAAGATACATTTGTGTGAAATTTTGATTTTAGAATGACGCGTTTTGTTTCTTGTTTTTTGCCATTGGTATTTCCAATAATTGTAATCGCTCAAGTAGATCATCCTTCTGATAGCCCTAGGTTAGAGCAATTGGAGCAAGTGGTGCTAACTGGTCAATTGACGCCTGAATCTGTTGAAAAATCTGTAGTAGAGGTAAAAGTCATAACTAGAAATACTATTGACCGTCAAGCTGGAAATACTTTGGCCGATGTTCTAAATACCACTTTAAACTTGAACATCACCCCAAATACTTCAACTGGGAAATCTGGAATTAGCCTTTTTGGCTTAGACGGTCAATATTTTAAAGTTTTAATCGATAATGTTCCAATTATTAATGAAGAAGGTATTGGTAGTAATACCGATTTGACTCTAATTAACCTAGATGACGTAGAGCGAATTGAAATTGTAGAAGGAGCGATGGGTGTTCAATATGGGTCCAACGCAGTTTCTGGGGTTATCAATGTGATCACTAAAAAGTCTTCAAAAAATCGTTCAGAAGTATTGGCCTATCTCCAAGAAGAAACAATAGGTAATGAGTATGAATTTTTTAATCGAGGCAGGCATATTCAATCTTTAAGGCTGGGTCATAATTTCACAGATAAAATATATGCCAATGCTACTTTTACTCGAAATAAATTTGCTGGTTTTTTCAATAACCGTATGGGTGAAAATTACGATCAAAATGATGGGTTACGAGGTCATGAGTGGTTGCCAAAGACACAGCAAAATTTGAAAGCTGTTTTGTCCTTTAAAGAAGAGCACTTCGCTGTATTCTACAGGTTTGATTATTTATGCGAAACTATTGAAAAGTATAATGACATTGTTAACCCTAATGAGAACCCTTCGACTGATACGCAAGACCCTCTCTCATTAGATGAGATATATAATAACAACAGATTTTACCATCATTTTAATGCGAACGGAAAGCTATTCAAGTATCTAGTTTACAATGTCTCTGTTTCTTATCAAGAGCAGATCAAAAACTTAAAACAATATACATACCGTATTCGACCACAACAAGAGGAGAATGTTTTGGAAGGAGAATACCAAGGTAGAACGGCCTTTTTCTCGAGAGGAACATTAAGTAATCTACTTAAAAGTAAAAAAATCAGTTTGCAAGCAGGATATGAAATCACAAATGAGAAAGGGTTTGGTTCTTCTTTAGCCGTGGTAATTGATCCAGAAGAAAATCAAGTGACACAATCTTTAAATAGTTACGATGGTTTTGTTTCTTCCGAAGTTCATTTAGGTTCAAAGTTTTCGTTGCGTCCAGGTATGCGTATCTCTTTCAGTAATTTGTTCGATACGCAATTTATTGGCTCTTTAAGTGCTAAACAATCGTTTGGCGATAATTGGGAGTTACGCGCAGTTGCGGGGTCTGCCAATAGAACACCAAATTATGATGAACTCTACACCTTCTTTGTTGATGTGAATCATGATGTGCAAGGAAATCCAAATTTAAACCCCGAACAAGGAGTTTCCACCTTCTTACATCTTAAGAAAAGAAGCGCACTTTCAGAAGGTAGATTCAGATTAAAAAACAAGATAAGCCTTAATTATTTAGGGCTGACAGATCGTATTGAATTAATAGTTTCACAACAAATACCATTAACTTTTAAGTATAACAATATAGATAGTTACAAAGCCGTAGGTGTTTTTTCTGAAAATGAGATTTTTTATAAAAATTTCAAGGGACAATTGGGAGCTTCAATGCAAGGGGTTTCGAAAGTTCTAGATAACAGAAAAGATAGTGATGAGGACTTTTTGTTCAATTTTCAATTGAATGCCAACTTGGGTTACACAATACCTAAATGGCATGCTACATTCTCCTTGTTCTTTAAGCATATTGGTACGCAACAGCAGTTCGTTGAAAAAATAAATGCTGACGGACAACAAGAATTTCAAAGAGGTACTACAAACCCCTATAGCTGGATGGATGCCACAGTGAATACTTCTTTTTTTAAAGAGTCCGTAACGCTAACGGTGGGGTCAAGGAACTTATTTAATGTGACATCAGTAAATACCACGGCTTTTGAAGGAGGAGCACACAATGGACCACCTTCTCAAATTCCATTGGGATACGGTCGATCTTATTTTATGAAACTCGCTTATAATTTAAATATATAATCATGAGAGTCAATCGTTTTATATCTTATATTTTCTTTTCTTTTTTTCTTTTGAACCTTACTTCTTGTAGTAAAGATGACACAACTATACCATCAGACCCCTTCGTTGTGGCTTTTGAAGATTTATCAGCAAACCTAGGTACAATAGGGAGAACAATGGAAATTCCACTTGTTTTTTCTACAACTGCCGCTCAAAATGGCTCGTTTACGCTTTCAATTTCTAGTATAAATGCTACCTATGGGGAAGATTTCACTACTATTCCTGCTGCCAATAGGAATGAAATTACCTTCAGTATTAATTCTGGAACGGAAGGGACGAGTTTTGTCTTTAACAAATTGAATCAGAATCTAGACGAGACGAGCCAGATACTATTCACCATTTCACAAATTGATTATGAAGCATCGAATATTCAAGGAAATGCTTCTTACACGATAAGCAATTCGGCCTCATTAGGTAAAGCTATCGCCCCAGAATTAGGAGGTCCAAATGAAGGAAACCAAATCTACATTGATCTAAGTACAGAGGCTGAAACTATTGTAAAGCGAGATTCCTGGGATCTGGGTTTCTATTCGGGAGGTGATTTTCGCGTTGGGATTAATGGCTCAATTTATATGGCTGCAGCCTCATTAGAAAGCACAAATATTGATGAAATAACCGAAGCTGATGTTATTGATCTGCAACCACAGGTGGCTATTGGAACATTTGATCCAAACAATGCAATTTATGTTGACAATCCAAATGGTGATATTCTAGGTACCGCAGTAGAGGAAATTAGTATTACAGAATCAGAGAATAAGGTGTATTTACTTAACCTTGGTTATGAGGTAGGAACCGACACACCGGACTCTGGAAGTGTGGCCGTGGCTGGAGATGCTCGAGGATGGAAAAAGATTAGAATACTAAGAGAAGGAGATGATTATCTATTACAATATGCCGATTTGAATGATACGAGCCATCAAGAGGTGCGTATTTCAAAGAATACAGATTATAATTTCACCTTCTTCAGTTTTCATACAAATACGGTGGTAGCTGTTGAACCAGAAGCGCCAAAATGGGATATTGTTTTTACCGTTTTCACAAATGTTATTGACGGAGCGGGGAGCTATGGTTTTTCTGATGGAGTCTTGCATAATGGGAAAAGTGGAGTGCAGGCATATGAAGTGACTACAGATCTTTTTTCGTATGAATCCTTTTCTTTAAATAATATTTCAACCAGCTCTTTTGGAGATGACCAAAGGGCTATTGGAAGCAATTGGCGCGATGTTTTTGACGGTGTTCCTTTTTTCGACAGATTCTACATTGTTAAGGATTCCAATGACACTATTTATAAAATTAAATTCCTTGCCTTGGCCAATGACAATGGAGAGCGAGGTTATCCAGAATTTGAATATCAATTACTAGAATAAAACTAAAGCTTAAAATTTAATAAAATGAAAAAATTAATACTATCAATTGCAATTGCTGTTATTGGAGGAATCGTAACAGCTCAGGAAACTACAGTTAACCTATCCATGGGCGTGGGTTATGAGACCGAAGTATATTATAAATTATCTACAGAAACTGAAACAACATTTTCAGCGGCAAGCTGGGATATTGCTTTTTTAAGAAATGATAACTTGAATCATGGAATTCGTATAAATGACGGAATCGGGATTGAAGTATTTGAAGCTTCAAATAATCCTTCTGATTGGAATTCTATTGATGTAGCAAATGAGGCCAGCTGGACTCAATTGTACAACAGTGATACACAATGGAACATTGGCGCATTTATGCAAGGCTCTGCGACGTACGGTTGGGGAGAGTACAATCCAGTTACGCATCATATTGAAGGAAGCGTAATTTTTGTTTTAAAATATGCCGATGGTATCTATCGAAAATTCATAAATGAAGATTACTTTGGCGAATATACTTTTAAATATGCTACGTGGGATGGAACAAATTGGTCTTCAGATACAACTGAAACTGTTTCAAATTCAGGTAATCCAGACAACAGATATAATTATTATAGTCTTCAGAATAATCAGGAGGTAGTTAGCGAGCCAGCTGAAGCTGATTGGGATTTTGTTTTTAGAAAGTATACAACTTTCCTTGACCCTCCAGGGCAATATTATGCAGTTACGGGGACACTCCATAATTCAAATGTCACGGTTGCACAGAATGAAGAAACAGGAGCGCCAGATCCTAATGAACTTGCCTATTTAGAAGAAATGAATACCATTGGATTTGACTGGAAAGCATTTACGGGGGTATGGACCGTTGATAATGATCAAAAATACTATGTAAAGTATGATGAGAATACTGTTTACAGACTCTATTTTACAGATTTTGAAGGGTCTTCTAATGGTAATTTGACCTTCGTTTTTGAAGAAGTTTCTGATCTTTTAGGGTTTGAAGATGTTTCAGAAGAGGTGTCTTTTGGAATATTCCCCAATCCATCAAAAGATAAAATAATACAATTGATCTATGATATCAACACCGCCTCTTCCGAAGAAAATTATATTGATATCTATGATTTAAACGGAAGAAAGGTCTTTTATTCAAACGCTTCAAACACTGAAGGATTCTATAGTAAAAGGCTTAATCTTTCCTCTTTGCAAAGTGGAATGTATGTTTTAACATTTACATCTGGTTCCAAAACAATTTCTAAAAAACTAATTTTAAACTAAATCAATATGAAAAAACATATTGTAATAATAGCGTGTGCATTTAGCCTTTTTTCTATGAGTGCACAGAACAAAAAAAGTCAAGACGTAGAAGCGATAAAAAGGATGTGCGGTTGCTATGAAGTAATATTCAAGTATACTGAAACTTTCGCACCAGAAATAGATTATGAAAAGAAATTGGATTACTCAGCAACGGCTTTAGAATGGGCAAAACTAATTGAAGAAGAGGATGGGAAACTATCTATTCAACATCTTCTAATTGTAAGCGATAATATGGTGATAAAACATTGGAGGCAAGATTGGTTTTATGAAAATGACAATGTATTTGCTTATAAAAAAGATAATACTTGGACATTCAATAAATTAAAAGAAGAAGAAGTTAAAGGGCAATGGACTCAGAAGGTATATCAAGTGGACGATAGTCCTCGATATTCTGGTAGTGCAACTTGGGTTCATTTTGACGGCAAGAATTATTGGGAAAATGATACTGATGCTCCATTGCCTCGAAGAGAGTATTCCAAGCGTGACGACTATAATGTAATGAAAAGAGGTAATCGACAAGAAATTTCAAATGATGGATGGATTCATGAACAGGATAATGACAAGATAATTCGAGAAGCAAATATGGAGGACATGCTATTGGCACAGGAGAAGGGTTACAATATTTATAAAAAAGTAGATGATTCGAAATGTAAGGCTGCCGAGGTCTGGTGGGAGGAAAATCAAAAGCTGTGGAACAAAGTTCGAAGTGTTTGGGATGAAGTATACGATCGTCAAGGAGATTTAACTTTTCGAACTATGGTTAATGATAAACCAATGTACAAGCATTTTTATACGTTAAATAATAGAAGTTCTAGAAAAGAAATAAGAGCGGTTATTGACAGTTTTATTATTGTGAACTAAGGTATCGTTATGAAAAGAATAGTTCTCATTTTGTTTTTCATTTTTATTTCATTTGGATTTCTTACTACTAATTTTAAGGAAATTCCTAAGGGTGTAATGGCTAAAGTAGAAAAGGCAACCATAGCAATCTATGGAAGCGGTAAATTAAATATTACACCAACTGAAGTACCTATAGAAGTTAGGAAAGAATTTGATTTAGACCTAAGTAATGACCGGCTTTTGATGGTGAAAAATGAGGATTCAACTCTGGGGCATATCTATGTTGGTGAAGCTTCGAGTATGAAAAATGTTTTCGACTATGCAATTTTTTTCGATGCTAATCTCACAATTAAGAAATCAAAGGTTCTTATTTATAGAGAGAATTATGGGAGACAAATTGGGAGTCAAAGGTGGTTAAAACAATTCATCGGAAAAAAGATAGGTGATTCCATTGAGTATGGACAAGACATTGATGCAATTGTTGGAGCTACAATATCCGCATCATCAATGACCAGATCCACAGCTAATGTATTAAAAACAATGAAGTTATTGAGAGATAAAAATTTAGCAAACTTTTAAAATGCAAGACATAAATACAATATATCAAAATAGCTTCGGAATTGCTTTTCAGTGGAAGCGTTGCGCCGAAAAAGATCACAAGAAAATTCAAGTTGTTTTCAGAAATACGGGGCTTTTTCTAAAAGAAGAAGAGCTGAAATTATTTTCAAGACAAATAGGTTGTACTGTAAAAAGGGAAGGTTTATGTGCTGATTGTAAGGAAAATAAGGAATGTAGATCGTTGCTTGTTGAAACACCCGCTCCACAAATAGCCTTTGCCGTGAGCCATGCAGAATTGCATCAAATGCAAGACCTAATTGATGGAACTATTTTTCAGTTAGGATTGAATGAAATATTAAAAAGCACACTATAAATTACGCGCTTCGCAGTCTAATGCTATTTTGGCCTTTGTTGCTTGAAAGCCAATGGGCTTTGTGTATCTTTGCACCCAAATATAAAAAAAGAGATGAGCGGAAGACAAGACAAAAGCCGAAAAGGAAAAACTTCAAGCAGCGGAGGTGACAACTCTCGAAATAGAAGTAGTGCAAGAGGGAATGCTCCGTTGAAATCTGATAACACTAGAAAGAAAACTGGAAAACCTACTCCACCTAGAAAAAGGGAACTTGGCTGGGATGTAAAAAAGGACGGGCAAACTGATAAAAAAATGGCGCCAACTTCAAAAAAGCCACAAACAGGAGGTATTAGACTTAATAAATACA
This sequence comes from uncultured Ulvibacter sp., assembly GCA_913063405.1. Taxonomy (GTDB): domain Bacteria; phylum Bacteroidota; class Bacteroidia; order Flavobacteriales; family Flavobacteriaceae; genus Ulvibacter. The sequence continues at coordinate 94,802 of CAJXZB010000005.1, forward strand.
TTGCAAATAGTGGTGTTTGTTCACGTCGTGAAGCCGACACCTATATTGCAACGGGCTTGGTAACTGTAAATGGAAAGATTGTTAATGAAATGGGTCATAAGGTTGAGTTGACAGATGATGTTCGCTTTGATGGACGCCGCTTAAATCCAGAACCAAGTGCTTATGTGGTTCTTAATAAACCAAAGGGATTTGCAACTACAGATAGTGAGAGTAAAGGGAACACCGTTATGGATCTGGTTGCCAATGCAACCACCGCGAAAATTAAACCTTTTGGGAGGTTAGGACGTAATTCTACCGGATTATTGTTATTTACAAATGATGACGTCTTTCGCCAGAAGTTCATGAAAAAAGGTCTTGCCAGGTTATTTCATATTGAACTAGATAAAAACTTAAAAGCAGCAGACCTTAAGAAGATTGAGGAAGGCTTGAAGATTGAAGGGAAGTTAATATCTGTTGAGGAGATTAGCTATATCAAGAATACACCTAAAAAGGAAGTAGGCTTAAAAATAAAGCATACTGGAAATAGTGTTATACATACTATTTTTGAACACTTGGGATATGATTTGGTGCATATAGATTGTGTTACCATCGGACCTCTTACAAAGAAAGATTTGCCACGTGGTCGCTGGAGACATCTTACGGAACAAGATGTTGATATGTTTGGAAGATTATAGGGTTTCTTATCTCATAGATATTTAGTGAATATGTCTCAACCACTTCAATTTTATATAGCCGAGAAGGAGTTTTTTGAAAAAGAACTTTCTGTCATTAATCGTCGACTTACGAATTCCAGTATTCTTCGCCTGATTGTTTTCTGTAGTATAATAGGCATATTCTATTTTTTTTATAGCGCTACCAATATCCTTATACCGGCATTAATTATTGATGTGGTGCTATTTATTTACCTTGTATCAAAGCATACAGATTTAAATCATAAAAAAAGCAAGTTAGAAACTTTAATTTCAATAAATCAAACTGAAATTTCGGTTCTTAATGGTAACGTTTCGGATCTGGATATGGGAAATGAGTATGAGGACCAGTCGCACGAGTTTAGCTATGATATCGATCTTTTCGGAAAAGGATCTTTCTTTCAATATTTGAATAGAACTGTAATTCCTTCGGGGAAAGAAGTATTAGCAACGACCATTACGGCAAATCACATATTGAATATTGAAGGGAAACAAGAAGCAATTAAAGATCTTTCAGAAAGACCAAAATGGCGACAGAATTTTTCAGCGACAGGAAGCTTAGTCTCTGTAGAAATAGCTTCGAAACAAATCGTTCATTGGTTGAAAGAACACGACCGTTTTGTTCCAGGAGGTATGCGCTTCTTACCAATCGTTTTTAGTCTTATTTCCTTATCAATTTTTACTTTAAATTATTTCGGTATAGTTCCATTATCGGTCACCACAATTTGGTTTTTTATTGGTTTAGGAATTACAGGGGCTTACCTTAAAAAGATCAATAAGTTTTATCATAATGCTAACAAGGCAAAGGATACTTTTAGACAGTATCACCAGTTATTAGGCCTTATAGAGACCGAAGATTTCGCCGCTAAAATCCTTACTCAGAAACAGCAAGAAATAAAAACGAAGTCCAAGAAAGCGTCCCAGATTTTTTTAGATTTTTCTAAAAAACTGGATGCTTTTGATCAGCGAAACAACATGTTAATTGGAGTTTTAGCAAATGCCTTTGCGCTGCGCGACTTGCAACTCTGTTATAAAATCGAGCAATGGATTTCGATGTATCAAGATCAGGTAGAGAATTGGTTCGAAGTTATTGCTTTTTACGATTCGCAGAATGCCTTGGCTAATTATGCTTTTAATCATCCAGATCATAGTTTTCCGAAGATTAATACAGATGACTTTATAATAACAGCCAACTCATTAGGGCATCCATTGATTTCTGAAGCCAAAAGGGTAAATAACAATTTCACCATTAACGGCGAAGAGTTTTTTATCATTACTGGGGCAAATATGGCAGGAAAGAGTACTTTTTTAAGAACAGTCTCTCTTTCCATTATTATGGCAAATGCTGGCCTTCCTGTTTGTGCTACGCAATATAATTATCGTCCAATAAAGTTGATTACCAGTATGCGGACGAGTGATTCCCTAACTGACGACGAATCCTATTTCTTTTCAGAATTAAAACGCCTCAAATTCATTATTGATGAGGTCAATCCAGAAGGAAAAGACGGGACCTACTTTATTATTCTTGATGAGATACTAAAGGGCACTAACAGTACAGATAAAGCCATCGGTTCTAGAAAATTTGTGGAACGTTTGGTGATGTCGCGCTCGACTGGAATTATTGCAACACACGATTTAAGTCTATGTGAAATATCGAAAGAGCTTTCCGAAGTTAAAAACTACTACTTTGATGCGGAGATTGAAAATGATGAGCTGCATTTTGATTATACATTTAAAGAAGGTATCTGCAAAAACATGAACGCTTCTTTTCTCCTAAAAAAGATGGATATTATTTAGGGTTTTTACACTTTAGGTTGTTCTATAGGTATAAAAGCTGTCTAGTTATGAAAAACCTCACGCGGTTCCTCTTATTTGTTTCCTTGATTTTATTCTATGGCTGCCCTCAGCAGCATGATTTTGATCCTCCTGTATCGAATTACGAACCAGTTGTAGTGCAAAGAAGTGACTTTGAAAACTCAACAGAGTTATTGCCGCCCAGAACGATAGCAGCGTCTGGAAAAATTTATTTAAAAGACGATTATTTGTTTATAAACGAACCTAATGAAGGTTTTCATGTATTTAACAATGAAGATCTAAGTAATCCAGAAAAGATTGCTTTCTTAAAAGCACTAGGGTCAAAGGATTTGGCTATAAAAAATGGAACGATATATATTAATAATGCCACAGATTTAATAGCAGTTAGACCGAATTATAACGATCTCTCACTACAGGTATCTAAGCGAATAATAAATACGTTTCCGCAACAAATATCGCCAGATGGCTTCTATTTTGACGTAGGAGAAAATGAAATAATTGTTAATTGGAACTTAATCGATTAAGACTATGAAAAACCTTATTTTACTATTCGTTTTAACTTTAACTTTTGGATGTAGCAAAGACGGAGATTCTTCGAATCAAGATTCGGCAGAAGCAAATACTGGGCAGGGTGGTTCTTTAGCTAGTTTTACAGTCGTGGGAGATTATCTATATACGGTGGACGAATCCAGTCTAAACATCTTTAATGTTATAAATAGTGAACAACCAGTAAAGGTGAATGATTTACCTATTGGGTTCAGGATTGAGACGCTGTTTAATTTTAGAGAGTATTTATATATAGGTTCTAGAGACGGAATGTTTATTTATAGCATTGAAAACCCCGAGGAGCCTAGCTATGTGTCGGATGTGCAACATTTCACCGCATGTGATCCCGTTATTGCCAATGAAACCCATGCTTTTGTAACCTTACATTCTAATACACAATGCGGCAATGATATTAATCTTCTGGAAATATACGACATAAACCATATTGTGGCTCCTGCATTGGTATCCTCAAGAAACTTAACCAGCCCAAAGGGAATAGGGCTTTATGGTGATTTTCTGTTTGTTTGTGATGATGAAGTAAAAATATTTAATGTTACAAACCCGGTCGAATCTGTATTAGTTCATAGTATTAATAAAGAAGTATTTGACGTAATTATAAAAGGTGATTTACTTATTCTTATTGGAGATACTGGTTTGTATCAATATAGTTTGGATTCAGGGAACATTGAAAACATACAACTTTTAAGTAGCATTGCTATTTAGAGGTTGTTTTTTAAATTTGAATTCCCAAATAAAGAATCCGATAACTACAATATATTCTAATGCCACCAGCCAAAGCTTTTCTGAAAAACCTTCAGCTCCATAAGCTGAATAGCTTACTACGACCATCAAACTCCAAACAATTGGAAACTTATAGTTGGTAAATACCGAAAGCAATAGAGGTGTTGCTATGTACCAAGGATGTACTGTTGTTGAGAGTAAAAAGTAGCAAGAGATACCAAATAGCATGGCTACACATAATTGTTGTGTTGTGTTGTTTTTTCTGAAGAAAGAGAAACTTAAGAGAATTCCTATTACTACCAACGGGAGGATTTTCCCAACGGTTTCTATAATATTCCAACCTATAGTTTGATACCCAATCCATCGAATGATGTAATAGATACTCGCGTTGAATTCGAAATTCTGAAACCATAACCCAATGGTCGCGGCAAAGTTTGAAGCAAATTCAGAAGATAAAAAAGGTAAAAATGTCAACACAACAGTCGCAATAATTATTGTGTAAAACTTAAGTAAAGATGTCAAGCTGAACGCTATCGAAGCCTCTTTTTTAAAGAAGAACCTAAGAAACAACGGCAACAATAATAAAGGAATTAATTTTACAGAAATCGATATTGCAAGTAAAATCCCCGCCCAAAGCCACTTTCCTTGATGTAAAAGATACAACGACCAAACAACAAAAAATAACATTACACCTTCGAAATGTAAATTGCCTGTAAGCTCAATAATGATAAAAGGATTCAAAAAGTACCAGAAAATGCCATGTACAGGCATATTTAATTTTTCCAACAGTTTCTTTCCGAAGTATAAAATCCCAACATCTGCCAAAATCATAATGACCTTCAAGACAATGACAGATCCAAGAATGCTTTTTCCAGAAAATACCGCGGCAATAGCAAAGAAGAACTGATTAATAGGAGGATAGTTGCTAAAATGACTTGCATTTAGAGCGCCCATTCCTGAATAGAGTTCATTTGCTTGTGAAACAATCTCTTGGCCCGATTGTATATAAAACTCTGGAGTGAGTAAATAGGGGTTGACACCTTGAATTAATAGTCGCCCGTCCCATAAAAACCGATAGAAGTCCTGTGAGAGATTTGGAGTGGCAACAATAGAAACTAATCGGAAAACAATACCAAGTCCCGCTAAAAACCAAAAATTAGCTTTCGAAATCTGTATGATTTTGTGCCCCAGAAAAAAGAGTACTCCATAAAGACCAATTAGTTTTATAAAATCACTTCGTTCCAGATTGTAAGCGAAATCTAAATAGAAAACTGCACTAACAAGTATTAGTAAGAGTAGAATTCCGTGTGATTTTATCCAGTCGAGCATTTCAGATTTTTAGCTGTCATCTTATACCTAATCTTGCCATTCGGCAATGAAGAGATTGGTGTCTCTTCCCCCACCGTTGCTTCGGTTTGAAGAAAAAGCTAGATACTTACCATCATTCGAAAAAACTGGAAAGGCATCGAAGGTTTCTCCATGGGTAACTCGTTCTAGGTTTTTTCCGTCCAGATCAATTAGGTAAAGATTAAATGGAAATCCACGTTCTGCTTCAAAATTGCTGGAAAATAGAATTTTTTCGCCTGAAGGATGAAAAAATGGACTCCAATTTGCATTTCCTAAATTGGTGAGTTGTCGCAGCTCGCTACCGTCTGCATTGCAGATATAAAGCTCCATTTCGGTAGGTTGAACCAGACCAGTAGCCAGTAAATCTGTATACTCCTTGATCGCCTCTGGTGTCTTGGGCCGTGAAGAGCGGAAGATCAATTTGGTTCCATCTGGAGAGAAGAAAGCACCGCCATCATAACCTAATTCGTTCGTTATTTGCTTTACATCGCTTCCATCAAGGTTCATGGTATATAGCTCCAGGTCTCCGCTTCGCATAGAGGTGAACACAATTTTATCGCCTTTTGGAGAAACTGTCGCTTCTGCATCATACCCAGGTTCATTTGTTAATTGCCTGGTAATATTTCCTTCAAGATCTGCTATAAATATGTCGAATGAATCATACACGGGCCAAACGTATTTTCCATTCTTTCGAAGCGGAACTTCTGGACATTGTTCGTCCACCAAATGAGTAGAGCCATATACAAAATGCTTGTTGTCTGGCAAGAAATAGGCACAGGTAGTTCGTCCTTTTCCTGTGCTAATCATTGGGGGTTTCGAGTCTTGAAAACTTTCAGAAACGTTCATCAAAAACATTTGATCACACTCCATTCCCCAATCTTTGAAATTGGACTGAAAGACGATTTGTTTATCATCAAAACTCCAGTAGGCTTCGGCATTATCACCGCCAAAAGTTACTTGGTGTATAGATTTAAAATGTTTTTCCTCAGGATAAATTAGCGTATCCCGCTCCATATTTTGAATAGTAGATACAGTTTCTTCTGAAGATTGGCTAGTTTCCATTTTCTTTTCCGAAGGATTTTTGCAGGAAAAAAATATAGCAAGTAGCAAAAGGGTGGTAATCACTCTCATTTTTAATGTAATTTTGTGTAAAAATAGCAATATGCGCGCAATACTTATGGTTTTTGTTTCGGTCATCTTGATTTCTTGCCAGGAATCAACTATGGAAAAAGTGACAATGAAGGAAGATGTGTTCGCCTTGGCTGATGATTTGCTCGAAGGACGGGAAATTGGAACCCTAGGAGAACGCCTGGCCGCAGCGTATATTGCTAATCGCTTCGAGCATCTCGAACTTTCTCCAAAAGGGACTGATGGATATTTTCAAAGTTTCGTTTTTAAACCTAGTAGCAATCCGCATGAGCAACCCGTCTTTATTTATACAGAGGTGGATAGCACTGTGACGGGAAGAAATGTGATTGGGTATGTTGATAATAAAGCGGCAACTACACTAGTGATTGGTGCGCATTACGATCATTTAGGGATGGGTGGAGATGGTTCCCTTTATCGTGGCGGTGATGAAGCAATTCACAATGGAGCAGATGATAATGCAAGTGGCGTCGCTGTAATGTTGGATTTAGTTCAAAGACTTTCAGACACCAATACAAATAATAATTATGTCTTTATTGCTTTTTCTGGTGAAGAAGCGGGTCTTTTGGGATCTAATTATTTTGTAAAGAATCCTACGATCGATATTGATAAGGTTACTTATATGATCAATATGGATATGGTGGGTAGATTAAATTCTGAAAAAACAATTGCTGTTCACGGTGTGGGTACTTCGCCTGTTTTTAAACAAACCTTGTTTGCAAATAAGGACTCATTAAATATAGTGGAGCATGGCTCAGGCATTGGACCGAGTGACCACACTTCGTTTTATCTTGTGGATATTCCTGTGCTACATTTTTTTACGGGACAACATGAAGATTATCATAAGCCAAGTGATGATTCGGAAAAGTTGAATTATGAAGGGATGGAGACTATTTCAGATTTTATATTTGCGATTATAAGCGATTTGGATGACAACGGGAAGCTGACCTTCAGAAAAACTAAAGACGAAAGTACAGAAGTACCGGCCTTTAAGGTTGCTCTTGGAGTAGTCCCGGATTACCTTTTTACGGGAAAAGGAATGCGTATTGATGGTGTAAGTGAAGATAAGCCAGCTCAAAAGGCTGGCTTACAAAAAGGAGATGTTGTAATAAAACTAGGCGACTTGGATACCAAGGATATGATGAGTTATATGAAGGCACTATCCACTTTCGATAATGGGCAAACCACTATGGTTACTGTGGATCGTGGGGGTGAATTGATAGAAGTGGAGGTTACTTTTTAATCTAAAAAATTAGAACCCTCTAATAATGGATAGGGAGGCGTACAAATGCGGTTGTGTTCCAAATGCTTCGGGCGTAGAAAAATTACAACGAAGCATATAGCTGTTGCGTTTTCCGCTACGATGAATTTCGAAATTATATAAAAACAAGTTTTGGTAAGGTTGAATTAAAAAGAGAGAAGAATCTCCTAGGACATTTCCTTCTAATAGTGCATTGTGAAATACATAACGGTACCCTAAGCGAATTGCGAAGAACAGTTCTTTTTCAAAGGTACCTATTTGTTGATAGGCGGAACTATTCGTTATACCGTTTCTTTTTCCAAAGTAAAAAACTACATCGCTTTGTAAGTAGATATCTCTATTTCCTAAAGCAGCTTTTGGTACAAGAGCCATATGAGCACTAAATGGATTAGGTTGTAATTTCCATTCGCGCACATAATTGAAATAGAGATTTAGATAAAAACTAGTTTTTATTTCTCCTTTCCACGCTGGGACTTTAGAGCCGATCGCGGCATTTTCATGGAAAAGGCTTTGTACAGCATTAGCGCCAGAAGCTAGACCCGTATAACCAGCCAGTAGTCTGTAGTCGAGTATTCTTTTTTTATTGGTACTCGTAATACCGCCACTAACACCTAAAAACCCTGCATAGGGACGGTCGTATTTGCGAATTAAAGTGTCAATAATATTGGTGGGGGTGTAAATCTCTTGGCCAATGATTAGGCGATATTGTAGTTTATTTAAGGAGTCACTTTTTAGCTTAGATACCTTTCTCCATCCAATAAAAGACCCAGTTGTATAATAGCGATCTGTATAAAACAAGAAATCATTGTCATGGAGAAGTTCAATGCTGCTGTCTATCTTCTGATTTGTTTGGTCTTTTAATTCCGTCGTTTGACCAATACCCTGATTGAAAAATGCTAAAGCAAAAAGACAAAATAATAGTAGCCTCAAAATAGTTTGGGAGTTGGGGTATGAATATTTTTTGAAATAATTATTTCAAGTAAGGCGGGAAGGTAATAATTTTTCAATCAACTGTTGCATTACACTTTGGAGGTTAAACTTTTAAAAAATACAAATCCGAAACCAACGAATAGCATTAAGTGAAAAGGGAAAAGCTCAAAATCTCCTCCTTGATCCCCAACAATAAAGGCACTGTACATTCCAAAACCAAAGTAAAGCATTAGAATACCCTCAAGAATTACATTGGGGGAGATGTTTTTAGTCAGATATTTGTTGTCTTTCCAATTGTCTTTCCAATTGTCTTTTATTGTACTAATATTAAATTTTGGAGTTCGGATAAAATCGCTCTTCTTTCCAAGATGCCCTTCTAAAACGGCAATTGAGTTATGAAGTGAAAAACCCATTGCAATCGAGAAAAAGGTAAAGAACATACCGGTGTATCTAATGAATTTTTTGAAGCCGCCACCGTATATATTTTTATACATAAACCAATAGCAAATAAAGAAAATAATCGTACTAAACACAAAAAAGCTCATTACATAAAAGTACACTTTTAGATGTTCATATTCATTCTTTATATAAAGCATAGGGATGCTTAAAACAGCAACAATGAGTATGTTTAAAAACATGGTGCTGTTCAGCAAATGGAGTAAACTATGTAATTTGGTTTTAAATGGCACGGCATCATTTTTAATAACGCGGCTCGCCATCTTTTGGAAATTTTCTGCACCACCTTTATTCCATCTAAATTGCTGCGAACGGGCTGCGCTAATTACAATAGGTAATTCTGCAGGAGTCTCTACTTCCTCTAGATACTTGAATTTCCAGTTTTTCAGTTGAGCTCGGTAACTTAAATCCAAATCTTCAGTGAGAGTGTCACCTTCCCAGTTACCAGCGTCGATAATACATTCACGTCGCCAAACACCAGCGGTGCCATTAAAATTTATAAAGTGTCCTTTGCTATTTCTGCCTACTTGTTCTAATGTAAAGTGTGCGTCTAGAGCAAAAGCCTGTACACGAGTTAATATGGAATAATCCCGATTTAAATGCCCCCAACGCGTTTGAACCACACCTATTTCAGCATCTTTAAAGTAAGGGATGGTGCGTTTTAACCAATTTGGTTTTGGAAGAAAATCGGCATCAAAAATTGCAATAAACTCACCCTTAGCCGTTTTTAGTCCTTCTTTTAGGGCTCCTGCTTTGAAGCCAGATCGATTTGATCGAGTGACATGTTGAATATCAAGACCAGTCGTCTGTAGTTGTTTTATCTGCGATTTGGTAGTAGCAAACGACTCATCTGTAGAATCATCCAAAACCTGTATTTCAAGTTTTTCTTTTGGATAGTCGAGTTTGGCTATATTATTCAATAAGCGTTCCATTACGTATAACTCGTTGTATACAGGAAGTTGAATAGTTACATGGGGAATTTCCTCAGAATTAGAAAAATCGAAGATGGAACAATTAACCGTTTTTTTTCGAGCGCTTAGATAATTAAATAGCAGGTTTAATTGTGCCAAGGCATACAAAAATATAAGTATGAGGGCGATTGAATAAACACAAATGATGATCCACTCTACTATCATTTTTTTAAACTGTATTTAAAGATCCAACCTAGGATTTTTACGCCTGCAAAGATAGCACCTTTTACCGTACCTGAAACTTTTGAGACGCCAATTCGATTTCTATAATTGATCGGAACCTCCAAATAAGTATACTTTCGTTTAAGTGCTTTTAATTGCATCTCAACTGTCCATCCATAGGTTTTATCTTCCATCTCAAGTGCCAGAAGTTTTCCGTATTTTATTGCTCTAAAAGGACCTAGATCTGTAAATTTTGATCGAAAAAATAACTTCATAAGGCCAGTAGCTAACCAATTTCCAAAAAGTTGAGGTCCTGTCATGGAACCAGGTTGTCTCAATTCTTTCACACGAGCACCAATTACAAAATCAATATCTTTTTCTAAAATTGGGGCAACTATCTTTGTAAGTTCTTCGGGATAATCGCTATAGTCACCATCCAAGAAAACAATGATATCCGGTTTTTCCGAAAGCTTCGAGATGTATTCCATTCCTTTAAGACACGCATATCCATATCCTCGATTCGTTTCGGTAAGTGTTGTGGCCCCCGCTTTCTTTGCTGTTTCAAAAGTAGTATCTGAAGAATTGTTATTTACGACAATTATTTCGGAAACAATATCAGGGATGTCAACAATCACATTGGTGATGCAATCCTCTTCATTATAAGCTGGAATGATAACTTTTATTATGGTCATTTTAGGTCAGACAGCTTGTTCTCTTTTTTAAAGGACCTGAAGTCTGTCCATTCTTTAATTTTTTTTCCGGCTTTATATTTTTCTACCTTCACAAGTTTTTCATTTGTATAAAGCAAACAATAACCATCTTTCTTATTGTTTTTTAATTGACACTTGTGATAGATTCTTTCCATATTATCATAAAATAGCCACCACATATTTTTCGTGCCTTTTGAAAAATGTCCTTCACTCTCAAGGGTTCCATTTTCTCGATAAAAATACCAGTATTTTATGGGTTTATCGTTTGAAATATGCCCTTCTTTTTGAAGGTTCCCGTTACGATGATAAAACTTCCAATACCCTTCTTTTTTAGCATTATTTATCCAACCTTCGGCTTTTAAATTACCATTTGAATAATACTCTTTGGAATAGGTTTTCTCTAGTTCAAATATTTCCTCTGCACCTGCCAAGGAAACAATCGAACCGAAGATAAATAAGAGAAAGACAATTTTTTTCAGCATCACCATTATGGTATTGGCTTCTTAGACGTAGCCTATATCTATTCCTAACTTAAAAGAGACAAAGATGTCTTGGGTTTATTTTTTTACCAATAACTTAAAGTAAGGTTTGTGATCATTTTCGAATTGAACTTTAATCATATAAGTTCCCGATGATAGTAAGGATACATCAATAACATTGGTTGTTGGTTCACTATCTTGAATTAATCTTCCAGTAAGTGAATAAATAGAAACAGCAGATAATACATCATTATCATTACTCAAGATGCTTATAAAGTTTGCAGCAGGATTAGGGTAAAGAATGATATTATTTTTCTCAATATTATTGTCAGAAACTGAAAGCGTCTCACACATAGCCATCAGGGCCTGCGTACTGTTGTTTACATTGAGTCTTCCTTCTGTGACTGTGATACCTTCTAGGGAGACGTTTGGATCCACATTTTCAAGTATTAAATCTCTAACGATTTGCACTGCCAGTTCAGGGTTAGACATCGCTAAATCTGCTAGGTTTTGACAAGGTGCTGAATACAATAAGGCGATCGTTCCTGTAACGTGAGGTGTTGCTCCAGATGTACCACCAAATCCACCATAAGCATTTTCAGAAGTTGTAAACGTACCCTGTCCATGTGCCCCTAAATCTATAGTTTCTAATCCATAGCCAGCATTGGTAACTTTAGTGTCTGTGATATCCATATTGGTGACGGCAATCATATACTCACTAGGACAGGCAGTTGGTACATCTCCAATAATGTCTACATTCTCATTTGCATTAATAGTCGCACCACAACTTAAGATACCATTCTGCCCAAGTGTATCATACATGGCACACCACAAAGGAGAATCTTCTGGTTGTCCAAAGTCAATTCCAAAAGAGGCATTGGTAGCAACCACAAAAGCACCCTCAGTTCCTCCAGACGAATTATAGAGCATTCTGCTTTCAAGAATATAGGAATAAGCTTCAAGAACAGTTGCTTCGTTTCCACTACTACCAGAAATGGTCATAACTTTTACATCCCAGTTAACTCCAGTTACACCTAAACCATTGTTACCTTTCGCACCTACAATTCCAAAAACGGCTGTTCCATGTCCAGCCGAAAGAATAGTTCCAGTACTAGTATATGCGCTCCATCCATTTACATCGTCTATATACCCATTATTGTCATCGTCAATATTGTTTCCAGGAATTTCTGCTTCATTTATATAAAGATTTTCTACAAGATCTGGATGCGCAATGTTGAAACCATTATCTACAACTCCCGCAACAATAACATCTCCATTTGGAGTTGTACCTCCCGTAGTAACATCCCAGGCTTCATCAGCATCGATATCTTTATCATTGGCTTGAAAATATTGCCACTGGCTTGAGAAAAGAGGGTCGTCTGGAATTGTTGCTCTATCGGTAACCTTATGATTTAATTGAGCAATAGCAACATTTCTGTTACTATATAACTCCCGTATAGCTTCCGCTTCGGAGATGTTGGAGACATCGACTGATAGTTTCCAAATATTCATCACCCTAGAAATCAATTTTGAATCGGTAATATTAATTTGTGGGTTGTCACTTTCCAAGTTTTGGGCTTGATAGTTTTTTTCAAACTTCACAAGGATTTCTCCAGGGTTGTAGTTAAGGTCTTGAGCGAATGTCCCAATAGCGCATAGCAATAGGGCAAAGGATAGTAATTTTTTCATAGCAGTTTAGTTTCGATTGTTAACTTCTTTATTAGTTTGGGCATTGTTCACATTTTTAGATGTGCGCAAGGCTTCAACTAACTCAGCAGCAGTAATTTTATTTTCATTAAATGTAAATAAAAAAATGTTGAGAGGCTTACTAATGATCTTTTTATTCTGAAGGCTATATATCTTAAACTCCTCTTCAAGTTTCTCTGGAGTTATATTATCTTTTAAATCTACAAGAACAGTTTGATAACTTGATTCAGGTAATTCTGAAGGCTTTACCTTGCAAGATGAAACCATACTAATTAAAAGTAATAGCACTACGTAATTGTGGATTGAAATTTTCATATTAATTTTTGTTGACAAGGTCCATTAAATCTACATCGTTTCCTAATAGGATTTGATTGCTATCTATGCGGCCATTCATTGAATCGTTTTCTAATTTTAAAACACCACGTGGACAAACCGCAGAACACACCCCACAACCAACACAGCTGGAGCGCACAATATTCTCACCTTTCTGAGCGTATGCACGTACGTCAATTCCCATTTCGCAATAGGTAGAGCAATTACCGCAAGAGATACATTGTCCGCCGTTTGTTGTAATTCTAAACTTCGAGAACAAGCGTTGTTGCATCCCTAAAATAGCTGCCATTGGACATCCCATTCTGCACCATACTCGGTTCCCTAAAATAGGATAGAATCCGGTTCCAATCACTCCTGAAAATACCGATCCAATTAGGAATCCATAAAGAGACCTTAATTTTCCTGCTTCAAATAAAAATAATTCTTTTCCAGACAAATAGTGAATGGTAATTAGACTTAGAACGACTACCAAGTATCCAATTGCGCCATATCGTGCATCTTTTGCCAATTCCTCTTTTTTGAAATACCAAATAACCGCGAATAACAATCCAAGAAATACGGCAACTCCAATGAGAAACATATCTTTTGTTAGCCAATATTTAGATGCATCATATCCCAAGTATGTGGAAATAGTAGCGACAGTCATGACTAACGAAAAAACGAGTACAGAATGAATCACCCAACGCTCGACTTTCCATGCGGACATGCTTTTGTCTGAAAGTTGACGGAAAGAATCTCCTGCAGTTTCGGCTAAACCACCACAACCGCAAACCCATGAGCAATACCAACGTTTTCCATATTTATAGGTTAGAATAGGTGACACCACAAAAATGGATAGAACTCCAAATAATAGAAAGACTAGGCCAATAGTTTCTGCGTTGATAAATTGATCTACGCGCCATTGCTCAAACGCGTAATAATTTAAGGGCCACATGTTTTTTAAATCATTATAAGGTAAAGAGAAGCTATCTGAGTTTAAACGAGCCATTAGTTCTGGGACCATAAACGCGAAAGCAGTTTGAAAGAACATAACACTTACTGTTCGTAATTGCTCATACCGATTGTGTTTATATTTCATCAAAAACTTAATTCCAAAAGCAAGAATTGCGACCGTATATAAAGTTCCATAAACAAACCATTGGCTAGCAGCATTTCCGCTTAATAACCTGCTTAAAGGATCGAAAAGAGCTACGACACCTGTGTTTTCTGCGCCATTTACGCCAAGACCAAGGAGTTCGGCAAAGAAGTACAAAACGATATAAAATCCCGTTAGCCCGACTCCAGCTATCCAAGCTAAATAACCTCGACTCGAAATTGATTTAAACCAAACGCCGTCATTTTTAATACCTTCTAATTTATTTTTGTAGGTCCCTTTTGCGAATAAAGCAATTCCTGCAATGAGCGCAGTTAAAGCAATAGTGAGCCAAAGACCTTTATTTGGTAGTCCAACATTAAATCCTGCAAGGACTATAATAAACAATCCAAGCATACCGATAAAGGTTCCAATTTTTTGAACGGTATTAATGTTGTCGGGCGCTTCACTTGTAAGGGACATATTTTTATCTAGAGTACTCATATTTTATTTTTTTAAACTGAAACGCTTTGATTATTATATTCTGAAAGAACTTGACTCTCGAATTTTTTATAAAACTCTGGATCGAAGTTGGCTTCGGAAAGATTGTGTACCACAAAATCGATATCTCTTTTTTCGGTTAGCCAACGATCAAAAACTTCATGTCGCATTCTAATTCCGAAGGTATTAATACCCAAAAATAGTTTTGAGTCTTTATGATAAGCAACCGTAATGCATTTGGTGTCATCTTCATGTTTCCAATGAAAATGTGTTTCATACTCTTTCTTATTTGCGAAGACCCAACCATAGGTTTGATATTCGATATCAAAAAATTTCGCGCTATTAAACCAGTGACCGGGTTTGTATTCCAAAGGATTTCCACAAATGGTTTGTGCTAGCGTTTCTCCCATCATACGTCCTGTGTACCAAACGGCTTCAATTGGACGACGATTTCCAATAGGTTCATGCTGCTCGGCGCAATCGCCAATGGCATAGATGTCTGGAATGTTTGTTTCTAAAAAACGGTTTACCTTAACGCCTCGACCCAATTCAATGCCGCTCTCTTTAAGAAAATCGATGTTGGGAGATACCCCAGCAGTAAGACCAACTACATCGCAAGGGAGTTCTTCTCCAGTTTCGGCAACTACAACCGCCCTGGCTTTTCCGTTTTCACCAGATAGGATTTCCTTTAAGTTCATTCCTAATCGCAAATCGATATGATGATTTTTGATATGTCGATTGAGCATTTCGCTTTCTCCTTCTGGAAGAACACCATTCCAAAAACTATTCTCTCTAACCAGAAAAGTAACGGGGATGTTTCTTGTGCTTAGCATTTCGGCCAATTCGATTCCAATAAGGCCACCACCCACGATTACTGCACGCTTACAGGTATTGTTGTTTGGAGCGTATTCTTCTAAGGCGTCTAAATCTTGTTTCGAGTATAATCCCTGTACACCATTTAAATCTTGTCCTGGCCAACCAAATTTATTGGATTTAGAGCCTACGGCAATAACCAATTTATCGTAGCTCATTGTATCCCCTTCTGTGAATTCGAGTTGCTTTTCTTGATGATTCACGGTTTTAACAAACCCTCGTTTCAGTTCGATCCGGTTTTTCTTCCAGAAATAATCTTCATACGGTTTGGTATGCTCATATTTCATGTGGCCCATATAGATATACATCAGTGCTGTACGGGAGAAAAAATGGTCTGTTTCTGCGGAAATAACAGTGATTTTCTTATCCGAAAGTTTCCTGATATGGCGGGCTGTTGTAACACCCGAAATTCCATTTCCAATAATAACAATATGCTCCATAACTTTGAATTGTTTGGCTGTTCTGTCGAATTTAAAGATAAGAACTTAAAAGAAAGAATCATTTTTTTTACAAATGCTTAGGGTAAATCTGAAATGAGCTGTTATATGTATAACATCTAATAACCGTAAATTAACTATCTTAAACAGAATTTTATATAAGACTAAATCTATGAGAAAATATTTGCTTCTAATTTTTGTATTTGCCACAGTTATTTGTAGTGGGCAAATTGTTATTAATGAAATAAACTATAAGGACAAGGTTGGTTTTGAAAGTAAAGATTGGATAGAACTTTATAACAATGGTTCTAGCTCAGTTGATATTTCAAACTGGGTATTTAAAGATGATGATGATTTACATGAGTTTGTCATACCAGGTGGCACTACAATGGCACCAGATTCTTACCTGGTTCTTGTTCAATTACTGGCTGATTTCCAAACGTACCATACTGGTGTATCACCTGTTTTGGGTGATTTTACATTTGGATTAAGTGGCGGTGGTGAGCTAATACGCCTGTTTGATAATAATGCCGTACTAGTTGATTCCGTGGAATATGATGATATAGCACCGTGGCCTACCGAACCGGATGGCATGGGTCCTACATTGGAGCTTCGTAGCCCAAGTTTGGATAACGCTTTAGCGGCAAGTTGGGCGGCATCGGTATTGCCAAATGGTGAACACGGTACTCCAGGAGAGGAGAACAGTACGTTTGTTCTAGGAATAAATGATTTCGACAAATCTTCTGTTTCGATTTATCCAAACCCTATGACCAGCAGAACCACTATTAAGGTATCTGATAATTTTGAAAATTTTTCAGTTTCGATTTACAATCTTTTGGGACAGGAAATAGATCGAATTCAGTCAAGTGATGATGTTGCTATACTGGAACGAGGAATACTTAATTCGGGGATATACATACTACAAATTCAAAGTCTAGATGGAAAGATCTTACACTCTCAAAAACTAGTTATAAAGTAATTTTACTCACCAAAAAAATTGTCATGAAAAAAATAATACCACTATTAGCGCTTTTAATTTTTGCGCTACCAATATTTGGACAAGTTGTTATTAACGAGTATTCAGCAGCAAATCTAACTGGATATTTAGATAATTATGCTAAAACGGAAGATTGGGTTGAGCTTTATAACTCATCTAACACTAGTGTTGACTTAAGTGGATATCACTTGAGCGATAATGAAAACAATCCAACCAAGTGGGTGATCCCAACTGGTGCAACAATTCCAGCCAATGGTTATTTAACTTTTTGGTGTTCTGGAAGGAGTGAAGTGTCAGCTGGAAATTACCACACCAATTTTAAACTAAAACAGACGAAGGGTACGGAGCACGTTGTTTTTTCGGATGCTAGTGGAGTTATTATTGACGACTTAGAACTGGAGAATGTTCAATTGGAACATTCGTTTGGAAGAAGTCCAAACGGCTCAACGACTTGGGAAGTTTTTACAAGTCCTACAAAAGGCACCAGTAATGCAGGAGCAAGTTATTCAGGCTATGCAGCATCTCCTGAAGCAAGTATAGAGGCTGGTTTTTATAGTGGAAGCCAGAACGTAGAAATTACTACAACCGAACCAAATTCTAACATTCACTACACAATTAATGGAAATCTACCTAATAGTAGTTCTCCACAATATACTGGGCCGTTGACAATTAATGACACCCAAGTGGTTAAGGCTATTGTTATATCAACTAACTCTGATATTTTACCAAGTTTTATCACATTTAATACTTATTTCATTAATGTAACCCATGGTATCCCAGTTTTATCTGTTGCAGCGGATCAAATGACAACGCTGCTTAATGGTAACCAAACATTAAGACCAGAAGGTACTATTGAATATTTTGATGCTGATGGTGACAGAAAAGATTATGGATATGGAGAGTACAACAAGCATGGTCAAGATTCTTGGGCATGGGATCAAAGAAGTATAGATTATATCGCGAGAGATGAAATGGGATACCACGATGCGGTAAATGAGAAACTTTTGAGTTTGTCGGAAAGAGAAGGTTTTCAAAAGATAATCATAAGAGCTTCGGGAGATGATAATTATCCTGGAATAGATTCTAGTGCGCAAATGAGAGATGTTTTTATTCATAAACTAGCAAATAAGAATAACCTAAATGTTGACATGCGCAGAGGGGAACGTTGTGTTATGTATGCCAACGGACAATTTTGGGGGGTATACTCCATCCGTGAAAAAGTGAGTGATGCGGATTATACAAAATTTTATTACGATCAAGATAAATATAATATTCAGTATTTAATGAATTGGGGAAGTACTTGGGCACAATATGGTGGTCAGCAAGCTTTCGATGATTGGAATCAAATCCATGATTATGCCAAGAATAATGACTTGTCTGTACAAGCCAATTATCAAGTCGTCGCGGATGAAATTGACGTCACAAGTCTAGTGGATTATATTTTAATTAATTCATTCGTGGTTTGTACAGATTGGATTAATTGGAATACATCTTGGTGGAGAGGTCTAGATCCAGCAGGTGGTCACAAAAAATGGGGATACATCCTTTGGGATGAGGACGCTACCTTTAACCATTACATTAATTACACAAATGTACCTAATGAAAACCCAGATGCAGAACCTTGCTATCCTGAAAATATAGATTTAGATCCTGAGGAACATATTGTTTTGTTGAATAAACTTCTTGAAAATGAAGAGTTTACACAATATTATATCACAAGATATATGGACTTAATGAATACGGCTTTTAAGGAGAATGAAATGATCGGTGTTTTAGAAGGAATTGAAGATGCAATTGCTCCTGAAATGCCAGCGCATATTGCGCGTTGGGGAGGAAACCTTAATCAATGGGAAGGTAATGTTCAGAAAATTAAGGATTTTATTTCTGATAGAATCGACTATCTACCTGAAGGGTTAAACGGTTGTTATTCTTTAAACGGACCATACGATGTAACTCTGGAAGTAGAACCAACGAATGCAGGGCAAATAAAATTTAATTCTATAACTATAGAATATGGAGACTATCCTTGGACTGGAGCTTATCACGGCGGTGTGGATATGTTAGCCGAGGCTGTGCAAAGTAATTCAAATTATGTTTTCGATCATTGGGAGATAAATAATCATACTGTACCAGACCCAATGGCGAATAACATTTCTCTGGAACTTAATCAAAGTGATACTATTAAGGCGGTCTTTGTTGAAGTAGCAGGAACGGGTATTGTTATTAATGAAATTAATTATAAGGATGAGGCTGGATTCGAGGTAAAAGATTGGATTGAATTATATAATAATGGAAATGCTGCAGTAGATGTCTCAAACTGGGTATTTAAAGATGATGACGATTTACATGAATTTATAATTCCTAGCGGGACAACAATGCAACCAGATTCTTATTTAGTACTTGTTCAAAGTCTTGCGGATTTTCAAGCGCAGTTTCCTTCTGTAAGTCCAGTATTAGGGGATTTTACATTTGGTTTGAGTGGAGGCGGTGAGTTAATTAGGTTGTTTGATCAAAATGAAGTGTTAGTTGATTCTGTTGAATATGATGACGAAGCTCCTTGGCCAACAGAACCAGATGGGAATGGTCCTTCACTAGAACTTATATCTCCGGGCCTTGATAATTCATTACCCGCAAGTTGGAATGCTTGTGCGCTTTCTGGGTCAGAACATGGTACTCCCGGTGCACTAAATAATGACTGTTCACTTGGAACTGAAAGTTTTGATGATATTGAAGTTTCAATTTTTCCGAATCCTATGGAAACTACAACGACAATTCTAGTTTCTAAAAGTTCTTCTTCCATCAGCTTAGCAATCTATGATTTGCTTGGACGAGAAATCAAAAGAATGGAATCTAATACGAATAGTTTTATTTTGGAAAAAGAAGATCTTAGTTCTGGAATTTATATTTTAAAGATAACAACTGCAGAACGAACAGCGGTGCATTCGAAAAAACTAATTGTTAAATAGATCCCCTAAAAAATTGATATGAGAAATTTGTTTATTAAAATATTTGGATTACTACTGATTAGCAGTTCTGTAATTGCGCAACCGGGACTTTTTGATGATAGTGTTTTGCATGAAATCCGAATAAACTCTACAGATCCGGATTTTTGGCAACATATTGATGATGATTACAATATGTTTTATCCGGATGTCCCGTATAGAATGGCGACTGTAACTGTGGATGGAGTTGTTCTGCAAGATGTTGGGGTTAGGCAAAAGGGGTTTTCTTCAAATTTCTTTTCACCAACAAATAAAAAACCTCTCAAGTTAAATTTTGGGAAGTTCGTTGAAGATCAAAAGTATGATGGTGTCAAGAGGCTCAATATTGCCAACGGAGTTGGGGACCCAGCAATTACTAAGGACAAAGTTGTGTACGATATGTACAGGATGCATGGTATTCCTGGGCCTAGAGTCGCACATACAAAAATTTACATCAATGATACGTATTGGGGAATATACGCAATGATCGAACAAATAGATAAAAACTATTTAAGACGAAACTTTGCAGACAATGATGGCAATCTTTGGAAAAATAAAGGAAACTCAAATTTAAACTGGTTAGGAACGAACCCAAATAGTTATTCTTTTGAATTACAAACAAATGAAACAGTAAATGACTGGTCAAAGTTTATTGAGTTTATTGATGTTATTAATAACACTACTTCTTCTGAATTTGAAGATCAAATTGAAGATATTTTTGATCTGGATGAATACCTTAGAATCTTGGCGATCGATATATTGACTAATAATTGGGATTCCTATATAGAACACGGAAGAAACTGGTATTTATACCATGAACCAAATACAAATAAGATTCACTGGCTCCCGTGGGACTATAATTTTGCATTTGATCGTGGGCAAAATGGTCAGGGTGATTTTACACTTTTTAATAATCCTGGTAAGGTATTGATTGATAAGATTTTTGCGGTGCCAGAGTTTAGAGAACGATATTTAACTTATCTGTGTGAAATAATGGAGGTGAACTTTACAGACAGTAGATTAGAACCTATATTAGACGCTCAATTAGATTTAATTGATGATGATTGGAACATGGCCACAAATAATTTTTTCAGTTTAACTGATGTTCAGGATGGAGTTAATGGAAACCTATGGAATGGTGAACCTTTTGGACAACCAGTTCAAGGTTTTAAAAAGTTCATTGAAGATAGAACAACAGCCGTGATAGCTAATATAGCAGGTCAAAATCATACTTGCGTTCCTTTGGGTACTAGTATTGGTTTCCAAGATGTTGTTATTAATGAGTTTATGGCGAGCAACGCCGTTGGCAGTCCATGGGTAGATCAGGATAATGAAAACGATGATTGGATCGAGTTGTTTAATAATACAGGTAGCGACATCGATTTGCACAATTATTTTTTAAGTGACTCTCAAAGTTTTTTACATAAATGGGAGTTGCCAGATGTTACTATTCCTGCAAATGGCTATTTAATTGTTTGGGCAGATAAGGATCCTCAACAAGCTGGGCTGCACGCTAAGTTTGATTTAGATAAAGATGGTGATGAACTGTTTTTATCTTATATAGATAATACAATTATTGATAGTATAGACTGGAGTGAGGAGCAGCTGGAGAACAAAAGTTTATCTAGAATTCCAAATGGTACCGGAGCGTTCAAGGTTGCAGATGTGACTTACAATGCTGAGAATACAGATCTTCTAGGAGTTAACGATTTTGCCGCTACTTATGGAATTATTGTTTATCCAAATCCAGCAGAGGTTTCAGTAAACATTGACTTCACAACGACGGTTGCCTCGAAGATTGTGGTTAATGATATATTGGGAAGAGAAGTATATAGTTCGGTAAATGAAAATCTGAATCTAGAGATAAATGTGTCAAATTGGAGTTCTGGTCTTTATGTAATAAGATTTATGAGTGATACATTTAATGTTTCTCAAAAAATTCTGGTAAAGTAAAAGATTATAGAAATATTAGATCGCGTTTAAAGAGTTCAAACTTTAAACGTGATTTTTGTTAATTGGTACAATTAATTTTAGAATTCTATGTTTGATTTTTCAAGCTTAAGTAACAACTTGGAGGGATCCAGTTTGACCAATGTCATTGTAATTGCATTGGTCTCATTCGTGCTGTCTTCAGTAATAGCTTTTACCTATCAAAGAACCGCTAGAGAGTTGGAAAGCCCTCGTTATTTTATTCAAGCCCTTATATTGATATCAGTTCCTGTCGCAACAGTTATGCAGGCCATAGGAGATAGCCTGGCTCGCGGTTTGGGAATGTTGGGTGCTCTGGCGATTATTCGATTTAGAACTACGCTTAGAAACCCTAGAAACATGGTTTTTATGTTCACTTCAATTTCTGTTGGTATCGCGGCAGGGGTTTATGGAATTGCCATTGCAGTTGTGGGGACGTTAGCGTTTTGTTCAATTGTGATGTTGATACACTTTTCGCCGTTAAGTAAGGCAAACGCAATAATTGGAGCCCTACAATTTGAAATACTTAATGAAGATCTCCTTGCTTCTAATATGAGGGAAAAAATAGAAGATGTTTTGAAGAGTTATGGAACTAAGGTAACCCTATCTAAGTATAGCATAAATAACAAAAAGAAGGAGCAAGTTGTTTTTGAAATGGTGAGTTTCGAATTTAAACTAAGGTTTGAAAATAAGGAGGATGCCAGGGTTTTGGTGAATGAACTTTCAAAAATGTCGGGTGTGTTTAATGTGAAAATAAACTTTAGGGATGACTATGAAAAAATATAATCTTATATACATAGCTGCATTCATAGTTTTTCTTTTTTTGTTGATTTCTTTGTTTCTGCGAATAGATAACTCCGTTACTTTTTATGGTTTTGCAGAAAACAAGGAAACTGAAATTAATATGGAAAGCCCGGTTGAAGTTATGGACATATTTGTCACTACGGGACAAAAGGTTAAAAAGGGAACTGTTCTTTTAGAAGTCTTGTCCTCTAGTTTGCCGGTTAAGATGGATAATGCTAAGTATAGTGTTGAAGAGCTTCAAACAAAATATCAACTTTGGAAGTCGGATCTCGATTGGAGAATAAGTCAGTATAATATTGAGCTAAATGAGAAGACAACAAAAATACAAGCGGTAATTGACCAACATTATGCTGAAATTGAAAAGAACAAAAAATTAGCTAAGAATATCCGAAGTATTAATATTGAAAGCAAGGTCGAGGGAGAAATACAGAATCCTATTTTTTTGAAAATCGATGCATTAAAAAAAGAACTAAATTTTACACGAGATTTAATTTCTACTGAAATTAGTAATCTCAAAAGCGAACGTTTTGCAACTAATAATCCCCTTTTGTCTCGAATCAAAAGTTTAGAAAGTGAATTGGATTATTTTAATACTAGACTTCAGAAGCAAACTATTGTAGCCCCTTCAGATGGATTAATAGGAAATATACATTGTAAGGAAGATGAAAAAATTTCTTCGTTTAATCCGTTGATTACATTTTATGAAGAAAGTCCGACCCTTGTTGTTGGATATATACATGAGGATCTAATTTTAAAAATTAATATCAACGACTCTATAGAGGTTCTCTCTGGTTCTCGACCCGAAGTCAGTAATATGGGAGTAGTTAAGACATTAGGATCCAGAATTGTTGAGATCCCACCCAGACTTCGAAAAATTAAAGAACTAAAAACTTTCGGAAGAGAAATTATTATTGAGATTCCCCCTGAAAATCCATTTCTTCAAAAGGAAGAGGTAATCTTGAATTTGAAAAATTAATGTAAACAAGCCGGTATATGCTCTTATTGCTCTTACGATCTATAGATAATAAGAAAGGCTATGTGCTTTTACTTCTGCTCGCAGTAGTTTCTGCCCCTGTTCTTGCTCAAAGTTCTATAAGTGACTATTTAATTTCAATTAAGAACTTGAATCAAACTAAGCTAGATTCTAGTAGTCTGGTCTTCTTAAAAAACTATAACTATAATTTACCTTTTCTTAAAAGTGTCCAATTTCGTACTGAATCTAGAGACTTACGATTAAAAAGACAGGAATACGCTTTACGAGTTAAACCAAATAGTTTATGGGCAAGGTCTAATCAAAAGAAAATTTACCAGAGAAGGATTGAAGAAATACAAATTCAAAATAAAATAAATTTCAACAAAACCCTTAAAGAGAGGTATCTACAAGTTGTGAAATATATTTTTAATGATAAGCTAATTGGCCTTTATCGTGATAGGAAAATGCATATTGAAGATAAATTAAGAATTCTAAGTCAAAGCATATATGATACAAATTTTGATGTAAAAGATTTAATAGAAACTGAGGAAGAACTTTTATCAACTCAGTTGAAACTTTCAAACCTCGAAGAGATAAAATTGAATCAACAGTTCTTTTTAAAAGAGGAGGGAAGTTTTAAAAATGGAAATGTTGAGTTCAAATTGGAAGATTTAATTGGCGCAAAACAAATTTGTGAAAACGCAATAGATGATCCTCAGGATATTGAGGTTTTAGACGTTACACTACAAAAATTAAAACTATCTACATTGGAGAGCGAGATGAAATTTGATGTTGCTAGTACAAAGCAGCTATTGGATTATGTTCAGGCGAAATATGGTGGTAAAAACAGCTTTCTTTTTGATGAGAACTTCTCTATATCTGTTGGAATTAATCTTCCTTTTTTTGGAAATAAAAGGGCAAATAAGGGTAGCTATTATCTTGAAAGATTAAGTAGAGAGGGTAAATTGAATGAGTCTGTCTTGGATGCCAAAAGAGATGAGCGAATGGCCTTTGATGTATTTAAAATCGCCATCTCTAACTATGAAAGTATAATGGCTCAAATGGAGAAGAGTAGCGTAGTTTCGTTGTTAGAGGTATATAAGAACATGGAAGGTGTATCACCATTGATTTTATTAAAGTTAAGAATGCTTCAGCATAAAAAACAGATAGAGGCGCATAAGGTTGAGAATAATCTATATGTCAAGTATATAGAAGCCCTTGCGAGTAAGGAGGTATTATTTCAAAAACCGCTATTGAACTATCTGTCAAATACATTAGAGCCTCTGGAGCTTTAATTTTGATAAGTTCCTTTCCAATTTCTATTATTATAAAATCTTTCGAATTTAAAAATCACATTACCTCCAGTATTACTTGCGGTTTGAGGAGGTTAGTAAAATTTTAATAGATTAATTTGTAAGCAATTTTAAAAGTTACAGACTTAGGCAACATCAAAACAATAAAAATGAAAAAATTAATCATTGTAACAATTGCCTTAGTAAGTCTAAGTTTTTCTGAAAGTAGCGCACAAGTTCCCCAGTCATTTTTTGAAGAGACAGATAGTTTCTTCAATTCTTATGTTTCAAATGGAAAAGTGGATTACAATGCAATTAAAACATCGCCAGAATTGCTTAACTCATTACTTGAAAAGGCTAAAAGCATAGATGTTTCGCCTTCGGAGGTGTCAACTTACCAGGCATTTTGGATAAATGCGTATAACCTTTCAGTAATAAAAGGAGTCATGAACAATTATCCACTAAAGTCACCGTTAGATAAAAAAGGATTTTTTGATAAGATAAAGTACGATGTAGGAAATACATCCATTACTTTAAACGATATAGAAAACAAAAAACTTCGGGCAGTGTTTAAGAAAGAAGCACGTTTTCACTTTGTATTGGTTTGTGCAGGATTGGGTTGCCCACCTATTATTAATAAGGCATACAAACCAACGAGCTTGGAGGCTCAACTGCAAAAGCAAACAGAGATTGCACTCAATAATCCTAACTTTATAAAAGTGAAGGGAAATAAGGTGCAGCTTTCTCAAATCTTTGAATGGTATAAAGGTGACTTTACCCAGGACGGAAGCGAAATAGTGTATATCAATAAATTCAGAAAGGAACCCATTCCAGAAAAAGCCAAAATTTCATATTATAGTTATGATTGGCGATTAAATTCAAAATAACATAAACAGTCTTCCCGTCTGTTGGATAATCCCCCGAGTATCCAGTAGATAGCGGAAGCATGACCCTTAATTAACTTAAAGGACAAAACTTCAAATAAAATTTAAACATATGAAATCAACTAAAAGTTTATTAGTCACAGTGTTGTTATGCTTTGTTTTTTCAATCGCCATAGGGCAAGAAGAAACCGAAACAACAAAAAGTAATGTTCAGGAGTACACACCTTCCAAACTGTTAAAAAAAGGACAGTGGGACATTAAATTTTTTAATAGTATTTATACACAGACGGAGCAAACCGACGCCGGGTCGACCTCTGTAACGATTCCAAGGCAGACCTTTTTCACGAATACTACTGAAGTTTATACGGGAGTGAGTGAAAACTCTCGAATTAATGTTGGATTGATCATCCAGGCTCGTGCAAATACATATGCTGGTGCCGGAACTTTGGATGTTTTAAGTTTTGAGAACAATGATACCGATGCGCGAAGTGGTTTGACCACAATCGCACCATCCATTAGAGTACAACCGTTTAAGAGTATTAGTAATTTCTCTCTTACAAGTTCTTTTTACTTACCGCTTTTTAAAGACACACCTAACGCACCTTACTTAGATAAAAGAAGCTATACTTGGGAAACCAAGTTTTTCTATGATAATACTTTTGGTGGAAGCAAATGGCAGATTTTTACCGAAGCTGATTTTGCCTTTAATTTTGGTGAAACAAGACAAGATGCGGACCCGCTAACCGAGAACGTAGGAGAACGTTTTGCAAACAATAGTCTATCGCTTCCAGTGAGTGCTTTTTTGAGCTATTTCCCTACATCAAAGTCTACCATCTTTGTAAATGCTCAGCAGGCGTTTTTAATTGGATATGATAACCCGGGTAGTGCGGGTGAGAATTTTTCTCAGAATTATACATCTGTAGGTATTGGGGGTAAATACCAAGTAACTGACATTCTTAATGTAGAGGCTTCATTCGGAAAATTTGTAAGAGGAAATAACTTTCAAGGTTTAGGGCAAACATTTAGCCTTGGACTGCGAGCATTATTATAACGGAAATCGTAAATTAGGGCTTTAAAAATACCTTAAAATGAAAAAGTTACTGATTTTATTGATTTGTGGATTACAGATGTCCTGTTCTGGGCAATCCTCCAAAATTAATGGAATCAGTTTTGTAGCTGCTCCACAAGAAGTGGAGCAACTCCATGTTAGCCCAGTGGTGAAACTCAATGCAAATTATGCGGCAATTATGCCCTTTGGCTTTATAAGAGGCGCGGACTATCCAGATATCATTCATAATACTGATAGGCAATGGTTTGGGGAAACTAAAGCTGGTGCAAAGCAATATGTTGAAATGCTTAAAAAGAGCGATATTAAGGTGATGGTGAAGCCTCAAATTTGGATTTCACATGGAGAATTTACAGGTTACCTTAGAATGACCTCGGAAGATAACTGGAAAATCTTAGAGCATTCCTATCGTAACTTTATTTTGGAGTATGCTCACCTTGCTCAGGAGGTCAGTGCGGAGTTATTTTGCATAGGTACCGAATTAGAACAATTTATCGTTCATCGTCCAAATTATTGGCAGGTATTAATTGAGGATATTAAATCAGTATATAAAGGAAAATTAACCTATGCCGCTAATTGGGATGAGTACAAACGGGTTCCGTTTTGGAACCAATTAGATTATATTGGTGTGGATGCCTATTTCCCTATTTCCGAAAGTCAAACTCCGTCTGTTGAAGAATCCAAAAACGGATGGGAAAAATGGAAGGATGAACTGCAAAGTGTTTCTGAAAAGGAGAATAGAAAAATCTTATTTGCTGAATTTGGCTATCGAAGTGTGGACTATGCAGGGAAGGAACCTTGGAGAAGCGAACAAAGTATGACGGCTGCAAATCATGAAGCTCAATCTAATACTACCAAAGCATTGTTCGAAGAAGTTTGGGAAGAAGAATGGTTTGCGGGTGGCTTTATTTGGAAATGGTTTATTAATCATGGAAAATCTGGTGGTTTAGATGACTCACAATTTACACCCCAAAACAAACCAGTTGAAGAATTGATACGAGTACATTATGGGCAGCAATAGTTATTACATAATTTTTCTTTTTGTTATTATTTCTTGCGCTTCAAGTGATGATCCAGGGAATATTGTCCTGACCAATGATTCATTAGATAGCCTTGTTGTCATGAATCAAATAGAGGTTGATAATGTTATAGCCTGTGCTTCAGCATCTGAAAATGAAAATGAGGTAATCATATATTTCTATCCACGAGTTGACGCGACAGATATTCGATATTACGAGACTAAAGATGTTGAGGTTGATAAGAATAATTATGCAAATTATACAAAGAAGGACCTGCAATCTGAAGATATTTTTAAAGGATACCTAAAAAAATTCAAGAGGATTACCCCGAAAGAAAAATGGGTTATTATTAGCTTTAAAGAAGATGGAATACTACATCTTTCGAATCCAATAAGACTAAAGCATCGTACTCAAAACACCGTTTTTTCTAGTGAGTTAACTATTGATGAAGCTACGGCTCTTATGCCCGTATTTTCTTGGGAGGCTTCGGCAATACCCGAGGACGCAATTTATTTTCAAGTAGTTTCTGATGCGCAAGATGAACTGCTTTCTGGGACTTATACCGAAGAATCCAGCTTTCAGTATTATAATATAGCAAATGTGGTATTAAACATTACTGTGGTTACGCCGCCTAGTTTGATTCCAGGAGCTGACTACAATTTTACCCTCATGGGTGTAAGCGAAGATAATTGGGTGAATACTTTAATTGAAAAACCGTTTTCCGTTGAATAAATTATTTGGTTTCATACTACTTCTTTTTTACGGCGTTGCCTTTGGACAAACCGTTGGTGAGGTTTCCGTTCAGGGGAATAAAAAAACGAAAGAACGTTTTATAAGAAATATTTCTATTGTAAAAGAAGGAGCTGTTCTTGACTCTCTAGTGATTGAAACCGATATGAATCGTTTAAAGCGATTGCCTGGAATATCTCATGCTTATTTTCAAGTTGAAGAAAAAGCAGATGGAACTTATAAAGTGGTATACGGAGTTGAAGAGAATTTTACTATAATTCCCTCAGTAAGTGTTTTTACTACAAATGATAATGAGTTTGCTTTTAGACTTGGGATCTATGAGTTTAACGGTTTGGGTAAAAATATTGCTTTTGGAGGTTTTTTTCAACGCGATATTTTCAATTCTTATGGTATAAATTTTAGAGCACCATATCTTTTTAGTAGGAAACTAGGAATCGCAATAAACCATCAAAATTTGACCACCCTCGAGCCTGTCTTCTTAAATATGGGGGGTGCAAACTACAAATACAACAATACTTCCTATGAGATTTCGGGATTGTATGAGTTTAACTTCAACCATCGTGTAGAAATTGGGGCGAATTACTTCACTGAAGGATACAACTATAGAGATGGAGCGACAGAGGTTGATGTCCCTCAAGATTTAAATGTACACAAGTTGCTTTATAAGGCTATTTATGAATATAATCAGATTAACTACTTCTATCAATATTTGGAAGGATTTAAGAGTACATTCAACTTTCAATACGTAACTACCATCAACGGGACTCTGCCTGAGTTTTTGATTGGCTGGAATGATTTTAATTATTACCACAGAATTGGAACAAAAGGAAATTGGGCGAATAGGCTACGACTTGGTTTAGCAAGTAATAATGATTCTCCCTTCGCACCTTTTTCTGTAGATAATAATTTGAACATTCGAGGAGTTGGGAATACCATTGATAGAGGAACTGGCGCAATTATTCTGAATACAGAATACAGGCATACATTTTTTGAAAAAGACTGGTTTGCCATTCAGGGCAATGTTTTTGTGGATGCTGGAAGTTGGCGTAATCCAGGAGGGGATTTTGGTGATTTTGGTGAGAGCGCTAATTTAAGGGTTTATCCGGGTATTGGGGTAAGGCTCATTCATAAACGTATTTTCAATGCTATTTTTAGAATTGACTATGGATTCGGTGTTACTCGAGAAGCTACCAGCGGGTTGGTCTTTGGAATAGGACAGTATTTTTAGTTATGAATTGAAAATAAAAAAAAGAGGCTGTTAGGCCTCTTTTTCTATAAATTGAATCAATACAGTTGGAGCTAATCTCTCCTCAGCTCATAGCTCTTTGGATATTGATTCAGGTAATATTTTCTAATCTCTTTGTGCTACATGAGTAAGGATAGCAGTGTTTCGTTCTTTTAGTTTTGTGTTTTCGTCGATTACGGATCAAGTTTTTTGCTTAACTCTTGAATCGCTTTTGTAAGCATTGGAATCATTTCGGCTTATGTAATGCGAAATTTCTTACAGGACAAACATAGAATATAAAATTAATTTCGAATAATTTCTTTCTGGTAAAATCAACATATTATAGACGAAGTGTTTGTAAAAATCGTTGAATTGCATAATTTAGATCGCTACCAAAAGACACCAAATTGATTAAGTGTAATTTATTTAGCTGTAATACATGTTAAGAACATATGTGTGTAAGATAATTCTTTATTTATTGTAATAATTCAGTAAGAAATACAGTTTAGATTCCAATTTAAATTGATTTGCAGTTTATTTCGGGTAGCGTTTTCACCAATGTATAATTTTTGGGAATGCTGTTTGATTTTAGGAGTTGATATGTTTTTCGTAATAATTATATAATGCCTGTGGACTGGCTCCTGACCATTTCTTTAAGTGAATCAATGTGAAATGGTATTGCAACCTCCAAGTACCTTTTTCCAAATATTTGCGTGATGAGGTTATTATATGTTTTGGTATTACCTTAAATTTAGCAACGCCATATATCCGATTGATGAATTCGCAGTCTTCATATATAGTATAGTCCTCACTGAAGCCTGATAATTGGTTAAATAACTCTTTGGTTATAAATAATGACTGATCTCCGCCTCTACAAAATTTAAAGTTAAACTGTGTGAACCATTGAGAAATGATTAAGACAGGATGATTGTTGTCAAATTTTAATCTAAAGCATCCGGCAAGACTTCCTTGCTTTACTTCGGAAACGATGTCCGAATCGAAGTTCTTAGGAGGAAAAGAATCTGCATGCAAGAAATATAGAACGTTTCCAATGGCATTAGTGACGCCCGTATTCATTTGTTTGGCACGCCCTCTTTCTGAAGGTATATATTGGATGTTTAAATTGGATTTTTCAGAAAAACGCATAACAACTTCTCTGGTACCATCTTGACTTTCACCATCTACAACAAGTATTTCGGCTATTTTTTCCCCCGAAGTACTTTCAGAAATATGAGATAAAAGATCCTGGATCGTCTCTCCCTCATTTAAAACAGGAATAATAATACTAATCATTTAAATTCCAATTATAGTCTTCGTATCGTACTTTGGCTTTCGCGTTAATTGGAGTTGTTGCGTATTTATTAAGAAAATCTATTAGTGAGCCATTCTTCTTAAAGTCTTTAGCAAACCAGGTAAATATCTTAGAAACCCTTACCGCCTTTTCAGAAATAGAATTCCGTCTGGTATCATTTACAAAGTTTCTGGCCAGTTCTTCAAGTTGAAAATCGACTTTCTGACTTGTAAATGCCTCGTTTAAAAGTGGCGGACAAGAAAAAGAAGCACAGTTTATTCCGAAGTGGATACGAGGATCGTCCATTTTACGTAGGATTTGATGCTCGATTTCATCTAGATTATACCATTTGTCACCAAGCTTCCATAATCGCTGATTCCAAGGTTTATCAATGTCTTTAATACTTTCTAAGGGTAAGTTACGCAGTATTAGATCTACTGTCATTGCATTGTAAGCGTTCATCCAGTAGGTGAGTTTATCCTCCTTGGTCCAATTGTCAGTAGGCATGTTCTCTCCTAAAGAAGTTATATAGCCTCTAAGGGCTTTTTTATTTTTTATAAAACCAGCGTAGTCAACCACCCCTTCTTCAGAAACATTATTCTTTAAAAGTGAGTCAAAAGCTTGATGACCGAAAGTTTCGGTTATTTCTTGAATAGTTTCTACTTCTGTTTCTACTTTGATTGGTTCCTCATTTGTAGGGTTCCCAATTTCAGGTTGTTCAAGCTCACATTCAACAATCTCCCCTTGCACAACTGGAGGAGTTATTCTTTCGGCGCGAATAGTTTCAGAAGCCGTAGCTTGTAGTGGTTTTTTACCACTTCCACAAGCAGCAAATGTTACTGCTATAAATAGGATTGTTATTTCTTTGATCTTACACAGCATTATCCGTTGTATTATTTTATAGATACGGAATAACTATTGCAATATCCGAACCAATTTTATTTTATTAAGAGATCTGTTCCAATACAAGAAACATTAAACCACTAAGAATAGCCGCAATAGGAAGCGTAAGAACCCAAGATAGTAATATTTTAGAGATCATTTTTGGATCTGCTTTTTTTGTAACCGTTCCAATTCCAAAAATAGAACCTACAGACACGTGAGTTGTAGAAACAGGTAATCCGTGAATACTCGCTGTGGTTACCAATAGACCGGTTATAATATTTGCAGTAAAACCCTGCCCAGAGTTCATAGATGTGATTTTCTTGCTCATGGTTATCCCCACTTTTTTAGCATTGATAAGCCCTCCAAGCGCCATCGTAATTGCCACGGCAATCATCCCCCATTTTATGTTTAACGTATTAATAATCACTAATAATCCAACGATTTTTGGAGTGTCATTTAAGCCTCGTGCAAAGCTTACTATACCAGCACTTAAAAAATGAAGATTGTCTAAAATTCGTTGCGATGAAATATCCAACAGTTCCCCGCTATAGGTTTCGATGGTTCGTCTCACATAAGTAGATGAGATTTCTACCTTTGCATTCATTTTATTTGTGGAAATTGCAATAAGCTCTGATTCCTGTTTTTCTGGGATGTATATTCCACTTTTCGTTGTGATGTTTAATTTTTTTCTGAAAAATCTAAAAATGATATATGCTATAAAACTAAATACTGCAGCTATTAATGGACTTACTATTAATGGTACTAAGAATGTTCTCCCAAGTTTTGTAAAGTTGAAGTCAAAGCCAATAGCCATAACCCCAGCACCAAAAAGTGCTCCTACAAGGCTGTGAGTTGTAGAAATAGGCATTCCCATCTTAGTAGCCATAATTACCGTTAACGCAGCCCCAATGGCGATGGAAATAGCAAAGGTTGGGTTTAAGATTAACTCATTAGGAACAAGTCCTTTTCCAGAGAAGTTTTTAACAAGCTCTTCAGCTAAAAAAATAGCAGCAATAGAACCAGAAAACGTTGTTATAGTGGCCCAGCTAATTGCCTTTTTGTAATTTGTTGTTCCACTTCCAAAGAGCGTAGCAACCCCTTTAAAATTGTCATTAGCACCATTACTATAGGCTAAAAAACATGCTGCGACAAATAGAAAGATTAAAATCATAAATTTGATATTGTACTAGACGTACGATAAATGTTATGACATAGTTTTATAAGAATACTTACACCATTACTATAAATTAACATTTTAATGTAACCTTTTCATATTGGAAAGGTCTTCATAGCAACCAACCATCAATAGGCAACTTTGGAAAAACCAACCGACGAAGCATTAATGCAAGAAGTGTCACAAGGGAATCTTGATGCGATGACCTTACTTTTTGAAAGATACCATAAGTGGATTTACAATTTTTTCTACCAAATGGTTCAGGATAAAGGGGTAAGTGAGGACCTAGTGCAGAATGTGTTTTATAAAGCTATAAGATATCGCGGATCTTATAAAGGAGGTAAGTTTGCATCTTGGATTTTTCAAATCGCCAGAAACATTAGTTCGGATCACTTTGGAAAGGTGAAAAAGAAACAAATAGAAGTTGTGGTTGATCAAATTCCAGATCGAACCGATGATCAACCAGTTGAAGCTACAGAACAAGTTGAAAGATTGAGAATTGTAATGGACAGATTGCCAGTGGCTGAAAAAGAATTGTTGGTGATGAGTAGATTTCAAGGAATGAAATACAAACAAATCGCTGAAGTTATTGGTAGTAACGAAACGGCCGTAAAAACCAAGATCCATAGAACCATCAAAAAATTGAAAGTACTTTATTTTGAAACGATATAATTATGAGTTGTAAAGAGAACGAAAGTCAAATAATCGAGTATGTGGATGGGACTTTGTCTATGGAAGCATCGAAGGAATTAGAACAACATATAGCCGATTGTGAGTCCTGTGAAAAGACGCTTAAGGAGACACGAACGTTATTAGAAGATTTGAATACTATGGGGCCTGCCCTTCCTAGTGATGCCTTGCGGATCTCATTTTTAGAAATGTTGAAAGAAGAAAAAAAGTTGCAGGAGCCAAAACTTAAAGAACTAAAGTCAGATTCTTCTCTTTCTTGGAAAACTGCTTTTCAAATTGCGGCCTCCTTACTTTTATTGGTTGGAGGGTATTTATGGGGTAGCCATGCGAAGAATCAGGAAGTTACCCAGCAAATCTCGTTGTTAAATCAAGAAGCGAAGTCTTTAAAGCAGGATATGACATTGGCTCTATTGGATAATCAATCTGCAAGTAAACGAATTAAGGCAGTTAATTATACTGAAGAGATTGTGCAGCCTGACACCAAGATATTAGTAGCATTAATTGATCGTATGAATTATGATGCAAATATCAATGTGCGCCTGGCTGCAGCCGAAGCGCTTTCGAGGTTCTCTAATAATGAAGAGGTAAAAGATGCATTTATTGAGGCTTTGACAACCGAAAAGAACCCAAGTATACAGATTGCGGTAATCGAATTTTTAGTAAAAGTACAAGATCAAAGGGCGAGAGCTCCAATGCAAATATTATTAGAACAGTCTGAAACACCTGGTTATGTTAAAGACCATGTGAATGAAGGTTTAGTTAGTTTAATGTAAAACACACAAAATAGTTTAGTTATGAAACATATTGTACTAGTAGTAATCTTTATAGTGGGAAACCTGGTAACTGGTGTTGCCCAAGAAGGTTATAAACATTCCTTAACTGGAATAAAGAAAATAAAACTGGAGACAAATACTTCAGTGAAGGTTATCGCTGGTTCTGCGAACGAGATATTGTTTAGAAAGGGAGCCGAAGTACATTGTGATGATGGTGATAATGATCACGATCACAATCATAGTCATGGAAACCATAATTATGATTATGAACATCACGACGATGATAATAAGGATCATAAAGATGATAAGGCTAAAGGATTAAAAGCAATCTATCCTGGGGGAGTTGATAATACAGGCTTCGGGATGTCCATTGAAAAGGACGGAGACCTATTGCGCGTTAAGGATTTGAAGCCATTTATGCAGCGACACGGATTTACAATTACTATTCCTAAATCGGTGAACCTCAATTTGAATTGTGGTAACCTAGGCAGTGCTCATGTTGAAGGGGTATCTGGGGAATTGGAGATAAATTCTAACGTAGGGCATATTCATTTGGTAGATGTCACCGGACCTGTAACGGCACATTCAAGTACTGGAGGTATTAACGTAGAGTTTGTTTCTCTAAATCAGAGCGCTCCGGTTTCAATTAGTTCTTCTACGGGGGATGTTGATGTGACGTTACCAAGCAACGCTAAAGCGGATGTTGAACTGAAATCAACTATGGGAACGGTCTATAGTAATTTCGATTTGGAAGTGCTTCGCGAGGATGGAATGAAAGTAGTAGGTGCTACTCGTAAGGTAAAAGGACGTCTTAACAATGGGGGAGTGAAGTTATATCTAAGTTCTTCTACGGGTAATATTTATTTCAGAAAAAAATAACAATTAAAACTAAAAACATGAAAACGCACATACTTTTAGCCATGACCATGCTTTTTATAGCATCAACGACAGCACAACGAAATGTTGAAAAAGTCGAAGCGGTCTCTACTGGCCAGGATATTTTTCTTAATTTTCAATTCGCTCAGGATATTCAAGTAGAACAATGGAACAAAAATGAAGTTGTTGTAAAGGCTTCGGTAAATATTGACGAAGGAGAGGGAAATAACGATTTCAGTTTAAAAACTGAGAACAGTTCAGGGCGCTTAAAAATAGCTTCGGATTTTGGAGACTATTTTAAGAAGAATAGAAACCGAAATAATTGTTATAATAACACCGAGATTAACTACACCGTTTATATTCCGAAAGGAGCGAACCTTAAAGTGAAGAGCATATCGGGAAGTGTGGCAGCAGATTCCTTTATTGGGAACTTAACAACTGATCTTATCTCTGGAAATGTAACAATTAAAAATTATGACGGAGCGCTAAAACTCAAAACTATAAGTGGAGATGTAGATGTCACGATGAACAAAGCAAAAATCAATGCCTCTACATTAACAGGAACGATCTATTCTGACTTGGATATTAATAAGGATGAACATCGAAATTCAACAGGAAGTAATAAGATTATTGGAACAATTAACAATGGAAATGAACTCATTGTTATGGAAACCATTTCGGGAAATATTTATATGCGGAAAGGATAACTAGAAATTAGTGAACAAAAAAGCCCTTAGTTTTAACT
The DNA here is from genome assembly GCA_913063405.1 of uncultured Ulvibacter sp. Taxonomy (GTDB): domain Bacteria; phylum Bacteroidota; class Bacteroidia; order Flavobacteriales; family Flavobacteriaceae; genus Ulvibacter. The sequence continues at coordinate 131,371 of CAJXZB010000005.1, forward strand.
AAGGGCTTTTTTTAGTAGTAAAAAATAATTTCGATAAAGCGGTAGGGAAAGTGAGAGTTTATACGTTACTTAAATAATGAGAGATTGATGGTTTCATGACTAGAATTGATAAGAAAAAGTATCGAGAAATTGCAGAGGAGTTGGGTATTAGTGTAAAAGCTGTCGAAAAGCGGATGCACAAAGCGTTGACGCATTTACGAAAAATTCATAAAAGGGTGTAGGGTAATGTTGCTAATGAACGTTGTATAATAAAGGACCGTTATGGAAGATAAAACTAGAATATATGCAAGAATGCTCTCTGACGATTTAGGTCCTAAAGAGATAGAGGCTTTGAAAATTTCTGGTGAGTGGGATGAAATAACACGTATAGTTTCCCTCATTGATGATGTAGAGCTACCCGCTTTGGATAAGAAAACACATTTAGATTTGGTTAAGGTAGAAAATGCTAAACGAAAGCCGAAAGCAAGGTCATTGAATGTTTGGTGGAAAATAAGTGCTGCGACGAGCGTTATATTGTTGTTAGGGTTGTTTTTGTTTCAACAGAGTAAACAAACAACGGTAGATGCTCTCTACGCAGCCACAAAAACAGTACAACTTCCAGATGATTCTCAAATTGTATTAAATGATGGGTCTCAAATTAGTTTTAGCGAGAGCAAATGGAATGATAAAAGGTTTGTTGTTCTAAAGGGTGAGGCATGGTTTAAGGTTCGAAAAGGGAGCTCATTTACAGTGGAAACAGATGAAGGTTTGGTAGAGGTTTTAGGTACAGAGTTCAATGTTAATGCATGGGATGGAAACCTTACTGTAGAATGCTACTCAGGTAAAGTTAAAGTTAGCAGCGATGATGAAACGTTTATTTTAACAAAGGGAAACAGAGTTAGGTTTTCAAAAAATGGCAAGGGTGCTTTGGAAAATCACTTAAATAACTCACCAACTTGGAAACGAAAAATATCCTCTTTTTATGAGGATAATATAAATAATGTATTTAATGAAATGGAACGACAGTTTAATGTAAATATTAATGTTCCAAGTATGGATAAAATTTTCACAGGAATTTTTACCCATAGCTCTATAAATCAAGCCTTACATGAAGTTTGTTCGCCTTTAGGGTTAGAGTTTGAGATTAATGATGTTACGAAAATAATTACGATTTCGAGATAGAATTACCTCTGCCGCGTTCATAGAAGATTGTTATTCTGTTTTAATTTTACCGAAACTCCCCGTTTGGTATCTTTGAATGTTGCGCTTTTTACGACTAGCTGTGATAGATGTGCCTAGTTTAGTAACATCTAATAATTCTACTGAGAAGTAGGATTTTTGGCCTTTAACCACTTTCTAAAACCAATAAATGACTTTATCTCGTGGTCTTTTAATTATTTTGGTATACCTTGCTTTAGGTTGTCTTCAGGCCATAACTCAAGAATTAATATTTCAAAATGAAAGCATAAATGAAGTCTTCAATGCCATAGAGGACGAATCTGAATTCAAATTTAATTTTGATGTAAAAGAAATTTAAAAATATAAGTTTTCAGGAACGATACATATGAGTCAAATAGAATTGACTATGAAAGAGGTTCTTAAAAAAACACCTTTTTCATACAAAATTAATAATAAGCTCATTTTAATTATTGCTCTCAAACCAAAAATTTACGCCTTGTGCGATTACGTATATAATACTATCGATGGTAAAGTCGTTACGGATGTCAGTATTTATGTTCAGAACTTATCTTCTGGAGTTAGCTCTAATTCTGAAGGCTACTTTTCACAATCTCTTGTCTTCATTCAATTTTGAATTACGAGATTTTACAATTAAATTGGGCATCCGAGCTTCTTATTACAAGGAATTTGGAACATGATATCTCTAGCCGAGAATTAATTTGCAATATGCCTTTTCAAAGGACATAAAGTTAAAATCATCATTTGGACTATTTCATCAATTCATTAATCAGCTAGAACATTTCGGTGAACAAGGTTTAAATGCCAGAACTGATTTTTGGGTGTTGTCCAAACCTGAAACTGGAAGTCAACTTAAAGCAACCAAAGCTGCTCTGGGAGTTGTTTATGAGCCAAAGAATTGGTTGTTGGATTTGGAAGTCTATTACAATAATACCTCTGGAATTTCTAGTGCTTCCAGTGTTCTGAACATGGACGGATTAATTGAAGGCACTGGTAATTCGGAAGTATTTGGTTTGGGTGTTCTTTTAAAACGTAAATGGAACAACTTTAACTTTTGGATAAATCATACCCTGAGCAGAAATATATTTAAATCACCATCATCAAGCTTCGGTGATTTTCCTTCAAACAATGACCAGCGTCACAATTTAAGAATATACAATACCTATACTTGGAAAAAATGGAATTTTTCATTAAGTTACAGTTATAAAACGGGACTCCCATTTTCTGTGCTTACAGGAATAACACAAGTAACTTCCGAAGAAAACCCTATTGTTGTTAACCAACTAACTTATGACGAATTAAATAATCGAAAATTGGGTGATTATAGTCGAATAGATTTTGGAGTGGCGTATAGAACAAAACTGTTTACAGATAAGACTAATTTAGATGCACGAGTTTCAATATTAAACCTCTTAAATACCAAAAATAGCTTTTCTAAAGCGCACTTTATAAGCGATACAGAATCAATGTCTCCATCTCAAATTAACAGTATTGAAACTTTTCAATTACAATGTACACCGCAATTTTCTTTGAGATTCTACTGGTAGAATCGGGTCTTTAAATTTCTGAAAATAAATTACTTATATGTTTTATTGAATTATCTGGCAGGGTAAATTGAAAGCCCTGCGTTCATTATACAAAGGGAGGAGATAAACTGCTTTTAAAACAGATATTAATAATTTAAAATTTATGATTATGAAAAAGCCGATTTTATTTTTAACCATGTTATTTTTAGTAACATCCGCAACATTTACTTCTTGCTCAAAAGCAGATTCAGCAGGAGAAGGAACAGAACAGGATAATTTAGAAGGTAACGGAGAAGGTTCTGAAGGAGGTGGGGGAGAACAGGGTGAATCTGGAACACGTTTCTCAATGAATCAAACTGCAGATGAAGTTATTAGTGGGATTCACGCTATTATATCTTTTGACAGTGCAACTAATTCTTTTGTTGGAACCTTTGAAAACTTAAACTCTAATCTTGCCCAGCAATCCAGATTGGAAGTACATGTATTTGATGCCAGTGGTAATAGCACAGAGTTTGGACCAACGCCAGGCGTAGATATGCAGCCAGGAGAGACTCGAAATTTAAGTTTACCTATTACAGGTAGCGGTTATACAGAACTTACGATGCATCCAGAGGTTGGTACTGCGGGATCGGGAGGATAAACGTATTTTTTGTTTTAATTTTTTAAGTTGGGTCGTCATATTTTTTTGACAACCTTTTTTGGTTTAACAACATCCCCCACCATCATAGTGGAAAGTAGACTCACTAAAGTATATGTCATCTCTACCGAGCGTTTTTAAAGCCGCCGCGGTTTTATCACAAATTGCCAAGGGTTGGTTCTTCAATAAAATATGGCCTAATTTGTCATCGAAATAGTCTTCTTTTCCATAGTAGATCGCCGCTTTACCGGTGAAAATACAAGGACCATCTTCAGGCATTGGATCTTTTATCGCTGCTACCTCAATTGATTCTATATAAATAAGTTCATCCGTTGGATAATTTTTAGGATCTAGAATACGATATGGCTTACGTGTTCTAATTTCAATAGTTCCAAAACCGACATCGGTAAGTGCTTTTACATATCCCGCTATTGGCAAGCTACCACTTAGGCATAAAGCACGAAGACGGGCATCATTGCGAAGCGTATCGTTCATAGGCTGCTCGCAGGTAGGGTCACTCATTACCAAACGTCCATGCGGTTTTAGCACACGGTACATTTCTTCGATGGCTTTTTTAAGATCTTCAGCTTTAAAAATATTAAAAAGGCAGTTTTGAGCGGCCACATCAATAGAATTGTCCTCAACGGGAAGATTCAAAGCATCGCCTTTCTTCAATTCAACGAATTCACTTTTAAACCAAGGATTCATTTCTTCAGCTTCGATAAAGTTTTTTCGAGACGCTTCCAACATTTCATCTACTACATCAATACCTACAACACCATTTGATTGACGATTAAAGTATGAGAACTGCAAAAGTTCCATACCACCCCCAACACCAACGTAAAGAGTCTTTGGGTTGTTCGTCAAATCTCGTGCGTTAACCGTACTTCCACAGCCATAATTCATCTCTTGCATGATCTTAGGAATCTTCAAACCGGGTAATTCCCAAATAGGGTTTGTTGTACAACAAAGACCAACATCTGGGGTCAAGGCTGCTTCCTTATAAACGTCATGCGTGGTATCTAGGTAACTCATATTTATAATGTTTTAATCAACTCAGTAAATAATGTTATCATATCTGGCTCTGCTTTTCCTGCCATTGCAATGATTTCGGCAATGTCCACAGGTTCAAGATTGTCTGGATCACATTCGTCGGTTAAAACCGATAATGCTGACACACGTAACCCTAAATGATTGGCTACAATAATTTCAGGTACAGTACTCATACCAACTGCATCTGCTCCAATAAGCTTTAAATAGCGATATTCCGCACGGGTTTCTAGTTGAGGTCCAACAACACTAACATAAACTCCTTTATGGATAGCAATCTCATTGGTTTTTGCTATTTCTTCAATTTTAGCGTTCATTTCAAGGTCATAAGGAGCACTCATATCGACGAAACGTTTACCCATCTTCTCAACACCTTTAAAGGCTAGTGGAGATCCGCCTTGAAGATTAATATGATCATCGATCAACATAATCTCACCTTTTTTGAAGCCCGTATTAATAGCTCCAGAAGCGTTGCTCACCAATAAGGTTTTGATTCCCAGTTCACTCATCACTCGAACAGGAAAGGTTACATCCTCCAAGGTATATCCTTCATACAAATGGAAACGTCCTTGCATGACCACTACCTTTTTACTGGCGAGGGTACCGTAAATGAGTTTTCCTTTATGAAATTCAACGGTGGCAGTCGGAAAATTTGGAATGTGATTGTAGCTCATTTCAGCTTCAACCTCAATATTTTCAATTATTTGTCCAAGACCTGTGCCGAGGATAATTCCAATCTCTGGAGTTTCAAATCCTCTTTGCTTTAAAAATGTGGCAGATTCCTGAATGTATCTTATCATATGAAATTATCTAATTACTAATTTTTTGGTAACTGAAAGGTTATTTGCTTTAAGCGTTACAAAATATAGTCCATTATCCAAGTTAGAAACGTTTATACTCTCTGAAGTATTTCCTTTTTGTTGGAAAACCTGCTTACCTAAGCCGTCAAAAATACGTATTTCTTCAATTTCAATCGTGCTTACGGAAATATTAATTACTTCTCTTGCAGGGTTTGGATACAATGCGGCTGTTTCAAGCTCATTCGATTCTAAATTAAGTATTGAACAATTAGCTGGAGTAAATGGAGTGATGCTACCAAAGTCCCAAAACTGATTAAAGAGAAGACAGTAGAAGAATACTTTGTCATAGTTTCCTAAGTCGATAGCCGTGGGAACTGGAACCGTAAATGACTTAGCTCCGTTTTGGTTTGTCGTTCCACTTCCAACCAATCCAAATTCGAAGTTCTCTAAATTTGAAATTGGAGTATTGGCAAGTTGCGTATCCGATAATCCGTTAGAGTTAACCAAAAAAGCTCTAATATCTGGGCCGGCAGCAGTCATAAAGTCGGCGCCAAGATCGAGAGTAATGTCGTTTCCACCAGGATTTAGCGTAACCAAAACTTCTCCGGTTACATTGTACATTGGGATATTGGTGTTGTTTCCAAATTCATTGGCAGCTTCCACACATTGTGCGGTGGAAGCATAGGATAAAAGGGAGAGCGTAAAAAGTAAAAGTAAATTTTTCATAATAGTATTTTTATTTGTTTAAAAACTGATCTCTAAAAAAAGGGACATCCTTTATATCATCGAGAGTATCTATGTCGTTTCTTTCTAAAAGAAATTTCACATCTTCTGTTTTTAAATCATTTTTTGTGCTAAAAAGAACCGTATTTGTACCCCATTCTTTATTTCTGAAAACTTTTGGATTGAGATTTTTCATCCCTAGTAGATAGTAACCACCGTCTTCTGCTGGACCAATTACAAAATCGTGCTGTTCTAAAGATTGAAAAGCCAATTTTAAATCCGTCTGACTTAGATCGTACATATCACTACCAATAATGATAATGTTTTTGTACCCGTCCTTAAACCCTTGCTGAAAGGCGTACTCCATCCGTAAGCCTAAATCGGTACCCTCTTGTTGCTTTTTATCATAAATAGTATCGTCCCACAAGTCGTTTTCACGGATTTTCACGGAGTAGTACACCTGCTTTGTCACGTTTAGATTTTCGGTAATTGAAACCGTATGTTTCAATAGAAAGGTATAAATGTCTAAGGCAGCAACATCTCCAATACTAGCCGCCAAACGCGTTTTACATTTACCTAATTCAGGATTTCTGGTAAATATGATGAGTAGATTATTTTTGTTTGTCACAAGTAAGGGAATAGTTTTAGTCATACACTTTAACTCCTTTGGTGAGCCATCGGCTCCAATGTTTGGAAAATGTATGTACATTTTCTGTTTCTTTTCCTTCGGAATCTATTACGGGATAGGATTTGTTTTTCCATTCAAAAATACCACCATATAGGTTTTTAACATTGGTAAAACCTGCTTTTTCAAGTTTTTCCCCTACATCTTCAGAGCGTATTCCGAGGGAGCAATACACTATTAATGGGGTGTTTTTGTCTGTTATATATTCTGAAATCTCTTCCGAAGAAAAATGACCGTAGCCAACATATCTGGCTGAAGGAATATGGCTCACGTCAAACTCATTCCGCTCTCTCGCGTCCAAGATCAGTACAGAATCATTTAATTGATACATACGGAGCTCGTCCACCGAGATATAGGTAATACTCTCAGCATTATTAATCCGTAACAAAATATCCAGAGATTTCTGGGATGAAGCTGAAAAACTGATTAGTATAAGCCCAATGTAAAGTATTTTGAATTTCATTAATGAGACTCCAGTTTGTGTTATAATTAGGTCACAACACCTTGACAGCTACTTCCAGCCCCCGCTGTACAGCCATAGCAATGTTGAGAAATAATTATATTGCGATCGTTTAATAAATCTTCGTTATAATCTGAAATGTGTTTCACTTTACTCGCGACTTGTAACCCTAACATTTGATTGAAATCACAATCATATAAGTAGCCGTCCCAGCTAATCGAAATAGTATTAATACACATTACATTTTTAACAGCAGCAGGATTGTAAGCTTCCACCAGCTGATACATATAATCCTCATAGTTTTCTGAAGCAATTAAATAATCCAAAAACCTAGAGATAGGTAGGTTGGTAATTGCAAATAAGTTATGAAATTGAATACCAAAATCCTCAAGCAAGCCTTTTTTAAAATCTTTTTCTAGTCCCATTTGATCTCCCGGAAGGAACGCTCCAGTTGGATTGTAGACAAGGTCAAGCCTCAAGTCACTATCTGGCATTCCATACCCAACTGCATTTAATTCTTGAAGGGCTTTGATTGATTTATCAAAAACACCGTCACCTCTTTGCTTGTCAGTTTTTCCACGCGTCCAGTGCGGCATAGAACTTACCACGTGTACATTATGATCTTTGAAAAACTGAGGAAGATCGTAGTGTTTTTTGTTAGCTCTAATGATAGTTAAATTACTTCGAACAATAAAGTCTTTAATTCCGGCTTTGCTTGCCTCATCAACAAACCAGCGGAAATTAGGATTCATTTCTGGCGCTCCGCCGGTAAGGTCTAAAGTATGCGCTCCGGTGATTTTGATTACCTCAAGACATTGCAACATGGTTTCTTTTGTCATTATCTCCTTGCGATCCGGACCTGCATCCACATGACAATGGTCACAAACTTGATTGCACATATAACCAACATTTATTTGAAGTATTTCTAACTTCTTAGGGCGCAAAGGAAACTGATTTGTTTCTTTTATTTTTTTTGCAAAAGTGGGAAGTTCATCGCTGCCAAAAATACCATTAGACAAAATCTCCAATTGTCTGTTAGCTTCAGCAAGTTCACTTTCTCTTTTATGAAGTGATTGGGTTTTTAATTTCGACATAAAATAGGTGTGCTTATCCGTCAAGTTTGTTTACTTTATTCATCATCATGGTACTATGAACGAGTGCCGCGCCACTTTTAATTGCAGCACCTACATGGACCGCCTCCATCATTTGTTCTTTAGTTACTCCTCTTTGTAGGGTATCCTTAGTGTACGCATCGATACAATATGGACATTGCTCAGTATGGGCAACGGCCAATGCAATTAGCGATTTTTCACGAGCGGTTAAGGCGCCTTCTTCAAAAACTTTGCCGTAATAATCAAAAAATTTGGTTCCTAGTTCTTCACTCCATTCGGTGATATTACCAAATTTTTTGAGATCTGCTGGGTCATAATAGTGGTTAGAGGCCATAAATCTATAGTATAGTTATGAAACGAAATTCCTTTTGGTTTTCAAGTTTGGTAAATATAATGAAGTAGTCTCTTTAAGAAAAAGAAGCTTACGAAAGTTTATAAAATTTTAGTCAAAGGAATATGCAACTCCGGTTGCTAGATTGTATTGAGAATTTGGTATTCCTATGGCAGGGAAACTATCATAGGTAAATGTATAGTTAATGGAGAACGCAAATTTCTTAAATAGGTCAACTAATAATGATGATTGGCTTGAAATCCTGTAGTCATCAAATTGAGACAGTTTTGGCTGGACTTGCAACAAAAAAGTGGACATTTAGTTAAGAGTCATGCTGCTACTTTTTGATTAAACATTTCGGTTTCAAATTCCTTTATAGTTTTATACCCCAAAGAGGAGTGTATTCTTCTTCTATTATACCAAGTTTCTATCGATTGAAAGATTGATAACTTAGCGTCTGATCTTAGTCCATAATTGTGTTTGTATACCCATTCTACCTTTAAGCTTTTGAAAAACGATTCAGCTACTGCGTTATCCCAACAATTACCTTTTCTGCTCATAGATTGTTTTACCAATCCATTATAACTTTTTAGGATATTGGTAAATTTATAACTGGCATACTG
>CAJXZB010000006.1 GCA_913063405.1 uncultured Ulvibacter sp.
ATTTGAAACCGAAATGTTTAATCAAAAAGTAGCAGCATGACTCTTAACTAAATGTCCACTTTTTTGTTGCAAGTCCACTCTCAGAACAATCCCTTATATGGGACACATTATCGTAAAATGATCGTAGAGAAAGCATGGCACCATATTTTTAATGGCAGGTCTGGGATTATTTTCTGGGTTTTATTTAACAAAAAAATTAAATAGCGACGCTTAATTTATTAAAAACATTTTAAAAGAAAGCCCCAACTATATTGTATAGTTGGGGCTTTTTATAATACTAATTACTATGGTTTGATTTAATTGTTTACCACAATTTTTCTAACATAGTTTTGCTTATCACTTTCTAATAAAAAATAATAAACTCCTGTAGTAATACCCGATAGGTTAAATGTATAATTTGAACCTTCAGAAACATTGATCTTTTTAGTAAAAATAATAGAACCAATTTGGTTAACTATGCGTACTTCAAAATCTTGCACCAATAACGAATTAATTTCTAAGTTTAATTGTCCGCTATTTGGGTTTGGGTATAATACAAAGTTGATTCCATTTTCAACATCATTAACACCTAATGTCGGAGTAACTTCTATTGTTTGCGTTGCAAAATTTTCGCAACCATTGCCATCTGTATACGCATAGGTAATAATATGAACTCCTATTCCTGCAATAGCAGGATCAAAGAAACCACCAGTAACACCTGGTCCAGAATAAGTGCCTCCAACTGGAGTACCTCCTGTTAACTCAAATGCAGGCGTTGTATCTGTAACAGTTGCAAATGGAGTAAGGGTAACCGTTGGTAATGGATTTACCTCTATAGTTTGGGTAGCAAAATTCTCACAACTATTACCATCTGTATAAGCATAGGTAATGGTATGGATTCCAACTCCTGCTACTAAAGGATCAAAATTTCCTCCAGAGACACCAACACCAGAATAGGTTCCTCCCATAGGCTCTCCACCAGTTAATTCAAAAGCAGGCAGATCAATACAAATAGCATCAAAACCTGGTAATGTAACTGTTGGTAATTCATTAATAGTTATAGAAATAGCATTAGATACTGCTCCGGGGCCACAATCATTATTTGCAGTTACGGTAATAGTTACTGCGCCACTAAAAGCAGCATCCCAATCTACACTTGCAGATGTACCTGTTCCAGAAATAGTACCTGCAGCAGTAGGGTTAATAGTCCATTGATACGAAGTTGTATTGGCAACTACATCGGTTATATAGGTACTACTTACAGAATCTTGACAAAGCTCTTGATCTCCCGTAGGTGTGTTTGCTTGTGCAGGGACATCAACTATATCTACAGAGACATCACTTGAGGCTGTATCTGCTCCATCATCCACAACAACCGTATAAATTGTATTAACAGTAGGTGAAACCGTAGGGTTTTCATCAGAAGAAGTAAAACCAGCTGGCACGGAAGTCCAAGAAAAAGTATAGGTTCCAGAGCCTCCATTTGGATTAGCATGTAAAGTGGTAGAAGTACCACTACAAACTTCCGAATCATCAACAGTAGCTGTTGCATCTAAGATATTCCCTTCAACAACATGTAATGTAACAGGCACTTCAACTAAAGGATCGTCTGTCGCATTCGAGTTTACTGAAATAGTTGCAAAATAATCTCCTATTGAAAGTCCTGTTGAATCGAATGTAACATTAATGTTTTCTGTTGCACCTGGAGCTAGTGTTCCGTCTATAGTTTCTACTTGAAGCCATGAATGAATATTTAAAGAGTAATCTTCTACTTCTCCCCAAGTTGTTGTTCCACATGAACTTCCACAATCTGAACCATTAAATTTTATTCTAATTCGCATTCTTGCGGTACCTCCTAGTGCGTCAGAAGGAACCGTTATACTGTAAGTTCCGTTAGCACCATCATCGACCGTACAAACTACTTGCTCTCCTGGATCATCAAAATCATCATCTTGATTGGCATCAATCCAAATTCCTAAATCATCGGCAGAAAAAACTTCTCCATTAGTAATGGTAATTGGATAGGTGCTCCCTGCATCTACATCTGTAGATAAAGCAGTATAATCGCCATAAAAGGTTTGAGCACTTGAGTTATCTATGTCTCCAAATTCTACTCGGCTAATATACTCGTCACCTCCACCTCCACTTGCTCCACAAAAAACTTGAGGATTCGTTAAGGTTGTTATAATTTGTGTGTCAATGTTATAAGTTAAATCTAGTTCTCCTGTATTTGTAATCGTTAAAACTTTAACAGACATCTCATCGGGTTGTAATGTTTCTTCAAGAAAACCTGGTGTAACACTAATGTTTGGATTACCCCACTGTACAGATCCATTTTCTCCTGAAGATTCTCCATCATCATGCATCGCTGTTACCGTATAATTATATAATCCAAAAGTGGGTAATATATCTGTATAAAAAGGGTCGGTCGTTGTTGTTATTTGAACACCGTCTCTATAGACAATAAAAAACTGAAAGGTGGGTGCGCCAGGAAAATTCCAATTTAAATCTGTTTGCCCTGTTATATCGTTTGTTAAAACAACCGTTAAATCAGTTGGTTTTTCTCTTGTATTTGTTTCAAAAGGAGAAACAAAAGCTTGTATATATCCATTTCTGTTATCTGGCCAAACGGGATAAACAATTCCCCCTCTTGCTGAAATTCCTAAATAATCTCCCATATATCCTCCAGCTAAACCTGCTATAGGTTGCGGAGTAAAAGCAACATCACTCACTCTAAAATCTTCCCAAGTAGTACCGCCGTCATACGAACTTGACACCCATGCTTCTACTTGTGTTGAACTTACATCTCTATCATCATAAAAAATACAGCTTAATACACCAGATTCAGGATCAGAAGTAATCCATGGAAAATATGATTCTTTTCCTGTTTGAAAATTTCCTTGGTTTACTCTTATTGGAGTTCCCCAATTAGCTCCCTCATCTGTAGATTTAATCATATATACACTTAAGTTAGTCCCTGTATTAGTTCCAGGAACTCCTACATTTGTCCAAACTATATAGATACTTCCATCTTCAGAACCGCCACTAATATCGACTGTCATAGATGGAAAAGAATTTACACGTTGATTTTTTGAAGTAGCCGTTGTTCTAATTCCTCTAATATTATTAATTATTCTTACTGGAGTTCCAAATGTAGCTCCTCCATCCGTAGACTTTATAAAACCTAAAGCAGTCTCATCTGAAGGCCAACTATCATAAACCGCCCATGTTACATAAACTTCTCCATTAGGTCCTGTTTGAATATTTACTCCTTGATCATGGCTTCCACCACCAATAGCTGAACTTAAATTTATAGGAGCGCTATATGACAAACCATTATTTATTGAACGAGTAAAAAAGATATCATTTCCATTATTAAAATCAGTCCAAGCATCATATATATTTCCTTCATGTGGACTCGTTGGACTATTATCAATCCATAAATGATTTTTATCTAAAATAGTTCCTCCAGTTGGAGCTCCAGCTACAACACTTGTCCAAGTTACACCTTCATCATCAGAATAGGCAACTCCTTGACCAGAATTACTATGGATAAAACCATCAAAATATCTTCCGTTAAGGCCAATAACTGCGGCTGGATCTCCGCTATTAGATCCTCCTGTTCCTTGAACACTTCCTCCCCATGATAATCCAGTATCGTCAGTTAAGAAAAAGCTAGTCCCAAAGAGAGACCCTACAGAAGTTCCATTCCAGGAAGTAGAGTTATTTGAATTAAATGCTTTCGAGTTGTCATTCGGGTTTACAAAAATGGAGGTTTCACTTTGTGTATTATCTCCTCCTGCATTTACAGGAACATCTGGTGAATCTGCATTGATTCCTCTCGCATTAATGCGAGAGCTTTTTACCACTGCTCTAGGAGGTTGTACGTCTGGCTGAACAGGAACAAGCCCTCTTTCTGCCAGGTCTTTCCAATAACCCATATTATCAATTCTAGTGTCTATTAATGGGGCATCAGATCCTTTTTCTTTTTGTGCAATCGCATCGAAAGAAAAAGCTAGGCAAATAATAAGTAATAATAGTGTTTTTTTCATAGCTGTAGGTTTTTTAATAAAATCACGTAAATATAAGAAAAAAGAATAGAATGGTCGAAATCAGCTTCTTCCTGTCTTTTAAAAAAATAAATCGTAGAAAAACGTATAAATTTGTCTTAGTAATATCGTATAGAGGATATTATAGACTACTAATGCTATGAAGTAATATATAGAAAAGAAAAATAAACGATGCACTGTATATAAAGTGCTTTAGCATTTTAATACATGCCAAAAAGTGTATGGGCTAGAATAATTTTGAACGACCCATTTTTATTCAAAAAGTGAAGAACAATTATTTAACAACTAAATTGCTATAGGTTGCATTGATACTAATTAATTTATTTGAAACATTAAGGATAGTATATTATTGCACAATATCTTGATAGCCAGTGTTTTAATTTACAGAAATTTTAAACTTCTCCCTTAATTATTATTTATTTTTACTTCCTTTTCGTCTAATATAGGGAGCCAGAAGCTAGGGAGCCTGTTTGTGAACTTTATATAAAACAAAGATGATTAAAATTAAACCGATACTAATTAATCCCGTAATAATATTCAAATGAAAATTAGAGGTCTTCGGTTGTGGAGTCTGTCGAATTCTAATCTCTTGGTATAACTTTTGACTTCTTAGCCAAGACAATACTTCATTCTCACTAACACTTCTTAATATTCTATAAATTCCATTTATTGACTCATATTCACCATGGGCTGGTGGTATATCCAAATTAGACTTAAGTGAAACTTACCAAGACAGGATCACTGCCAACCAAAATTGTTTTTGATGTGTATTAAAATGGAGGTTTAAAGGATAGGGCCATTGAAGATGGTATTGTAAAATTACAAAAGGAAACAGATTCCTCGACAATTCATCTTTCAAAAAATCTTTTGAGTTTAATGGGCATTATTAAAAAACGTAATAATAAACTAAGCCTCACTCAAAAAGGAAAGAAATTATTAGAAAATGATTCTCAACTAACGGAATTACTATTTACTACCTTTTGTCGAAAATTTAATTGGGTCTATTTTGATGGTTATGATATTGAGCAGTGGGGGCAACTTGGTTTTGGTTTTTCTCTGGTCTTGCTCAGAAAATATGGAGGCTTAAAAAGAGAAGGTAATTTTTATGCAGAAAAATATTTTAATGCATTCCCTAATCTTTTGGATTTTCATCCTTTTTCCGAGAATATTCAAAGAAGAGCCTACCATTGCTATTTACTACGAACTTTTGAGCGATTCTTAGCCTATTTCGGATTTGTAGAATATGACAGAGCCTGGCGAGATAACCCTAGATATGTCGTCACAACAAAATTATTTAACTCCTTTTTACAGTAATATCGTAAGCCTTCGTCGAAGGCTTACGATATAGGGAGCCATGTAGCAACTAGTTTGAACCACTAAGTTTTAAAATTCGCTTTTTAAGCCCTTAGAGTTGGACAAAAAGAAAATGAGTATACTCGTTTTTGAATATTGATTAATATTTAATTTACTCTATTTCATCTATTTACGCTCTAAATACATCCCACCAACTAATCTGAATCATTACCGATCTGAACCTTTACTTTTTTTACATATTTCATTAATAATAATTTTCCATCTTCGTTTTTCATGAATGGATTCTCCATTATTAATGAATCTTCTGTCGTTTTTAGAATTCTAATACCCTGTTTCTCTTTTCCATATAGCGCTACCATATTGATCAATATATTTAATAGCTGTGTTTCTTTGATGGGTTTTATCATCTACTATGGCATTCGACCTAGGAGGGATAATCATTCTAACATTAGGGTGAGTAAGTCTAACGGAGGATTTAAAATCATACCCTCCATCAGCTAGTACTGTTTTAATCTTGTTACCTACCTGTTTGATGGTATAAGGAAGTTGCGTACCATCGTGCCTTCTAGATGATGTGGTGGTGTTAAATATGATGTGTCGAGTAGTTACATTAATTCCCGTATGAATCTTAATAAACTTACGAACTCTAGTAGCCTTATGTTTCTTACGCATCCATTCCTTTTCTCCACTACACTTTAATCCACTTGCATCTATAGAGAAGACTATACTTTCCTTGCGATTCCAAGGAGTAAGTTTCTTCTTTATATTTAGTGTTTTTCTTCGACGGCAAAGGGTGGTGTAATCTGGAACTTCTAGAGCAATATTTTGCTCTTCTAGCAGACTCATCATAAACCCTTGTGCTTGGCGTAGTGGTAAATAATATACATAGGAAATTATTAAAATCAATTCTATTACTGCAGCACTATAAACTTGTTTGCCTCCTCTTAAACGAGTACCTCTATAATACCAATTAATGAAAATACTCTTGTCAAACCAAAAATCAATACGCCCTCTTTGAATTAAACTCTTATTATAAGAACTACTATTGATTAGTTGAAGTTTATAGCTACGCATAAGTATAGATTTACTTCAAATCTAACTCTTCATCATTAAAAATACACTATCCGTGCAACAAGACTAGCCGAGTCATTTAGTTGATTCGGCTTTGTACGTTTTGCCCAAAATTTTTTAAATTTTCGGCACACTTTATGTAATAGTCATCGCTGTATATAGGAGCTAGCAAGTTTTTAAGTAAAAATTGCTATGTTCGTTAAACGAATATTAATTTCAATTATACCAAATGAGAAAACAAGTAACACTAATTTTAGCGATCGTTTGCACGGCCTTTGTTTATGGACAAAAGATGAAAGTGGTAGACGGGGATTTTTCCTTTTTAAAAGGACAAACACAGATCAATGTAGAATTTGACTATAGCAATTTAAAACTCTATAAAGACAAAAGGCCTGAGACAGAATATATTAAGACACGGACTGCCGAGTTAGAGGAAAAGGGAAGGGGTAAAGGAAAAGCTTGGGCTAAGAAATGGGAAGCAGCGAAAGAACTAATCTATGCGCCGAAATTCTTAGAATTAATGAACAGATACCTTACCGAGGATTATAATATGGAGTTTGATCAAGGGCTTACGGACGCGAAGTATACGTTAATTGTGGATGCCACATGGATGTACCCAGGGTATAATGTTGTCGTAATGAGAAAACCCGCTAAACTTTCAACGACCATGAGATTTATTGAGACAGCGAATAGAAGTAACGTTCTATTAGAGATTACTGGTAAGAACGCTCCTGGAAACAGATATGGAGGAACTTTTAGCAATGAGGATCGCTTAGGCGAAGGATATGCTAAAACTGGAAAAACCTTAGCAGGAATGATCAAGAAAAAGATCAAATAAGTTGAGAATAAGTTCTAAAAAAAGCCATCGATTTTTAGTTGATGGCTTTTTTATAGTATACTTTGATTAGACTTGATCACTTTCCATATCAATTACACGCGCCACAGTTTTTATAAGCCTGTGATGATTTTTTACAAATGGATTAGATTTGTCCCAAACATAGCCCGCTAGAACCGCACATATTTGTTTTTTTTATTTCTGGGTTCTCAGGGCGGTGGAAAAATATTTTCTGAAGATTTCCTGTATACCATTCTTTCACATAGGTTGCAAAAACATCCACTCCTTCCTTTATATATCCGGTATATTCTGTTTCCCAATCTACAGTTTCTCCCCTAAGTTCACGAGTGATGAGCTTGGCCGAAAGTAGCGCAGATTCAGTAGCAAAAGTAACACCAGATGAAAACACTGGATCTAGAAATTCTGCACTGTTTCCTGTTAAAGCAAAGCCTTTTCCGTAGAGTTTTTTAACAGATTTCGAATAGTTTTTTATTTCGACTGGTGAGAACTCGTAATCGAGATCGGCAAAACGATCGTTGTAATGTTTCGAAAGCGTCATCATTTCCTTCAGTTTTTCTGAAGGAGTTCCTGTATATGATTCTATAAACTCACTTGGGCCTACAAATCCTAAACTTGTAACACCACTGGAAAATGGAATTACCCATAACCAAACTTCATCTGTAACTACATCAAAGGTGATTAAAGTTCCTTCGGTACCTTGGGGTCTGTTTTTATCCACTACATGCGAAAAAATAGAAGAATGTTTTGGCATAGCCGAAGGTTTGTCAAGGTCTAATAACCTGGGAAGCACCCTTCCAAAACCGCTAGAATCAACAATGTACTTCGCGTGAATAGTAGAAACGGTGCCGTCGATATTTCTTACGGTTGTCGTTGAAGAACCGTCTTCAGCAATTTTAACATCGATCACCTCTTTCTCAAACGCAATAGCAACACCTCTTTTTAAAAGTTCTTGGGCAAGAGCATTGTCGAAATCCGCACGTGGTACTTGCCAGGTCCAATCCCAACCTAGAGTGTGCTTTTTACTGAAGTCAAAATTACAGACAACATTATTCTTAAGAAAACGGGCTCCTCTTTTGATCTCAAAATTTTGCTCTTTTAAGCAATCTAACAATCCAACTTCTTCAAAATGATCCATGCATCTTGGCAAAAGACTCTCTCCAATTACAAACCTTGGAAACATGTTTTTTTCAACCACTTTAATCGAAAATCCTTGATTATTTAGGTAAGAGGCTGCCACACAGCCAGATGGACCGACGCCAATTATTAGTATATCTACGTTTTCGTCCTGAGTCATTGCTTACAATAGATTGATTTATATATTTGGGATATAGATGCTTTAAATTATTAGATTTGCATTCAAATTAACTATTTTTATTTAAGGAATTGTATTAATATTCATTAAAAATTATCAGGTTTTACATGTTGACAATTACGGGAGAGTTAGGTGTTAAAGAATTTTACGATGTTATTTTTAGGGAAGAGCCTATCTTAATTCATAACAAAATTAAGGATACAGTTCAGAAAAGTTTTGATTTTTTGAAGGGTTTTTCAGAAAACAAAATTATCTATGGGGTTAATACGGGCTTTGGTCCTATGGCCCAATATAAGATAAAGGACTCTCAAAGAATTCAGTTACAATACAATCTAATTAGAAGTCATGCTTCGGGTACCGGAAATCCTATTCCACCTATGTATGTGCGTTCTGCGATGCTGGCACGTCTTAATACGTTGAGCCTTGGAAATTCTGGTGTTCATATATCGGTTATCGAATTGATGACATCACTGATAAACAAGAATATTATTCCGCTTATTTATGAGCACGGTGGTGTTGGTGCCAGTGGAGATTTGGTTCAGTTGGCTCATATGGCATTGGTATTGATTGGTGAAGGTGAAGTGTTCTATAAGGGAGAACGACGAAACACAAATGAGGTTTTCGAACTAGAAAGTTTAGAGCCAATTACTGTTGCTTTGCGCGAAGGGCTTGCCATTATGAATGGTACCTCCGTAATGACCGGAATTGGGGTTGTGAATACGATTTATACGAGAAGGTTGTTGAACTGGATGATTTCTTGTTCTTCAGCAATCAATGAAATTGTTCAGGCCTACGACGATCATTTGTCTGAAGACCTTAATCAAACTAAAAAACACGTTGGTCAACGCTGTATAGCAGAGGCTATGAGGAATCATTTACAAGATAGTACACTTACAAGAAAGCGCGAACATCATTTGTATAATGGTAATAACGAAGTCGTTGTTTTTGAAGAGAAAGTACAAGAGTATTATTCATTGCGTTGTGTCCCTCAAATATTGGGTCCAGTTCTAGATACCTTGAATAATGTAGAAAGAATCTTGATTGAAGAAGTGAATTCTGCGAACGATAATCCAATTGTTAACGTCGAGAAAGAGCATGTATTTCACGGAGGTAATTTTCATGGAGATTATGTATCTTTAGAGATGGACAAGCTGAAAATTGTCGTTGCTAAAATGAGTATGTTAGCAGAGCGACAGTTAAACTATCTGCTTAATTCAAAATTAAATGATATTCTTCCTCCTTTTGTAAACCTAGGGACTTTAGGGTTGAATTTCGGAATGCAAGGCGTGCAATTTACCGCCACGTCAACTACAGCAGAAAATCAGATGCTTTCTAATCCTATGTACGTACATAGCATCCCCAGTAATAATGACAATCAAGACATTGTAAGTATGGGTACGAATGCCGCACTTATTACAAAGAAGGTAATCGAAAATGCTTACGAAGTTGTAGCTATTGAATTAATTACAATCGTTCAGGCAATTGAATACTTAAAATTACAAGATAAGGTGTCTTCTAAAACGAAGAAGATGTTTGATGAGATTCGAAGTATCGTACCCGCCTTTACCGAAGATGTTGTTATGTATCCATATGTAAATCAAGTAAAAGAATATATTATTAACTCAGAAGAATAGTATTATGAAAAAATTAAGTCTTTTAATTCTAGCCCTCTTAGTCAACCTAAGTTTTGCTTATGCACAAGAATTTGCCCGAGTAAGGGACAATGATAAATTTGGATTTATTGATAAATCTGGTGCTATGGTAATTACATCCCAATTTGATAAGGCAGGAAATTTTTCTGAAGGTCATGCAGCCGCGTTTAAAGATAAAAAATGGGGGTTTATAGATACTTCAGGAAAATGGGTAATTCAGCCCAGCTATGATAAGGTAAAAGCATTTAATTCTGGATATGCCTTAGTCCTAAAAGATGATCAATGGAATTATATTGATACTTCTGGAAATATATTGAACACTCCGGTGCAAGAAAAATTCTATGATTTTAATGAACGTGGGATTGCCTTTTATAGAATAGGCAAAAAAATAGGTCTTATGAATACCAATGCAAAAGTAATTTTAGAGCCAACCTATGATGTTATTAAACCCTTTGTAGATGGACATGCTAGGGTGAGAAACGGAGATATGTGGGGCATGATAGATTTAACAGGTAAGGTGACAATTCCTGTTGAATATTCTAAGTTGAGTGATTACAGAACGAAAGCCATTTGGGCGGCAAAGGGTGAGTCCTATGGCGTTCTTGTTAATGGGAAATTTGAAATTGTAGCTAGTGCTAGTAAAATTTGGGACTTCACAAATGAGTCAGACCTAACATATGCCCGTAAGGGTAAAAAAGTTGGATTTATCAATGCAAAAGGCGAATGGGTAATTGAACCTACATTTGATAAAGCTAGAGCTTTTAAAAACGGATTGGCGCCAGTTGCTAAAGAAAAGAGTTGGGGGTATATTAATGAACAAGGAGCCGAGGTGGTTGGATTTAATTATAGGGATGCCGAAATATTCGCTGATAATGGGTTAGCTCCAGTTAAAGAGAAGAAATTATGGGGCTTTATCGATTCCACAGGTAAGATGGTGATCCCGGCTCAGTATAATATTACTGCTGGGGGACTCTCTCTTTTTAGTAAAAATAATATTAAGGGTTTTCATAATGGAATGGCTAGAGTGCGATACAAGAAAACTTGGGGTTTCATTACTGAAGATGGACAGCCTCTAGGAGGAAAATGGTATCAAAATGCTGAGAATTTTTCAGAATAAAAAATTAGAGTATTATATAGATGGAAGAAAAGAAAGCACCTACAAAGTATGCTTTGGTGACAGGAGGTTCAAGAGGAATAGGAAGAGCAGTTTGCATACAGCTTGCGAAAGATTTGACCTATCGTATTCTAATTAATTATAATAGTAATGAAGCTGCGGCAAAAGAAACTTTAAAAGGGGTTGAGGCCGTTGGAGGTTCAGGAGAAATTATTCAGTTTGATGTTGTGGATGGAGTAGCGGTTGCTGCAAAACTAGATGCTTGGCAAGAAAATCACAAAGATGATGTGATCGAAGTAGTGGTAAACAACGCTGGTATTACTAAGGATGGATTGTTTATGTGGATGCAAAAGGAAGATTGGAGTAATGTAATTAACACTAGTCTTAATGGGTTCTTTAATGTTACTAATCATTTGATTCAGAAACTATTGGTCAATCGGTACGGAAGAGTTATAAATATGGTGTCGGTTTCAGGATTAAAAGGAACTCCCGGTCAGACGAACTATTCTGCGGCCAAAGGAGCGGTAATTGCAGCAACAAAGGCATTGGCGCAAGAGGTTGCTAAAAGGAAGATTACTGTAAACGCAGTAGCTCCTGGTTTTATTAGGAGTGATATGACCGCAGGCCTTGATGAGAAAGGGTTAAAGAAAATGATCCCCGCAAATAGATTTGGAGAAGCAGAAGAAGTGGCTCATATAGTTTCATTTTTGGCTTCGGAAAAATCCTCTTATATTACAGGAGAAGTAATTAATATAAACGGAGGAATATATTCATAAAATTAAGTTGGGCAGATGAGGCGAGTAGTAATTACCGGCATGGGAATTTATTCTTGTATAGGTAAAAATCTTTCTGAAGTAAAGGAGTCTCTTTATAACGGAACATCGGGAATTGTCTTTGATCAAAAAAGAAAAGACTTTGGATATCGCTCACCATTGACTGGAATGGTTGAAGAGCCAAACCTCAAAGGTTTCTTGTCTAGAAGAGAGCGCATCAGCATGGGTGAAGAAGCCACGTATGCATATGTAGCAACACTCGAGGCTCTCGAAAATGCAAAAATTGATCAAGATTTTTTAGATACTAATGAAGTAGGTATTCTCTATGGAAATGATAGTACGGCAAGGTCTGTAATTGAATCTGTAGACAAAATTAGATCTAAGGTAGATACTACTTTGGTGGGTTCTGGTGCAATATTTAAAGCAATGAATTCAACCGTAACCATGAACCTTTCTACAATATTCAGACTTACAGGAGTTAATTTTACTATTAGTGCGGCCTGTGCAAGTGGATCTCATGCAATTGGTATGGCATATCAACTAATAAGAAGTGGCCTTCAGGATATGATAGTTTGTGGTGGAGCTCAAGAAATTAATGAGTTGGCGATGGGAAGTTTTGATGGTCTTGGTGTTTTTTCAACGAATCAGGATTCCACAAAGGCCTCTCGACCATTTGATAAGGATAGAGATGGTTTGGTTCCAAGCGGAGGAGGTGCAACACTTATTGTTGAAAGTTATGAATCTGCGATTAAAAGAGGCGCACCAATATTAGGCGAAATTGTTGGATATGGTTTTTCTTCCAATGGAGAACATATTTCTACACCAAATATTGAGGGGCCATCAAGGGCAATGATAAAGGCATTATCCCAAGCAAATTTAAAAGCTAATCAGATTGATTATGTAAATGCACATGCAACATCAACTCCCGTTGGGGATGCAAATGAGGCTAAAGCAATACTTGGGGTTTTCGGTGAAAATGGCCCTTATATTAGTTCTACTAAGTCAATGACGGGGCATGAATGTTGGATGGCAGGTGCTAGTGAGGTGATATATTCTATGCTCATGATGGAGCATTCTTTTGTGGCGCCAAATATAAATTTGGAAAATCCAGATGAGGACGCAGCGAAATTAAACCTTGTTAACAAAACATTAAACAAAAAAATTGATGTATTTTTGTCCAATTCTTTTGGATTTGGAGGAACAAATTCAGCATTAATAATAAAAAAAGTGTCTTAAAAGTGATGACGAAAGAAGTAATTGTAGAGAAGATAAACTACTTTCTTGTAGACGAATTTGAAGTTGAAGAAGAAGAGATTGCACCTACTGCAAACTTAAAGGAAACCTTAGAGCTTGATAGTTTAGATTTTGTAGACTTAGTGGTTGCAATAGAAGCCAATTTTGGTGTAAAGCTGGTTGGCGAAGATTTTGTAAAAGTGACTACACTTCAGGATTTTTATGACCTAATTGAAGAAAAACTAAGCTGAAAAATTACCAATAATTACACATGTCGGGTGAATGGGAAGGAAAATCGCGAGGTACTGTTTTAGGGTATAAAATTTTTATTTTCTTTATTAAGAAATTAGGAATTCGCGCTGCGTACTTTCTTCTCTATTTTGTTGCTTTCTATTTTTGCTTCTTTGCCTCTAAAAGCACTAAATCTATTTACTATTATCTGCGTAATAGACTTGCATATTCTAAAATTAAAAGTACCGTTAGTGTTTTCAAAAGTTATTTTAAGTTTGGGCAAACAATAATAGATAAGGCCGCTATTGCATCGGGGCTTAGGAGCCAATTTACGTATGAGTTTGATGGTGTTGAGGACATCACAAATTTATTGGATAAAGGACAGGGTGGAATTTTGATTAGCGCGCATGTTGGTAATTTTGAATTGGCTGAATATTTTTTCGAAGAAATTGATACCCGTTCTCAAATCAATCTTGTTACTACAGATGCGGAACATCAAAACATTAAGGAATATCTGGAGAGTGTTACTTCAAAATCAAAAATTAAGTTTATTCTAATAGGAGAAAATTTATCTCATATTTTTGAAATTAATGCTGCTCTTGGTAAGGGGGAACTGGTCTGTTTTACTGGAGATAGGTTTTTTGAAGGAACAAAATTCCTTAGCGAAGAATTTCTTGGTGAGGAAGCAAAATTTCCTGCCGGACCTTTCTTGTTGGCTTCGCGATTAAAAGTACCAGTTGTTTTTGTTTATGTAATGAAGGAGACCGCGAAACATTATCATTTATACGCAAGAATAGCCGAAGTAAAGCATAGGGACGCACTAGGTTTGCTTAAAAAATACACCGAAAGCGTCGAGTGGATTTTAAAGGATTATCCCCTACAATGGTTCAACTATTTCAATTTCTGGAATATAAATAAGGCTAAATGAAAGAGATTCTAGTAGTATATTATTCCCAAACAGGACAGTTGTTTGATATTCTTCGGAATGTGGTCTCCACTATCGTGGATAACCAAATGAACGTAACTTATCATCAATTAGTTCCAAAAACGGGTTATGATTTTCCTTGGAAGAAAGATAAATTTTTTGACGTTTTCCCTGAGTCTTTTCTCCAAATACCCTGTGAGCTGGAAGAGCCAAACGCTGAATTATTCGACAAAAAATATGACCTAGTTCTATTGGGACATCAGGTGTGGTTTTTAACACCATCTATTCCTCTCAACTCTTTTTTGAAATCTGAAGCCGCAAAAAAATTACTGAAAAATACACCAGTAGTTACTGTTATTGGTGCCCGTAATATGTGGATTCAGGCGCAAGAAAAATTAAAGAAATTACTATTGGCTTGTGACGCAAAATTGGTGGGAAATATTGCCTTAGTCGATAGACATTTAAATCATATTAGTGTTATTACAATTACACATTGGATGTTTGGAGGAAAGAAGGATAAGATGTATGGGGTTTTTCCGAAACCAGGTGTTTCAGAAAAAGATATAAGAGGAGCTTCTAAGTTTGGATTTCCAATTAAAGAAGCATTGATGGCGAACAATTTTTCAAGTCTTCAGAATGCATTGTTAGAATTGGATGCGGTTAGAATTAAACCTTTTTTATCATTGGCAGATAAACGGGCAAATCTTTTGTTTTCGAAGTGGGCAAATCTTATAATAAAAAAAGGCGGTCATGGAGATTCAAAAAGGAAGAAATGGCTCGTTTTTTTTAATTATTATTTGTTACTTGCAATATGGGTCATAGCACCTATAGTTTTTATTGTATTTTTACTCACTTACCCAATAATGATGAATAGTATAAGCAGAGAAAAAAAGTACTTTTCATCTGTTACCACAACGAAGGATTAATGAAAGATGTTTACATAACCAGAGTTTCTAAGTTTTTACCAAATGCTCCCGTAGATAATGATACTATGGAAGAGCGATTGGGCTTCATAAATGGAAAAACATCTAAGGCAAGACGGATTGTTTTACGCAATAATAAAATTGAAACCAGATATTATGCTATCGATGAGAGAGGTAATGTATCTCACAATAATGCTCAACTGGCAAAGGAAGCAATAGTTGAATTATGTGATGAGAGTTTTACTGTTGAAGAGATTAAATTACTTTCCTGCGGTACTTCTAGCGCGGATCAAATATTACCGTCTCACGCTGCAATGGTTCACGGGTTTCTGAACAGTAAGAATTTAGAGATCAATTCACCAACTGGAGCTTGCTGCAGTGGAATGAATGCTCTTAAGTATGGTTATATGGCTGTAAAATGTGGAGAGGTTGAAAACGCTGTTTGTACTGGTTCGGAAAGAATTTCGTCCTGGATGACTGGTGCAATTTATGAAGAAGAAGTTGCGCATCTCGAGGCGATGAAGGAACAACCCATTATTGCTTTTAATAAAGATTTTTTACGTTGGATGCTGTCTGACGGAGCTGGAGCCTTCTTGTTACAGAGCGAACCTGTAGGTGAATTGCCTCTCAAAATAGAATGGATGGAAGGGTATTCATATGCCCACGAAATGGAACCTTGCATGTACGCTGGAGGAGATAAGATGGAAGACGGTTTTTTAAAACCTTGGAGTGAATATCCAACCGAAATGTGGAGTAAACAATCCTTGTTCTCCATTAAGCAGGATGTTAAAATTCTAGGAGAAAACATTCTTGTGAAAGGAGTAGATAGCCTTAAGAATGCTATGGGCAAACACGGTATTACATCGGAAGATATCGACTACTACCTTCCGCATATTTCATCTTATTATTTTAAGGATGGATTATATAATGAAATGGAGAAGCAAGGAGTGAAAATTCCTTGGGAAAAATGGTTTATGAATTTGAGCAAGGTTGGGAATGTTGGCTCTGCTTCTATCTACCTAATGTTAGAAGGCTTGGTGGCTTCTAGGAAATTGAAGAAAGGAGATAATATTTTGCTTTCAGTTCCTGAAAGCTCTCGTTTTTCTTTTGCATATGCCTATTTAACTGTGTGTTAAATGAATTTGCTCACCAGCGAAATAACAGATAAGAGTTTTGTTCAGAACTTAATTCCGCAGAAGAAGCCTTTTGTTATGGTAGATAAGCTGTTTTTTTTTTCTGAAGAGAAAGTAGTATCTGGCTTGACAATTTCTTCGGAAAATATGTTTACTTCAAACGATATATTTACTGCTCCTGGGTTAATTGAACATATGGCTCAGACAGTTGCGTTATATACAGGATATCAATATTTCCTGAAAAATGAACCTGCACCTGTAGGTTACATAGGCGCAATTAAGAAAGTAGAGATAAATCGATTGCCTGCGCTTTCAGAAGAACTTAAAACTACCGCTACTATTTTGCACGAAATTATGGGAGTGACGCTAGTTCAAATACAGACCAAATGTGAAGGAGAGGTTATTTCTACCAGTGAAATGAAAACTGTTATAGCCTAACCATTGAAACCTACTCGCGAAGAACATATCGACTTTAAGAACTTTCTACCACACAGAGATCCTATGTTAATGGTAACAAGACTCTTATTTATTGATGAAACTTCGGTTCGCACAGAGTTTGATGTTACCAGGGAATGTGTTTTCTTTAAAGAGGGCAGACTTTCTGAAACGGGACTCATTGAGAATGCGGCGCAGGCATGTTCTGCGATTGTGGGTCAGAGTTACTTTGAAAAAGATGATCTTACTGGCGAAGGAAATAAGTTGGTAGGTTATATAAGCGCTATTAAGAAAATAGAGATTTTCAACCTTCCGAAGAAGGGAGATATTGTAACTACAAGAGCTTCGTTAATTTCAAGATTTGACACTGGTTCTGTTACCATCTGCAGTATTGAATGTTCCACTTTTAATAGTGACGAATTAATTGTAGCTTGTACACTCAATTTCTTAATCCACGAAGTCTAATGAAAAAGAGTGACGTACCACAGGATGAAAGTAATTTGGCATCAACCAATTTACGTGAATTGTGTTACGCGGTAGACGAGAATGGAGATTATACCACGGAGCACACTACTGGTTGGGACCCTAAAACAATTGCACTTAGTAACGCGATAGAGGAAATTAAAGAGCGAGTGGCCACCGCTAAGGCAAAAGTACGTGCTAATGAAACTAGTCCAATAGAATATTATATGGAATTGCATAAAATGGATCTGCCAGTTTTAGCGAGTTATGTTGGGGCTTGGAAATGGTGTGTAAAAAGACATTTTAAGCCTTCGGTCTTTAAGAAACTTAGTTCGAAGATGCTTCAAAAATATGCAGACACTTTCGATATAACAATCGAGGAACTTCAACACATCGACACTTAATTCATGGAAATAGATTTTACACATCATCAATCCGCACATTGCGAAAACGGCGTTGTTTCTAACCTTATGAAACATAATGGATTTACTGTTAGTGAGCCAATGGTTTTTGGAATAGGATCTGGTCTTTTGTATTGTTATATTCCTTTTTTGATGGTAAATCACGCGCCCGCAATAACTTATAGGGCGATGCCAGGAGCAATCTTTAACAGATTTGCCAAACGAGTTGGAGTAAAATTTAAACGAGAAAAATTCAAAAATGCGAAAGCAGCGAAGGCTCGATTAGATGCTAATTTGGAAAGAGATAATCCTGTTGGCCTTCAGGTTGGAGTATATAACTTGACTTATTTTCCAGACGAATATCGATTTCATTTTAATGCTCATAACTTGGTGGTTTATGGGAAGCAGGACGACATCTATCTAATTAGCGATCCCGTGATGGAAACCGTTACAACTCTTACCGCGAAAGAATTAGAGAAAGTACGTTTTGCAAAGGGTGCCTTTGCGCCAAAGGGACATATGTATTACCCTATCGCTTTTCCTAAAGAGTTAAAGCTTGAAAAAGCAATAGTTAAGGCAATTAAACATACCTGTAGAGATATGCTCGCGCCAGTTCCTTATGTTGGTGTTAAAGGAGTAAAAACCGTAGCTGGTTTGATACGAAAATGGCCCGAGAAGAAAGGAACCAAAACTGCCAACCATTATCTAGGACAAATCGTTCGAATGCAAGAAGAGATTGGCACTGGTGGTGGTGGATTTAGGTATATTTATGCTGCTTTTTTGCAGGAAGCAAGTAAGCAACTAGGTAATGAGAAACTACTAGAATTGTCTTCTGAAATGACACAAATTGGTGATCTTTGGAGAGATTTTGCTGTAGACGCGTCAAGAATATATAGAAACCGAAGCACAAAAGTGGTGATTGATGTATACGATGATGTTGCAACGCAATTGGAGATGATTGCGAATAAAGAAGAGGCTTTTTTCAAGAAACTTAAAAAGGCTGTTTAATTCTGATATGGTAGAAATTAAATCTTCAGAGAGAGGAATTCATAGCATATGATTGAAATTCATCAACTATCAAAAAAATACAAGGGTGCCGAAGGTTTTTCGGTCGAGAACTTGGATTTGAGAGTTGAAGATCAAGAGATATTTGGCCTATTAGGCCCTAATGGAGCTGGAAAAACCACCCTAATTTCTATATTGAGTTCATTGCTTAGGCCTACCTCAGGTTCTTTCTCTATAAACGGACTCACATTTCAGGAGAACAAAAATGAATTAAAACAGCTCATTGGAATTGTACCTCAAGAATATGCCTTATATCCAACACTGACTGCATTTGAGAATCTCTCTTACTTTGGCAGTATGTACGGTTTACAAGGAAATGCCTTAAGAAGTTTAATAGGAGAACATTTAGAAATATTAGGTCTTACCCGTTTTGCGAATAAAAGGTTGAGTACTTTTTCTGGTGGAATGAAACGTCGTGTTAATCTAATTGCCAGTATTCTTCACAGCCCAAAAATTTTGTTCCTTGATGAGCCAACAGTTGGTGTGGACGTGCAATCTAAGAATGTGATTATTGATCATCTTAAACAATTGAATAAAGAGGGAGCAACAATAATTTATACGTCGCATCATTTAAATGAAGCTGAGAATTTCTGCAGTAGAGTGGCTATTATTGATAAAGGTAAAATCATTACAAAAGGAGTTCCTGCAGACTTGGTCTCGGCCCAAGAGAATGCTTATAATTTGGAGGATGTGTTTTTAACAATCACCGGCAAAGCACTACGGGACCATGCATAAACTATTGGCATCGGCATATAAAGAAGTAGTATTGCTTTCCCGAGATATAGGGGGAATTGCGATTCTCTTTATTATGCCTTTGGTACTGGTTATTACCATTACACTTATCCAAGATAGTAGCTTTAAAACTATTAATAACACCCAAATCCCTATCTTAATTGTTGACAATGATAGGGGAAGTGTTTCTGAAAGCATTTTTGAAGGTCTTACGAGTTCCAATACTTTTGAAATAATTAAAAGTGCTTCAGAAGAAGAAGCTAAAGGGGCTGT
Organism: uncultured Ulvibacter sp.; assembly: GCA_913063405.1. Classification (GTDB taxonomy): domain Bacteria; phylum Bacteroidota; class Bacteroidia; order Flavobacteriales; family Flavobacteriaceae; genus Ulvibacter. The sequence continues at coordinate 19,955 of CAJXZB010000006.1, forward strand.
CTTTAAAGGAGATTATCAATTGGCAATTGTAATACCCAAAACACTATCTGATGCGCTTCAGAAAAAAGTAGATCGAAATGTAGAAGGAATCTTAGCGCAATTTGGATTAGAAGACGAAGTGCCTTCAGCTTCAGCAGAAAGAACAACTCAGAAGGAAATCAGGCTCTATTTTGATCCTGCCACCCAGATTACTTTTAAAAGTTCGGTAAAAAATGGGATTGACAAAATGATCTCGCAGATAGAAACCCAATCGATCTATAAAGCGTTTCAGCAGCAGATTGGAGAAGAAGAGGATACCGCTATATTTGAAACCGATAGTTTTATTAGCTTTAAGGAAATAGTCCCAACTAAGGACGATCAGGACATTTTACCAAATTCTGCACAGCACAACGTACCAGCTTGGGCGCTCTTTGCTATCTTTTTTATTATTGTTCCCTTATCAATTAATATGGTGAAGGAGAAAACACAAGGAACATTTGTACGTTTACGAACCAATCCTGTTAATTATGTGACCGTTTTGGGTGGGAAAACAATAGTGTATGTAGGTGTCTGCTTGATTCAATTCACCTTCATGCTATTAGTTGGGGTTTATTTGTTTCCAAGTATTGGATTGCCAAAATTAGATATCTCTGGCCGTCTTCCATTACTTTTTGTAGTGGCCGCCTTTGCTGGTCTGGCAGCCGTTGGTCTTGGATTGCTTTTAGGTACTGTTGCAAAAACCCAAGAACAATCGGCACCTTTTGGAGCTACCTTTGTGGTAATTCTTGCAGCATTGGGAGGTGTTTGGGTGCCAGTTTTTATTATGCCAAAATTTATGCAACTCCTTTCTAATTTATCCCCAATGAATTGGGGATTAAATGGTTTCTATGATGTATTTTTAAGGAACGCAAGTTTCTGGGAAATCCTTCCCGAAATTTCGCTATTACTATTGTTTTTTATCATAACTACTATTATTTCGATTGTCTATAATGAAAGGAAAAATGCGGTATAATTCCAATAGAGAAATTACATATACTAACCAAATAAGGGTTCGATTTGTCGAGACAGATCCTTTGGGTATTGTATGGCACGGAAACTATATTCAATATTTTGAAGATGGAAGAGAGGCTTTTGGACGCCACCATGGAATTTCCTATTTAGATCAAAAAGATAATGGCTACGCTTCTCCCATCGTGAAATCAATAAGCGAACATAAACTTCCTTTACGCTATGGAGATGTGGCGACTATTAAAACAGTCTATGTAGATTCTCCAGCGGCAAAAATGATTTTCCGCTACGAAATTTTTAATCCCGAAGGCGAATTGGTTTGTACAGGAGAGACTATACAGGTCTTCGTTTCATTAGATAAAGGAGAATTATCATTGACAATTCCAGACTTCTTTATTACCTGGAAAAAGAAAGAAGGTTTGCTTAATGGGTAAGGTTTATCTTTCATACAACAATATTGTTTCGTCATTTGGTTTTGACAGTCAATCAGCGGTGGGAAATATTGCAAAGGAAATTTCTGGTTTGGCATTGATCGAGGATGAAAAAATCTTTCCAGAACCGTTTTATTCTTCCATGATTTCTTCGGAAAAACTGGCAAAAGTCTTTTCTCATCTCAATCAAGCAGAAAAGTATACGCGCTTTGAACAGATGCTTCTAATTTCTCTCAAAGAAGTGATAGAAACTTCTGGCATTCCATTGACTGATAAGGTTGGACTAATAATATCTACAACCAAGGGAAATATAGATGTCTTAGATGCAGATAGTTCTTTTCCAAAAGAACGCGCCTACCTTGGTGCTTTGGGAAAGGTCGTAAAAGATTTTTTTGGATTTAAAAACGAAACTATAGTGCTTTCAAACGCCTGTGTTTCTGGTGTTTTGGCAGTAGCTGTGGCAAAACGATATATTAATCAAGGTAAGTTCGATCACGTATTTATTGCCAGTGGTGACCTTGTGACTAAATTTATTATCTCAGGATTCAATTCGTTTCAGGCGATGAGCAATGAACCTTGTAGACCCTATTGCAAGCATAGATCTGGCATCAATATAGGAGAAGTTGCAGCTAGTGTTTTGGTAACTTCCAAAGCGGATAACTTACCTCCAGAAGCGGTTTTGATTTTGGGCGATGCGTCTTGCAATGATGCTAACCATATATCAGGTCCTTCGAGAACTGGAGAAGGACTGGTACGTTCTGTAAGTTCGGCATTAAAGGAAGCCAATATTGAAGTAACTGAGATCGATTATATTTCGGCACATGGAACAGCAACGTCTTTCAACGACGAAATGGAGGCTATTGCCTTCAATAGGCTAGGACTAAGTGAAGTTCCGTTGCATAGTTTAAAAGGGTATTTTGGACATACATTGGGCGCTTCCGGATTATTGGAAACCATTGTAGGAATGCATTCATTGTGCCAAGACACCCTTTTTACATCTTTAGGTTTTTCAGAATTAGGAGTTTCGGAGACACTTAATGTAATTACCAGAACAACACCTGAGGAGTTAAAAACGTTTTTAAAAACGGCTTCAGGATTTGGAGGGTGTAATACGGCAGCAATTTTTCAAAAGGTAAATTAATAACAGATAATAGGAAGAAATGAGTATCGAGCGATTTAGAAAAGTAGTCCCAAAAAAACCAATGAGAGCGATAGAGGCTTTGGAAGAAGCACAAAAAATTGCTTTTGCACCTTTTGTATTTCAGGCTACGGTATCCCTTAGAAATTTGGGTGTTTTTGATTTTATCTTTGATAGAAGAGATGGTAATGGCGTGACGATAGCGGAGATTTCTAATGAGTTAGGGATTAGTGAATACGGTATTGGAGTTTTACTGGAGATCGCTGAAAGCTCTAATATTGTTGTTAAGGATGAACAAAATAGATATGAGCTTACTAAGGTTGGGTATTTTTTAAATTATAATACTACGGCAAGCGTAAATATTAATTTTACGCAGGATGTTTGCTACCAAGGCTTGTTTCACATGGAAGAGGCCATTAAAACGGGCAAACCTTCTGGTCTCAAAGAGCTTGGAAACTGGCCAACCATCTATGAAGGCTTGTCGCAATTAACACCAGAAGTGCAAAAGGCCTGGTTCGATTTTGATCATCATTATTCGGACGATATTTTTGATGAGGCTCTAGACTTGGTTATTGAAACCAAACCCAAAACCATTTTTGACATTGGAGGTAATACAGGAAAATTTGCCATCCAATGTTGCAAGCGAGATGAAGATATTTCTCTTCGAATTGTCGATTTACCTGGGCAATTGAAAAAGGCTTTGGTTAATGTAAAGAGTAATGGATTTGAAGATAGAGTTATTGGGCAAGAAATTGACTGGCTTTCTGAAAACCCTAAAATCCCAATCGGCGCCGACCTTATTTGGATGTGCCAATTTTTAGATTGTTTTTCTGAAGACGAAATCCTCAAGATTCTATCGACTTGTTCCGAATCAATGGATGAAAACACAGAAATACGAATCACCGAAACCTTCACAGACCGTCAAAAGTTTGATAATGCGAAGTTTATTTTGGAAGCAACTTCCTTATATTTTACGGTAATGGCAAATGGTAATAGTAAAATGTATAGTTCTGAAGTATTTATGCGATTAATAGATAAAGCGGGATTAAAAGTTACAGACGATATTAGCCTAGGTGAGTATCACACTATGTTAGTTTGTAAGAAAAAATAAATTTATTTGAGTAAACAAAATTACATACGGGCTTTTTCACACATAAAGAACCATGTTGTTTCCTTGAATGGGGAATACTTATATCATGATGAAGCGCTTGATTTTTCGGAGTTTATTAAAAGAGCCTATAAGAGCTTAGATACCAGCTATTCGAAGTTTTTCAAAATGGATAATCTTAGTAAGTTAGCTTTTCTGGCAGCAGATGTTTTGCTTGAGGAAGTTAATTCTCAAGAAGAGAATATTGCCATTGTCTTATCCAATAGAGCCTCAAGTTTGGATACGGATCGAAGACATCAAAATTCCATTGAAGATGAGGCAAATTATTACCCTAGTCCGGCAATTTTTGTGTACACTTTACCAAATATTTGTATTGGTGAGATTAGTATAAAACATAAACTTCTTTCCGAGAATAGTTTTTTTATCTTTGATCACTTTAATGCAGCATATTTATTCGATTATGCTGAAAGTCTAATTAATACTAAGAAGGCAGGAAAAGTGCTTTGTGGATGGGTAGATTTTGACGAAGAAAATTACGAAGCTTTTTTATATTTGGTAAGTGACAAAGGGAATAGAATACATAACAAAGAAGAGATAACAAGATTGTATACATTATGAGTAAATTAAAACAAGAACTGAAGGAAAAGATAATTGAGCAATTAAACCTTGAAGATGTTTCTATTGAAGAAATAGGAGATGATGATGCCTTATTTGGTGATGGCTTGGGCTTAGACTCTATTGATGCTTTAGAACTTATTGTGATGCTTGATAAAGACTACGGAATTAAATTATCCGACCCTAAAGAGGGAAGAAAGATATTCGAATCTATTGAAGTAATGGCGAACTATATTGCAGCGAATAGAACCAAATAAATAGTTTCTTTTGAGTAAAGGCGTAGCAATCACGGGAATGGGAATTATTTCTGCCATTGGAGACAACGTGGCAGAAAACTACAACGCCCTCATTGAAGGAAGAAAAGGGATTTCTAGAATTTCTAAAATTGACACTGTCCATAAAGATGCGATAATGGTTGGAGAGATTGAAGCATCCAACCAAGAGCTTGTCAATCAACTTGGATTACCATCCGAAAACAATTATTGCCGAACTGCGATGCTCGGGGCAATTGCAGCAAAACAGTCAATAGCGGATGCAAAGATCTCAGATATTAAGAAATATAAAACTGGTTTGATTTCTGCTACAAGTGTTGGTGGGATGGATATGACTGAGAAGTATTTTTATGAATACCTTGAAGACAAAGAACTCCAAAAATATATTGAAGGCCACCACGCAGGGGATTCTACACAAAAGATAGCGGAGCAATTAGGGATAGAACAAAGTCTAGTTACTACAATCAGTACTGCTTGTTCTTCCGCTGCTAATTCTATTATGTTTGGTGCTCGACTTATTAAATCTGGGAAACTGGATAGAGTGGTTGTGGGAGGTACAGACTGCCTTTCAAAATTCACGATTAATGGTTTTAAAACCTTGATGATTCTTTCAGATACGTACAATACACCGTTCGATGAAAATCGTAAAGGACTGAACCTAGGAGAAGCTGCTGCTTTTTTAGTGCTGGAAAGTGATGCTGTTGTGAAGGCCGAGAATAAAAAGGTTCTCGCATATGTAAAAGGTTACGGAAATGCCAATGATGCGTACCATCAAACAGCTTCCTCAGAAAATGGAGACGGAGCAACCTTAGCTATGGAAAAGGCGCTAAAGGTAGGGGGATTACAGCCAAAGGATATTGACTATATAAATGCGCATGGTACAGCAACGGGTAACAACGATCTTTCTGAGGGACGCGCTATTATACGTGTTTTTGGCGAGGATTTGCCAGAGTTTAGTTCTACAAAGGCTTATACGGGTCATACCTTGGCTGCGGCTGGAGCCATCGAAGCTGTATATGCAGTGTTAGCATTGCAGAACAATGTTATTTACCCCAACCTTAATTTTAAGACACAAATGAAGGAATTTGACATTACACCTCAAACCGTACTCAAAGAAAAAGAGTTGGATACAGTGTTGTCAAATTCGCTAGGTTTTGGTGGAAATTGTTCTACAGTAATCTTTTCAAAACAAGCGTGATGAAAAAGGTATACATTCGAGGTGTAGGCTCTATTTCTTCTCAAAAGACTTTGGACAACAAGGAGTTCTTAGACGAGATTACGGGATATAATGACACCGTTATCTCTGTGGTGAATCCAGTGTATAAGGACTACATCCCGCCAGCAGCGGCTCGTAGAATGGCAAAAGGGGTAAAGATGGGTGTGGTTGCTTCGAAAGTTGCGTTGGAAGATGCTGGACTTGAGAATGTGGATGCTATTATCACTGGAACAGGAATGGGATGTGTAGTGGATTCAGAAAAATTTGTTAGCGCAATTATCGATAATAACGAAGAGTTTTTAACGCCAACTTCATTCATTCAATCTACGCACAATACAGTTGGAGGGCAAATCGCCTTAGGTCTAGGATGCAAGGGCTATAATTTCACCTATGTTCATGCGAGCAACTCCTTCGAATCTGCAATGCTCGATGCTAAGATGCAGTTGGAATTCGATGAAGCTTCTTCTATTCTAATCGGCGGTGTGGATGAGTTAGGAGCACATACGGTAAAGATTCATCGATTGATAGATCATATAAAACCAGTAGAAGTTTCTCCAGCTAATCTGTTAGATTCTGGAACCAAGGGAGCTGTCTTTAGCGAAGGCGCTAATTTCTTTGTACTTGGAAACGCTAAGAAAGAAAACACCTATGCTGAACTAGTGGCCGTAGAGACTTTCAATGACCTTCCCGAGGAGAATCTTTTGGAGGCAGTTAAAAAGTTTCTAATAGATAATAATGTATTGATTGAAGATATTGATGTGTTGATCCAAGGGAATAATGGCGATGTTGTTTATGACAGGTATTATAATAGTTTGAGTCAGGGCATTTTTTCCAAAACCCAACAAATATATTACAAGCATCTGTGTGGAGAGTTCAATACGGCCTCATCTTTTGGAGTTTGGCTGGGGGCTAAGATTTTAAAAACCCAGCAAGTTCCAGATATTGTAGCATTGAATGACGTGAAAACCTCAAAACTTGAAACCATTCTTTTATATAACCAGTATCGTGGAGAGAATCACAGCTTCACTTTGCTCAGAAAATGTTGAGGTTTAAAACCATAAACTTGTTATTCCTAACAGTCTTGATAGCGCTGCTAATATTGAATTATTATTTTCCAATTACTCCAATTATTTATGTCCTGTTACTTTTCTTATGGTTTTGTATTACGTTGCTTGGATCTACTCTAATAACTTGGAATTATCACATATCATCATTATATCGCAATAAAACGATAAAAGAAAATTGTATTTCAATTACCTTTGATGATGGCCCAAATATTGAATTCACCCCTAGCGTTTTATCACTTCTGAAAAAACACAATGCCAAAGCCACTTTTTTCTGCATTGGAAAACACATAGAAGCACACCCCGAGTTATTTCGGCAGATAATTGCCGAAGGACATACCGTAGGGAATCACACTTATTCTCATTCGAATAATTTTGGATTTTTCTCTTCGGAAAGAGTGGTTACCGAGTTAAACAGAACTAATCGGCTTGCAAGAGATATTTCAGGATTGGAATTAAAGCTGTATCGGCCAGCTTTTGGAGTAACCAATCCGAATATTAAAAAGGCATTACAGTTAGTAAAGTTGCAACCCATTGGATGGAGCAAGAGGTCACTGGATACCACAAAGCTTTCAGAAAAAACTATTTTAAAAAGAATCACCAAAAGCTTAAAAAGAGGAGATATAATCCTACTTCATGATTCGAGCGCAAAAAGCGTTGCTATTTTGGAACACTTATTGCTATTTTTGCAAGCAAAACAAATGCGGTCGGTCACTGTAGACCAATTGCTCGAAATTGAGCCACATGTATAAGTATCTTTTTATGTTGTTTATGTTTCTGTCATCGACGCTCTCGATTGGTCAGGAAACGGAAATGGATGCTTCCGAAATTGAAATATTCAAGAGGCAAGTTAGTGAGATGTCAAAAAACACAACTACTATCACGAGTAACTTTGTGCAGTTGAAACATCTGGATTTTTTGGATAATGATATTGAAACATCTGGAAAATTGGTCTTTAAAGCTCCAGAATTAGTGAAATGGGAATACACGAATCCATATCAGTACAGCGTGATTTTTAAGGAAGATGAGCTATTAATCAATGATGATGGGACTAAAAGTAATGTTGGTATTGGAAGTAGTAAGATGTTCAAAAAGTTAAATCAACTTATTATAAATAGTGTAAAAGGTACCATGTTTGATGATGATGATTTTGAAATCTCTTATGCGAAAGTAGCTAAAGCGAATAAGGCTACTTTCATTCCAAAGGATAAAAAAATAGCGAGATATATCGCGGCTTTCGAACTGCTTTTCAATAAAAAAGACGGGACGGTCCGAGAAGTAAAAATGATTGAGCCTTCATTGGATTTTACCCGAATTATTTTTTCTGATAGAGTATTAAACGGCCCTGTAGATGATACGGTTTTTACTAATTAGTATTCTAACTTTGGTTGCCGGTGTTTCTTGTTCTTTAAAGACTACTGAAGGACTTAGGCAGACGGCAATTGCCAAAAGTGAGATTGAAAATGCCTATTTTTCAGTTTTAGAAACGGATTATATTTATAAGGCCAAAGTCGATATCTATGGAAGGTATTTTGGTGGAATTTTAATTGTTAAAAAAGTAGGAAAAGATTCTCATAGAGTTGTTTTTACTACCGAGTTTGGAAGTAAAATATTTGATTTTTTGTACGAAGGTGATACCTTTACCAAGAATTTTGTCTTGGAAAATCTAGATAGAAAATTTATTGTAAATACGTTACGCAAAGATTTTAAGCTATTGGTTTCTGAAAGGGTACAAGTGTTAGGGCAATTTGCTTTGGAAGGGTATTCAATTTATAAGACAGAGAGAGATAAGCGATTTAATTTTTACTTTTTTGATTCCGAGGGAAATTTAGAAAAGCTTATAAATAGCTCGAAACATAAAGAAAAAGTAACTATTGTTTTTGAATCAACCGAAGCTTCAGAAGGAAAAACGGTTGCAGAAAAAATTGCGATTAATCACTCCAATATCAAGCTGAAAATTGAGTTGGATTATTTCAAAAAATACTAGATGCTAATAGAAGGATTATATACAATTGAGAATTTTCAGAAAGAAGGGCAAGAGGTTATAGCCGCAATTAAACTGAATAAGGATCACGAGATTTTCAAGGGCCATTTCCCGGGTAATCCCGTGATGCCTGGTGTTTGCATGCTTCAAATTATTAAAGAGCTCACGGAGCAAGCAACGACTAAGAATTTATTTTTATCGATTTCATCCAATATTAAGTTTATGGCAATTATTAATCCTGAGGTGAATCCAGACTTACTACTGAAAATTTCCATTGCAGAAATTGAAGATGGTATAAAAATTAAAAACGTCTCTTCTTTTGAAGAAACAGTGGCATTGAAATTGAGTGCTACTTTTAAAATTATAGATTAGATGAAAGCTTTATTTCTTTTTGCTTTTTTGGTTTCAGTTTTTGTGGTTACCCCCAAGGTATCGCAAATACGGGCAGACTACAGTAAGTCTAATGGAAACATGGAAATGATCGTTAAGTTACACGATGCCTTGTCTTCAGTAGAGAAAAAAGATAATAAGATACTGGTCGCATATAAAGGAGCCGTTTTAACCGCGATGGCTAAATACACAAAGGGTAAAAAGGAGAAGAAAGAGTTTTTTAAAGAAGGAGCAGCACTTTTAGAATTTGCTGTTGCTTCAAAACCTAATGACATTGAGATACGAACCATTAGATTGAGTATTCAGGAAAACGCACCCAAGTTTTTAAAGTACAACAAGAGTATTATTGAGGACAAGGCGTTTATCTTGAATAATTTTAAGAGTACAACTTCCTCTGGTGTGCGGGCGTTTGTAAAGTCATATGTAGCTCAATCAAAGGGCTTTAGTGTTTCAGAAAAAGATCGATTGTAACTCAATAAATTACTATCGGATTTTTCTATATTCATTCTCATCTAAATTTTGATACTTAGATGTCAAATGCGTATTTTTACAAGGTGTTCATTACTGCCATTCTTGCCCTGAACTGGGTCGAAGGGATCTTGTTTTGAACTAGTCATAGTCATTTTTTGAACTAGAAGTTGGAGGTTTTCCAGAAATTGAACAAGTATTTAATCAAAAAATGATCTATTCTAATCCCCTTCTGTATAAATATATATTCCATTTCTTCTTAATGCTATTAATTAGTATAGAGTGCAGTGCTCAAGAGTTTATCTATGAAAACTTCGGGGTAGATGAAGGTTTACCTAGCTCTGAGGTTTATGATGTCTATCAAGATAAAGAAGGATATATGTGGTTTGCGACCGATAAAGGGCTATCTAGGTATAATGGGTATGAATTTCAAAATTTTAACACCAATGATGGATTAACAGGTAATGTAGTTTTACGTTTTTACCCACAATCAAACGGGCAAGTATGGTGCTATTCCTTTCATAATAAATCATTATTCTACTTTGATGAAATATTTAAGGGTTTTAAAACTTATAAATACAACAACATACTAGCCAAAAATTTACAGGAAAGCAGTATTGTAAAAAGTGTCTACTTAGACACAATAAACAATTTACATATTGGAGGGCATCAAATAAATGGTGAATTAATTATTCACAATGATGGTGTAGCTACAAGTAATTATTCAACAGAAGATTATTTTCTTCCCCTCATATCGATTCAAAAATCTACCATTTTAAAAAAGACTCTTGATTCTGGAACCGCCCCCTTTTTTTTCACAACAAGTGATACAAACAAAATAAAAAAAAGTGTATCAAATACAAATTACAAATCCCCTCGTATTATGGCAGACTGGTTGGTGCAAGATGGAATAGGGATTCTCATGAGTGATAGTATTGTTGAAATTGTAAACCAAAATAATGAAAATATCATCATTAGATATGAGCATTCCCCTATAGGTATTAAGATGATTGATAGTGCTTGTTTCTTTGTTGGTTACGAATTTGGAGGAGGGAAAATCGTCGATAAAAGAGGTGTTGTTTTAAGAGAATTTTTAAAAGACAAGTCTGTCTCTAATTTATTAATAGACCACGAAGGTGGGTATTGGTTTACTACACTAGATTCTGGCATATATTATGTTGAAAATCCTTTAGTCGCTGTTTATCGTTCAATAAACCAAAAATCCCGACATATTAATAGTTTGGCAAAAAACAATGACAAAGAATTATTAATTGGGTATAAAAACGGAAATATTTCAAAATTGTTAAAGAACAGAACTACATTAGTACTAGATCAACCTGAAAAAAGCGTACATGCATTCGTTGAGCATGATTCGATATTTAATAAGACATATTTATATAATAATTACGGATTAAAAAACGCTACAACAAGCAAAAAATTACTAACTGGCTATATATTAAAGTTATCAGAACCAATTGACAGTACCATTTTTGTTTCTAGTATTAATCGTTTTTATGAAATTAATAAAAATGGAGCTGTTAATACTCGTAAATCACGCTACAGAATACACGATGTTTGTATTTGGAATAAAGATACTTTAATTAGTACTCCATTGGGGGTTTTTAAATTTGAGAATGGCAGTACTATTTCTTTATCAGGTCAATCAAAATTATATAATTACAGGAGTGAAGATATTGATGTTAACAGCAACAATGATATATTGTTTGTCGCCACTCAAGGAGCAGGAGTTATTGTAAATGATGGGGAGCATATTTATAATATCACAAGGAAAGATGGATTGAACAGTAATATAGTTAATGAAATTTATATTGAAAATGACACTACCATTTGGGCCTGTACAAATAATGGGATAAACAGAATTGAATTTCACAAAAATGGTAAAATCATCGCTGGAATTAGTAAAAAAGAGGGTTTATTAAGTGATGAAATTGAAGATATAGAAATTATAAGCGACACTGTTTGGGTAGGAACTAAACAAGGACTGTGTTACTTCCCTAAGAGTCAATTAACCTTAAAAAGTAATACTTCTTCCTATTTAAAACTTAAAGAGGTTTATGTAAATAGCAAATCAAAAGAAATTACGGGCAATGTTATTTTAACACATAAAGAGAACGAAATTGACTTTGTGTTAGAAGGTATATCTTATGCAAATAAAGACAACTTACATTATCAATACAGGTTGAACAATAACTTGAATTGGTCTTCTACAAAGGAGAGGGTAATTCATTTTTCATCACTAGCCCCAGATACATATATTTTTGAGTCCAAAATGTGCTTTGGTGATAAAGACTGTTCTGAGAAAATAATAACATATCAATTTACTATTCGGCCTCCTTTTTGGAAAACAGGATGGTTTAGCCTACTTGTCTTATGCGTTTTGGTTTTACTCATTTATTTATTCTTTAAAGTAAGGGTGCTTACCTATAATAAAGACATCACAAGAGAATTAATACGACTCTTAATAAAGCGATTAAAAAGAAAAGAAAAATATTTTTCTTTTAGAGAAAATGGAAATCAAATAAGAATCAAAACCCATGATATTTTATTTATAAAGTCGGCAGCAAATTACATCGATATTCATACCGAGAACAAAACCTATACAGTACGAATGAGTATTGGTAAGTTTTTAGAACAGATCCCAGACAAAATTGAATATGTACGCATGCATCGTTCTTATATTGTTAGAATCGATAAAATCACTTCAAAATCTAAAAATGAAGTCTTTATTAAAGATCTAAAAATACCTGTTAGCCAAAGCTTTCTTCCAAATTTAAAGGATATTCATTTTTAGGGCTAAATATTTTGTCCCTAAAACCTAGGGTATTCGTACCACCCTGTTTTTCATTCGTAACTATTTTATATATACCTGTAACAAAACGTTATAGAAGTAAAGCTTAGTTTTTCATAATTATATAGATTTAATGTATTCAATAACATTTAATCTATATAATTATGAAAACAAATTTTAAAGTAGTATTATTTGCATTATTCTGCATTACATATGCAAATTCACAAACAAATATCTTTCCTGACGATGGCAATGCAGGTATTGGAACAATAAACCCTACTGCTAAATTAGATGTTATACTAAATGACACTAGTATTTTTGAACAATCAGGAATACGATTAACAACACCATTTGCTTTTTCTCAAAATAGTATCATAGAAAGTTTATTTCAAATAAGAAGAAAAGGATTTACAGGAACCTATAGCGATTATCTAATAGTAAAACCAAATGGTAAAATAGGAATAGGTACTTCAAATCCAAATAGTAAACTACATGTTCATAACGGTAGAATTCAAATTACAGGGAACAACTCCTATGGAGGGCCTATGATGATTTTTGGAGGAGATGAAAGTGCGCCTAATGGACAATGGGGTATTGAATATGCATCAGGAGGAGTTTCTGGTCTTAATTTTTGGAAACCCGATGGAAGTACAAATGGAAATAATGGTGGAGGTTTTGGAAATCACTTTATGTTTTTGGCAGATAACGGAAGCGTAAGTATTGGTCTTGATCCAAACTTTATTAACACTTTTGGTAAAGTGACTTATAATGGAGATTATAGCTTATACGTTGGAACTGGAATATTAACTGAAAAAGTAAGAGTGGCGTTAAGATCTAGTGAAGATTGGGCTGATTATGTTTTTAAGGAGGGTTATAATTTATTAACTCTTTCTGAAGTTGAGAAATACATTCAAGAGGAAGGACACTTACCCAATGTTCCTAGTGCCGAAGAAATTGCAAACTCAGGAATTGATGTTGCAAAAATGGACGCCAAACTACTGGAGAAAATTGAGGAGTTAACACTTTATGTAATTCAACTTAAAAAAGAAAATGAGGAAATAAAAGCCTTATTGAACGAAAAAGGAATCAACTAATATTGAGCTACTATGAAAACAACAAATAAAATACTGGTTGTAATTTTTCTGCTCTTGTTTCAATTTTCTTTCGGTCAAGATTCTTCAAATCGTGATAGGGGAAATCCAAATGAACCCTATCAATTTATTTTGGGGGAAAATAATTTCACTGGTATAAAGAGAGAAGGATTAGAGTTTTACGAAAACAAAATTGAAATTTACGGAATTGACAAAGTGGCCACCGAAGGAAGTCCTTATATAGAATTTATACGGTTTATTACAGACTGGGAAATAAAACTTGCAAATCATGATTATAATTTAAAGCGATATTTTTCATCTTTAGACAGTAAATCCGACTACAAAGACTTACCTGTAGCAGGCTGCGAATGGGAGGAGTTTGGTCCTTTAGTGAAATCTACTGGAAGTCAAGGAAATCCTAATACAGGGAGTCAAACAAGTATAAATGGAATTGGTCATACCGAGTTTATTAGAATAGACAATAATGAACCTTTAAACATGTTAATAGGATCTGCATTTGGAGGTCTTTTTTATAGTAGTAATGGAGGTGATCCATTGACAAATGGGAGTGCTTCATGGACTTGCGTTAGTGATAATTGGGATACTTCTGCGGTTGCTTGGGCCGAGTTTTCTGAGGCGTATCCAGGTACTATTGTAGCCGTTTCTACATTAGGAGGTGATCTCAATGGAAAATCTCATCGTTTAGGTGTTGGCGGAGGAATTTTAATTTCTAGAGATTATGGACAGACATGGAATAAACTACTATCTACTGGGATATTGTCTGCTTGGGATAAGGTTAATAAAGTGATTTTTAGCCCAGATAATCCCGACGAGATTTTTATTGCCAAGTCTAATGGATTATACAAATATACTGATATTAATGATCCAAATAATCCCTCTAACCTAGAGGAGGTATTTATCCCCTTAGGGAATGGTAATTATGAGAAGGTTGAATGTCTTGATGTAGAAATTGTAACATCAGACGAGCTATTTCCCGACGGAAATTTTTTTGCAACTAGTTTTCTAGTAATAGAAAATATTGGCAATAATACCGTGGCTAACGTTAAGATGTATGTAACACAAGATGGTTGGCAAACGAGTGAAGAAGTATTTGAGACAATTGATAAAGAGGCCGCTACATTCGAATATTCTCCATCCAATTTATTTTCAGGAGCAGACCCATACAAAGCAAAGATACATTGTAATATTAAGACGGGTGATAATAAAGAAGTTTGGTCTTTAAGGTTGTTCAATCTTTCAGAAGAGATGTTAAAATCTCAATTTGAGGGTTCGAATAATTTTGGGAGTTCTTTTGCATTTGCTGTAAATCCCTTTGATGATAAAAAAATTATTTATTCTTATGGAACAGGATTATCTGGAACAAATAATGGTTTTGTAAATAATTCAGGAAACCCTGCAAACAATGGGTTACACGATGATAAGGAGCATTTTTTATGGCATCCACATGACACAAACCCAAATGAAGTATGGGTGGCTCATCATGGGGGTGTATCCAAATCTGTTGATAATGGCCTAACTTGGGAAAGTAAAGACCTAGGGCTAGGAGTTGCCATGGTTCAAAAATTTGATCATAGTGAAAATGATATTAATAAAATAATGCTTTCCTTAGATCATGATGGAACTACACGATTAAATAGTTCATATAATCAATCTAACCAAACACATGATTGGAATATGTTTTCTGTTGCTGATGGTGTTGGCGCCACTATGATCGATGAGGATGAATATCAATTTTATTTTGCGAGTGGTCAATTCGGATCCAACACGAACGTCTCAATAGATTATAACGCCGCATCTCAACCATTAGGTTTTACATCTTCCTATGGTAATGCCGCCTATAATGGTTGGTATGAACCTGCTCAGGATGGAACTGTATTATATACCCATGGAGTTGAGAACAGTATTAACTTTGGGAATGTGTATAAGACTGAGTTAACCCCAGGAGTCATTCCTATATCAAGAACAAGAATTTCGGATTTTGCACAGTTCTTACCCGATGGTAATGACCATTATCTAACACAAATGAGCGCATCACAAAAAGATGATAATGTTTTATTTGCAAATGGTTTTGAAAATACTCCAAATGGAGGTAACCATGTTCTTTTCTATTGCAATAAAGCCAATAATACCGATCCTCAAGTAGCTATTAATAGTTGGGTTGAAATACAAATGCCTTATGATACAGGACAACTTATAAATACAGCTTTCGGTAGTGTTAAAGAAAGCCATTACATAAATGGAAGATACTATTTTACGACAAGTGGTAATAATGATGGAGTTTCTACTGAATATAGAGCTGTGATGTTAGACATTGATGGTCAAAACAATTTAACCTTAACAGATATTACAGGAAATTTACCCAAATGTGGTGTTAAATACGCTGCTGATTACAACATTACCATAGAAAAAGGTACACATGAAGGAATTTATGTTGCTCAAGATTGTGGCGTTTATTATTTACACGGAAGTGATTTAGATTCTGGAAATTACAATTGGACTGCTATTGGAACTGGCCTCCCAAATATTGAGAAAAGAGGTATAAAACCTTATTATGAGTTAAATAAATTACGCATAGGAACCTATGGTAGAGGCCTCTGGGAAGGATGCTTTGTTTGTCCAGAAGATGAAATATTTTATGAATCTGGAACGTATGGCAACTCATATGTTTTCAAGGAGGCACGCCAACAAATTCATTCAACAGCGACCGTACAAGCTGAGCAAAATGTGAAATACAGAGCTGGGGACTTTATTGATCTAAATCCAGATTTTACGTCTCAAAATGGAAGCATATTTGATGCCTTTATTCATCCTTGCGAACCAAATAGATCAAACAGTTTCAGGTCAGAACGAGTGAGCCCTTGGGAAAATATAATCCATGGCATGGATGAGGAGAATAGTGGAATGTTCGAGCGGATTTCAGAAGGTATTTTCCTGTTTCCAAATCCAACTAATGGTATGACAACACTTTATCTTCTAAATTTTGAAGGGCCATATCAAGTAGAAATATTTACTCTTCAAGGACAGAGAATTAAGACTTTTGAAATGAAGGAAGCAAGGTTACAATATGACATAAGTGATTTAAGCAATGGTGTTTATTTAATTAAAGCTTCAAATGGAATAAATATTTACACATCTAAATTGCTTAAGAAATAGACACTAATTACGATTACCTAAGTTTAGAGGATACCATATGGTATCCTCTTTTGATTTTAAACTATGTATAAATTAGGTCGTGTCTCAACAATAATAATCTTTAAAGGAGCATCAAGATAAGTAAGCCTACGGTAAATTATCCTTTTGGCTTAAAACAAAAAGGATACAACAACGAGGTTTCGCCAAATGGAAACTCCCTTGCACGAGCTTTTAAGTTTGGAGGAAAGGAATTAGTTGAGCCATTCAAAAAAAGAGCAATTATAATTCATTAAATTACTGCCAGATTTTTCTATATTCATTCTCATCTAATTTTTGATACTTAGATGTCAAATGCATATTTTTACAAGGTGTTCAATAGCGCAATCTTCCCCGTTGGTATTGAATACTCGTATAGCAAAAACTGAATGAATCTTTCAAGCATTAACTCAAAATTAAAAGACTTGCAATGTTGTGTGATTATACCAACGTATAACAACAATAAAACATTGAAAAAAGTTATCGATGGGGTGCTCGAATATACTAGAGATGTTATTGTTATTAATGATGGTGCAACAGATAGTACCAAGGAGGTCTTAGCGGAGTATCCAGAAATTGAGCAAATTCACTTACCCAGGAATCAAGGAAAAGGAAATGCACTTAGAGAGGGGTTTGAAAAAGCCCTTTTGTTGGGATATAAATATGCTATAACAATAGATAGCGACGGGCAACATTTTTCAGAAGATATTCCTGTTTTTGTTGAAGCCTTAGAAAATTCTGAAACTGAGAATCTTTTGCTAATTGGTGCAAGAAATATGGAGCAAGAAGGTGTTCCTAAGAAGAGTAGCTTCGGAAACAAATTTTCTAACTTCTGGTTTTGGATTGAAACAGGAACATGGTTAATAGACACCCAATCTGGTTATCGATTATACCCTTTGAAACATATTGAGAGCCTGAAACTATTTACCAAGAAATTTGAATTCGAAATTGAAGTGATTGTAAAGGCCGCTTGGAATGGTACGACCGTGAAAAATGTCCCTGTTAGTGTTTTGTATGATGAAACCGAAAGAGTTTCACATTTTAGACCCTTTAAAGACTTTACGAGAATAAGCATCTTAAATACTTGGTTCGTACTCGTTGCTTTTCTTTTTATTAAACCTCGAGATCTTTATAGAAAATTTAGAAAGAAAGGCTTCCGAAGATTTATTCTGGAAGACTTTCTTGGAAATCACGACTCTCCGAAAAAGAAAGCGTTTTCAATTGCACTGGGAGTATTTATTGGATTGTCGCCCTTTTGGGGCTTTCACACGCTCATCGTTATCTTTCTTGCCATCCTTCTAAAGCTAAATAAGACAATTTCTTTTGTGTTTTCAAATGTGAGTCTACCGCCCTTTATTCCCTTTGTTTTATATGCAAGCTCGAAGATGGGACAGTTTGTTTTGGGGATTGAATATTCTTATACCATGGAAGAAATGACCGAAAACTTTGAAATTTTTAAGCACCTTAAAACATACATTGTTGGTAGTTTCTCTTTGGCAATTATTTCGGCAATTGTATTAGGGTTTTTAGGATATCTTATTTTGTCCATTTTTACTAAGAAACAAATAGCAATTCAACATGAGTAGGTTGTTTTATAGCGCATATCAATTCATTTCTAAAAATAGGATGCTAAGCTTGTTTGGTTTCGTCCTAATTCTGGCATTTCTTGCTTTTTTGGCTACGAAAATTAAGTTTGAAGAAGACATCACCAAGCTTATCCCTTCCAATAGTAAAACTCAAGAAGTTCAACGTGTTTTAAAATCGGTAAATTTCACCGATAAGATTATTGTAAATATTAAAAGACAACCTAATGGGTCTGTTGAAGACTTAACCCAGTTTGCCACTCAGTTTATCGATAGTCTTGAAAAGAATGAGGAAGGTTATGTTAAGAATATTCAAGGGAAGGTAGATGAAGATGCAATTGACGCTACTTTAGATTTTCTGTATCAAAATGCTCCATTGTTTTTGGATGAAACGGATTATCAATTAATAGCCAAGAAGCTTCAAAAGGAAAGTATTGAAACGATTACCCAGACCAATTTTAAAACCTTGATGTCACCATCAGGAATAGTTGCAAAGAAATCAATCCTGAGAGATCCTTTGGGGATTTCATTTATGGGTCTGAAGAAGTTAGAGAAACTTGGGATTGGGGATCAGTTTTTATTAAAAGATGGATTCTTACTGAGTAAAAACAAACAAAACCTATTGCTTTTTATCACACCAACGTTTCCTTCAAGTGAAACGGATAAAAATGAAGCTTTTGCCGAACGACTTTATCTGCTGCAAGATCAACTCAATGAAGACTTTAAAGATAGTATAGCGAGTGAGTATTTTGGAGCGGTCTTGATAGCCGTTGCAAATGCACAACAAATCAAGAAGGATATTCAATTTACAGTAGGAATTGCCTTGACTATTCTCATGCTCATTTTTATTTTATTTTATAGAAAGTTAACGATCCCTCTTATTTTATTTGCCCCTACAGTTTTTGGAGGGTTACTATCCGTGGCAGTTCTTTACCTCCTTCGGACAGAAATTTCGGCTATTTCCTTGGGGATCGGTTCAGTTTTGTTGGGTGTTACGTTGGATTATTCCCTTCACATTCTTACCCATATTCGGAATAATAAAAGCATAAAAGACCTGTATCGCGATATTACGAAGCCCATTTTAATGAGCAGCCTCACAACGGCACTCGCCTTTTTGTGTTTGCTGTTTTTAGATTCTCAGGCGCTTCAAGATTTGGGAATTTTTGCTGCGATGAGTGTTTTAGGAGCTTCGGTGTTTGCCTTACTTTTTATCCCTCAAGTATATAAGGGCGGTATTCAGAAAGAGCGAAAACCAAATATATTGGATACGATTGCGGGGTACAATTTCCATAAGAAAAAATGGAGTATTGGTCTTGTAGCGGTTCTCCTGCTGGTAAGCTTGTTTACCTATAATAAGGTGATTTTCAATAAGGATATTTCCAAACTAAATTTTGAACCACCAGCCGCTACTAAGGCAAAAGAGAATTTGGACGCGCTTACTAATTTAGCTTCAAAATCTATTTATCTGGCTGCCTTCGGAAATACCACAGAAGCAGCTTTACAGGCAAATGATTCGGTTTTTAAGAAGCTTCAGAAGCTTGAAGATGATGAAGCAATTGTTAGTTTTAGTTCCGTAGGGGGTGTGTTGTATTCTGAAGAGATTCAGAAACAAAAAATAGCACGTTGGAAGGCATTTTGGAGTCCCCAAACCATTGTCGATACAAAGAATAACTTAATAGAGAGCGGTAAATCACTTGGGTTTAAGCCAAGTACGTATAATCAATTTTATAGGCAGTTGGAGACAGATTTTGCCCCTCTTGAGGTTGATGACTATAGTGCGATTACCACCTTTTCGATTGATGATTTTATAACCGAAGATGCAGATTTTGTCACAGTCACAAGTTTAGTAAAAGTTGATGTGGCCAACATCGATAGGGTGAGAGCTACCTTTATGGATAATACGAGAATTCTGACTATTGATCGACAAGAAATGAACGAAACCCTTTTGGGAAATCTAAAGAATGATTTTAATAGTTTGATAGGCTATTCTCTAATCGTGGTGGTGCTCATATTGTTGCTATTCTTCCGAAGCTTTTCTTTAACTCTTGTAACGGTAATTCCAATCTTTCTTACTTGGTTCATAACCATTGGTGTGATGGGATTGTTGGGGATAGAATTTAATATTTTCAATATTATTATTTCTACGTTTATCTTCGGTTTGGGAATTGATTATTGCATTTTTATCACCAATGGAATGCTCAAGGAGAATCAAACAGGGGAGAAAACACTAGCCACACATAAGACCTCAATTATACTTTCGGTGATCACAACGATTTTAGGTGTAGGTGTTTTAATCTTTGCAAAACACCCAGCGCTTTATTCGATTTCTTTAGTTTCGATTATTGGAATTTTCTCCGCAATGTTTGTTTCCTTTAGCATTCAGCCGTTGCTTTTTAGACTATTGATTGGAAGTCGAACCAAACGCCCTATTTCTTTTAGACTACTTATTCATTCAGTTCTTTCTTTTACTTATTATGGCCTAGGAGGTCTTTGTCTTTCCATTTTTAGTGTATTGATAATGCCGCTTATTCCATTAAGTAAGAAGGTTAAAATGCGAGGTTTTCACAAGGTGATTTCGAAGTTTATGAAATCGGTTCTCTATACCAATCCTTTTATAAAGAAGAAGGTTATTAATGAAGGGAATGAGACTTTTTCGAAGCCCGGAATCATTATTGCAAATCATACTTCGTTCCTGGATATATTGGCGGTTGGTATGTTGCACCCAAAGATTATCTTTTTAGTGAATGATTGGGTGTATAACTCACCAATATTTGGAAAAGCAGTACAGATGGCAGGTTTTTACCCTGTTTCTGGGGGGATTGAGAAAGGAGTAGATCATTTAAAAGTAAAGGTTGCTCAAGGCTATTCTCTAATGGCGTTTCCTGAGGGAACAAGATCGACAACCAATAAGGTAAGGCGGTTTCATAAAGGGGCGTTTTTTCTTGCAGAGCAGCTCGATCTTGATATTATTCCAGTTCTTATACATGGAAATTCTGAAGTGCTTCCTAAAGGAAGCTTTGTGATTCGTAGCGGAAGCATTACTGTAAAAATACTAGACCGCATTCGGGCTCAGGATACCTCTTTTGGAACAGCCTATAAGGATAGAACAAAAGCAATTAGTGGTTTTTATAGAAAAAAGTTTGATACACTTCGGAAGGAGATAGAAAGGGAAACTTATTTCCATAATGTTGTAAAACAAGACTACAGATATAAAGGTGATGCCTTTTACAGTGGTGTCGTTGCTGATTTAAAAGAAAATAAAACTACCTATAAAAAGGCACTCGATCTAATTGGCAAAAAGAGCATTATTGTCAATATTTCGGACGGGGATGGACAATTAGATTTCTTGCTGCTCTTGGATAGTGCGGACCGTAAGATTTGTACTTTTATTGAAGATAAAATTAGCCGAGATATTGTAACGAATAGTTTTATCACTGCGCACTATAATAGAATGGTGTTTGCCACATCTAAAGAAGAAGCGCTAACACATCCAGCCGATGTCTTTATACTGAAGGCTTCTGACAAGGAGTATTTTGAATCAGAATATCTTGGAAGGAATAAATTTTTAGACTTTCAAATTCTTTATGAAAACCAGAATCTTATTATCTTTAAACAAAAGGCAGATACTTGAAACTAAAGGAAAAATACGATATCGTAATTGTTGGTAGTGGTCTAGGAGGTCTGGTGTCTGCGATTATTCTTGCCAAAGAAGGTAAGAGTGTTTGTGTGCTTGAAAAGAATCAACAGTACGGCGGAAATCTTCAAACTTTTTCGCGTAATAAAACTATTTTCGATACGGGAGTTCATTATATTGGAGGGCTTTCCGAAGGACAAAACTTATACCAGTATTTTAAGTATCTCGGTATCATGGACGATATTGAGCTTAAGAAATTGGATGAAGATGGGTTTGATATTATTACGTTCGATGATGATGCCATTGAATACAAGCACGGCCAGGGTTATGAAAATTTTATAAAGGGATTGGTGTCTCAATTTCCTGATGAGGAAAAAGGGATTCGGACCTATTGTGATAAACTGAGAGAGACCTGTGATAAATTTCCGTTGTACAATGTAAAACTTGGGAAACCATATTATGACGATACAGAAGTTTTTGAACTCTTTGCAAAGGAGTATATTGATTCTGTTACCACAAACAAAAAGTTGAGAGCGGTTCTTGGCGGAAGTAACTTGTTATATGCAGGCGAAGCCGATCGAACCCCATTTTATGTACATGCCCTATCGGTAAATAGTTATATAGTGAGCTCTTATCGATGTATGAATGGTGGGAGTCAAATAACCAAAGCTCTACTTAAGAGATTAAAAGAAGCTGGGGGCGAGGCATATAAACGTCATGAAGTAGTAGACTTTGAGGTTGTTGATAAACAGGTAATTTCCGCGACTACTTCGAATGGAAAAGTAATCAAGGGAGATCTTTTTATTTCAAATATCGAACCTAAGCTTACCATAAAGATGGCCGGTGAAGAGAACTTCAGAAAATCATATGTTTCAAGAATTAGGGATATTGAGAGTACCATTGCGGCTTTTACTTTGTACTTGGCACTAAAACCAGGGACCTTCAAATATCTCAATAAGAATTATTACCATCACAAGGATCCAAATGAGGTTTGGGATGTCCATAATTATTCCGAAGAGGATTGGCCTAAAGCCTATATGGTTTCAATGGGAGTTAAGAAGGATGGGAACGAATATGGAGATAATTTGGCAGCGATGACATATATGCATTTTGACGAGATGCAACCTTGGTTGGAGACGTTCAATACGGCTGCAGATCAAAATGAACGAGGGCAAAGCTATGAAGAGTTTAAAAGAATTAAAGAAGAACAGTTTATTGTTGAGTTAGAAAAGAAGTTTCCAAATATAAGAGATTGTATTGAAGCAGTTTATTCCTCAACACCATTGTCTTATCGAGATTATATTGGCTGCAACAGAGGTTCAATGTATGGCTACGTAAAGGATGCCAACAACTCACTAAAGTCCTTTGTTTCGGCAAGAACGAAAATTAGAAACCTCTTTTTTACAGGCCAGAGCTTAAATATGCATGGAATTTTAGGCGTTACGATAAGCGGTGTTGTTACCTGCTCTACAATTCTTGGTGGAGAATATTTAGTGGATAAAATTCAACAAGCCAATAGTCTGGAAAAAGTTAATACTTAGATTAAATGGGACAGATTAGAACAATTCCAGTTGAAAGGGTTCAGAAGATTTCGAAAAAAGAGTTTGTAGAAAAATATTACAAACCACAACGCCCTGTTTTAATAGAAAACCTTATCGAGGATTGGCCTGCGTATAAAAAATGGAATATAGAATATTTTCAAGAACAAGCGGGAGATCAAATTGTGCCATTATACAATAGTGAACCCACAAAGGGAAAGCAGAATTCGGCAGCACCTGTTAAAGAGATGAAGCTCTACGATTATCTAGAGCTTTTAAAATCCCAACCTACAGATTTGCGTGTCTTCTTCTTTAATCTCTTGGATAATGTTCCTAAGTTGCTTGAAGATATACGATATCCAGATATAGGGCTAAAATTTTTCAAAAGGCTTCCTGTTATGTTTTTTGGGGGCGGGGGCTCTAGAGTTTTACCACATTACGATATGGATCTATCAGATCTGGTTCATTTTCATTTTCACGGCCATAAGAGCGTTACTTTATTTTCACCAGAACAAACCAAGTATTTATATAAGGTTCCATTTGCAGTACATAATTTGGAAATCATAGATATGGACAATCCAGATTTCTCAAAATATCCAGCAATGGCAGATGTTGAGGGCATTAAAGTTGAAATGAAACCTGGAGACTCACTTTATATGCCAAGCGGTTATTGGCACTACATTAAATATTTGGATGGGGGTTTTTCAATAACACTAAGAGCACTTCCACGTCACCCCACAAGATTGATAAAAATGCTTGGAAATGTATTTTTAATGCGTCCTTTTGAAAATATTATGCGTAAAGTTTGCGGCCAGAAATGGGTGGATTATAAGGAGGCTAGAATTGTGCGGAAAACGAATAGGAAATATGCAAAAGGGCTAAAGAACTAATGATAAGGACTTATTTCTTTTACCTGAGCCTACTTTTTATATTGGTTTCTTGCGGGACTGCGAAGTCGCTAAAAGACCGTCCCAATATAAGTCGTTACAACGCGGAAATTCCTCAAAGGGTGAAAACTTCAGATTCAACGTTTCATCTTGGAAACAATTTTCTTCTGAAAAATAAGCACGGACTTTGGGAAATGTATTTGGAAGGAGACCCTTTGGAACGAGGATTGACCATGGGTAGTTTAACAAGGGAATTATTACAAAGACAAGAAGATGTTTTCTTGTCTAAGGTAAATGATCTGGTGCCTTCCAAAACAAAACAATCGCTGCTAAGAGGGCTTTTAAAGTGGTACAATCGTAAAATGTATCGTCATATCTCTGAAGAATTTAAAGCCGAAATTTATGGCGTCTCTAGATATTCTTCTTCCGACTTTAACAACATCGCACCTCCATATCTAAGAGCGCTTTATTTGCATAGCGCTCACGACATTGGTCACGCTCTGCAAGATTTAGCCTTGGTGGGCTGTTCGTCTTTCGCTGTTTGGGGTGATAAATCTGAAGATGGTAGTTTGCTAATAGGTCGGAATTTCGATTTCTATGCTGGTGATGACTTTGCTAAAGAAAAGATAATCGCATTTGTAAACCCTTCCGAAGGTTATAAATATATGTCGGTTACCTGGGGAGGAATGATAGGAGTGGTTTCGGGAATGAACGATCAGGGTCTTACGGTAACTATTAACGCGGGAAAATCCAAGATTCCGTTAATCGCTAAGACACCAATATCCTTGGTTACACGAGAAATTTTGCAGTATGCTTCCACGATTGAGGAGGCCATTGCTATTGCAAAACGACGGGAGGTATTTGTTTCTGAAGGGATTTTTGTGGGAAGCGCAAAAGATAAAAAAGCGGCAGTAATAGAAGTGTCTCCCAATAAATTTGGGGTATATGAAGTCGCGAACTCGGCAGAGCAATTGGTTTGCTCCAATCATTTTCAGAGTATGGCTTATTCTGAAGACAAACGGAATCTGAAGCAAATTGCGGAGAGCCATTCGAAATATCGCTTCGATCGGATGGAAGAGTTAATCGAAGAGGAAAAAAAATTAAATCCAACCGAAGCAATTGCGATACTTAGAAATAAAGAAGGATTGGATGATAAAGCTATTGGCTTCGGAAATGAAAAGGCACTCAATCAGCTTTTGGCGCATCACGGTATTGTTTTTAAACCAGAGGAGTTAAAAGTTTGGATCTCTACCAATCCATATCAGTTGGGAGAGTTTGTTGCCTATGATTTAAATAAGGTTTTCAGTAATCGTGAGAAGAGCGTTTCAGAAGTGACGCTAGCGGAAACAAAGTTGTTGGTTTCTGAAGATTCTTTCGTAAAAACAGAAACATTTAAGGACTATGAAGCCTATCGCATTCTAGAACGAACTTTGGAAACAGCTCTTAGTAATGATACCCAAGTTTCTGAAGAATTTCTTTCAGAAGTAAGAACTAAGAATCCAAACTATTGGAAATCGCATTACCTTGCGGGCAAATATTATTACACCCACAAAATGTATTCAATGGCTTTGGATGCTTTTGAAGAAGCAAATACCAAGGAGATTACCACCGTTCCAGACCAAGAAAGCGTGGACAAGTACATTAAAAAATCAAAACGAAAAGTAAGAAAATGATTCCTGAAATTGAAAAAGCGTCGAAAGAGAAAATTAAAGGAATTCAGGAAAAAAAACTGAAAAGCTTACTTAAATATCTTCTCAAACATTCTATCTATTACCAGAGGGTGTTTAAAGAGTACCAGGTCAATTTGGATGCGATAAATACTTTAGAGGATCTGTCTAAGATTCCCGTGACTACAAAAGATCAATTGCAGCAGAGTAATGATGACTTTATATGTGTTCCGAAGGGTAAAATTATTGACTATGTTACTACTTCTGGTACGTTAGGTGAGCCAGTTACCTTTGCTTTAACGGATAATGACTTGGATCGTTTGGCTTATAATGAAGCAATTTCTTTCGCCTGTGCAGGTGTGGGACAAGACGATGTGATGCAACTAATGACAACAATGGATCGTCGGTTTATGGCTGGGTTGGCATATTTCTTAGGTGCTAGAAAATTGGGTGCGGGTATTATAAGAGTGGGCTCTGGAATTCCAGAATTGCAATGGGATTCTATTAAAAAGTTTCAACCTACCTACTTAATTTGCGTTCCTTCTTTTTTACTGAAGCTAATAGAGTTTGCACAACAACACGATATCGATTTAAACAATACAAGCGTAAAAGGAGCCATTTGTATTGGAGAACCTATTAAAAATCAAGACTTCTCATTAAATGTCCTTGCTTCAAAAATCAAGGCCTTCTGGGATATTGAATTATACTCCACTTATGCATCTACGGAGATGAGTACCGCTTTTAACGAATGTGAGTATCATAGCGGAGGACATCACCACCCTGAACTCATTATCGCCGAAATATTGGATGATGATGATCAAGTGGTTGCTGAAGGAGAGGTTGGTGAATTAGTGATCACAACGCTTGGGGTGGAGGCGATGCCACTTCTTAGATTTAAAACAGGAGATATGATGATGGCACATGCCGAGGCCTGTAAATGTGGTCGCAACACCATGCGATTAGGGCCAGTAGTAGGGCGAAAAAAACAAATGATAAAATACAAAGGAACTACACTATATCCACCAGCAATGTATAATGTGCTAAATCATTTTAGAGAGGTGGATATTTTTGTAATTGAGATTTCTCACAACGATCTAGGGACCGACGAAATCCTGGTTAAGATTGCCGCAAAGAATGAATCTGAAACACTTCTAACTGAGATTAAGGATCACTTTAGGGCCAAACTAAGAGTATTACCTCGTATTGAATTCTATGACAAAAAAGAACTCAATGTTTTGCGTTTTCCAGCAATGAGTCGTAAACCTGTTGAATTGATCGATAGGCGAGAGTAGAAGAGTTGAAAACGAAGTAGCAATATGGGTAGAGGATTTATTCTTTTAAAGGTGTTAGTTCTATATTTCTACTAACTACCAATCACCTATTTTCAATAGGAACGTTTTTCTCTAATAATAACCAAGTATGCCCAAAGGGCTAGAAGAACCCAAATTGAAAACAGAGTAATATCGATTAATTTCATTAGGGCTATTTGAATTTAGTTTTAAGGGCTGATCAACGCTTGGCAGGTTCGCGATGTGGATTGCAAAACCATTCATTACAGGTTTCCAGTGGTTGTTTCGCAGCACATAAAGAAAGTATTTAAGAAGATTAGGATCTTTAAGTTTTGCAGTAACCAACAATAAATCTCTATCAAATCCATCTAAATTTATTTTAGAGACACTCCCTCCATAAGTTTGCGGAATGGAAATTTGTGGCAGACTTTTATTTCCGAAGGAAATATAGGTGGTTTCATTTGTAATATCAACTCACGAAACATGCGCATAGAATGAATTTAAATCTCCATTAAAATTCCCTGTAACCACTCCTTCCGGAATAGAGGGAACAATGATAGGTTCTGGGTCGGTGTTAACAGGAATAGTTGTTGTTTGTTCTGGTTCTGAATCAACAACAATGAGTTTTGTCTGTTTACTGGATGCACCACACCCCTAAGAACAGAACCAAATGAAACGAAACGAAAAAACGAATCATTGAATTTTAAAAGTAATAACAGGCATATTCGCGTGATTTACTAAGTCTTCACTAACGCTTCCATTGAAGAAATGAGAAATACCTTTTCTTCCGTATGTACTCATTCCAATAAGTTGCGCATTTCTGTCCTTCGCGAATTGCAAAATTCCTTTTTCTATTGAGCTGTCATTATAGATGTTGAGGGTGTAGTTTTCAGCTCCCATTCCTTTTACAAAGTTGTCCATAAGACCATTAGCTTCTGCTGTAGTTCTAAAATCACCTGGAGTGTTTACAAAAAGGAGATGCATTTTGGCACCAATATTCTTAGCAAATTTTTGTGCCTCGTTAAAGCTCCATCGGCATTCTTCTGCGAAATCGGTTGCGAAGACGAAGTCATTGATTTCAAAAACGGGATGATCATTTTTTATAACCAAAACAGGGATTTTGGATGTTCGTACAACCTTTTCGGTGTTACTTCCAATAAACATTTCTTTAAAACCACTGGCTCCATGTGAACCCATAACTACTAAGTCAATATTGCTCTTTTCTACGGCCGCACTTATGTCATTATAAATTTCATTGTGACCAATTGCCTCGTGAACATTAACGTCTTGTAAATATGGTTTTTCAAGTATTTCTGAAAAATGCTTCTCTGCAAGTTTAATAAAGTAAAGAGATTCTGGAAGGTTGCTATTATCGCCAGATCCTCCAATACTTAGAGGCATTTCTAGGGAGTGTAGAAGGTAAATTTCACTTCCGTGTTTAACGGCCAGTTGAGCCGCCACCTTTATTGCATTTTCTGCTTGGGGGGAAAAGTCTGTGGGTACTAGAATTCTCTTCATAAAATTTGGTTTAGTTACTCGTTTAGGAAGTATTAAATTACAAAAATAAAATGGGAGTAGACGGTTTTTTTAATATTAAAAAAAATTGGTATATTTGCACCGAAATTAATACGGAAAAGATAGAGGGGACATAAAGTCCCCTCTTTTTATAGAAAAAAGTGATGCGGGCTAAGGTTACACAACTACTGGAACAAGCGTTAGATGAAAATGAATCGTTGTTTTTAATCGATTTATCTATTTCTGAAGGCAATATGATAAGAGTGATACTTGATGGAGATGCAGGAGTAACTGTAGAAGATTGTATTAAAGTAAGTCGTGCCATTGAGCATGATCTTGATAGAGAAGAGGAAGACTTTTCTTTAGAGGTTATGTCTAGTGGAGTTTCAGAGTCGTTAACGATGCCACGTCAATTTAAAAAAAACATTGGTAGGTCACTAAAAGTGAAGGTTAAGGAAGGTTCAGAAGTAGAGGGAGAGATTGCAAATGTAGATGAAAAAGCGGTGACCTTGAAATGGAAGACCAGAGAGCCTAAACCAATTGGAAAAGGAAAAGTTACGGTGCAAAAGGAAGCGATTATTCCTTACACAAATATTGTTGAAGCAAAAGTTATGGTAAAATTTAATTAAGATGATATGGAAAATTTAGCGTTAATTGATTCGTTTTCAGAATTTAAAGACGATAAACTGATTGACAGAGTAACGCTTATGGCGATACTGGAAGACGTTTTTAGAAACGCTCTTAAGAAGAAATACGGGAGTGACGATAACTTTGATATAATTATAAATCCTGATAAAGGGGATTTAGAGATTTGGAGAAATCGAATAGTGGTTGCAGATGGTGAGGTTGAAGATCCAAATGAAGAAATTTCATTAACAGAAGCTCAGAAGATTGAACCTGATTTTGAAATTGGAGAGGATGTTTCGGAAGAAGTTAAATTGATAGATTTGGGGCGTCGTTCTATCTTAGCGTTGCGTCAAAATTTGATTTCAAAAATTCACGAACACGATAATACTAACATTTATAAGCACTTTAAGGAGCTTGAAGGCGAAATATACACTGCAGAGGTACATCATATTCGTCATCGCGCAGTAATTTTACTTGATGATGATGGGAATGAGCTTATTCTTCCAAAGGAAAAACAAATTCCTTCAGATTTCTTTAGAAAAGGAGATAATGTTCGTGGAATTATTGAGAGTGTTGAATTAAAAGGGAATAAACCTGCAATTGTAATGTCACGTGCTAACCCTGTGTTCTTAGAAAAACTATTTGAGCAGGAAATTCCTGAAGTTTTTGACGGATTAATTACCGTTAAAAAAGTCGTGCGTATTCCTGGTGAAAAAGCGAAGGTTGCTGTAGATTCTTACGATGATCGTATTGATCCTGTTGGAGCTTGTGTTGGAATGAAAGGATCGCGTATTCATGGTATTGTTCGTGAATTAGGGAACGAAAATATTGATGTAATCAATTATACTAATAACTTGCAGCTATTTATTACGCGTGCTTTGAGTCCAGCCAAAGTAACTTCAATTAAGATAAATGAAGAGACAAAGCGAGCTGAGGTGATTTTACGTCCCGAAGAGGTAAGTAAAGCTATTGGTCGTGGAGGACACAATATACGTTTGGCGGGTCAATTAACTGGCTATGAGATTGATGTGTTGAGAGAAGGTGCTGAAGAAGATGTAGAATTGAGCGAATTCTCAGATGAAATAGAAAGTTGGATTATTCAAGAATTCCATAAAATTGGATTGGATACGGCGAAGAGTATATTAGAATACGATTTAAAAGATTTAGTGTCACGCACCGATTTGGAAGAAGAAACAATTCAGGAAGTGATAAATATATTAAAAGAAGAATTTGAAGAGTAGCTGAAAGTTTAGTTACTTTATACAAATTTTTTAGAATACTGAAACAGGAGAAAGCATTTATATGGCTGAAGTAAAAACGATAAGGCTTAACAAAGTACTACGAGAATTCAATATCTCGCTGGATCGTGCAGTGGAATTTTTAAGTTCCAAAGGGCATGGGGTGGAGGCGCGTCCTACCACGAAAATTTCTGATGAGGAATACCAAGTGCTGTTTGAAGAATTTCAAACCGATAAGACCAAAAAGGAATCTTCCAAAGAAGTTGGTGAGGAAAAGAGAAAGGAAAAGGAAGAGCTCCGTTTGGAGCGAGAGCGCGAAATTGAAGAAAAATCCAAACGAGTTGCACCAACCGTTATCAAAGCCACGTCTAAATTGGATGGCCCTAAGCAAGTAGGTAAAATTGACCTTGATGCTAAAGCCAAAAAAGAGGTAAAGGAAGAAACTCTTGAAGTGCCAGAAATTCTTGTAGTTGAAGAAGAGAAAGTAGAGGTTGGGAAACCAGTAAAAGCTAGGAAGAAAGCAGCTCCGAAAGTTGTAGAACCTGAGGTTGAAGCAGAAACTCCTACTGTAGAGACTAAAGAGGATGCTCCTAAAGTAGAGGTTGAAAAAGAGGTCGCTTCAGAAGTGGTTGTTAAAGGTGAAGAAGAGGGAGAGACACCCCCAAAGAAGGTAGAAACGCAGTATAAAAAGCTAGATGGCCCTAATTTTACAGGACAAAAAATTGACCTTACTAAATTTAAGAAGCCAGAGAAGAAAAAGCCTGAGACAAAACCAGGTGATGCAAAAGATAAAAAGAGTAAAAGACGTAGAATTAGCAAGGATCCACAACGAGGTGGAACAAATGCTGGTTCAAGAGATAATAGAGGGCCAGGAAGAAAGGGAATTGGACGAACAAATGTTCCAAAAGAAGAGCCTAGCGAAGAAGAAGTGCAAAAACAAGTTCGTGAAACTTTAGAGAAGCTTCAAGGGAAGTCATCTAAAGGAAAAGGAGCAAAATATAGAAGAGAGAAAAGAGATAGTCACCGTCAAAAAACGGAAGACGAACAGGCATTGCAAGATGCGGAAAATAAGTTGTTGAAACTTACAGAATTTGTTACTGTAAGTGAGGTCGCAACGATGATGAATGTTCCTGTTACAAACGTTATTTCGGCTTGCATGTCTCTTGGGATGATGGTAACTATGAATCAACGTTTAGATGCCGAAACGCTGTCTATCGTTGCAGATGAGTTTGGATTTGAAGTAGAATTTATTACTGCCGATATTGAAGAGGCAGTTCAGGAAGAAGAAGATGCACCAGAAGATTTAGTGGCACGTGCACCAATTGTCACGGTAATGGGTCACGTAGATCACGGTAAAACATCCCTTTTGGACTACATTCGTGAAGAGAATGTAATTGCAGGAGAATCAGGAGGAATTACACAGCATATTGGAGCCTACGGGGTGCAATTGAAAGATGGTCAGAAGATTGCTTTCTTAGATACACCTGGTCACGAGGCCTTTACAGCAATGCGTGCAAGGGGAGCTCAGATTACAGATCTTGCCATAATCGTTGTTGCAGCAGATGATGATATCATGCCACAAACCAAGGAGGCAATTAGCCACGCGCAAGCGGCAGGCGTACCTATTGTGTTTGCAATTAATAAGATTGATAAGCCAGACTCTAACCCAGAAAGAATTAAGGAGGGGTTAGCGCAAATGAATTTATTGGTTGAAGATTGGGGTGGTAAAATCCAATCTCATGATATTTCAGCAAAAACAGGAGTAGGTATCCCAGAATTATTGGAAAAAGTATTGCTGGAGGCTGAAATTTTAGAATTAAAAGCAAATCCAGATAAAGTAGCAAATGGTACAGTTGTAGAAGCCTTCCTTGATAAAGGTAGAGGTTATGTGTCTACAATTTTAGTGCAGGCTGGAACGTTAAAAATAGGTGATTACGTTTTAGCTGGTAAGAACAGCGGAAAGGTAAAAGCAATGCACGATGAACGAGGGAAAAATGTGAAAGAAGCAGGTCCTTCTACACCAGTGTCTATTTTAGGACTTGACGGTGCACCACAAGCAGGTGATAAGTTTAGTGTATTTGAAGACGAGCGTGAAGCAAAAGCAGTTGCCACGAAACGTACACAATTACAACGTGAGCAGTCTGTTAGAACACAGCGTCATATCACACTTGACGAAATTGGAAGACGTATCGCACTTGGTGAATTTAAAGAATTGAATATTATTTTGAAAGGTGATGTGGATGGTTCTGTTGAAGCATTAATAGATTCCTTCCAGAAGCTTTCTACGGAGGAGATTCAGGTGAATATTATCCATAAAGCTGTTGGGCCAATTACCGAAAGTGATGTTTTGCTTGCTTCGGCATCTGATGCAATTATTATTGGGTTTAATGTTCGTCCTATGGGTAATGCTCGTCAGATAGCGGATAAAGAAGAGATCGATATCCGAACTTATTCGATTATTTACGATGCCATCAATGACTTGAAAGATGCGATGGAAGGAATGTTGTCTCCAGAGATGAAAGAAGAGATTACTGGAACCGCGGAAATTCGTGAGACCTTTAAAATCTCGAAAGTCGGAACCATTGCGGGTTGTATGGTATTAAGCGGAAAAATATTAAGAAGCGCTGGTATTCGATTAATTCGTGAGGGTGTTGTTGTCTTTACAGGGGAACTGTCATCTCTTAAACGATTTAAAGACGATGTTAAAGAAGTTGCTAAAGGATATGATTGCGGTATTCAAGTGAAAAATTACAACGACATAATTGAAGGTGATATTATCGAAGCCTTTCAAGAAGTTGCGGTGAAAAAGAAATTGAAATAGTAGTTCCTTTATCTTCAGAAAAATAAAAGTGGCTTCAATTATCTATTGAAGCCACTTTTATTTTTTGTAAATCTTAATAATCTTATTTCCGCTTTAGAATAAAGGCGGAACCGAAGCTTTTCTGAACTTCCATTAATGCCCGATCAGCTTCCAGTCGTGAGCTGAAGTTTCCAACCCACACTTTATAATTTGGCGTTTCATATTCAATAGATACTGGCCAAGCCCCATAACTGTTTCGGTATTTTTTTATGGTCGAATTTGCTTTGTTTAACTCTCCATAATACAATTGGATGGTGTATCCATCAGACAGTTTATTCTCCTTTTCCAACTGCTTTTTAAGATCAAGTAACTGGACTATTTTTGCATCTTCATTAACTGTCACGGTGGCTGATTGAGCTCTTGTGGTTTCAGAAAAAAAAGCTATTAAGGTACTGATTATAAATAGCTTATAAAAAGATTGGATTTTCATGGGTTTTAAACTTTAGTGCAAATGTAAAAGATAATAACTTTAACAGGCGTAAATTTATTATTTAGAATAAATATAAATTAAGAGTTAACATATTATTTGCATTTCGCAAATCGACTTAAAGCTGTACTTTTGTGCCGTTATTTATGGCCTGTAAAATCAATTGTGTTATGCTTAAATCACTAACCAATTACGTGCCAAACTATTGACAATAATATAACCATTAGTATGAAAAAGGTGAATTTCCGAAATCTACCCTCACAATTGTCACTTCTTTTGTTAGCTGTAACGCTAACTTTTTCAACTACCTTATTCTCACAAGATGCGGCTGCCGAAACTGGTGGTGCAGATGCTGTTGCAGGAAAGGCGTTGTTTAACGCAAATTGTGCTGCTTGTCATAAATTAGATAAGAAAGCAACTGGGCCTGCACTTCGTGGTGTTGTCGATAAGTATGACCAAGCTTGGTTATACAGTTGGATTAAGGACAGTCAAGGGATGGTTAAATCTGGAGATGCAACGGCTGTTGTATTGTTCGCAGAGAATAACAACTCAGTAATGACTTCTTTCCCTGCTTTAAGTAATGGGGATATCGATAATATTTTAGCTTATACAAGCACGCCTCCTCCATCTCCACCCCCTCCGATAGAAGTAGCTGGTGGTGGTAATGGAACTGGTGATGGCGTTTCAAACAATATTATTTTAGCGGCCTTGGCATTAGTGTTCCTATTGCTAGTTGCCATGTTGTTCTTAGTTACAGGAACATTAAAGAAAATTGCCTCTGCTAACGGAGTTGATTATCCAGTAAAAGAAAAAGGACTTCCAATCTGGAAAGTATTTGTTCAAAACCAATTCTTAGTGATGGTGTGCTCTATTTTCTTATTGTTGGCTTCAGCTTACTTCGCTTACGGTTATGTAATGCAAGTAGGGGTGGATCAAGGATACGCACCTGTGCAGCCTATTCACTTTTCGCATAAAATTCACGCTGGTGACAATAAAGTAGATTGTAACTACTGTCACTCTTCAGCTAGAAAAAGTAAAACATCTGGAATACCTTCATTGAATGTTTGTATGAACTGTCATAAGAATATTGCTGACTACAACGGTGAAGAAGATGCTGCGAATGGATATGATAAAGCTTTCTACGATGGTGAGATTGCAAAACTATACGATGCTGCCGGATGGGATGTAGATGAGCAAAAGTATACAGGTGAAACGAAACCAGTAAAATGGACTCGTATCCATAACCTGCCTGATTTTGCATACTTCAATCACTCACAGCACGTAACGGTAGCAGGAGTTGATTGTCAAAAATGTCACGGTCCTGTTGAGGAAATGGAAATTGTTGAACAGTTTGCACCGCTTACTATGGGCTGGTGTATAAATTGTCATAGAGAGACCAATGTTGATCTTAAAGGAAATGAATACTACGAGAAAATTCACGAAGAACTTTCTAAGAAGTATGGAGTTGACAAATTAACAATCGCTCAAATGGGTGGATTGGAATGTGGTAAATGTCACTATTAAAAAATTAAAGTTAATTACAAGTAACAATATGGCATCAAACAAGAAATACTGGAAAAGTGTTGAAGAGCTGAACGAAAACAGTTCGATTGTTGAGACGCTGCAACAAAACGAATTTGTAGAGCCAATACCTACAGATGAGTTTTTAGGCGATAAAGAAACCCTTGAGGCTTCATCAACAACACGTCGTGATTTCTTAAAGTACGTTGGATTTACAACAGCTGCAGCTTCTTTGGCTGCCTGTGAAGGTCCCGTTATTAAGTCTATTCCTTATGTGGTAGCGCCAGATGAGATTGTTCCTGGAGTTGCTAATTACTACGCTTCAACAATTGCAGATGGTTTTGATTTTGCCAATATATTGGTAAAAACTCGTGAAGGGCGTCCAATTAAGATTGAGCGCAACGACTTGTCAACTAATGGAGGTGTAAATGCACGTGTGCAAGCTTCTGTATTGTCTTTATATGATAAGAATAGATTGCAAGCACCCTTAGTAGATGGCGCGGAAGTTTCTTGGTCTGATTTTGATGTTGCTGTTGCTAAGAAAATGACTGAAATGTCTGGAAAAGATGTTGTGCTATTAACACAGACATTTGCCAGTCCTTCTACTTCAAAATTAATAAAGGAATTCACTACAAAGTACCCTAATGTACGTCACGTAGTTTATGATACTGTGTCTTCTTCGGAAGCACTTGATGCTTTTCAAAGTGTCAATGGAATGCGTGCATTAGCGGATTATGATTTCTCTAAAGCTGAAGTAATTGTTTCAGTTGGTGCTGATTTCCTTGGAGATTGGCAAGGTGGAGGATATGATGCAGGTTATGCAAAGAGTCGTGTCCCTAAGAATGGAAAGATGTCTCGTCACATTCAGTTTGAGTCGAATATGAGTCTTTCGGGTGCAAACGCTGATAAGCGTGTGCCTGTTACTCCAACGCAGCAATTGCAGATTGTAAAAGCCTTGACTAATGATGGAAGCCTTTCAGGTTTACCAGACGATGTTCAAGGAGCGGTTCAGAATGCAAAAGCACAACTCAAAAAAGCTGGAAGCAATGGGGTTGTAATAACTGGATTGCCAGATGTTACTGCTCAAAAAATGGTGCTTGAATGTAATGAAGGAAGTGCGGTAATAGATGCTGCTCATCCAAGAATGGTTCGTCAAGGGAATACGGCTGAAGTGCTTCGTGCAATGAATGGTGTTGTTTCTGGAACGGTCAAAGGAATGATTACCGTAGGTGTAGATCCCGTGTATTCTTTTCCTAATAATAAAGCATTCACTGAAGCATATAAGAATTTAGAAATGTCGCTTGCCTTCTCAATGAAGAACGATGCGACTGCTGCTGCTTCAAAAATGGTTGCTGCTACACCTCACTATTTAGAGTCTTGGGGTGATGCACAATTAAAGAAAGGCACTTTCAGTTTAATACAGCCAACAATTCGTCCATTGTTTAATACGCGTCAGTTTCAAGACTGTCTGTTGGGTTGGACTGGAAATAATAACAAATATTACGATTATATAAAAGATACTTGGACTTCAGTTTTAGGCGGAAGTTCTTGGAATAAAGCTTTAGAGGCTGGTGTCTTCACAAGTGCTGCGGAATTAGAGATGGAAGTTATCCCTACTCTTGAAGGACAGGGAGAAATGGAAAGTTCTTCAAGCCACGGAGCTATGTCAGCAACGAATCAAGGTGGATTTGAGCTTACCCTTTATGCGAAAACTGGTATGGGTGATGGACAACAGGCAAATAACCCTTGGTTGCAAGAAATGCCAGATCCAATAACACGTACTTCTTGGGATAACTATATTACTGTTTCTGCGGCAGATGCTGCGGAGATGGGTCTAGAAAATAGCCATGTTGCAAATGGAGGATTAAATGGAAGCTACGTAAATGTAAAAGCTGGCGATGTAATAGTAGAAAATGTTCCTGTTTTAATTCAGCCAGGACAGGCTAAAGGTTCTGTTGGACTAGCATTGGGTTATGGAAAAACCGCTGCCATTCAGGAAGAAATGCAGACAGGAGTAAATGCCTATGCGCTTTACAATAACTTTTCTACGGTACAGAATGTGACCTTGGAGAAAGTTGGAGGGAAGCACGAATTTGCTTGTGTTCAATTGCACAATACTATGATGGGAAGAGATATCATTCGTGAGACTTCCCTTGAGGTATTCAATACGAAAGACGTTCAAGAATGGAACCCTGTTCTTTTTGTTTCTAAAGATCACCAGGAGATTCCTATTACATCTCCAGATGCGGATTTATGGGAGTCATTCGATCGTTCAATTGGACATCACTTTAACTTATCCATAGATTTAAATGCTTGTACTGGTTGTGGTGCTTGTGTTATTGCTTGTCACGCAGAGAATAATGTTCCTGTTGTTGGTAAGGAAGAAGTACGTAAGAGTCGTGATATGCACTGGTTGCGTATTGATAGATATTACTCGAGTGTAGAATCATTTAAAGGAGATTCAGAGAAAAAAGAAAACATCTCTGGATTAGGTAGTTCGCTTTCAGATTTTGGAGCGATGGAAAACCCTTCAGATAATCCACAAGTAGCGTTCCAGCCTGTAATGTGTCAGCATTGTAATCACGCTCCTTGTGAGACTGTGTGTCCAGTAGCTGCAACATCGCACGGTCGTCAAGGACAAAACCATATGGCGTATAACCGTTGTGTAGGCACAAGATATTGTGCGAACAACTGTCCTTATAAAGTACGTCGTTTTAATTGGTTCTTGTACAACGAGAATGATGAGTTTGATTACCATATGAACAATGACCTTGGTAGAATGGTGCTTAACCCAGATGTGGTTGTACGTTCTCGTGGGGTTATGGAAAAATGTTCTATGTGTATTCAGAAAACACAGAAAACAATTTTGGATGCGAAGCGTGACGGTAGAGCTGTAAAAGATAATGAGTTCCAAACAGCCTGTTCAATGGCCTGTGATAAAGGAGCAATGGTCTTTGGAGATATAAATGATCATGGTAGCCAAATATATACAGAGAAAAAAGATAATAGAATGTATCACTTGTTAGAAGCAGTAGGGACAAAACCTAATGTGTTTTATCAGACTAAAGTGAGAAATTCAAAAGAAGTTTAGACTAACTAAGAAATAGTATATAAATATGGCGTCGCATTACGAAGCACCTATTAGAAGACCCTTAGTTATAGGAGATAAAAGCTACCACGATGTAACTGTGGATGTGGCTGCTCCTGTGGAAGGCAAAGCAAATAAATCCTGGTGGATAGTTTTTACCATTGCCTTGGTTGCCTTTTTGTGGGGGATTGGTTGTATTATTTACACCATTTCCACTGGAATTGGAGTTTGGGGACTTAACAAAACAGTGGGCTGGGCCTGGGATATTACCAACTTCGTTTGGTGGGTAGGTATTGGTCACGCGGGAACACTGATTTCTGCAGTACTACTATTATTCCGTCAAAAGTGGAGAATGGCAATTAACCGTTCTGCTGAAGCAATGACGATATTCTCGGTTATTCAAGCAGGATTGTTCCCTATTATTCACATGGGAAGACCATGGTTAGGATACTGGGTATTGCCTATTCCAAATCAGTTTGGTTCGTTATGGGTAAACTTTAACTCACCATTACTTTGGGATGTATTTGCGATTTCAACCTATCTTTCTGTTTCATTAGTATTCTGGTGGACAGGATTGTTACCAGATTTTGCAATGATTCGCGATAGAGCTGTTACTCCGTTTACGAAGAGAATATATAGCATTTTATCCTTCGGATGGAGTGGACGAGCTAAAGATTGGCAACGATTTGAAGAAGTATCGTTGGTATTGGCTGGATTAGCTACACCACTTGTACTTTCTGTGCATACTATTGTATCATTTGACTTTGCTACTTCGGTAATTCCAGGATGGCACACCACTATTTTCCCGCCCTATTTCGTTGCGGGAGCGATCTTCTCTGGATTCGCAATGGTGAACACCTTATTGATTATTATGCGTAAGGTTTCCAAATTGGAGAACTATATTACGATACAACATATTGAATTGATGAACATTGTAATTATGCTTACAGGTTCTATTGTTGGGGTCGCATATATGACCGAGCTCTTTATTGCTTGGTATTCTGGTGTTGAATACGAACAATATGCATTCCTTAACAGAGCAACAGGACCATATTGGTGGGCGTATTGGGCAATGATGAGTTGTAATGTGTTTTCACCTCAGTTTATGTGGTTTAAAAAATTACGTACGAGTATCATGTTCTCTTTCTTTATTTCAATTGTAGTAAACATTGGAATGTGGTTTGAACGATTTGTAATTATTGTCACTTCATTGCACCGTGATTACCTTCCTTCATCTTGGACAATGTTCCAGCCAACATTTGTTGATATAGGAATCTTTATTGGGACCATTGGATTCTTCTTTGTGTTATTTTTATTATACGCAAGAACATTCCCAGTGATCGCTCAAGCAGAGGTTAAATCTATTCTGAAAGGTTCGGGAGAGAAGTACAAAAAATTACGTGCAGAGCATGGTGATGATGTAAAGCATTATGATCAAGTTGTTTCTTCAGTTAAAACTAAGGTGCCTTCCGAAGTAAAAGATGCTGGAGATCAATTAGGAAGTTTGATGAGTAAGCTTGGAGCATTTGACCTTGCCACTCAAACACAAGATGACCTTA
Organism: uncultured Ulvibacter sp.; assembly: GCA_913063405.1. Taxonomy (GTDB): domain Bacteria; phylum Bacteroidota; class Bacteroidia; order Flavobacteriales; family Flavobacteriaceae; genus Ulvibacter. The sequence continues at coordinate 60,150 of CAJXZB010000006.1, forward strand.
AGTTGATTAGCGGAGTTGGACCAAAAATGGAAGATAAACTGCATCAACTTGGAATCTACACTTTTGAACAAGTTAGTAGAATGACTGATACTGAATACGATTTATTGGATAGCATAGTTGGCGAATTCCCAGGAAGGGCAAAACGTGATGACTGGGCTGGACAAGCATCAAAACTTAAAAACAACTCCTAGATATGGCATCGAAAGTGATTCACGCTATTTATAATGACGACGATATCTTAATGCAGGCCGTTAAAGAAGTTCGTGCTGAAAAATATCATATTGAGGAAGTATATACTCCTTTTCCGGTTCACGGACTGGACAAGGTAATGGGATTGGAGCCTACACGTATTGCAATTACTTCTTTTATGTATGGATTGGTAGGTTTGGCCGTTGCAATTACAATGATGAATTTCATTATGATTGAAGATTGGCCACAAGACATTGGTGGTAAGCCGAGCTTTAGCTACATAGAGAATATGCCGGCTTTTGTGCCTATTATGTTTGAGCTCACAGTATTCTTTGCGGCGCATTTAATGGTAATTACTTTTTATATGCGAAGTAAATTATGGCCATTTAAGAAAGCTGAAAACCCTGATGTTAGAACTACTGATGACCATTTCCTAATGGCTGTGGATACAGGACATCACGATGCAGAGGAAGTTGCAAACTTCTTACGTGGAACAGGAGCGATCGAAATTAGTTTAATTGATAAGGACGAAGATCATTAATATGAGAAATATTGTAAAGATAGCAGTTGTTGTTATAGCTTCATTTAGCTTGGTTTCTTGTTTTAATAAAAACAAGCCGAACTTTCAGTTTATGCCTAATATGTATGAACCAGTGAGTTATGAGACTTATGGTGATTATGAAGTGTTTCCAAATAGAATGGAGGCTATGCATCCTGTAGAAGGTACAATTCCTCGCGGATGGCAACCTTACGATTATCCAAATACAACAGAAGGATTGGAATTGGCACGTACCAATTTAAAAAACCCTTTGGAAGTAACAGAAGCGAATTTAAAAGCAGGATCTGAGTTATATGCAATTTACTGTGCAGTATGTCATGGTGATAAGGGTGCAGGACAAGGGATTCTTGTAAAACGCGAAAAGTTCTTAGGAATACCAAGTTATGCAGATGCTGGAAGAGATATTACTGAAGGAGGAGTTTACCACGTGCAGATGTTTGGTTTGAACTCAATGGGTTCATATGCATCTCAAACCAATGAATTAGAGAGATGGCAAATTACGCAACACGTAATGAATTTAAAAGCTGCTCTAAAAGGAGAACCATTATTGATACCTGTTGCACCGGCAGCGGTTGAAACTATGGTTGCTGAAGAAGTTGGGCAACCAGCCGGAAATTCAGAAGAACACTAATTAAGGAATAATAGAGAATAGCTAAAGATATGTATACGCTACCTAGTAAATTAAGACTTTTTGCGATTGTTTTTATGGTGATTGGTGCCATTGGTATCGTTTCAGGTTTTCTGTCGGCTCCAAGTAGTACTGCCGAAGTTAAAGAAATGATGGCTGCACATGGAGATGGTCATGGTGCCGAGGCATCTCACGGAGAAACAAACAACTCGCATGGAGAAGCTCATAACGAATCTGAAGCTGCGTCTCAGGCTGTGCCTGGAGAAGGTCAGAGCGAAGATGCACACGGAAGTGAAGAAGAGCATTTGGAACATACCCTGCATCAAATGCAAAATAGACCTTGGTCTGCCTTGTACATTGCTTGTTTCTTTTTCTTTATGATTGCGTTAGGTTGTTTGGCTTTTTATGCAATTCAATTTGCTGCGCAGGCAGGTTGGTCTCCAGTATTGTTTAGAGTAATGGAAGCAATAACCGCTTACCTTGTTCCTGGAGGAATTATTATGTTCGTTCTTTTGGCTATGTCTGGAGTGCTTCATATGAACCATATTTTTGTCTGGAATGATGCTGAAGTAGTTGCTCACGACAAATTATTACAGGGAAAAGCAGGATGGTTAAATGGTACTGCAATGTTAATTAGAGCCGCAATCTTCTTAGGGGGTTGGTTGTTGTATCGTCATTTTGCCGTTAAGTTTTCAAGAAATAGTGATAACGAAACAGATAACAGATGGTTTAAGAAAAGTTTCAAAATATCTGCAGGTTTCTTAGTATTCTTTATTTATACAGAATCGATGATGTCTTGGGATTGGTTGATGAGTTTTGATCCGCACTGGTTTAGTACTTTGTACGGATGGTATGTATTTGCAGGAATGATGGTTTGCGCCATTACTACAATAGCCATAATTACAATCTATCTAAAATCTAAGGGATATCTCGAGTTTGTAAATGACAGCCATATTCATGATTTAGGAAAGTTTATGTTTGGGTTTAGTATTTTCTGGACCTACTTATGGTTCTCACAGTTTATGTTGATTTGGTATGCAAACATTCCAGAGGAGGTAACATACTTTGTAACAAGAATAGAGCAATTTAAATTACCTTTCTTCGGAATGGTTGCAATGAACTTTATCTTCCCAGTGTTGTTGCTTATGAATAGTGATTACAAGCGAGTAAACTGGTTTATTGTATTAACTGGAATTGTAATTCTTGCTGGACACTATATTGATATATTCGTTATGGTGATGCCTGGTACCGTAGGAAATTCTTGGTATATCGGAATACCAGAATTAGGAGCTCTTTGCTTTTTCTTTGGATTGTTTATTTATGTGGTGTTTACAGCACTCACGAAAGCACCATTATTGGTGAAAAACAATCCGTTTGTTAAAGAGAGTAAGCAATATCATTATTAATTAATTATTTAGAAGACAGATAACGATGACCGCATTTTTAGTTGTATTAGTAATCATTCTATTTGGAGTTGCTCTTATGCAGTTGAATAAGATATTTTTAATGTCTAAATCAAAAGCCGACGAGACTGCCCAAATAGCTTCAGATAAGGACAATAGCATTAATGGATATTTAATGTTAGGTTTTGCTTTTTTCACTTACTTCCTACTCATCTATTGTTTTTGGGAATGGGGTAATGTATTGTTGCCAGAAGCAGCATCGGAGCACGGTGCAGGAATTGATACCTTGATGTACGTTTCAATGGCACTTATTTTTGTTGTTGGCTTTTTCACACTTTGGTTGTTAGGTTGGTTCGCGTTTAAATACCGCGGAAAGAAGGGAAACAGAGCTTTGTTTTTTGCAGACAATGATAAATTAGAGTTCATTTGGACGATTATTCCCGTAATCGTTTTAGCGGGTCTTATTATCTATGGATTGTTTACTTGGACAGATATTATGAATGTTGATACTGAAGATGATCCAATGGTAGTGGAGCTATATGCATATCAGTTTGATTGGAGAGCGCGTTATTCGGGTCCAGATAATACCCTTGGTGAAGCAAATGTTCGTTTAATCGAAGGTGTTAATCAGTTAGGTGTTGATGCTTCAGATCCTAATTCTCAGGATGATGTTGTTGTTAATGAATTACATTTACCACTAGGTAGAAAAGTGTTGTTCAAAATGCGGTCACAAGATGTATTGCACTCGGCGTATATGCCTCACTTTAGAGCACAAATGAATTGTGTTCCTGGTATGATTACACAGTTCGCGTTTACACCATCAATTACCACAACAGATATGCGTTTTAATGACGACGTAGTTGGTAAGGTTGGAAGAATAAATAAAATTAGAAGAGATAAAAGTGTCGAATTATTGGCTAAGGGAGAAGAAGCTCTAGAACCATATGAGTTTGATTACGTACTTCTTTGTAATAAAATTTGTGGAACAAACCACTACAACATGCAAATGAAGATTATTGTGGAGTCTCAAGAAGATTACGACGCTTGGATAGCAGCACAACCAACCTTTGCAGAAGTTATTAAAAAATAATAATATTAGTTGAAAGATATGTCAGCAAACGCACAAGACCACGCAGAAGATCACGATGATCACGGACATCACCATAAAGAGACATTTGTAACAAAATACATCTTTAGTCAAGATCATAAAATGATTTCTAAGCAATACCTAATTACAGGTTTGTTTATGGGAATTATCGGTATTGCTATGTCCCTTCTTTTTAGAATGCAACTAGCTTGGCCTGATAAGACTTTTACAATTTATGAAATATTCCTAGGAAAATGGGGCGCAGATGGCGTTATGGACCCTAGTGTATACCTTGCATTGGTTACCATTCATGGAACTATAATGGTATTCTTTGTATTGACCGCCGGTTTAAGTGGTACCTTTAGTAACCTGCTTATTCCATTGCAAATTGGAGCGCGAGATATGGCATCCGGTTTTTTGAATATGATCTCTTATTGGTTGTTCTTTTTATCTAGTGTATTTATGGTATTGTCTCTATTTGTAGAGGCGGGACCTGCATCTGCTGGTTGGACAATCTACCCTCCGCTAAGTGCATTGCCTCAGGCAATTCCTGGATCTGGAGCAGGGATGACCTTGTGGTTGGTATCTATGGCAATATTTATTGCATCATCATTGTTAGGAGCGTTGAATTATATTGTTACCGTTATAAATTTACGTACAAAAGGGATGTCAATGACTCGTCTTCCATTAACGATTTGGGCATTTTTTGTAACAGCCATTATTGGTGTGGTTTCCTTCCCAGTATTATTGTCTGCTGCCTTAATGCTTATTATGGACAGAAGTTTTGGAACTTCCTTCTTCCTTTCAGATATCTATATAGCTGGAGAGGTGCTTCACAATCAAGGAGGTTCTCCAGTATTGTTCGAACACTTGTTTTGGTTCCTAGGTCACCCCGAGGTATATATTGTTATTTTACCGGCGATGGGGCTAGTTTCCGAAATTATGGCAACCAATTCCCGAAAACCAATTTTTGGTTATCGAGCGATGGTAGCTTCAATTTTGGCGATTGCATTCCTTTCAACTATTGTATGGGGTCACCATATGTTTATTTCAGGAATGAATCCTTTTTTAGGTTCAGTATTTACATTTACAACGCTTCTAATTGCAATTCCTTCAGCAGTAAAATCTTTTAACTGGATAACCACCTTGTGGAAAGGTAACCTCCAAATGAATACTGGGATGCTATTCTCAATTGGATTTGTTTCTACCTTTATTACAGGAGGATTAACAGGAATTATTCTTGGAGATAGTGCGTTAGATATTAATGTTCACGATACTTACTTCGTAGTAGCTCACTTCCACTTGGTAATGGGTGTTTCTGCCTTGTATGGTTTATTTGCAGGAGTATATCATTGGTTCCCTAAAATGTTTGAAGGACGTATGTTGAATAAAAACTTAGGGTTTGTACATTTCTGGGTTACAGTAATTGGTGCTTATGGTGTGTTCTTCCCAATGCATTTTATTGGGATGGCTGGATTACCAAGACGTTATTATACCAATACCAACTTCCCTTATTTTGATGATCTAGCGGATATAAATGTGATTATCACAATATTTGCTATTATCACAGCAGCAGGTCAGTTGGTGTTCTTGTATAACTTTATTAGCTCTATGTTCTACGGAAAAAAAGGACCAAAGAATCCTTGGGATTCAAATACGTTAGAGTGGACGGCAGAAGTGAAACACATTCACGGAAACTGGGATGGTCCAATTCCTGAAGTACATCGCTGGTCTTATGACTATAGCAAATTAAATAAAGACGAAACTGATTATGTAATAGAGGGACAAGATTATATACCGCAGCATGTTCCACTTCAGGATAATGAGGAAGAAATGAATCATTAATAGTTCTGAAAAAAAATTAGAAACTCTCCTTTGCATTGTGTTTCGGAGGGTTTTTTGTTTTTACTACTTCCGAAGAGAAGCTAGAGATACAACCAATATGTCATTTTTAGATTTATAGAACGGAAACGAGGGGCAAACACATCACTGGTAAAGTAGTTGTCGTTGTAGACAAGGAATAGATCAGAAAGAGGTGCAAAACGCCATTGAAGCCTCGAATTAATTCCGAAGTTATCCTCCTGCGAACTATATTGAATGAAAGTTGCCCAGAATATGGATTTACTAAAAGTGATATCTACCCTTGGGCCTATTAACCATAGATCATTATTGGAATACGGCTGGGGTAATTCGATGTGGTCATAGCGCGCTCGTACAGAAAACAGAAGCTTGGGTTGTATGCGTAATGTCAGTTCACTCGAAACCGTATAAATTTCCCCATTGAAAAATTGGCCAGCGACCGGTTTAATTCTGTAAAAAAATGGCTTTCTCGTATTAGATTGATATTCTAGTTCCAAAGACGAGTAGCTGTAATCAGTATCCGCGGGAAGCGGAATACCATCTGACAATGAAGCGTCAAATTCATCAAACAAATAAGTATACCTATTGAATAGAGTAGCAGTTAAGCGACCGGTATTTTTTAATTCTGAATTCCATCGTGTTATAATGGTATAATCTGCCAATTTAAAATCTTGTTTGGGACGCCAAACTGAAATAGGCGTAATGCTAAATGTATGTCTATTGATGAACCCTTTTTTTGGAAAGAGCAGGTATTCGATTTGAGGATCGATTTTGAAAATGTCCGTTCTTCGAATAAAACCTAGATCTGAACTAAAATTCTCTCCAACAAATAACCCACTTGCTCTAGCTCGCCAACTACCTCGATTATAATTTAGACTTGCTCCACTCGAATAGTCATCTGAGTCTACATTGGGTGAAAACGACTTGTGGCCATAGAATTTTCCGTTCCAGCTATTATCGGCGTTTGCTAGGTTGTAATCCAAACCAATAACTCTATTGTATTCTTCATTTTCGGAAATATAATCCTTACTCGATGTATTTTGTCTATTGATAAAAACAGCACTTATATTTGAACGACTAAATAACCTATGTTGAAAGGCCACCACTGTATTATTGTTACTGCCAATTTCATTATCATTGTCTGAAGCCGTTTGCATATTTAAAACCCCAACCCTAAAATCATTGGTAAGTTTTCCACTAAGTCGAAAACCTCCAATAATATCATTTTGAATACTGTTATCCGCAGTGTCTTTGGCAATCCCAATACGTCTTGAGAAAAAAGGATTAGCATCTCTAGAATTTCCGAAATCAGCAAAAAGATCGCTATTTTCAATAAAGAACTGGCGTCTCTCGGGTAGATTAACTTCAAAGCGAGTTAGATTGGTTACTTGTTGATCGACCTCTACTTGGGAAAAGTCAGGGTTTATTGTAAGATCCAGATTCAAACTATTTCCAATGGTGAATTTCGCATCTCCTCCAACTTTAAATTCGGAGAAGTCATCCTCCTCACTTCCTATTAAGCCATTTATATATGGAATAATGGAAATAGGACTCTTGGAATTTCCCAATGGTTTTTCAAAGACCATTTCTCCCATATACCCAAGATTAAAAATAAACTGGTTCTGTGGAATCTGAATCCAAGTGGATCGCTCGTTACTTTGGGTATCGAACATATAGGAATTAAATCGCCATTTCGTTTCTCCTGCTCGAAATTTGAAAGCAGATAAAGGGATTGCCCATTCGCATATGTAATAGCCGTCATATTGTTTCGTCTCACCAACCCATTTGGTATCCCAGCTTGTTGTAAAACCCCTTAGGCTTTTTCCTCCTCCCGAAACTAGAGCTTCACGACGCACTCCAGATGGGTTTGTTCCGAAGAGAAAAGCATTTGCTCCATCATTGAACGTGTCGAACATAAGGGTGATATTATCGCTACCTCCTGCTCGAAAATCCCTTCTTAAAGAAGGAATTACGTAATCATCACCACTAGAATACACCTTAATTCCAACATATAGTTTTCTATCATTATAAAGCATTGAAATCTCTGTCTGATTCTTGGCTTGGATAGTATCTGTTGGGAAGTATTGCCAGAATTCGGATGCCGGAGTCGTAGCTTGCCAAGCTGCTTCGTTAAGGACAGCGTCGATCGTTATTGTTTCGGAAATGTATTTTACGTCAACACGCTTTTGGGCAATGGAAGAAAAGGAGATACTGATAACAATGCAATAGAATAGTCTTTTAGTCATACGTTAATGGATGGTCTTGCTAATTTAATTAAATGGATTTTAAACATCTACAAATTTTAAAATTTAGTAGGCGAACACTTTGTATATTTGTGATATGAATGAAAACCTCGATCCAACAGGGGAAGATTTATCTCCTCAAGAACTTGAAATAGAGAAGAAGTTACGTCCGCTCACTTTTGAAGATTTCACAGGACAGGATCAAGCGTTAGAAAACCTACAGATTTTTGTTCAGGCGGCAAAACTTCGAGATGAAGCTTTAGATCATACCCTGTTTCACGGGCCCCCTGGTCTTGGAAAAACAACACTTGCCCATATTTTAGCCAATGAGCTCGAGGTGGGAATAAAGGTTACTTCGGGCCCCGTTTTAGATAAACCTGGAGATTTGGCGGGATTGCTTACCAATCTTGACGAACGAGATGTTTTATTTATAGACGAAATTCATAGATTGAGTCCTATCGTAGAAGAGTATTTGTATTCTGCTATGGAGGATTATAAGATTGATATTATGATCGAATCTGGACCTAACGCCAGATCGGTAGAGATTAATTTATCGCCTTTTACTTTGGTTGGAGCCACTACCAGATCTGGTTTATTGACGGCACCAATGCGTGCCCGATTTGGAATTTCTTCTAGACTACAGTATTATTCTACAGAATTACTCACTACAATTGTGCAACGAAGTGCAACTATATTACATGTTCCAATTTCCATGGAAGCAGCTATTGAAATTGCAGGGCGAAGCCGTGGGACTCCTCGTATAGCAAATGCACTTTTAAGAAGAGTTCGCGATTTTGCGCAGATTAAAGGAGACGGGAATATTGATATTAAGATTGCAAAGTTTGCTCTTAAGGCATTGAATGTAGATGCTCATGGTTTAGATGAAATGGATAATAAGATTCTCACTACTATTATTGAAAAGTTTAAAGGAGGCCCAGTTGGATTATCAACCATTGCAACTGCTGTTTCTGAAAGCTCTGAAACTATAGAAGAAGTGTATGAACCTTTTTTGATACAGCAAGGGTTTATTATGAGAACTCCTAGAGGACGAGAAGTAACCGAAGCAGCCTACAAGCATCTTGGCAAATTTAAGGGGCCAACCCAAGGGGGATTATTTTAAGATGCCAGCCAAAAAAAAATATAACTATCCAAAGTCACTTCCCCTGTTGAAGTTCTTTTGGCTTTCTGAAGCCATCCGTAAAAACCCTATTCCTTTTCATAATAGTTTTTTCTCAACATATGGAGATACCTTTTCGGTTAAGATTGGATTCAAGCGGCGTCTTTTGCTTTCTAGGGATAAAGACTTGACAAAGCATATTCTTCAAGGAAATCATAAGAACTATTATAAATCCAAAATTCAGACTCGGTATTTGTCCAAATATTTGGGAAATGGATTGTTGACTGCCAATGGTGATTTCTGGTTAAAACAGCGAAGGTTGATTCAACCTGCGTTTCATAAGGAGAAAATGCAACAGCTTATTGGCTTGATGGAGAAAACCATAGTCACTGAATTAAAGGAGATTCCTTTAGGAAAACCTGTTCCCGTTTTCGAAGTGATGAATCAATTGGCATTTAAGGTAGTTGGAACATCTTTGTTTCATGTGTCTGCTTCGGAAGAGTTACTTAAACGGCTTCAGTATATCATTCAAGAAGTACAGGAATTCTTAGTAAAGGAAATTCGTTTGCCACATAAAGGTTGGTGGTTTAAATTAAGAGGAGAAATAAAAAAGCATAAAAACCTTTCGGAAGAAAGTAGAACTATTATTAAGAACATTATTGAAGCCCGAAAAAGTTCTAATGAGACCCATGGTGATCTCTTGGATATGTTGTTGGCCACTAGATATGAAGATACTAGTGAGGCGATGAGTACTAAACAACTTATAGATGAAATAACCATTCTTTTTGTCGCTGGCCATGAAACTACAGCCAATGCCTTGACTTTTACAACCTTTTTACTGGCTAAACATCCCAATGTTTGTGATAAGATACTTGAGGAGATAGTCCAAGTTGAGAGCGAGACGGTAATAGTTTCTGAACAGCTTTCTAAGTTACAATATACCCGAGCTTGTATAGATGAGTCCATGCGATTATATCCTCCAGCTTGGATTACAGATCGGGAAAATTTGGAGGATGATACAATTGGAGATTTTCATCTCAGAAAAAATACATTGATAGGTGTCTCATTTTATGAGTTACATCGAAATCCTGCATATTGGGAACGCCCTAATGAGTTTGATCCAGAGCGATTTCTTGGTGAGAATAAAAAGAAAACAGCAGGTGTTTATTATCCCTTTGGTGCTGGTCCAAGAATGTGTATTGGATTAGGTTTTGCAATTTATGAGATGGTCTTAGCGATTTCTTATATTGTAAAGAACTATAAGCTTTCAACTTCTCAAGACATAATAGAATTGAACCCTTTGATTACATTAAAGCCTATCGGGGTAGAAGTGAAGTTTGAAGAACGTTTGGTATAACATCAACCCATTAGGTGAATCTAGAACAGAATTATACAGATCTAATCAAGTCTGAAGCCAAACGCCTCGGTTTCCTTTCCTGCGGTATAAGCAAAGCAGAATTCTTAGAAGAAGAAGCTCCTCGATTGGAACGTTGGCTGAATCAAAATATGCAGGGCGAAATGAATTATATGGAAAATCATTTCGACAAACGTCTCGACCCTACCAAACTAGTGCCAGATGCCAAGAGTGTTGTTTCATTGCTCCTTAACTATTTTCCTTCTGAAGAACAGAATTCAGACAGTTATAAGATCTCCAAATACGCTTATGGAACAGATTATCATTTTGTAATCAAAGACAAACTAAAGCACTTACTTCATTTTATAGAGGAAGAGATTGGCGAAGTTCACGGTCGTGCCTTTGTTGATTCCGCTCCTGTTTTAGATAAAGCTTGGGCAGCAAAAAGTGGTCTTGGGTGGGTTGGAAAACACAGTAACCTGTTAACGCAGCAAGTAGGTTCATTTTATTTTATAGCTGAGTTAGTTATCGACCTGGATTTGGAATACGATACTCCAGTAACCGATCATTGTGGCTCTTGCACGGCCTGTATAGATGCTTGCCCAACTCAGGCCATTGTTGAACCATATAAGGTAGATGGGAGCAAGTGTATTTCTTATTTTACCATTGAACTTAAGAATGAAATTCCATCAAATATGCAAGGACAATTTGATGATTGGATGTTTGGTTGTGATGTATGTCAGGACGTTTGCCCTTGGAATCGTTTTAGCAAGTCTCATAAAGAGCCATTGTTTAACCCCAACCCAGAACTTTTGTCAATGTCTAAAAAAGATTGGGAAGAGATTACCGAAAGTGTTTTTCAAAGTCTATTTAGGAAGAGTCCAGTCAAGCGAACTAAGTTTTCAGGATTAAAGCGCAATATTGATTTTTTAAATCGACTAGATGACTAGCAATGAAAATTTTGGTTTAGTCATGTTTATAATATGATTTAGTAATCTGTATTTTTTTTCGCGACCAAGATTGAGAATTGTAATAAACTTGTTATTATGAAAACAGCTATCTGGTGCATCATGATGTTCTTATTTTGTCCATTACTAACTGCACAAAGCGCCTGGGGCCTAGAAAAGAAAAGCTGGTACACTCAACTGGGGTTCACTAATATTGGACCCTATAACGAATTGTTTGTCAACGGTAGTGAGACGAAAGATATTCCTCTTGAAATAACTGATAATACGTTACAGTTTTATAGCGAATATGGATTGTGGGATAAGACTACTTTAAGTCTAAGTGTGCCATTAAAACTTATAAAAACAGTGTCACTATCGCCAACTTCAAATCTGGGGATTGCTTCTGAAAGTGTTTCCACTTTAGGGAATGTTAGCTTTGGGATAAAGAGAAAATTATATGATAAGAAATTCGTTATTTCCGGTTCTCTTGTGATTGATGCAAATACGAGTCAATATAATGATGGTTCGGGAATAAGATCAGGATATAACACCTGGACATTTATACCCTCCATTTCAATTGGCAAAGGAACTAATAGATGCTTTTTTCAGGGGAATTTTGGAACGGGTTTTAGAACAAATAATTATAGCCATTACTTAAATTTGAAAGCGGAAGTGGGGTATAAGTTTTTTAATTGGTTTTGGACAATATTTTACACGGACTATAAAGAATCATTTGAAAATGGAAGTATAACCTTACCTGTTAACAATTTAACTACATCCCTCTACGTCGATAATCAAGAATATCTTGGTTATGGAATTAAGGTTATCGCAGAATTGAATAACGGCATGGGTATAACTGGCGGTTTTGGAGGAGCGTTCTCAGCAAATTCTGAAGCGAAAAAAGGAGCATTGAATCTTGGAGTCTACTTCAAGATTAGTGCTAAAAAGAACGAATAAAGTTTCTACATTCCACTTACTCGTTTAAATTTGCAGTTCACTAATTAAAAGTGTTATAACTTCATACCTTATGAGCAAACAAAGTAAACGGAGAGAAGCCTTACTATATCACGCTAAACCGAAGCCTGGAAAGATTCAGGTGGTTCCTACTAAAAAATATGCTACCCAGAGAGATCTTTCATTGGCGTATTCCCCTGGAGTTGCAGAACCCTGTCTCGAGATTGAAAAGGATAAGAATAATGTCTATAAATACACTGCAAAAGGTAATTTGGTTGCGGTCATCTCAAATGGAACTGCGGTTTTAGGATTAGGAAATATTGGCCCAGAAGCTTCTAAACCCGTAATGGAAGGAAAGGGATTGCTTTTTAAGATTTTCGCTGATATTGATGTTTTTGATATTGAAGTTGGTACTGAGGATGTAGATGCGTTTATAGAAACGGTAAAGAACATAGCACCGACTTTTGGTGGGATTAATCTTGAGGATATTAAGGCTCCCGAGGCTTTCGAAATAGAAAGACGTTTAAAGGAAGAACTTGATATTCCAGTGATGCACGATGATCAGCACGGAACGGCTATTATTTCGGCCGCTGCCTTGTTGAATGCCTTGGATATTGTTGAAAAGAAAATAGAGAAGGTAAGGATTGTAATTAGTGGTGCTGGAGCTGCGGCAGTTTCTTGTACGCGATTGTATAAAGCATTTGGCGCAAAAGCCGAAAACATAGTGATGCTGGATAGCAAAGGGGTGATTCGGAAAGATCGAGAAGATCTTTCCAAAGAGAAATCGGAATTTGCAACAGACAGAAAAATTGATACCCTAGATGAAGCGATGAAAGATGCCGATGTTTTTGTGGGACTTTCTATTGCTGATATTGTTTCGCCAGAAATGCTATTAGTTATGGCTGCAGATCCAATAGTATTTGCAATGGCAAATCCAGATCCCGAAATCCCTTATAAGGTTGCGGTAAAAACACGAGACGATATTATTATGGCTACGGGTCGAAGCGATCACCCTAATCAGGTGAATAACGTCTTAGGTTTTCCGTTTATATTTAGAGGCGCGCTTGATGTAAGGGCGACCAAGATTAACGAAGCAATGAAAATGGCGGCAGTAAAGGCCTTAGCAGATCTTGCAAGAGAGCCTGTGCCAGAGCAAGTAAATATTGCCTACGGAGAGACAAAATTGATTTTTGGGAGAGATTATATTATCCCGAAACCGTTTGATCCAAGATTAATAGCAACAGTACCCCCAGCAGTAGCGAAAGCAGCTATGGATAGTGGTGTTGCTGCAGAACCTATTGAAGATTGGGGTGACTATCGAGATGCTCTTTACGAGCGGATGGGTAGCGATAATAAAATTGTAAGGCTCTTGATAAATAGAGCCAAGATAGACCCTAAAAGAATAGTCTTTACTGAGGCAGATCATCTTGATGTATTGAAAGCGGCTCAGATTGTTTTTGAAGAGGGGTTAGGTATTCCAGTTTTGCTTGGGCGCAAGGAGATCATTTTAGAATTAATGTCTCAAATTGAATTCGATGAGGATTTAGAGATAATAGACCCAAAAAGTGATGAGCAAAATGATAAGCTAAATTATTATGCTGAAAAACATTGGAAGAACAGAAGGCGTCACGGCGTAAGTTTGTATGATGCTCAGAAATTGATGCGAGAACGAAATTATTTTGCATCTATGATGGTTAATGAAGGAGATGCAGACGCTATGATTTCTGGATATTCAAGATCGTATCCATCAGTTGTTAGACCGGTTTTAGAAACCATTGGAAGGTTTGATGGCGTGAGCAAAGTGGCAACTACCAATTTAATGTTGACTAAGAGAGGTCCGTTGTTTATTTCAGATACTTCTATAAATATTGACCCGACAGCCAAGGAGTTGGCTAAAATTGCTCAAATGACCAATTATACTATGAAGATGTTTGGTTTGGATCCGGTCATTGCAATGATTTCATATTCTAATTTTGGTTCTTCGAAGGACCCTCTCGCGGCCAAGGTGCAGGAAGCTGTTGAGTTGTTACATAAAAGCAATCCCGATATGTTGGTTGACGGGGAGTTGCAGACAGACTTTGCGTTGAATCCTAAAATGCTTCGGAAAAAATTTCCGTTTTCGAAATTGGCAGGGAAAAAGGTAAATGCACTTGTCTTTCCAAACTTAGATTCAGCAAACAGTAATTATAAGTTGTTGAAGGAATTAGATAATGTCGAGTCTATTGGTCCAATAATGCTTGGAATGAGAAAGCCAGTTCATATCCTCCAACTTGGGGCTAGCGTAGAAGAAATTGTAAATATGGCGGCTGTTGCTGTTGTAGATGCCCAGCAAAAAGAAAAACGAGAAAGAGAACAAAAGGCGGGTAAAGCCTAAAGATTTTCGCATTTTCGAGGCGGTAAGATGCAAATAATTGTGCTATATTTGAACCATTAACTTTTTAGCAGCAAATGATTACCCATATTCAGGGCAGACTTATTGAAAAAAAACCAACAGACGTTGTTATAGACTGTAATGGCGTGGGTTATTTTATCAACGTTTCGCTGCATACGTTTTCACAACTGCCAGAAGGCGAAAACGTAAAGTTGTATACGCATTTGCAGGTTCGAGAAGATGCCCATATATTATATGGTTTTTCTAGTGTTGTGGAGCGTGAAATATTTAGATTATTACTGTCTGTATCGGGAGTGGGCGCTAGTACTGCGCGAACAATGCTTTCGTCATTGTCTCCAGACCAAGTGATAGAAGCAATTGCTTCTGGAGATGTTGCTACGATACAATCGGTGAAAGGTATAGGATCCAAAACAGCACAACGTATTTTGTTGGACTTAAAGGATAAGATTTTGAAAGTGTACGGCTTGTCTGGTATTTCTACTAGCTCGAGCAATACGAACAAAAATGAAGCGTTATCTGCATTGGAGACGTTGGGCTTTGCTCGCAAGCAAGCTGAAAAGGTTTGCGATAAAATTGTGATGGAAGACCCACAGGCATCGGTAGAGACGATTATAAAACTGGCTTTAAAAAATTTGTAAAAATTGGGCGCAAAAAATTACGATTACATCAACAGCTATTTCAAGCTGTTATTAGTATTTAGTATCATATTTGGAAGTTGTGGTGTTGGATTCTCTCAGGATTCTACCGCTACTGGGTCTTCCATGGGACGATTGGACTTACCAAACCCAACATCTATTGAGGATTCATATACATATGATCCGATTACAGATCGATACATCTTTACAAAAGTTTTGGGGAATTTCGATATTACGTATCCCGTAATACTTACCCCTCAGGAGTATCAGGATCTTATTTTGAGAGAGCAAATGAAGGAATACTTTCAGGATAAAATTGATGCGGCCGATGGAAGAAAGGAAGGTTCAGAAGAATTACAGAAGAATTTACTTCCAACTTTTTATATAAAATCTGGTTTGTTCGAATCCATTTTTGGAGGAAATACGATTGAGGTAATACCACAAGGTAGTGTTGAGATGGATTTAGGACTACTATATACAAAGCAGGATAATCCGGCATTTTCACCACGAAACCGCAGCAATTTATCTTTTGATTTTGATCAACGAATTAGCTTAAGTTTATTGGGTAAAGTTGGAGAACGTCTTCAGGTAACAGCGAATTATGATACGCAATCGACTTTCGACTTTCAGAATCAAATAAAATTAGAATATACGCCCACCGAGGATGACATTATTCGAAAAATAGAAGTGGGTAATGTGAGTATGCCATTAAACAGCACCTTGATTCAAGGGGCTCAAAGTTTATTTGGGGTAAAGACTGAACTTCAGTTTGGAAAGACAAAAATTACCGGGGTATTTTCTGAGCAAAAATCTGAATCTCAAACTGTAGTTGCTGAAGGAGGTGCCACCGTGACCGATTTCGATATTTTTGCTTTGGATTATGATGAGAATCGTCACTTCTTCTTGGCACATTATTTTAGAGATAATTATGACAGAGTTTTGGCTCAGTATCCATTTATCAACTCAAATGTTCAGGTAAGTCGTATTGAAGTTTGGATTACAAATCGAACCAACCGAACTGAGAATGTTCGAAATATTGTTGCACTTCAGGATATTGGAGAGTCCAATTCTACAAAGATTGGTTTGAACACGGTTCCTGGGGGCTTTATTAATAGACCAAGGAACTCGTTCCCAGATAACTCAAATAACGATTTTAACCCTTTTGGATTAAATGGCGGGGGTGAGCAGACAATATTAAATGAAAATATTCGAGACATCGCTTTTGTGAATGCAGGGTTTACTGGGGTGCAAGTAAATGAAGGTACGGATTACGTAACACTCGAAAATGCAAGAATGCTGGGTTCAAATGAATATACCTTAAATTCTCAATTAGGATATATCTCCTTGAACCAGAGATTGAGTAATGATGAAATTTTAGGAGTGTCGTTTCAATTTACCGTAAATGGAAAAGTGTACCAAGTGGGGGAATTTGCAAATGATGGTGTTGAAGCCAATGGTGGAACTCTACCAAATCAAACTGACCCTAACGAACCACCGATTGAGGGAATTTCTCAGAATCTAATTGTAAAATTATTGAAGAGTAATATTACCAGCATCAATGAACCGGTATGGGATATAATGATGAAGAATATCTATCCTCTAGGGGCCTTTCAATTGGAGCGAGAAGACTTCAGATTAAATATCCTGTATTCGGACCCTTCACCTTTAAATTACATTACGGATGTTTCAGCAAATGGTGATCAACTTCCTGAAGATGTTGATAACACCATATTGTTGAAAGTTTTCAATGTTGACAGGTTAAACTTCAATAATGATCCACAAGAAGGAGGAGATGGGTTCTTCGATTTCTTGTCTGGAGTAACCGTGGATACTCAAAATGGACGAATCATCTTTACAAGTGTAGAGCCTTTTGGGAAGTATCTATTTGACAAGCTTGACAATACCCCAAATGGAGGGACAGAATCCTATACAAATCGGGATACCTATAATGTTAACCAAAGTAAATATGTATTTGATAAATTATATTCTTCTACTAAAACGCAAGCGGAACAACAACAGAGTGATAAGAATAAATTTCAATTAAAGGGAACCTATAAATCAACTGGATCTGATGGAATTCCTATTGGGGCATTTAATATTCCGCAAGGATCGGTTAGAGTTACTGCAGGAGGAAGAGAACTGGCGGAAGGTGTTGATTATACGGTGAACTATCAATTGGGACGCGTACAAATCTTAGACCCAGCATTACTAAATTCAAATACACCTATCCAAGTTACAACAGAGAATAATACGCTTTTTGGCCAGCAAACAAAGCGTTTTACAGGCTTGAACGTAGAACATCAATTTAGTGATAAGTTCTTAATTGGAGGTACTTATTTAAACCTGAATGAACGTCCGTTAACTCAAAAATCTAATTATAATGTTGAGCCAATTAATAATACAATCTTCGGATTAAATGCAAATTACTCAACCGAAGTTCCTTTCTTGACAAGGTTGGTGAACAAACTTCCAAATATCGATACAGATGTTGAATCAAATGTGTCAATAAGAGGAGAGTTTGCTTATCTCATGCCCGGAGCACCAAAAGTTTCTGATTTTGATGGAAAAACAACGGTGTACGTAGATGATTTTGAATCTTCGCAGACTGAGTTAGACATAAGTTCTCCAAGCACCTGGTTCTTGTCCAGTACGCCTGCATATCCAACAAATGATAAATTTAATGGGATGAGTAGTGGTTTGAATTATAACTATGATCGTGCAAGGCTAAACTGGTATACAATTGATCCAATATTTTATAGTAGCCAGCGTCCCGATGGAATTAACGATGAAGACCTTTCCTCTCCTTTCACGCGCCGTATTTTTAGAGATGAAATTTTTCCAGAACAGGATATTGTCCAAGGTCAAACACAAGCACTATTTACGTTAGACCTTGCATATTATCCCAACGAAAGAGGAGAATATAATTATAATCCTGACGGACTGACAGTTGGAAATGAAAATACCCTTTCCAATCCAGAGGATCGTTTTGGAGGTATTACTCGACAATTGACAACAACGGATTTTGAGCGTTCTAATGTGGAGTATATCCAGTTTTGGTTAATGGATCCATTTATCTATCCTGAGAATGCTAACAATCCAGGCGGGACCATTAGTTTTAATCTTGGAAATATTTCCGAGGACGTTTTAAAAGACGGTAGAAAACTATATGAAAATGGATTGCCGCAAGATGGAAATGGTGCAAATACTTTAGAATCGATTTGGGGGAGGGTACCATCAAATCAATCATTAATTTATACTTTCGACACTGAAGGAGACGAGCGGACCAATCAAGATGTAGGATATGATGGACTTAGTGATGCCAATGAAAAATTAAAAACTGAATATCCTCAGGAATATAGAAATCTAGTTGATCCCGCTGGTGATAACTACCAATATTTTCTTGCGGCAGATGGGGATATCTTAACAAGGTATAAAAGATATAACGGGACTCAAGGAAATTCGCCAGTAACCGTTTCAAATACCGATAGAGGGTCTACAACTCAACCAGATGTTGAAGATATTAACCGAGATAATACAATGAATACGGTTAATAGTTTTTTTGAGTACAATATTCCTATTGCACCTGGAATGGATGCTAATACTAGTGAATTTATCACTGATGTGAAAACGGTGCAAGGTATTACTTTGCCGAATAATGATGTAATCGATGCTCGTTGGGTTCAATTTAAAATCCCACTTAGTGAAGGAGATGCTATTAACGGAATTTCAGATTTTAGATCAATTCGTTTTATGCGAATGTTTTTATCTCAATTTGTGCAGCCAACGGTGTTGCGTTTTGGTACACTAGAATTGGTTCGTGGTGATTATCGAAGGTTTTCACAGACATTAGACGCGACAGGTGAAGATCCTACTCTAGACGATACTGTTTTTGAAGTAGAGGCTGTTAGTATTGAAGAAAACAGCAGCAGTTATGTGCTTCCTCCCGGCGTAGAAAGAGAAGAGCTTAATAATAACAATAATATTATTCGTCAAAATGAGCAGTCACTAGCACTTCGTGTTTGTGGCTTGGAGCCAAATGATGGGCGTGCTGTATATAAGAACTTTAGTGTAGATATGCGCCAGTATGAGAATCTGGAAATGTTTATTCACGCCGAGTCGATTGAAGGACAAACTCAATTGAGCGATGGGGATATGGTGGCCTTTATGAGGCTTGGAAATGACTTGACTCAAAACTTCTATGAAATTCAGATTCCTTTAAATGTTAGTTCACCAGGATCTCTTAATCCAGAAACAGTTTGGCCAATTGAGAATCGTATCAATTTACCCCTTAGTTTGTTACAGGAAGTTAAAACAAGAGTTTTGGGAGATCCATTAAGTAACCCAAATGACCTTACTTTCTTTAATCAAGAAGACCTTGATCCTAGTTCGGCCGCTGGAGCAGAAAATGATCTTAGAATTGGTATAAAAGGAAATCCGAGTTTTGGAAATGTGAGAACCATTATGATTGGTTTGAGAAATGTAACCGGAACAGATATTTGTGGAGAAGCTTGGGTCAATGAATTGCGCCTTTCGGAGCTTAAAAATCAAGGTGGTTGGGCGGCTGTCGCTAGTATGGACGCTAATTTAGCCGATTTTGCAACGGTAACGGCAACAGGCCATAAGAGTACTGTTGGTTTTGGTTCAATAGAACAAGGGCCAAATGAACGAAGTCGTGAAGATATACAAGGGTATGATGTAGTGACAAATTTGAACCTAGGACAATTATTGCCAAAAAAATGGGGAATTCAACTACCATTTAATTATGGACGTGCCGAAGAATTAATAACCCCACAATACGACCCACAATATCAGGATATTGAACTAGATACTAGACTGGATAATGCAACCACTAGTGAAGAACGAGATCGAGTTAAAGAGCAATCTGTAGATTATACCAAACGACAAAGCCTGAATCTTATTGGGGTTAGAAAAGAACGCACGGGTGATGCGAAGCCAAGAATTTACGATATAGAGAACTTTACGTTTTCGGCTTCTTATAATCAAGAAGACCATCATGATTTTGAAGTCGAAGATGCTTTAGATCAAAATGTACGATTGGGAGGGACTTATAATTATAATTTCACGCCAAAAACCTATGAGCCGTTTAAAAAGAATGACTCCATATTTACAGGTAAGTATTGGCAGTTTTTAAAGGATTTAAACTTAAATTACTTACCTACAAATATATCGGTAAGTTCTAATATTGTTCGTCAATACAACGAGCAGAAATTTAGAGAATTAAATTTATTGGAAGGTAATATTGGTTTGCCAGTATTGTATCAACGCAATTTTTTATATGATTGGCAATATGCGATTAATTACAATTTAACAAAATCACTTCGTTTTAATTTTACCTCATCAAATAATATGGTAGTGAGGAATTATTTGGATGAAAATGGAATACCTGATAATACAACCAATATTTGGAGCGGTTTCTTCAACGTGGGAGATCCTAATCAACATTTTCAATCCCTTCAGCTAAATTATGATTTACCTTTTAGTAAAATACCATTTCTTAAGTTCATTAGAGCCACTTATTCCTATACTGGGGATTTCCAATGGCAGAAGAGTAGTGAACAGTTCAGCAATTTCCCAATAACCTTGAGTGATGGAACATCACAAGTTTTTAATTTAGGAAATTCGGTTCAAAATGCAAGTACTCATCGTATCAACTCTAGTTTCGATATGAATACTTTTTATAAGTATATAGGTCTTACTAAAAAGAGAAAGGGACGAGGAGCACGAGGTAGTAGAGGTCGTGGTGGAGCCAAGGATGGGTCTGGTGAATCTGGTGGAAGAGCTGGTGAGGGTGGAAAAAATGAAGGAGGAAGAGGTTTGACGGGCAGGGAACAGAAGTTGGCAAGAATGGCCGAACTAGAAGAAGGAAGAAAAGACGGTAGCCCAAATGCTCTTAACCCGAGTGGTAAACAAACAGGAGAGGGTGCTGGAGCTGGAAGAGCTAATCAGAGAGGTGCTGGAGCTAGCAGTTCATTAAGTGGAGGTGACAAAGCATTAAACACGTTGATTGGACTTGCCACTTCTATTAGAAAGATTCAATTAAATTACCAAGAGAACAATGGTATTTTCTTGCCTGGATATACACCGTCTATTGGCTTTATAGGAACGCTAAAGCCAACCACAGGATTTACTTTTGGAAGTCAGGCGGAGATACGAGAATTAGCTGCTCGTAAAGGATGGCTTACCTTGTACCCAGAATTTAACGAACAGTATACCGAAGTTGAGAGTCGCCAGTTAGATGTTCAGGCAAATATTGAACTACTTCCTGATTTAAAGATTGATGTAAACGGAAGTAGAATTTATTCTGAAAATTACGCTGAAAACTATATAGTTGAAAACGATTTGTATAGATCGCTTACTCCAAATACATTCGGAAATTTCAATATTTCTACTATGCTTATCAAAACAGCGTTTGGTAGTAGCAATGATGTTACCTCTGCGGCTTTTGAAGATTTTAAAAGCAATCGACTTGTAGTAGCCGATAGGTTAGCTGAGGAACATTATGGGTCAACTTCTTTTCAAAGAGATGAAAATGGGTATCCTGTTGGTTTTGGTAGGGAGAGCCAGGATGTGCTTTTACCAGCATTCCTTTCTGCTTATAAAGGAAGTAAAGCTTCAAAAGAAAAAACGGGAATTTTTAGAGATATTCCATTGCCTAATTGGGATGTAAAATACACCGGTTTAATGCGATTAAAGTGGTTTAAAAAACGTTTTAGAAGATTCTCTTTACAGCATGGATATCGCGCAGGATATACTGTAAATCAATTCCAAACAAACCTTGATTTTAATCCAAATGACCCAGAAGCTGTGGATCAAGCTGGTAATTTCAAGAGTAAGGTATTCTTAACAAACGTGAATCTTACCGAGCAATTTTCTCCATTGCTTCGAATTGATTTTGAAATGAAGAACTCAGTTAAAATTTTGGTTGAATATAGAAAAGATAGAGCACTGTCATTAAGTTTTGCTAATAATCTATTGACCGAAATCAAGGGAGACGAAATAATTATTGGTCTTGGATATCGAATTAAAGATGTGCGAATTGGGACTAAATTTGGCGGAAAGAAAACGGTACTAAAAAGTGATCTTAACTTTAAGCTCGATATGTCAAGAAGAGATAATAGAACAATTATTAGATACCTTGATATTGATAATAGTCAGACCACTGCTGGACAAACCATTTATGGGTTACAATTCACGACAGACTATGCTTTGAGTAAGAATCTTACAGCCTTGTTCTATTATGATCATTCATTCTCGAAATATGCGATTTCAACGGCATTTCCTCAAACTACAATAAGAGGTGGAATTACGTTAAGATATAACTTTGGAAACTAAAATAACACTTTTACAAACAATCACTCCTATTATGAATATACCTTCTAATTTAAAATATACAAAAGATCACGAATGGATTGACATAGATGGTGATATCGCGACAGTGGGAATTACTGAATTTGCCCAAGGTGAACTAGGGGATATTGTCTATGTGGAAGTTGAAACCGTAGATGAGACTATGGATATAGATGAGGTCTTTGGAACTGTTGAAGCCGTTAAGACGGTTTCAGATTTGTTCCTTCCTTTATCTGGAGAAATTATTGAGTTTAATGATAGTCTCGAGTCCGAGCCTGAAAAAGTGAATCAAGATCCTTATGGGGAAGGATGGATGATCAAAATTAAAATCTCAAACCCTGAGGAAATAGATAACTTACTAGACGATGGTGCTTATAAGGAAGGTATCGGAGGGTAATTGTTTTTTACTGGCAGGAATATTCTACACCCTTTTTATTACCGTTTTTTCTTTATTTCCTTCTCAGGATCTGCCAAAAATAGATTGGTTTACGGCAGACAAAATAGGGCACATTGGTATGCATTTTATTTTGTGTATGATTTGGTTATTGTTCTATTTTACAAAAAACATTGGACGGGATTTCTTCAAGGGAATTGGTTTGGTCTTTGGATTATGTCTGTTTTATGGCATAGTAATTGAGATATTTCAAGAAGTTTTTACAGCTTCCAGAACAGCTGATGTTTTTGATGTTGCTGCCAATGTTATTGGCTCAACCCTTGGAGTGTTAGTGTTTTGGAAGGTAAAACCCTTTTTTAAAATCTAAAATTGTAATTTCATTTTTAATTACTAGAGATTTTCTATATTTTTACAACTATATAAAATTATTATTATGGAACCGAAGAAAAATCCCAAGGCAGATTTAAATAGCAGAAGCATGCTTTTTTTCCAGTTAGGAATGATTTTAATGCTCTTTGTCGCTTGGCAAGCAATTGAGTGGAAAACCTACGATAGATCCTTAGCTAGGGACATTTTGGATGTTGGAGATGATTTGGAGGAAGAAATCCCAATCACGCAAACTATAACGCCACCACCACCACCACCACCACCACCGCCTGCTCCTGAAGTTATCGAGGTAGTAGAAGACGAAGAGGAAGTTGAAGAAACTATTATTGAATCTACTGAGACAAATCAAGAAGAAGAAATTGTAGAAATTGAAGAGATTGAAGAAGTTGTAGAGGAAGAAATCGCGGATGTACCTTTTGCTGTTATTGAGAATGTACCGATCTATCCAGGCTGTGAAAACGCAGGAAACAATGAAGGCAAGAAAAAATGTATGTCTGAAAAAATTCAAAAGTTTGTTCAGAAGAAATTTGACACAGAGCTAGCGAATGATTTAGGGCTTGAAGGTAGACAACGTATTTCTGTACAATTCAAAATTGATAGAAGTGGAAATGTAGTAAACGTTAGAGCACGTGCTCCGCACCCTAAGTTAGAACAGGAAGCGGTTAAAGTTGTGAGATCTTTGCCTAAAATGACTCCAGGTAAACAACGTGGAAAAGCAGTTGGTGTATTATACGCACTGCCAATTTTGTTCCAAGTAGAGAACTAAGAGTATTTTTAAAATATATGAATCCCATTTGCCTTTGGTGGATGGGTTTTTTTATGGCATAACTGTTGTATTTTATAGGTAATATTAACCCATAAATACGTACGTTATGAAACGATCAGTAAACAATTTGAAGAGCAACCAACCAGAAATGCTTTCAAAAAGAGCCGAGAAGAAACGTGTAAACCTTCCTTGGAATCACAGCTTGTTTTTTCAAGTTGGTCTTGTTGTTAGTTTACTTACAGTATTTTTTGTTATGGAAAGTTCATTTAAGGTAAAGGCGAATCCAATAGTTTTGGGAGGTTCATCTATTTCTGAAGAACCTTTTGCTTTTAATGATTTTATTATTGATGTGCCTAAAGTGTTAAAGGCTTCAAAGAGGGAGGTTATAAAACCTGTGAGACCTACTATTGCTAAGCCAATTTCAACTGTGATCGAAGTTTCGTCTAATGAATCAAAAATAGATGAAACGAATACCGCTTCAACTGATGATCCAATTGTTTCAGATCCACCAAAAACTGAGAATCCTCTTGATGAGGGAAATATGAATCCTAAGAATATACTGGGTGTTGAGTTTGTGCCAATTTTTCCAGGGTGTGAATCTCTGGCTACAAATGAGGCTCGAGTTGCGTGTATGTCTTCAAAAATTGGAGCATTTGTACAACGAAAATTTAGGACTGAAAATTTCGATAATTTAGATTCAGAAAAAATACATAAAGTTTATGTTAACTTTAAAATAGATTCAAAAGGTGAGATTACAGATATCAAAGCGCGTGCTGCTAATCGTGAACTTGAAGCTGAAGGAAAACGTGTCATTGGAAAATTACCGAAAATGAAACCGGGAAAACAAGGGAGCGTAAATGTTGATGTTCTTTATACTGTACCTATTACGTTTAAGGTTGAATAATATCGATAGAAATACTCGATGTTAGATAAAGAACCCTCCTACAACCATAGGAGGGTTTTCTTTTTTGCTATACTAGCATTCTAAAAAAGCTGTATCTTTCGGCAACAAATAACACCCATATATGATGAAGAATATTGCCTCATTTCTCATTTTATTACTGTCGATAAGCGTGTATGCGCAAAGCAGTACAAATAGTTTTGAAAAGTATCCTGTATTTTCAGAATGTTCAGAAACGGCTATAGCAGATCTTGAAAATTGCTTCAACAATACACTTCAAAAGTTTGTCTTTGCTAATTTTAAAATGCCCGAGATTGTTTCTTCGGAAAAGTATCAAGGTAAAATGTCTGTTTTCTTTGAAGTGGATAAAGAAGGTCAATTCAAAATATTATATACAGATGCAGTCTATAGCGAATTGAAGGAAGAAGCTATCAGGGTGTTTGGCTTGCTTCCTAAAATTACATCCGCTACCTATAACGGAAACCCAGCTTATGTTCAGTTTACCATGCCACTAATGGTTCCATTGAATGCTCCTACTTTAATAGCCGCTTCGGAAGGAGGAAGTGTGAATACTCCTATTTCAGAAGACAAAAAAAGAGAAGCACTTGTAAATGAATACGATGCACTTGAGAAATTTCCGTACGCCAATGAAGAGTATAGAAGCAATATAAATATTCCACTTTCTCATCATAAATATAGCAGATTCGATCCTGCTTTAAATAGAGTTGGTCTTAACAATCATACGGCGCAAAAGCCCTATATATATTCCGAAGTAAATAAGTACTATAACTTTGAAGGGGAGAATAAAAAAATCCTAAAGAATAAATCTTCATGGCTAGGTAGAAAATGGTGGAATGAACATCTTATATCCCTAAAGGGGAAAGATTACTGGTTGACGGTGGACCCTGGAGTTGACTTACAGGTTGGAAAAGATTTTGACGCGGATATAGACACATATAACAACACACGTCTTGTTTATACTCAGGGAGGGATTGGAAAAAGTATAAGTTTCTTTGCCGTGATTTTTGAAAGTCAAGGTAGGTTCGCGGGTTATTTTAATCGGTTCGCAGAATCTATAAAACCTGATGGAGGAAACCCTGCTATTATTCCAGGACGAGGCATCGCTAAAGGGTTTAAGGAAGATTCGTATGATTATCCAGTTGCAACAGGTCACGTTTCTTATACCCCATCGAAAGCCTTTAATATTCAATTGGGCCATGGAAAAATTTTTCTTGGAGATGGGTATCGATCATTGTTGTTAAGTGACAACGCAAGCTCCTATCCATTTTTTAAAATAAACACTACTTTTTGGAAACTGAAATATACAAATACTTGGATGTCGTTACGCGATGTAAGATCAGACGTGACCGTTGATGGTTCTTTTAGAACTAAGTTTATGTCCAATCATTACTTGAGTTATAATATTACCAAACGGCTAAACGTAGGATTATTTGAGTCGGTACTATGGGAGAATGATAATGACCGAGGTTTTGATTTTAACTATATTAATCCTATTATTTTTTATCGAGCCATTGAGTTTTCCACTGGTTCGAGAGGAGGAAATGCGCTAATAGGGTTAACCACTAAATATAAATTTACAGATCGGATAAACGCTTATGGACAATTAATAATAGATGAGTTTTCTTCTAGCGATATCTTCGGAGGTAATGGGAGTTATAAGAATAAGACGGGGTATCAATTGGGTTTGAAATACTACAATGCATTTGGTGTTGACAATCTATATTTGCAGGGTGAGTACAATAGGGTGAGACCTTTTACATATTCTCATAATTCGGTAGTGCTTAATTATGGACATGCCAATCAGTCCATGGCACATACATTGGGGGCTAATTTTTCTGAATTTATCTTTCTTGCAAGATATAACTACGGAAGAATTTATGCCGATGCGAAAGTGGTTGTTGCGAAAAGAGGTTTTGAATTTAACGCCAATGGCGATGGTGCCTTTTACGGGGGAAATATTTATGGTACCGAAGATGATCGTATCGGAGAATTAGGAAACGATGTAGCTCAAGGAAATACAACCGACTTTTTCCATGGCGAATTCCAGGCTGGGTACGTTCTTAATCCTGCGACAAACTTTAAAATCTATGGAAGCTTTATCTATCGAGACTTTAATCCTATGGAAGACACCGAAACCGTTTTTAAAAATCAAACGACTTGGCTCAACTTTGGGCTACGTACAGATTTGTTTAACTGGTATTACGATTTTTAAGAGGACTTTATTTCTGATATTTTTTAGCAGTTTCGTTGTACAAAGTCTTTAGAAATTTTTCTGTGGTAATGAAGCCATCACCGTAGCCTTTTTCATCATACTCTTTTGTTAAATTCCGCATAGCCATCACTTCGGCTTCCGTTTTCTTTGCAACCACATTATATTCGACTTGAGCAGTTAAATATTTAAACATGCCAAGGGTGTATTTTATATCAGCAATTGAGGCGACTCTCCCATGCCCTGGAATAATTTTGGTATCCTCGTTTGCAACTCGTAGTATTTGCTGAAGTCCTCCTACATATCCTCTAAGGCTTCCATTACTTTTAGTGTCAATATATGGATAGACTCCATTGAAGAACACATCACCAGTATGGAGTACGTTGCTTTTTGTAAAATAGACCATTGCATCTCCATCTGTATGCGCATTAGACAAATGAATGACCTTTATTTCTTCACCATTATAGTTAAAATTAAGGTCACGTGAAAACGAAACAATAGGGAGTGCTCCAGCTGGGACCTTTGCTTTTGCCATGTTTATAATAACTTGCTCTGCCTTGGCGATTGCAGCTTTCTTGTCTTCCTCCGTTCGAAGTTTATCCCTGTAACCGCTAAGAATACTATCAACTTTTTGTTGATGACTTACTTTATCAGTTGGTCCAGCGAAAGAAGCTTCCATTCTACTTCTTGCATTTGCGTGAGAAAAAATTATGGTGCCGAGTTCAGCAATATTACTATTACCACCCACATGATCTCCATGGTGATGTGTGTTTACTAAAATTTCGATGGGTTTGTCACTTATATTCCTGACTCTCTGAAGAATTTGAGCTGAAGCTTTTGCAAACTGATTGTCTATCATGAAAATACCGTCCTCACCTACACAAACACCTATATTTCCACCTCGCCCTGTAAGCATAAATATACTGTCTTTTACCTGAACAACGCCAACATTATTGGCCGTAGCTACAGTTGTAGTTTTATTGACAAGGTTTCCATCTTTGTCTTTTGCTGTGTCTGATTTCTCTTGAGCCGAAGCAAAGAAACTACCAAATAAAAGAGTGGTAACAAGTAAAAATTTATTGTGCATTATATGTGGCTTTAAATAAAGTTTGAAAATAGTAAAAAAGCAGAATATTACACTAACAATGTGTATAATAAATTGTAAAAAAAGGGTAGGTGCTGTATCTTTGCATTCAAATATTCCGAAGTTTCGTCTCTTTTGATGAAAGTTAGACCAAAGATGGTTTAGAGACTAGTTAGGAACCCAACTTAAAAAAACAAGATTGCCTATTACCCAATCACATGTTGCGCAACAATCATTCTTAAAGAGTTTTACTGAAATAACTAAGATACGCTTATCTGTAAGTGTTGTTTTTTCTTCGGTTGCTGGGTACCTTTTAGGCGCTGACAGTGTAGATTTCTTCATGCTTTTTTTATTGTGTGTTGGAGGTTATAGCATGGTAGGAGCGTCAAATGTTTACAATCAAATTATTGAGCGCGACCTGGATGTTTTAATGGACAGGACTAAAGACAGGCCAATTCCATCAGGGCGGATGAGCGTGCGAACCGCATTTGTAATTGCGAGCGTCCTTACTGTTATTGGAATTGTTGTTTTGTATATTATCAACCCTCAAACGGCTATGTTTGGAGCGATTTGCATATTTATGTATGTGAGTTTATATACACCAATGAAAACTAAAACACCGCTTTCGGTGTTTGTTGGCGCATTTCCTGGAGCTATTCCCTTTATGCTGGGATGGGTGGCTGCTACTAACGACTTTGGAATTGAGCCAGGGACTTTATTTATGATTCAGTTTTTTTGGCAGTTTCCACACTTTTGGGCTATCGGTTGGTTTCTATACGATGATTATAAAAAGGGAGGCTTTTTCATGTTGCCAAACGGCAAGCGTGATAAAGGTACCGCAATCCAGGTTGTATTATATACTATTTGGACTGTATTAACCTCCATGATTCCGATATTTGGAGTTACAGGAAAATTATATCTCACACCAATTTCTGGAGCCATAATTGGGATTTTAGGTATTGGCTTAATTTACTATGCTCTTAAATTATACAAAGAACAAACCGCAAAAGCGGCGAAACAACTTATGCTGGCAAGCGTAAGTTATATTACTCTCCTGCAGATTATTTATGTGCTGGATAAATTTATACGATAATGGATTATACTCAAGGTACAGAAGAAGAAAAGATATATCGGGCAAAAAAGAACATGTTGTGGTTTGGTATTATAAGCCTCACTATGAGTTTTGCAGGACTTACTAGTGCCTATGTAATTAGTAAAGAGCGAAAGGACTGGTTGACAGATTTCGAAATTCCACAGGCATTTTACCTCAGTTTGGGGGTAATCATATTGAGTAGTATTACTTTTCATTTTGCTAAAGATTTGATTCAGAAGAATGATGACAGCAAAGGAATGTGGCTTCTTATTACTACGTTAATTTTAGGAATTGCATTTGTATATCTTCAGTTTAGAGGATTTTCGGAAATCATTGCTAAGGGTTATTTTTTTACTGGAAGTGAGAGTAGTATTACTACCTCTTTTATTTATCTGGTTGTGTTGATGCACTTGGCGCATATTTCAGTGGCCTTGATTACCGTACTGGTAGTAATTTATAATCATTATAAACAAAAGTATAAAAAGGGTAAAACCCTTGGGATAGAATTGGCTGTAACCTTTTGGCACTTCGTGGATATCCTCTGGATTTATCTGTTTTTGTTTTTATATTTTGTGCGGTAATTTATTGTTTTTAAAGGACTCACATAGTGTCACGGAAGCAGATTTTGATTGGATTTAGAGAATTTAATCAATGATGTTTCGTGAGATAAAAAATATACGTATTTTTGAACCCTATTTAAAACCAAATTCTTTGTATGGAAGCTACTGTTGCTAAAACAGGTACCGAAGGAAAAACCTGGGGTGGTGGAAACCAGCCATTAAGAGCCAGTTATGGTAAAATGATGATGTGGTTTTTCATTGTTTCAGATGCCTTAACCTTTTCCGGATTCCTTGCCTCTTACGGCTTTTCTAGATTCAAATTTGTAGATGCTTGGCCAATTGCAGATCAAGTATTTACCCACTTTCCGTTTTTACATGGTGTAGATGCTCCTATGTATTATGTGGCGTTTATGACCTTTGTCCTTATTTTTTCCTCTGTAACGATGGTACTGGCGGTAGACGCTGGACATCATATGCAGAAGAAGAAGGTAATCTTGTATATGTTCCTAACTATTATTGGAGGAGCGATTTTCGTTGGATCTCAAGCTTGGGAATGGAACACCTTTATAAAAGGTGATTACGGTGCCGTTGAAACTAAGGGGGGGAAAATCCTTCAGTTCTTAGATACAGATGGTAAGCGGGTTGCAATTAGAGACTTCGCAGTTACACTGCCAACAGAAAGAGCAACACATGAAGATAAGAATGGTCTTTGGTTTCAATCTGAACCTGAAACACAAACTTCATTTAGTTATGAAGAAGTAAAAGCTGGATTCTTAGCGAAAGATAATCTATTGGTACGTGTTCAATACAAAGATGAGAATGGAGAACATATTGTGCTTTCACGTGATGCATCTATTGCAAAAATAAAGAATGATGGGAAGTTGGTTGTTGAAGGCGCAAACCTAAGGCACAATGAATATGGAACTCCATTATTCGCAGATTTCTTTTTCTTCATTACTGGATTCCACGGATTCCACGTATTTTCAGGAGTACTAATTAATATTATCATCTTTTTTAATGTGGTAATAGGAACCTATGAGAAACGAGGGAGTTATGAAATGGTTGAGAAAGTTGGATTGTACTGGCACTTTGTAGATTTAGTTTGGGTATTTGTATTTACCTTCTTTTATCTTGTTTAAGCAGCATAAAAATTAAGAAATGGCACACGAGCATAAATTAGAAATCTTTAGAGGACTTGTAAAGTTCAAGTCGAATATTACGAAGATTTGGGGAATCTTCTTATTCCTATCGATTGTTACAATTATAGAGGTTGCATTTGGTATTGTTAAACCAGCGTTTTTAACCGAGAATACCTTTTTAGCAATGAAATTGCTAAACTGGATTTTCATTATTTTAACCTTAGTTAAAGCATATTATATTACTTGGGACTTCATGCACATGCGCGACGAAACAAAAGGATTGAGACGCTCGGTTGTATGGACGGCGATCTTCCTTATCTGTTACCTAGTATTGATTCTGTTAATTGAAGGAGATTATATATACGAAGTATATAAAAGCGGCTTTGTGAAGTTCGACTTCTAGTGTAAAAGAAACATTATTAAAGGCTCCTTTACGGAGCTTTTTTTATACCAAAAATTAACCTTTAAAGGTTGCTCAACCTTCTTTTAGCACGTATTTTTGTAAAAGTTTTAGCTATCATAATGAAAAAATTTGTAGTTCTTGGCATCCTATTTATCTTACCCATAACGATCTATATCTTTTTTGCTTCTGGGAAGGATAATTTTGCAAAGCTACCAGTTCTAACCGAATCTGTTTCCGAACTTTCGGGTTTTAAAACCATAGAAGGTGCCTCGGTAGAACTTAAGGGTCATATTACCGTTTTGGGTTTCTTTGGAAGTAACATTGAAGAAACTAAGGGAAATGCGTTTAACCTTGCTCATAAGATCTACAAAAAAAATCACGGCTTTCAGGATTTTCAGTTAGTTATTCTTCTTCCTGAAGGCGCTCAAAATCAGGCAATAAAATTAAAGTCAAAATTGAGTGAAATAGCCGATACGAAAAATTGGAAGTTCGTTTTTGGTCCTTCCGAAGCTATAGAAAATGTGTTCAGCTCCTTGAAGTCTAATTATACCCTTAACTCGAACTATGCAACTCCTTATGTTTTTATAATCGATAAGGACGGAAATCTTCGAGGAAGGGATGATGACGAAGATCAAGGAACACTTTATGGTTTTAAATCATCTGATGTGGCCGAGATCAATAACAAAATGAGCGATGATATTAAAGTAGTGCTAGCAGAGTATCGTTTGGCGCTAAAGAAGTATAAAGCTAAAAGGGAAATATAAAAAATGAAAAAGAACTCTTATATTGGGCTTTCGGCAATTATTCTAATCTTCGGAATTATTTTCGTTCCAAAAATTGTAGATCGTATAGCCAAAGGAACTATTGTTCAGAATGATAGGATGAGCAACATAGAACAGAATTATGGAACTGATCCTATTAGTCGTGAGGGGGAGATGACAACCATAAGCAAGGTACCTTCGTTTCAATTTGTAAATCAGAATAACGACACGATTACCAATCGATATTATGTAGGTAAAGTATATGTAGTAGAATTCTTCTTTTCGACCTGTCCTAGTATTTGTCCTATTATGAATACTAATATGTTGAAGGTGCAGGAAGTTTTTAAGGACAATGATGATTTCGGAATTGCTTCTTTTTCGATCGACCCTGAATACGATACACCGGCTGTCTTAAAAGCATATGCGGATTCGTATGATGCAAATCATCCACACTGGAATTTCTTAACTGGGGACAAAACCGATATTTTTAAACTTTCCAACGAAGGTTTTAAATTATATGCTGCGTCAAGCGAGGAAGCGGAGGGTGGTTTTGAACACTCTGGTTTGTTTGCTGTTATAGATCAAGAGGGAAATGTAAGGTCTAGGATAGATGAAAATGGAAACCCAGTCATATATTATAATGGACTTGAGGACAAGGGGGTGGACATGCTTATTGAGGATATTAAAAAATTATTGAAGTAATGTTGATGGAGGTTTCAGATAGCTCAAAAAAATACAATATTTGGATATGGATATTATCTATAGCTGTACCAGTTTTGGTAGCGGCTTTGTTTAGTGTTCGGATTCCAGGAGTAGAAAGGTTGGACTTTTTACCTCCTATTTATGCCATGATTAACGGTCTCACTGCTATCTTATTAATAGTAGCGGTTTTTCAGATAAAAAAAGGAAATAGGAAGCTTCATGAGCGATTGATGAAAACATGTATAGTTCTTTCGGTCTTATTTCTAGGAATGTACGTTACCTATCATATGACGTCTGACTCTACTTCCTATGGAGGGGAAGGTGCCTTACGATATGTGTATTTCTTTATTTTAATTACACATATTATTTTGTCTATAGTAGTTATACCCTTTGTATTGATTACATATGTTAGAGCCATTTCAGGGAATTTTGATAAACATAAAAAGATAGCAAGATTTACGTTTCCGCTATGGTTGTATGTCGCTGTAACAGGAGTGATTGTATATCTTATGATTTCACCATACTATTAAAAGTTTTTCTTTTTCTTCTTCGGAAGAGTACGAATTCAAGCTAAAATGAAAACGAAAATTCTATTTACTTTCATATTATTACTGGCTATTCTTCCAGCTGATGCTCAGTGCGCGATGTGCAGAGCTGTCATTGAAAGTGAGGAAAGCGGGGAAGTGGCCAAGGGTATAAACAATGGAATTATGTATCTAATGATTTTTCCTTATTTACTTGTGGGGGGCATTGGATATATCATATACCGAAGCCGTAAAAATGCAAGAACTTCACAAAATTAACGCTTAGCTTGTAACAATAATTTCAAAAAGGAGTCTTATACACAAGACTTCTGCTAACCACCAAATGCAAGTCTTAACATGAATTTCACAGATAACAGAATTAGATTTCTGTAATTTAAAGTATAAAAGCTTACTATGATTGAGATAAAAGACTTGCACAAATCTTACCAAATGGGATCTAATTCCCTTCACGTTCTTAAAGGAATTAATTTTACCGTGGGAGAAGGTGAACTTGTTGCAATTATGGGCTCCTCAGGTTCTGGAAAATCCACCTTACTTAATATTTTGGGAATGTTGGATGAGCTTGATGACGGAGAATACAACCTAGATGATGTTCCAATTCGAGGTTTGAATGAAACAAAGGCGGCGAAATATAGAAATAAGTTTTTAGGTTTTGTTTTTCAGTCGTTTAATCTAATTAATTATAAATCAGCTTTAGAAAACGTTGCATTGCCACTTTATTACCAGAAAAGAAAAAGAAAAGAGCGACAAGAAAAGGCCATGGAGTATTTGGAAAAAGTTGGATTGGCAGAATGGGCTACTCATTTACCAAGTGAGTTATCTGGTGGGCAAAAACAACGTGTTGCTATTGCCAGGGCTTTGGCTGCAGAACCAAAAGTATTGCTGGCAGATGAGCCTACAGGAGCTCTAGACTCTAAGACATCTTATGAAGTAATGGAGCTTATTCAAGGAATTAATGATGAAGGGAAGACGATTTTAGTGGTTACTCACGAAGAAGATATTGCACATATGTGTAAACGCATCGTACATCTTAAGGATGGTATAATCGTAGAAGACAAGAAAATTGAACAAGTAAGAGCGTCAAAATATGTTTGATAAGGACAGATGGAGCGAAATATTCCAAGCTATTGGAAAAAACAAATTAAGAACTGTTCTTTCTGGTTTTACAGTGGCACTGGGGATCCTAATTTTCACGGTGTTACTTGGCATGGGAAATGGGCTCCATAACAGCTTTTTAACCAGCTTTGTGGATGACGCTCAAAATATCATTTTCGTACGTATGGGGAGAACTTCAAAAGCGTATAAAGGGTTTCAGGAAGGCAGACAGATCCAACTCAAGAATGAGGATATGGGTTTTATAAAAGACAACAATATAGGGAAGGTAGAACATTTAACCCCGAGAGTCTATTTAAATGGAAATGCCAAATATGGAAAGGAGTCAGGGAGTTATACTATACGATCTGTGAACCAAGACCATCAATATTTGGAAAAGACTATTATGATGAAAGGGCGATATCTAAACGAAGCAGATGTTAGTGAGAGAACTAAAAACATTGTTATAGGTCGTTTAGTAGAAAAGGATCTTTTTAAGCGAGAAGATGCGTTAGAAAAGTACCTTGAAATGGACGGTATTGCCTATAAAATTGTTGGTGTTTATCAAGATAGTGGAGGTGACAATGAGGAACGTATGATTTATTTATCATATACAACCGCCCAGCTTTTATTTGGAAATAACGACCATTTGGATCAGATAAATTTATCCTACAATATGTCTATGTCTACCGAAGACGCCATTGCGTTTTCTGAAAAAATAGAAAATGATTTTAAGCAAAAATTTAATGTAGCTCCAGATGATCAAAGTGCGGTAAGGGTGAGAAGTTTTGCCGAAGAGATTAAGGAAACAATGATTATTCTTGGAGGGATTAATTTCTTCGTATTCTTTATTGGAATTGGAACTTTGATTTCGGGTGTGATTGGTATTGGAAATATTATGACGTTTGCTGTTAAGGAACGTACCAAAGAACTTGGAATTAGAAAGGCATTAGGTGCGAGTCCTAAATCGATCGTAGCGATGATACTGCAAGAAGCAATTCTTATTACCGTTGTGGCTGGTTACTTAGGCTTGGTGGTTGGCATTGTTTCATTGAAATTAATAGGGAATGGCCTTGAGGACTTTTTTATTCTTAATCCCTATGTTGATACAGGAATTATTGTAATGGCTACGATGTGTCTTATTATAGCAGGTTTGGTTGCTGGATACATTCCTGCTAGAAGAGCGGCTAGAATAAAACCCATTATTGCCTTGAACGATGAATAATATATAACCTATGAGATTTATATTTGATAGAGATACCTGGCAAGAAATTTATGGAAGCATCCGTAAAAATAAACTCCGAACCGTAATCACGGTATTAGGAGTGTTTTGGGGTGTCTTCGTGTTTATGATCTTATTGGGAGCGGCAAAAGGTTTGGATAATGGTTTTAAAAGTCAATTCAACGATTTTGCGACCAACACTTTGTTTCTTTGGGGGCAACAAACAAGTATTCCTAATGGAGGTTTCGAAAGAGGACGAAGAATGCAACTTACTCTGGAAGATGTTGATGTTTTGAAATCTCAAATTAGTGATATTGAATTTATTGCTCCTCGAAATGTAACCGGTCAATGGGGGAGCCCTCCAGGACAATTTGTAAGGGGCTCTAAATCTGGGGCCTTCAAGGTTTTTGGAGATTATCCTACAATTGATAAAGTGTCCAAAAAGAAAATTTTTGATGGAGGACGATTTATCAATGATGAAGACATAAAGTACGAAAGGAAAGTATGTGTGATTGGAGAAGACATTTACAAGCAATTTTATGATAAGGATGAAGAGGCGGTTGGAGATTTTGTGAGAATCAATGGGATTTACTTTAAAGTGATTGGTGTTTATAAACCTACTACTGGAATGGGGTTCGAGGGTGATGACTCTATCTTTTTACCATTTACCACTTTCCAAACGATATTCAATCAAGGGAATAGAATTTCATGGATGGTAATCACGGCATTTCCAGATAAGGATATTGTAGCTACTGAAGAAAAAATAAAAGCATCACTTAAAAGAAGGCATAATGTCCATCCCGATGACACTCAGGCATTTGGGAGTTTTAATTTGGGAGAGGAATTCGCGAAAATCAATGGGTTTCTTAGTGGATTAAAACTTATAGGGTATATCGTAGGATTGGCAACCCTTATCGCCGGTGTTATTGCCATTGGAAATATCCTCCTAATAACTGTAAAAGAACGGACGAAAGAAATTGGAGTGAGAAGAGCATTAGGAGCTACACCTCGCGAAGTAAGAGGTCAGATTATGCTGGAGTCGGTATTGCTTACTGCTGTTTCAGGAGTAAGTGGTTTTATCGCCGGTACTTTGGTGCTCTGGGCTGTTAATATGGCTATTCAAGGGAATGATGATATCCCAATTGTTAATCCCACTGTAGACATATTCGCGGTGGTAGGAGCCATCACATCAATTGTAATTTTAGGAACTTTAATAGGCCTTATACCAGCCCAAAAGGCAGTGAGTGTAAAACCTATTGACGCTCTTAGAGAAGAATAAAAATAAATTACCAACATATAACTATACCTTACTAATGAAAAAGTTTTTTAAAATTTTCCTTATTGTTTTGTTCCTTGGAGCACTTGTGTTCGCGGGGATGTATATCTTAAAATCTAATAGTAAATCACCAATTGTTTTCACTTCGGAAAATGCTTTCATCACAAGCATTGAGGAAAAGACAGTTGCCACTGGAAAAGTAATACCGGAGGATGAGGTGGAAATAAAGCCGCAAATTTCAGGAATAATCGATAAGATTTACGTGAAAGAAGGTGATGAAATAAAATCTGGAGACCTTATTGCAAAGGTTAAAGTTGTTCCTAATGAACAATCTTTGAATAGCTCTAGAGGACAGGTAAAGAATGCGCAGATCGTTCTTAAAAATGCTCAAATTGACTATGATCGAAATAAGAAGCTATTCGAAAAAGGAGTAATTTCTGCCAACGACTTCCAGAATGTTCAGTTGCAATACGATCAAGCCAAACAAGGAGTCTCGAACGCTCAGAGCGATATGCAAATCATTCGTGTTGGTTCTGCAGGGGGTTCGTCTTCGGCAAACACAAATATAAGAGCTACCGTAACGGGAACAATTTTAGAGATTCCAGTGAAAGAAGGAGATCAGGTTATTGAAAGTAATAATTTCAATGCGGGTACTTCAATTGCTACCATTGCCGATTTGTCTAAAATGATTTTTGAAGGAAAAGTGGATGAATCTGAAGTTGGGAAACTTAAGATTGATATGCCTCTAAAAGTGAGTTTAGGTGCCATTCAAGGTGAAGAATTTGATGCTAAATTGAAGTTTGTTGCACCCAAAGGAAATGAAGAACAGGGTGCCGTTCAGTTCAAGATTGAAGGTGAGGTGTATCTTGATAGCACCTACTTTATTAGAGCAGGTTACAGCGCAAATGCTTCTATAGTGCTTCAGAAAAAAGACAGTATTTTGGCTATTAAAGAAGCCTTATTGCAGTTTGATGAGGAAACTCAAGAACCTTATGTTGAGGTGGAGATTGGAGATCAAGAGTATGAGCGAAAAGATATAGAAATTGGTATTTCTGACGGTATTAATGTAGAAATACTTTCTGGTATTTCGGAAGAGGATAAAATTAAAGTTTGGAATAAGACAGAACCTATTAAAATCAAAAGCACATCGAATTAAGAAATAGGGTTAGTTTTGTATTATTACTGCCCAAAAGTGTAACACATTTACCAATCTCAAGACAAATTTAGCAACACAAACAATTATGAAAAAGTTAGGAACCTTACTTTTTTTCCTTTTGATAGGATTACAAATAAGTGCACAGAATAAGAAATGGACATTACAAGAATGCGTTCAACATGCATTAACGAATAATATTCTAGTGAAACAGTCGGAGTTGGATTTGGAAACGACTGAAATAGATAAGAGTGATGCGCTTGGTAATTTTTTACCTACTTTAAATGCTTCCGCTTCAAACTCTTGGAATACGGGTTTGACACAGAACATAACAACTGGAGTTTTAGAGAGTCAAACCTCAAGGAATTCATCTTATGGGGTTAATATCGGGATTAATATTTTTAATGGATTACGAAATCATCGACAATTACAAAGAGCGAAACTCTCTCAATTAGCGGCCCAATATGGACTAGATAAAATGGAAGATGATATTGCCTTATTAGTGGCAAATGGTTTTCTTCAAGTGCTTCTTAATAAAGCAAATCTTGAAGCGGTTCAATCTCAAAATACAGTTACCTTAGAACAAATTGATAGAACAAACGATCTTGTCGATGCCGGTGTTTTACCAAGGGGAGATTTGTTAGAAATAAGAGCAACAGATTCTAGTGAAAAACAACGAATTGCCGTTGCAGAAAATGCTGTTGAGATATCCTTAATCGGTCTTGCTCAATTGCTTTTAGTAAAGGATTATGAGAATTTTGATATTGTTGATGAAGATTATAATATAATTGACGAAGGTTTTGCATTAAGAAGCGTTTCTGAAGTAATTACCTCTGCTGAAGAGAACCGTTTTGAAGTAAAAATTGCTGAAAAAAATGTTGAGTTGGCAGAGAAAGATCTAGAACTAGCTAAAGGATTATATTCACCTACACTAAGTGGTTTTTTTAGCTATAATACGCGTGAATCTGGATCGAATAGATTTGAGCAGAGCGTAGATCCAACCAACCCTACCATTATTAATGAAATTGGAGTTGTTCAAGCTACTGGGCAATCTGTTGTGGGAACCTTTCCGAATACGGTTGTTCAAGAATTAAAGCCATTGCCGTTTTTTGATCAGTTGTCTTTAAATGATGGGATATCATACGGAGTTTCTTTAAATGTTCCAATTTTAAATGGTTTTTCTACTAGGAATAATGTTAAGCGTACTCAGGTTAATATAAAAAGAAACCAGTTTCAGTTAGAGCAGGCGAAGTTGGATCTCGAGTCCAATGTGTATCAGGCATATGTTGATGCAAAAGGAGCGGGAAAGGCGTATGAAGCTGCATTAGCTACGTTGGAATCTCAAGAGTTAGCATATCAGTACGCGAAGGATCGATACGACGTTGGAATCACCAATGCTTTTGATTTCAGCCAGTCAAAGCTTCGTTATGATAATGCTAAGATTGAGGTAAATAGAAGTAAATTTGATTATATTTTTAAAATTAAAGTAATTGAATTGTATTTTGGGGTTCCAGCAACGGAATTAAAGTTCTAAAAATGAAGAAAAAAACACTTATTTGGATTAGCGTAATCACAATCCTTCTTATAGCAGTATTGCTTATTGGAAGTAAAGCAGGTTGGTTTGGTAAGAAAGGTAATTATAAAGAGGTTGAGGTAACCAAAATTGAATTAATCAATATTGTTGAAACAGTTGCTGCTACAGGGAAAATACAACCCGAGGTTGAGGTTAAGTTGTCTTCCGAAGTATCCGGAGAAATTATTGAACTTCCAATAAAAGAAGGTCAACAAGTTGAAAAAGGAGATCTTTTAGTGAGAATAAACCCGGATTTGGTACAAGCCGTATTAAGTCAGTCGCAGGCTGGATTACAAACAGTTCGTGCACAATTGGACCAGGCAAAAGCTGCATTAAGAAGCGCAAAATTGAATTATGACAGAAGTAAGTCACTATTTGATAAAGGAGTTATTTCAAAGTCTGAATGGGATCGTTCGGTGACTGATTATGAAAGTGCACAAGCTGGAAAACAATCTGCATATTACAATGTGCAAAGTGCCGCAGCCAATGTAAAACAGTCTAGAGACAATGTTTCAAGAACCTCTATTTATGCACCTATGAGTGGTACCGTTTCGAAACTTGCTGTTGAATTAGGTGAACGAGTTGTTGGAACTGCGCAAATGGCGGGTACAGAAATTGTAAGAGTTGCGAACCTAAAAAATATGGAGGTTGAGGTAGATGTGAATGAAAATGATATTGTTAAAGTAGCCGTAGGAGATTCTACAATTGTTGAAGTTGATGCTTATTTAAAAAGAGAGTTTAGAGGCATTGTTACTGAAATTGCCAATTCGGCTGAGACGACTTTATCGGCGGATCAGGTTACTAATTTTAAAGTAAAGGTGCGTATCGTACCCGAGTCTTATAAGGATTTAACAGAGGACAAGCCAGAAAGCTACTCTCCATTTCGTCCTGGTATGACCGCAACGGTCGATGTCATTACTAATAAAAAGGATAAGGTTATTGGAGTGCCAATCAGTGCAATAGTAATTAAAACCGATACCAGTAGCACTAAGAAATTGGGGGTTAAGGAAGCGGTGTCGGCTAATGCTGAAAAGTTTGAGTGCGTTTTTGTAAAGAATAAGGAAGAAGCGAAACTTAGAGTTGTTACTACTGGGATTCAAGATGATAGTAATATACAAATTAAAACGGGTCTTGAGGAAGGAGATGTAGTAATTACTGGGCCTTATAATACTGTTACCAAGATCTTGAAAAATGGAGATAAAGTAGAAGTTAAATCTTCAAGAACTGATAAAAAGGATAGCGACGACTAATGGCAATCATACTTTGTATAGAAACAGCAACTACAAATTGCTCTGTAGCGCTTTCGGTAAACGGAAGCGTTATTGCTTTAAAGGAAGATAATAGTGCTCAATATTCTCATGCTGAACGTCTTCACGCATATATTGAGGAAGTACTTGCACTTTCCGAAATTGATAAGAGTCAATTGGATGCCATAGCGGTAAGTAAAGGTCCAGGATCTTATACTGGGCTTCGAATAGGAGTTTCGGCTGCAAAAGGACTCTGCTATGCCTTAGATAAGCCCTTAGTTTCAATTCTCACCTTAGAATCTTTATCGTACCAATTAACAGAAATGGAGGGATGTCATGTTGCAATGTTAGATGCTAGACGAATGGAAGTTTATGCGGCAGTTTTTTCTTCCGAAGGAAAAGAAATTAGAAATACTAAAGCCGAAGTACTCACTTCAGAATCATTTTTAGAGTTTCTAGAACAAGGAGTTGTTTATTTTATCGGAAATGGTGTTGATAAATTTGAAAAAATCTGTAATCATAAAAATGCCAATTTTGTCAAGGATAAACTACCATCGTCAAGAGAGATGGGACGATTAGCCGAATTAAAGTATAAAAAAAACGAGATCGAAGATGTCGCTTATTTTGAACCTTATTATTTGAAAGATTTTATTTCAGGCTAGCATTCTTGAACGAATCGAAATATCG
Source organism: uncultured Ulvibacter sp. (assembly GCA_913063405.1). Classification (GTDB taxonomy): domain Bacteria; phylum Bacteroidota; class Bacteroidia; order Flavobacteriales; family Flavobacteriaceae; genus Ulvibacter. Next base: position 102,101 of record CAJXZB010000006.1, read on the forward strand.
CACTGCGTTGAAACATCGATTTTATACTTTGGAACATATTTGTTGATTTCTGTCTGTTTGTTACCAAAAAACTTGACTCTCCTTCTTTTGGATGATGGTATTTTAGAAACAATTCCCTCATCCGTGGAATAATAAATAAGAATAGAAATATAGCTTTGCGCATTATAAAGCTATTAGTAATTCTTGAATCTAGGCAATGTTTAACGGAAACATCGAAATTGAGCAAAAAAAAGCGACATATTAATGTCGCTTTTTATAATTTTTTTTAAAGTGTCAATTATTATTGGGCAGCGAGCACAATAGTATCATAATACTTAACTATTTTAAGAAGGTCTTCCGCATCGGTAATATCTAGTCTTCCTTTCTTAATGTATTTTTTAATTTCGTCTTGTCTATCTCCAAATACTTTTAGTCTTTTATTTTTTGATTTTTCAAATTTTTCAAATTTTCCATCTTGTGAAACCAGATAATAAGTAGATCTATCCGCAAAATTTGCTGACACATCTTTCTCAAAAGAGTTTTGAGCTTTTCTGGCGGGGAAATATTTCTTAGAAATCTTTTTATAAAGGTTATAGTTATTACCAACATGTAACACCTTGAAATAGCCAGGATCTTGTTTACTTTGTTCGGTTGGAACAAAAACAAACATCTCGTCCATAATCTTAACATAGAGATCGGGAGATTTAGTAAGTGTTTTCGCTTCGCTGTCTTCTATGTATAAAGTCTCTTTTACTTCAATTTCATCTGCCATTGCATTATAGCGCAACGCATAGTTCGAAGCAATAGCATTGTTGTTCTCGTAAATTGTTCCCAATAGAAAAATAGGGTTATTATATGGTGTCCCAGTATATTCATCTTCAAGATAGTCCAGATTGTCATTTCCAAGCCTATCAACGTGTTCTATAAACACTTGAACAGAACGTTGGGCTTTATGAGTTGTAATCTGCGCACTCGGTGAAACGGTGCCCATAAATATGAGTATGTTTAAAAGGATTAAAGTCTTTTTCATAATATTGATTAAAATGTTAATATGTAACGTGCTAAATTGGCTATTGTTCTGTAGCAAAACTACTAAAATGTGATAGTCTTTTCAAGTACTTTTGGGTAAACTATTATAGAACTTTACCTAATAAAGTGTTTTTTAAATGCTTATTTTTCAATTACTTACAGACTCAATGGCCTTTAAGCTCTCTCTCATTGGGAGTTTGCACGTATTGTTTACACAAACGTATATTAAGGTTTCATCCTCCACATAACGTCCTTCAAAAAGCGGACCACTTTCGGCAATTGTGCTACCAGCGATTAATTTATTTGGTAAATACTCTTTATTTATTTCCTTACTTTTCTCAATCGCATCAGGTCCAACAATTACTAATTCATAATAGCCTGATTGGTACCCAGCTAATAGATCTAACCAATTCGAAAAGCCACTAGGATATCGTTCTATTTCGGCAGAAACATTTTTAAGCATTTGTCGTGCTGTTTCGGCGAACTTCTTGTCGTCAAAATGATGAGAGAGGACGAATAGGTTTTTTGCCATTATTGAATTAGATGCAGGAATTACGTTGTCTCTAAATTCAATATTTCGGGTAACAAGTGCAGGGTCTTCTTTGGAGGTAAAATAGAACATTCCTTTTTCAGGATCAAAGAAGTTGGTAAACGTATAATCTGCTAGTTTCTTTGCTTTACGAATCCATTGAATATCTAAAGTTACCTCGTGCAAGGCAATATATGCATCGATTACAGCAGCATAATCCTCTAAATAACCATTGATGGTACTTTTTCCATCTTTATAGCTGTGATATAATGCCCCGCTTTTTTGTTGTTGATTTTCATTTATAAATTGAGCATTCTTTAAGGCAGCGTTTAGATATTCTTCTTTCTGAAAAGTTTTATAGGCGTCAACATATCCTTTCAACATTAAGCCGTTCCAAGATGTCAGAGTTTTATCATCTAAACGGGGTCTTGCTCTCTTATTACGATGTGCTAATAACTGTTGTTTCCAAGCTTTCTTTTTCTTCTGTAGGACTTCAGAAGTGATGTCAAATTTCTGTTGTATTTCTTCCTCATTTTTTGTACGAATCAACACATAGTGAGATGCTTCCCACTTTCCGAAGCTATTTATATTATAATATTCTTTGAACAACTCAAAGTCACTGGCAAGGAGTTCCTGCAGTTCTTCTTTTGTAAAAACGTAATAAGCACCTTCTTCAAGCTCACCATTTTCGGTCAAACTATCTGCGTCCAGAGAAGAGTAAAAAGCACCTTCATCGTTTGTCATTTCTCTAGCCACAAAATCTAAAGATTCCATCACCACTTCCTTATATAGCGGATTTTGGCTTACCATATATGCATTGCTATATAGGCTCACAAGTTGTCCATTGTCGTAGAGCATTTTCTCAAAATGAGGTACGTGCCACTTTGAATCTGTGCTGTACCTTGAAAAACCTCCTCCAATATGATCATAAACACCCCCATAGGCCATTTTACCCAAGGTGAGCATCACATGATCCATTATCTTTTCATCCTTGTTTTGTTTGGCATATCGAAGCAAATAATCAAAGTTGTTTGGCATCATGAACTTCGGGGCTTTATTATATCCTCCATAGGTTTTATCAAAACTCTTAGCCCAGTTGTTGACCAAAGAAGCGATGGGGTATTCCTTAAAATCAACGTCGCCAGTGTTCATAGGGACTAAGTCCATGCTTTTAATACCTTCTTCTAATTTATTAGCGTAGTCAATTAATATCTCAGGTTCTTTTGTGTACAAGTCTTGCATTTTAGTTAATGCACTCATCCACTCATTTTTCTCAAAATAAGTTCCACCCCAAATTGGGCGACCATCGGGAAGGGCTATAACATTGAGGGGCCAACCCGCCCTACCCGTCATTAATTGTACGGCGTTAATATATATTTGATCTACATCCGGACGTTCTTCTCTATCAACTTTAATCGAGATGAAATTCTTATTCATTACAGCCGCTACGGTAGAATCTTCAAAGCTTTCACGCTCCATTACATGGCACCAGTGACAGGCAGCATAGCCTATACTAATAATCATGAGTTTACCTTCGTCTTTTGATTTCCTCAGGGTTTTTTCGTTCCACCCTTTCCAATCTACTGGGTTATGCGCGTGTTGTAGCAAATAAGGACTGGTCTCGTTAATAAGTTCGTTGGTATAAATATAAATATGTTTTTTCAAAATTTCTTTTTTTGAAGAATTACATGAAAAAAGAAGAGAGATGACGAGTATGGAATAAATTATATGACGCATAGAAAAAGTGTAAAAAACGTAAATACGCTTTTGAAACTTCAAAAGCGTATTTACGTTTATAAGGTGTAATATACTAGTTTACTTCGAAAGTGATTTTTACATTTACACGAAACTCGGTAACGTCATCACCATTAACACTGGCGCTCTGCTCGTTTATATAGACTGAACGAATATTTTTAACACTCTTCCCTGCGTGTTTAACTGCTTTTCTGGTAGCATCCTCCCAACTTTTGTCGGAGTTCGCCAATACTTCTATTACTTTTAATACTGCCATAATTCTAAATTAGATTAAAATGAAGCTCTAAGTTACGATTTTACACGCAAATTACTTTCAAAATAAAGCAAAAACCCAAAATGAAATTAGCCGTTAATGGCTTCAACGTTGGCAACGCGCCCATTAAGCATTTCTCTTAGCATTGTTTCAATACCATTCTTAAGAGTTATGGTTGAAGATGGGCAACCGCTGCAGGCACCTTGTAGTATTACTCGAACCGTCTTAGTTTCTTCATCAAAAGAATCGAAAGCAATGTGACCGCCATCGCTAGCAACAGCTGGTTTAATGTATTCGTCTAAAATATCAATAATCTCTTTGTCAATGCCCGAAGCCCCTGAAATATCCATCTTTTTCGTCTCGGAAGTACTTGCTTCGGTAGGCTTCTTTTTCTTCAGAAGAATTTCGTCATTCAGAATAGTTTTTCCTTCTTCTATGTATTTTCTTATGAACTCACGAATCTCCATTGAAATATCTTGCCATTCAGCAACATTATATTTCATAACAGAAACATAATTAGTGCTAATAAAGACCTCTTTCACAAACGGAAAGGAAAATAGAGAAGATGCCAAGGGTGCATCTAGTGCTTCGTCAATATTTTTAAACTCAAATGTCCCATCTGCAAGCGGTTTATTTGCAACGAATTTCATAACTCCTGGATTGGGTGTGCTCTCTGCATATACCGTTACAGGTACTCTTTTCGAAGTTTCAGCCTCCTTGACAATTGTTTTTCCACTACTAAGATAGTCAGAAATTGAAACAGCCACCTCTTCTTGAACATCACCCCATTCAACGATATTATATTTTTCAATTGCAATAAAATTTTGAGAAATGTAGACCGTCTTTACAAAAGGAAGGTAGAATAATTCCTGCGCTAGGGGGCTTGATTTGGCCTCGTCAATATTGTGAAATTCATAGCTTTTCGCTTGAGTGAGAAAAGAATTTGCAACAAATTTTACAATATTTTCGTTGGATGTGGGTTCTACAGTAATGTTAGATTGAGACATTTATCTATTTTTTTTACAAAAATATAAAAAGAAAATCAATGTATTCAATATATTTGGCAACGTAATGACCTACTTATGAAGAAATTTTTACGCATCTTTCTATTGCTATTTTCATTCTTTGGATACTCTCAACCAATTGATACTGAGCGCTTAAAATTAAAATGCTCTATTGAAGGTATTCAAGTTTTAGAGGGATATGATGAAGATTCTTTTTTAGTGCAAGGTTTGGAGTCCTGTTTTGGCGATGTTAAAGAAATTGCTAAATTCGACCCTACCGCAAAAATTTATATATTTGACAGGTTGGCAGAATCGTTGGAGCAAATCAATTTTCCATAAAGGTTTTGGATGTTTCTAGCGGAAGTTATTGCTTACTGTCTAACGATTGTTGGTTTTTAATGAGAGATTTAGAAGCCTAAATAAAAAAAATGCTAAGGTTCTTTTACCCTAAACGATACCTATACTATGAAGATTAAAAAGATCTATTTCATCTTAGTTTTGTTGGCAACGCAGTTTGCTTTTGCACAAGACGGGATTCCGGTATATCAGGATTATTTTTCCGATAACCTGTATTTATTACATCCATCAATGGCCGGAGCGGCCGGGAGTAATCACGTACGTTTTACAAACCGTAAACAATGGTTTGATCAAGACGAGGCTCCAAATCTTGGTACTTTAAGTTATAATACGAGCTTAGGCGACCAATCGGGAATAGGGGCTATTCTTTTTACCGATAGAAATGGTTATCACTCGCAAACAGGAGGGTATCTAGGCTACGCTCACCATCTTTTACTTGGTAGAAGCGAGGCAGACTTGAACCAAGTTTCTTTCGGGTTGCGTTTCGGGTTTATTCAATCCAAATTGGATGAAACACAGTTTGATTTAAATGATTTTGATCCAATTATTGCTGGAATTGTCCAGAGTACATCTTATTTTAATGTAGATGCAGGAGTTACTTATAGTTTCTTAAATTTCGCTGGACATTTTACAGTGAAAAATTTAATTTTTCAGAATAGAAGTATTTTTTCTGAAAAATTTGAATCTAACAATCAGCGTAATTATTTACTTGGGGCCTCTTATGGAATTAATACCAATACACCTTGGGCTTATGAGCCGTCCGTTTTGCTTCAGTTTATTGAAAGAACAGGAGAACAAAGTGTCGATGTGAACTTAAAAATGTATCGTGCCATGGATTTTGGTAGGCTTTGGGGAGGAATTTCTTACAGAAGAAGTTTTGATGGAGCCGAGTTTATAGATGGTGCCGAAGTAAAGAATCAAAAGCTACAATATATTACTCCTGTTGTGGGGGGTAATTATAAAAACTTCGTGGTTGCTTATACTTATTCGTATCAAACAGGAAGTGTAAAATTTAGAAGTGGAGGTTTCCACCAAATTACACTAGGCTATAATATACCTAATGGTAAGCCAAGTTTCTGGGAGCAAGATATGCGTAACAATGGTAGGTTACGCCCAAGATTTTAAAAAGACACCCTCCGAAGCTTTAAGCGAAGGAGGGTTTTTTGTTTAATTCCAAGAATAACTCTTTTTTTCGGCTTGTTTTTTAATTGCCTTTATCATTACACTTTCTAAACCGTTTGATGTTTCTGCCCTATTGCTGGCAACAAATAGACGTCGTTTTTCATTGAGGTCTTTAATTTCCACCTGAATTCGTTTTCTTTCCGTTCTTTGTTTCGAAACATATGCTTTTAATTCGGCTGTTGATTTTCCTTGAAGCGCTTTGGGCAACTCTTCTTTTTTAAGTTTGTCATAGCTAAAGTCATCTTCAGTTTCTGCATCTACCAAATCCCAAGTACTGTTTTTGTATAAATGGGAGCCTTTTGTTACAGTTCTACTAACAGCATTCGCTTTACTATATGCTGCCGCATTACTATCTTGCTCTGCTTGAATTGCTATCTTCTTTCTTCCGAAGTTACCATAAGGAATATACGTATTGTTTAGTTTAAGGTTTAGCTGAATAATTATATCATCATAAGGAGACGCCACATAAACTGTTTGTTGATTATGATTTATAGCCATATAATCGCCATAGGTTATTCTGGCTCCGTCTTGCCATAACGAAGAAATTCCTTGTTCGTAGTTGCCGCAAAATATAGTGTTTACTACAACACCTTTTTCTTTGGCATTCGATGCTGCATCTTTGTAATTAATTTTCCCCTGTGTAAAGGGTTCGTTTCCTGCAATAAAAATCATTTTTAGGTCATCAGCGTCCTTTCCCCAATCTAGTTTGTTTAAAGATGCTTGTATCACGGTACCGCAGTATTCACTACCGCCGTTAGTGGTAAGAGAAAAAAGTTCTTTAGATACATCATCTAGGTCTTCTGTGAATGCTAGAATTTTTCGTACATAACCATCACTATCACTCAAGTCATCGTTCCCATATTCGTAGAGAGCTATTTGAAGATCGGGTTGTTCGTTTCTGCATTTTGCGTACGATAGCTCGTTAACGATCTCCCAAAGCTGTGCTTTGGCTTGATCGATTAGCCCATCCATGCTATTACTTGTATCTAACAATAATGCCACCTTAATGAAATGTTTTGTAGGGTTTTCGGAATTAATTGGAGTGTGAAGTGCAATTCCTTTTGGAACATCTGCTTTACAAGAGCAGGTCAAAATAAATAGGCCAATCATAATTAAGTTTTGTAACGTTTTCATAGATATCAATTTTAGTAAAATGTAAACCTAGTGCGAACTTTTTCCTTAGAAAAAGCATTTTGAGTAAAAACCAAGAGAGACTTAGGGAAACAACTCTTTTGTTGAGTGAAGTATGATTTTAATCCTCGAATAAGTACTATTTCAGAAAAGCGTAATTTTAGCAGCTGCTTTAAAGTATGTATGTTTACCCTTTAAATTAATGCATGAAGTTTATTTCATTTCTTATTGTTGTCGTTGTGTTTTGTTCTACTACAGCGTTACGTGCACAAGAGCAAGAAGCTTTGATTTCTTCTTTTCTTTTGAAAGGAGAGGTCTTGGAGGCCGAGACCAATATCCCTATTTCTAAAGTAAATGTTGAAACCAGTGGCGGCGGATATGCAACTACGAATAATGCAGGTGAATTTGTGATCAATGCGAGGGTGGGGGAAGAACTTATTATTAGAAGTGATGATTTTAATACAGTTTATTATACCATAAAGGATAAGCAAAGAATTATATTAAAAGTTGAAAGTGTTGAGGAGTTACCTACTCTTAAAACCAGTAGGAGTAGGTCTCCAGATGTTTTTAGAAGCTATATTGACTCGGCTAAAACTTTCCTAAAGAAAGATGCCAAAAGGAGTATTGAATATGTAACGAAGGCGCTGGAATCTGTTCCTGGAAAAAGAGCGACTGATATTCAAAACAGTGTTGCATTTGAAACTTTAGGAGATATTAATCTTTTTTGGGAGCAGCAGGATTTGGCAATTGATAACTACAAGCGGAGCATTTCTGTAAAGCCTACTATAGATTTAAGAATTAAGCTAGCATTGGCTTTCATGAAAAACAAAAACTATCAAGAGAGTATTTCCGAATATTCAAATTTGGTGACTTATAAACTCTCTAATTACCAAAAAATTTTAGTTTTTGAAGGTTTAGGTGACACCTATAGACTAATAAATGATCCGGTTAAAAGTGTATTCAACTATCAAAAGGGACTCAATATTGCCAATAGTCATAGTATAACTCCTAAAATCACAGATCTCAACTCTAAGATTGGGGGGGCCTATGCTCAGAGTGGTGCAGTGGTCGAAGCTGAATCCTATTATGGTAATTCACTCGATTTGTCAAAGAAAGAAAGTAAAAAAAGGGCGGTTCAAGAAAAAAATAAGGTTGCGGATTTTTACAATTTGAATCGTGATTTTGATAAAGAGATTCAGCTTCGAGAGGAAACCTTGTCCGAAATTGAATCTTTGGACGGTGATGAGGTAGAAGAGAATGTAAATAGCCCATTGACACTGCAACGACAGAATTATAAAATTGCTAATGCCTTTGTGGGACAGGAAAAGTATGACGAAGCTATTCCTTATCTCGAGAAAAGTATTATTGAAGCCGATAAAAAAGAAGATCTCTTGGTGCAGAAGGATGCCACAAGAAAACTATCAGAATTATATCGTGATTTAGGGAAGTTCGATAAGGCGGCCGAAAGTTATGAGCGCTATGCAAATGTAGTTGATGAACTATATTTGAAAAAAGATCAGGAACTTTCACAAGCGGCTCGCTTTAGCAAGGAGATTATCCTTAAACAAAATAGAATTGCCAGTTTGGAGAACGACCGAAAATTGAATGAAAGTAGATACCATCTCGCCGTACAAAATCAAGGGCTTATTGAAAAGAACAATCGAGTTCAAAAATGGATTATAGCCTCTCTTGTTTTCATCGCCTTGTTGTTGCTTTATGCGGCTTACAATCAATTTAAGAGCGTCAAACAACAAAAGTACGCCAACAATCAGTTAGCGTTAAAATCACTACGAACACAGATGAATCCTCATTTTATTTTTAACGCTTTGAACTCTGTAAACAGTTTTATTGCGAGTAATGATGAGCGTGCAGCGAACAAGTATTTAAGTGAGTTTTCTCAGCTTATGCGCTCGGTGCTTGAAAATAGTGAAGAGGATTTCATTTCACTAGACAAGGAGATAGAGCTTCTCGAACTCTATGTGAAGTTAGAACATTTTAGATTTAAGGATAAGTTTGACTATACATTAAATGTTTCGGAAAATTTGAATGTAAGTGAATTTGTGATTCCGCCAATGTTGCTTCAGCCGTATGTTGAAAATGCAGTTTGGCATGGACTTCGGTATAAAGAAGAAAGGGGTTCTTTAGAAATTAACTTTGAACAGTTGGATTCAGAAACCGTAGAAATAGCAATAGTTGATGACGGAATAGGTAGAAAAAAATCGAAAGCTTTTAAAACTGAAAATCAGAAAAAACAGAAATCTAAAGGTATGGGTAACATTCAAAAGCGAATATCAATTTTAAATGAAATGTATAAAGACAAAGTAGATGTTACCATTGAGAATGTCTTTGAGAATGAAGAAGGAACCAAAGTACGATTAATTTTAAAGAAGGATTAAATAATTACAAACTACAATTTGAAAGATGACATTGCAAGCAATCATAGTTGAAGACGAGGAAATTAGCAGGGAAATTCTTAGAAATTATCTTGCAAAGTATTGCCCAAAAGTTACTTTGCTAGGAGAGGCTTCAAACGTAGAAGAAGCCCTAATTTTGATTCGTAACAACGAATTGGATCTCGTTTTTCTCGATGTTGAAATGCCATATGGAAATGCTTTTGACCTTTTGGATAAAGTTGGGGATAGACAATTCGAGACGGTCTTTGTAACTGCTTATAACCATTATGCAATTGATGCATTAAATGCACATGCATCTTACTATCTACTGAAACCAATTTCAATTGATACGTTGATTGAGGCTGTCGATTATGTTACCGATATAAAGGAAAAAGAAAACAGTTTGCAAAATACGGTGTTACAGCCTAAACTTAGTCAGGTTGTTGGCAAGATTACTATCCCTTTGCAAAATGGTTTTGAAGTTCTTGAAACTTCAGAAATATTGTATTGTCAAGCAGATGATAATTACACCAACATTTTTATAAACGATAAAAAGAAGCTGGTTAGTAAAACACTTAAGTATTTTGAAAAGGCACTTTCTAAAAGTGGTTTTGCTAGAGTTCATAAATCTTATTTGGTTAATGTAAATGCTATTGTTGAATATAAAAAAGGAAAGGGCGGAAGCGTAGTGCTTTCCAACGGTAAAGAAATAATGGTAAGTCCTTCAAAAAAGAAGGAGTTATTAGCCTATTTCAGTTAATTTAAAAGATATAGTATGATTATCAGGCCTGTTAACGGAAAGTCTCCGCAAATACCATCAGATTGCTTTATTGCTGAAAATGCCACGATAGTTGGAGAGGTAGAAATGGGAGCCGAATGCAGCGTATGGTTTAATGCTGTGATTAGAGGCGACGTACATTTTATTAAAATAGGCGATAAGGTAAATATTCAAGATGGTGCGGTAATCCATGCGACCTATCAAACATCGCCAACAACCATTGGAAATAATGTGTCTATTGGTCATAATGCCATCGTACATGGGTGTACTATTGAAGACAATGTCTTGATAGGCATGGGCAGCATTGTTATGGATGACTGTGTGATAGAGAGCAACTCAATTATTGCTGCTGGCGCGGTCGTTACCAAGAATACGCGAGTTGAAGCGGGAAGTATTTATGCTGGAGTTCCAGCGAAAAAGGTAAGAGACATAAGTGAGGAGCTTATTTGTGGTGAAATCAATAGAATCGCCAATAATTATGTGAAGTATTCTAGCTGGTTTAAATAGTCTGGGCTAAAAATCTCTTTTTTCTACTGAAATTTCTTCGCAATAATCTCTTAACAGAAATTTCATCGTCTCAATATCGGCGTTACTATAGAATTGTATTGAAGGTGGTGTTGTCTCTTTCCGAAGCAAATTCAGTGAGGCTAATGTAGCTTGTGTGTTCTTCGCCACGGCCTTTCCAGAATCTAATATCTTGACTTGTGATGGCAATATCTGTTTAAGTTGTGGAATGAGATGCGGATAATGACTGCAGCCTAAGACCAGATAGTCGATACCGGCCTTGATCATAGGTTTTGTATATTTTTTAAGCAATTGTATGGTTTCTTCGCTTCCCATTTTCCCGCTCTCAATAAGTGGAACTAGTCCTTCTCCAACTACTTCTATGACCTTAATGTCTTTTGTAAATTTGGAAGACGTTTTATGAAATAGGATACTGCTCAATGTTCCTTGAGTTGCAAGAATCCCGATGCTTTTTGAAGCGGTTTGCAGCGCGGCAGGTTTTACAGCAGGTTCAATACCAATTATTGGAATATCGAAAGTTCGACGTAAGGTAGAAATGGCATTTGTGGTTGCAGTATTGCAGGCAATTACAACAATCTTACAGCCCATGCTTAAAAGCGCTTCTGTGTTTTTAATGCTTAGAGCGGTTATCTCTTCAGAAGATTTGTAACCATAAGGGGCGTTTTTGCTATCGGCTAAATATATGGTATTCTCGAACGGGAGCAGCTCATGGACCTGTTGCCAGATAGAAGTGCCTCCTACACCAGAATCAAAAATGCCTATGGGTGCCTTGTTTTTCATTTGTATAAAAATAAAAACTGCCCGCCAAATGGCGAGCAGTTTATCAAAATTATTTTAGAAAAGAATTAAATACCTAGTTCTCTCTTTACATCTGCCAATAGATTTTTACCATCTGCCAGCAATAAACCACTTCCCGTAGTTGAGTCCATTACATACTTAATTCCCTGTGTTCTCGCCACTTTTTGGATTGCAGAACGAGCCTTATCCAAAATAGGTTGATATATATCCAATTCTTTCTTTCTAAGATCTTCCATTGCTTGTTGTCTATAGGCAGAGATATTTCTTTCCATTCCCTGTACTTCTTCAACACGTTTTGCATTTTCTTCTTGCGTTTTACTGCCTTCTTCGTTTCCATACTGTTGAACTTTGGCTTCAAATTCTTTAGCCATTCCTTTTATTTCAGTATCGTAGGTTTTTTGAAGTTTTTCAAGTTGACTTTGGGCAGCCTTCATTTCTGGCATAGACTCCATAAGTGTTTGGGTGTCTATGTGAGCCATTTCAGACTGAGCGTTAACAAAACTTGTAGCTCCCACCAAAAGGACCACTGCTACTAATAATGATTTAAATTTTCTCATTGTAATTGTGTTTAATAATTTAAGTGTTATTTTTTATAAAGGGTTAAGTAATTATCTTTTAGTTTCCATCGCCATCTCCAGCGGCTGGTCTGTTTTTGTTTGCACGCGCCTCCAAAATAGAGTCTTTTCTTCTTTGTCTAGCGTCAAGCAATTTTTGTCTTTTTGCTTCAAACTCTGCTTTTTTCACAGCACGAACAGAATCCCGAACTCTTTTGCGCTCTTCCATTATTCTTTCCCGCTCATCTTTTTTTACTTCTATAGCTTTTTCTCTTTCAGAAACTTCGCCTTCTTCTTCCATACTAAGCTCTTCTCTTTTCTGAATTTTCTTTTCTTCTTTTCTCGTAGTTGCTTGTTTTCTTTTCGCTGCTCTGTTTATACTTCTCAATACGAGGTCGCTAATGTCATTTCTTTTTGCCGCAAATAACATGACCACATCTGCAGATTTATCAAATATAAAATCGTACTTTTTATTTTCAGCAACTTCTTGAATGATATTAAAAACCTGATCCTGTATTGGTTGTACCAATTGTCTTCTTTGGATCATCAAATCCCCATTTGGTCCAAATCTGTCTTGTTGATATTGAAGCATTTCATCTTCTTTAATTTTTATCTCTTCTTCTCGCTCTTCAATCAATTCTTTTGTGAGCAACACTCTTTCATTACTCAAGTTAAGTGTCATTAAATCCACTTCTTTTTGCTTTTTATCAATATCTTGTTTCCAGCGCTGTACTTTACCTTCCAACTGCGTGGCAGCTTCCTGGTATTCGGGAACACTTTCAAGTATGTATTCCATATCAATGTATCCAATACGTGCACCTCGTTGTGCTTGTGCAACTAATGTAAAGCAAAAAACAGCAAGTGCGAAAAAAAGTAACTTTTTAGTTTTCATAGTGGTTGGTTGTGTTTAAGAAAATATCGTGCCAAAATTAAAATTGTTGTCCAATAATAAAATGAGTTTCCCATCCATTCTTTGGTGTTCCAGGAACTACAGAGTCAAATCCATATCCAAAATCAATACCTAATAATCCGAAGGCAGGCATAAATATACGTAATCCTGCACCAGCAGATCTTTTAACACTAAATGGATTGTAATCTCTAAACCCGTCATATGATCCTCCACCTTCGGCAAAAGCTAATACATATATAGAAGCCAATTGTGCTAAAGAAATAGGGTATCTCATTTCTAACGAAAATTTATTGTAAATGTTATCTCCATCCTGACTTGACAAAGATCGATTAGGATACCCTCTTAGCTGAACTACTTCTCTACCATCAAGGCTAGTAGACCCTAAACCGTCACCTCCAACAAAGAATCTTTCAAATGGGGGGATACCACGACTATTATTATAAGCGCCTAAATATCCAAATTCGGTATTAGTACGAAGCACTAATTTATCAAAAATTCTTGTATACCAGGTACCTTTGAACTTAATCTTATAGTATTCTAGCCATTTAAAACGCTCTTGATCAATTTCCGAAATCCTTTGAGAAGCGTTAACGCTTTCTATACTCCCTTGTGGTTCAGTCCTTATATCTTCCTCAGCATCTAAATACTCTTGGGCTAAGCTCTTATAATCAACACCATTAAAGGCAGAATATGGCAAAGTTAGTTTTGCTGTTAAGCTAAATTCCGAACCCGACATTGGATAAATTGGATTCGTTGCTGTATTGTTACGACTAATACCAAATGTATATGCGAAGTTGTTTGAAAACCCATTAGGGAAAGTAAACAGTCTAGTACTATAGTTCTTTAAATTGTAATGTTGAAAACTAACAGCTTGTGACAATGTAAAATAATCATCCGGCCATTTAAGTCGCTTTGCAAGTCCAATAGAACCTCCTGTAATTAAAAAACGTTGGTCTTTATCAACTTCTCTCGAACTAAAATTATATTGATATTGTATTGTGTGCGAAAATGAAGTACTTAATTGAATAGGTTTTTTTCCTCCCAACCAAGGCTCGGTCAAGGATAAACTATAGGTTTGGTAATAAGAACTTGCTTGAGCTCGAATCGCTAATTTCTGCCCATCTCCCATAGGTAATGGTTTATACGCTTCGCCGTTAAAAATATTTCGAAGAGAGAAATTATTAAAGGACAAACCAAGAGTCCCAACAAAGCCTCCACCTCCATAACCTCCTTGAAGTTCTATTTGACTTGCTCCCTTTTCCACAACAGAATATTCCATATCAAGGGTTCCGTTATTAGGATCTACATTTTTAAAGTTAGGAGTTAATTGTTCTGGATCAAAAAAGCCTAATTGTCCAAGCTCACGAATCGTTCTAACTAGATTCCTCTTACTGTATTTTTGTCCAGGTCGTGTGCGAAGTTCACGGTAAATAACATGATCATTTGTCTTGTCATTACCAACGACAGTAACGTGATCAAAGTAAGCAATTTTGCCTTCTTTTATTCTAATCTCAAAATCAATAGTGTCTTGCCTAACAGCAACTTCTACGGGATTAATTGCCGAAAACAGGTATCCATTGTTTTGATACAGGTTGGTGAGATCTTGAGCTTCGGGATCAGAGACATCAGCAATACGCTCTTGTAAGAGCACTCCGTTATATGCCTCTCCTCTTTTAATTCCTAATACCTGCCTTAAAACGTTATCGGTGTAAACGCTATTTCCAATAAATCGAATATCACCAAAATAATATTTTTTACCTTCTTCTATATTTAGCTTTAGAGATACAGTTTTGTTGTTTTTGGTAATCAAGGTGTCATCCGTAATTCGAGCGTCTCTATATCCATTTGCCTTATACTTTTTAATAAGACTAGCTTTATCCTCTTCAAAACCACTTTCCGAATATTTTGATCGTTTCCAAAAACGTAATAAATTTTTGCGTTTTACGTTTTTCATGGAATTACGCAATTTACCATTGGAAAGCTGTTTGTTTCCTTCAAAAATAATTGGAGATACTTTAACACGTTTTCCTCTGTCGATGCTAATTTTCATGTCTTTGGCAATTTCAGCGCCAGTTGAATCGAGCTTAGGAGTTGTGCTAATAATAACTTGAGTATTAAGGAATCCATCATCCTTATACTTATTTGTAATGTAATTTTTTGTGGTTGTGATAAGATTTTTAGTAACCTTAACTCCAGGTTTTAGGTCATTTTCTTTAAGAATATCCTTCTGTTTTCCCTTCCGAATACCTTCAATTGTAACTTCATTCAACTTTGGAAGTTCTACAATGTATAGCTCTAAGTCTGCAACATCTCCTTCAATCTTCGTGACATAAAATGCGATATCACTAAAAAGATTTTGCTCCCATAACTTTTTTGTAACGGCACTTAATTTTTCACCTGGAATATAGATTCTATCCCCTTTTTTAAGTCCGGTGAAGGCGATTACAGTTTGCTCGTTGAAGTTTTGAGCTCCTGTCACCTTGATGCTATTAATAGTGTACTTTTTACCGCTGTCTAATTCTTTTTGCTGAGCAGTAAGATTAAAAACCGATAGTATTGCAATAAGAAATATACAATAGAATTTTTGTTGTAAATGCAATAGGGGACTATTGTTTAAGTTGTTCACTGGTCTTTCCAAATCTTCTTTCTCTATTTTGATAATTTAATATTGCCTCAAAAAGATGGGTTCTTGTATAATCAGGCCAAAGTGTATCCGTAAAGTATAATTCAGCATATGCTAGTTGCCAAAGTAAAAAATTACTAATACGCTGTTCACCACTGGTACGGATTAACAAATCAACATCCGGCAAATCTTGCGTGTAAAGATGATTATTTATAACCGATTCATCAATATCATCGCGCGAAATTAGGTTATTTTTAACTTTAAGGCTAATCTCTTTAACTGTTTTTATAATTTCTTCTCTAGAACCGTAACTCAACGCTAGTGTGAGTGTCATTTGAGCGTTGTTTTTAGTGCTTTCAATAACATCATTTAGCTCTCGGCAAACTTTTTTTGGCAAGGCTTCGAGGTTGCCTATTGCATTGAGCCTAATATTATTGTCCTGAAGTGTTTTTATTTCCTTTTTAAGGGAAGAAACAAGTAACTTCATAAGTAACTCTACCTCCATTTTAGGGCGATTCCAGTTTTCGGTAGAAAAGGCATATAAGGTAAGAAAGGGGATGTTTATTTCTGCGCAGGCTTCAACCACTTCACGTACAGAACGTGTTCCATTTTCATGGCCAATAGTCCTTAACAGGCCTTTTTGCTTTGCCCAGCGTCCATTTCCATCCATGATAATGGCGAGATGATTTGGAAGTTTCTTATTGTCTATTTGGTCCAGTAAGCCCATTCTGTTTAAAAATTACAATAACAAGGTTTTCTTCCAAAGGTAAAATTAAAGTTAACACCAGTGAAAATGTACCAATCATTATTGTTAACATTTCCAAATTTCAGATTTTCACTATTGGCTAATCCTTTTACCGGATTACTGCCGTCAATATCATCTGTAAAGGTATAGCGCGCTCCTATTTCAACAGCTACCGCAAAATTATCACCTAGCTTTGCCTTATAGCCTAATACCATAGGTATAGCAATAGCTCCTGCCTGATCGTAATCCCGAAATTCTTTTTGAGAAGTGATATAGGAGGCTTTATAAAGGAAATAAGTTAAACCTGTATATAGGTAAGGAGTGGAAACTTGTCTGCCATTATAAATATTGTAGTCCCAGAAAGTATATTCTATTCCCGCCGAAATCTCATTTACTTTATTTTGAAAAGAATAACCTCTTTCTCTTCTACGACTTTCATTTGATTCGGAATCGTTGCCTTTAAGGTTCGCACTAATTATAGAAAGTCTAAAGGCATGTCTTGGACTTCTATTCCATTTAACTATTGCTCCAAAAGCAAATGCATTTGGTGAAATGAAATTTGTTTTTCCCACATCCCCAACAAAGTTGGTTCCACCAACAATAGCCCCAATTTCATAAGTTTGAGAATGTCCTATAAATGAGGTGGCCATAACTAAAAACGCAGTTGCGAAATACTTCATATACCTTAAAAGTTTGCAAATATAATAATAAACTTGTCTTATCGGCGTGATAAGCAAATTCGTCTCAGTTGATTAACAAATTTTAGAACTATTTATTGTTTAATTTCGTTTGTCTTCGCCCCATAGCAGCTTTTTTCTAAGAGTTTTTAAAAAGCTGTCATTTACTAATTGAACAAGTTTAATAGTGAAGGGAGCCTTTTTAATTACGAGCTTAGTTTCATTCTCTAAAGTAGCGATACGAGAATCCATAGAAACTAAATAAGATTTTTCTCTTCCGCTTACTTTTAGTGTTATCGTGCTATTGTCTGGAATCACAAAAGGCCTGGCGTTTAAATTATGAGGAGCAATTGGAGTTATGACAATACTGTTCGTGCTTGGGTCAATAACGGGGCCTCCACAACTAAGAGAGTATCCAGTAGAGCCAGTTGGCGTGGCCACAATTAATCCATCCGACCAGTACGACGTAAGGTATTTGTCATTAATTTTGGTCTCTACCTTTATCATTGAGGTAGTGTTTTTTCGGTTTACCGCGACTTCATTTAAGGCAAAATTGAGAGAGGTAATTTCGCCACTCGAGGGTTCTGTAGAGATTGTGAGGAGGCTTCTTTCAGAAATTACATATTCATCATCTAGAATTTGATTAATGCTTTCGGTTATTTTTTCCTTCTGAATAGTTGCCAAAAACCCAAGTCTTCCCGTATTAATGCCCACAATGGGAATTCCCAAATCTCTAACATAGGTCACAGATTTTAAAATCGTACCGTCTCCTCCAATACTAAAAAACAGATCATACGAGCCGTCAAGCCTGGTAAAGGTTGAAGCTTCGAAAAAGTTTTTGGTAGTCTCTTGTTGGTTAATAATATTGAGGAAGTTTTCCTCAATAACTATTTCTACATTTTTTTTCTGAAGGGCATCCAAAATGAGTTGGATATAAGTCTCAGAGTTTTCGTGGTAGAACTGCCCATATATACCTATCTTCATTACTTACATATTTAGGTATTTGTTCAAATAGTCGGAACGTTCTTTTAAATTGTCAAGGAATTTATCTTCTTCATGATTAGAAACAACATTATATCCATACCTTCTAAAAGTTTGCACAATAGCGTTCATTCCAGTATGCCCAATTTTAATGGTAGCTTGCAGAAGATCATTCTCAATTTTTGAAACGAATACTCCTAAAACTCGAGCGTCGTTGGATTCGATAATCTGACATATTTCGCTAAAGGAATAATCACGTATCCCTTTTTCTACAATAATAATACCTCCGGCTTCATTAAGGAACGGAGTATTGTTAAAAAGACTCATTATATCACTAAGCTCGTAATATCCAAGATATCTATTATCATTACTTAAGACAGGAATAATATTGCAATCGTTTAAGGCAAAAGATTCAAGAATGTCGAGCCAATTGGTAGTTTCTCTAACAAAAAATGGCTCCAGTGCATATTGAAAATTGCTAAGAAATTTATCACCGTCAAAGCAGTAGGCATCAGTTTCAGAAATGCAACCCACATAAATATCGTCTTTCTTAACTGGGACATGAGTATAGGTAAGTTGATTAAAAATTGCCTGGACTTCTTTTATTTCCGAAGAAATATCGAAAGGCTTTATATCATTAATAATAAACTGTTGGGTTTTCAAGCTTTCAATTTTTATGCAAATTACTTAAAATAAAGATTCAAAACCCTACCGAAGCTTTGTATTTTTGTACTTCTTATTCTTACGGAATGACAAAATTAAGTGTAAACATTAATAAAATAGCCACCTTACGCAACGCTAGAGGAGGAAATACGCCAAATTTGGTGCAAGCAGCCATTGATATCCAGAATTTTGGAGCCCATGGAATTACAATCCACCCCAGGCCCGATGAAAGACATATTAGATATCAAGATGCGTATGATTTAAAATCGGTAGTAACTACGGAATATAACATAGAGGGAAATCCCCAAGACAAATTTTTGGATTTGGTGTTGGATATAAAGCCCACTCAGGTAACGTTGGTTCCAGATGCTATAGACGCTATTACTTCAAACGCAGGGTGGGATACAGTAAATCATAAAGATTATTTAACCGAAATTATTTCTGAATGCAAACAGAACGGGATACGGACTTCCATTTTTGTAGATCCGAATATGCGAATGATTGAAGGCGCTGCTGCAGTTGGGACAGATCGAATTGAGTTATACACGGAAGCCTTTGCAGCACAATACACCTTAGGAGATAAGGAGGCCATTGAGCCTTATACGGCTTGTGCAGTTTTAGCAAATGAGTTAGGTTTGGGGATCAATGCAGGTCACGATTTATCTTTAGAAAATATTCAATATTTCAAGGAGAACATTCCTAGTTTACTTGAGGTCTCCATTGGACACGCATTGATTTCAGAGGCCTTGTATGCTGGATTGGAAACAGTAGTTAGACAATATCTTAAAAAATTATCTTAGTATGATATTGCATTCCAAAATTATTGGAGAGGGAAAACCACTACTAATTCTTCATGGCTTTTTAGGAATGGGCGATAATTGGAAATCACTTGGAAATAGATTTGTAGAGAATGGTTACGAAGTGCATTTGATAGACCAACGTAATCATGGGCGAAGTTTCCATAGTGATGAATTTAGTTATAATCTTATAGTAGAAGATATTAAAAATTATTGTGATTACCACAAATTAGAAAATAGCGTCCTTATTGGGCATTCTATGGGCGGCAAGTCTGCCATGCTATTTGCAGTCTCTTACCCAGAAATGGTTTCGAAATTGCTTGTTGCAGATATAGGCCCTAAGGCCTATCCCCAACATCATCAGGACATATTGAAAGCGCTGTCTTTGCTTGATTTTTCTAAAGTAAGAACCAGGGGTCAGGCAGATGAGGTGCTTTCGCCATATATTCAGGAAATAAGTACAAGGCAGTTTCTTTTAAAAAACCTCTATTGGGTTGATAAAGGCCAGTTAGGGTTACGTATTAACTTACCTGTATTAGCCGATAAAATTGAAGAGGTAGGTAAGGCTCTGCCAGAAGAAATGTTTTATAATGGTGAAACCCTGTTTTTAAGAGGGTCGAAGTCTGGATATATAGAGAATATAGATGAAATTTTAATAAAAAAGCACTTTCCAAACTTTCAAGTTGTTACTATTTCTAATGCAGGTCATTGGTTGCACGCAGAAAATCCTTCTGAATTTTACCAATTTGTGATGAATTTTTTATAACATTGCAAGGGCATTTTACTATGTATGCATAACAAATTGGTGTTTAGTCAACTATAATGTGTATTTTGCCGAGATAAAACAAAACAAATAAACCTTTTAATTTAGATTATTATGAAGAAAGTATTACTTCTTGCTGTGTTCTTACTAGCCGCAGCAGTAACGTATGCCGGAGGGTATCGTGTGGCCTTACAAGGACAGAAGTCCTTAGCAATGGGACACACAGGAGTTGCTGTAGTGAATAGTAGTGAACTTGTATTTTTTAATCCCGCCGGTTTGGTGTATTTAGAAAACAAATTGAATATCTCTGCTGGAGTAAGCGGCGTGTTCTCTAATGTTGCGTACCAAAACGAATCTACAGGAGCATCTGCCATAACAGACAGTCCTACAGGAACACCATTGTATTTTTACGCATCTTATAAAGCGACAGATTGGTTAGCTTTGGGTGTAGGTGTTTATACTCCTTATGGTAGTACAGTTGCCTATGAAGATGACTGGGCTGGATCGCATTTGGTTAATAATATCGATTTAAAAGCGATATACATCCAACCAACACTTTCGGTAAAAGTAAATGACATTATTAGTTTTGGTGGTGGTCCTATTTTTGTTACGGGATCTGTTAACTTTAACAGAAACCTTAACAGAACGTTGTCTACCCTTGAAGGAGAACGTTCAGAAGTTACATTGGATGCTAAAGGAATTAATGCAACTGGATGGGTGGCCAGTACAATGTTTACTCCAACCGAAGGACTTAGGATTGGAGCTTCTTACCGTTCAAAAATAATTATGGAGGCCGAAGGAGGAACAGCTACTTTCGAAAATATTCCTAATTCACCGTTAACTCCGTTTCCAAATGAAACAGAATTTGACGCAGACCTTCCTTTACCTGCAGAGTTAACAGTTGGTCTTTCTTATGAGTTTTGTGATAAGTGGTTATTTGCTTTCGACTTTAATCGTACATTTTGGGGTATTTATGAATCATTGGATATTGATTTCTTAGATGAAAATGTTCCAGATTCTTTTAATGCTCGTAATTATAAAAATGCTTCTATCTACCGTTTTGGATTACAATATGAAGCAACCGATATGTTTATATTGAGAGCAGGGTACTACTTCGATGAATCACCTGTTCAACCTGGAAGATTTGCACCAGAAACTCCTCGTAATGATAGTAATGGTTATACTGCAGGTCTAACTTTTAATGTTGGAAAAAGATTTGAGGTAGATGCCTCTTTCCTTTATCTTCGCTTTAAAGAAGTAGATGCTTCTTACGATGCGTACATCGAGAATGGCCAAGCAGTACCTTTTGGTGGAAAATATAAATCCAATGCTTTTGTACCTGGATTGGGAGTTACTTATAAAATGTAATTGAAAAAATTAAAACAAATGAAAAACACTATAAAATTTTTAATAGGCTTAGCAACTATCGGGTTGGTAAGTTGTGACGCGGAATTTGAAAATTCTGTGTCTGACGATGGGTTTTACTCAAATGGAACGGCAGATTTTTCTAACTATGTTGCAGTAGGTAATTCACTTACGGCTGGATACGCTGATGGAGCCTTATATATTACTGGACAAGAAAATTCGTATCCTAACATAATGGCACAACAATTTGCTTTTGCAGGTGGAGGTGAATTTACCCAACCATTAATGAATGACAATACTGGAGGTTTGCTATTAGGCGGTAATCAGGTTTTTGAAAACAGATTTGTTTTAGCGGTAGATGCAGACGGAAATCCTGGACCTGTACGTCTTGAGGGAACCCCTACAACTACGGTATCGGGAAGTGCAGTTGGACCCTTCAATAATATGGGAGTGCCAGGAGCGAAAAGTTTTCACCTAAGCGCTAATGGATACGGAACGGCAAATCCTTGGTTTGGTCGTTTTCAAACGAGTGCCGGTGCTTCTGTTATTGCAGATGCAGCATCAATGAGTCCAACGTTCTTTAGTTTGTGGATTGGCAATAATGATATTTTAAGTTATGCTACTTCAGGTGGAGCTGGGGTTGATCAATTAGGAAACCTTGATCCATCTACATATGGAGATAATGATATTACAGATCCAAATGTATTCGCGGCGGCTTACAGCGGTCAAGTGGATGCTTTAATGGCAGGAGGTGCTAAGGGAGTATTAATAAATCTTGCAGATGTTACCTCAATTCCTTTTTTCACTACTGTTCCTTTTGCGCCTTTGAGCCCATTGGATCCAAATTTTGGACCTCAAATACCAACACTTAATGCGACCTATGCTCAATTAAATGGGGCGTTTGCATTTCTTGGAGTTCCTGAAAGATCAATTGTATTCTCTCAAACTGCAGCGAGTGCTGTTGTTGTGAATGATGAATCATTGGCAAATATTTCAGATCAATTGACTCAAGTATTGATTGGTGGAGGACTTGATACGCTTACTGCTACTTTATTTGGTCAACAATATGGTCAAGCAAGACAAGCCAACTCAGGTGACTTGATGACATTAACTAGTTTGCCTGTGATTGGACAACTTAATCAAGTTAGATTTGATCAATTACTGGCATTAGGCTTACCAGCAGAACAAGCTGGACAGTTATCAGTTAATGGAGTGACTTTCCCTATGGAAGATCAATATGTATTGGTGCCGGCAGAACAGGCTAGTATAGCAGCCGCTGCGGCTGCCTTTAATGGTACTATTGAAGCAATCGCCGAAACCAATGATCTTGGTTTTGTTGATGCGAAAACTGCTTTGGCAGAAGTTGCTGCAACTGGTGTTGCATTTGATGGAGGTACGTTGACATCTCAATTTGTAACTGGAGGGGCTTTCTCTCTTGACGGTGTTCATCCAACTCCAAGGGGGTATGCTTATACAGCGAACCTTATTATCGATGTTATTAATAGAAAGTACGATGCTACCATTCCTATGGTAGCAATTGGGAATTATGCAACAGTATCTGCACATAATAACGGAGGATAAAAAATAGTCCTTTCCAAATATTATAGCCGTCCCGCCTTTTGGCAGGGCGGTTTTTTTATCTTTAAGTTCTAAATCAAAAATTTATGAAGATGCTCTTAAGATTATTGTTGACGGCTGTAGCGGTGGTTATTTTAGCAAAGATGTTGCCCGGAGTTGCTGTTGAAGGATATATCTCCGCCATTATAGTAGCAGTCGTTCTCGGGTTGCTGAGATTGATTGTAAAACCTATACTAGTGGTTTTAACCTTTCCCGTGACCATTATCACACTTGGGTTGTTTCTTCTTGTAATTAATGCTGTAATTATCCTTCTGGCGGATTATTTTGTTGATGGCTTTGCTGTTCGGAACATCTGGTGGGCGCTGCTTTTCAGCTTATTGCTTTCTTTTCTGCAATCTATATTGCATTCCATCCTCAAAAAGGATAAATAAATACCTGAATTACAGCCTGTAAAAGTTTGTTGTGTTGCTTAAAAAATTATACTTTTGCAACCCAAAAAATTCACATTGAAATTTTTCAGAAAAGATGAATATTACAAAAAAAGACATTGATAAATTAAACGCTGTTGTAACAGTGGATATCAAAAAAGAAGATTATTCAGAAAAGGTGAGTTCTGTGCTGAATAATTACCGTAAAACGGCAAATATTCCAGGTTTTAGAAAAGGACATGTTCCTATGGGAATGGTTCAAAAGCAATATGGTAAGGCAGTGCTAGTTGAAGAGGTGAACAAGATTCTTCAGGACGGCTTGAATACCTTTTTAACAGAAGAAAAGTTAGACGTTTTAGGAAATCCTCTTCCTAAAAATGAAGCTGAAATCGATTGGGATTCGGATGATTTTACTTTTGAATTTGAATTGGGACTCACGCCAGAGTTTGATGTGGATGTAAAAGGCAAAGCCATTACTAGCTACAAGATCGTGGCTGATGATAAAATGTTAGACAATCAAGTTAAGACCATTCGTAAACAATACGGAAAGCTAATTTCTAAAACGGTTGTTGAAAAGGAAGATGAGGTTACGGGAACATTTACGGCTTCAGAAAAGAATATCGACAAGAGTGCTACTTTTAGTACAGAGGTTATAAAAGGGAAGAAGCAGCTTTCTGCTTTGGTTGGAGCTAAGATTGGAGATGTTGTAACCTTAAAGACTAAAGGAATGTTTGCCGATGATCATGACAATCAAAAATATCTTGGAGTTGAGCACGCAGATGCACATGGTCTGGATATCGAAGTTAGCCTGAAAATTGAAGAGGTAAACACACGTGAAATGGCAGAATTGAACCAAGAATTGTTTGACAAGTTGTTCGGTGAGGCAGCTGTTACTTCAGAAAATGAGTTAAAGGCAAAGATAAAAGGAGATGCTGAAAAACAATTTGAACAACAAAGCGACCAGAAATTACTAAATGACGTTGTTGAGTCTTTAATCGATAATACCAAATTCCAATTACCAGATACTTTTTTACAAAAATGGATTCAACTTTCCGGTGAACAACCGTTAACAGAGGAAGAAGCCAAAGCTGAATACGAGCGAAGCGAAAAAGGGTTGAGGTACCAGTTAATCGAAGGGAAATTACGTACAGAAAATAATTTGCAGGTGAGTTTTGAGGAGTTAAAAGAGTATAGCCGAAATATGATTAAAGGACAGATGGCGCAATTTGGACAAATGGACCCTTCGGATGAAGAGTTGGATGGAATTGCGGCAAAAATTTTGTCAAATCAAGACGAGGTAAAACGACTTAGCGAGCAGTTAAATACAAATAAATTGCTTCAGTTTTTTAAGGAAAACGCGAAGTTGAAGACTAAGGAGATTACTTATGATAAGTTCATTAAGGAATCATACGAGTAATTCAACTAGAAAATAGTTATATTTAGGGCGTTGAATTGCAAGATTTAGCGCCTTTATCAAAAGGGCAAAGAATACTCCGAGGCTTGCTGCGATTGGGATGAATTTGCCAAAGTTACAGCTTGTCTGTAACTTTATCAGATGGAATTAAAGTTCAGTAGTCCCCTTGTT
>CAJXZB010000007.1 GCA_913063405.1 uncultured Ulvibacter sp.
TAAATAAACAAAATGTATATATTTGTAGTCAAATATGATTATTAAAAACTTTTTAACAATGCTTGATACTTCCAATCTAAACAGCTACGAGTACATCACAAAACATTTAGAACTCCACATTTTAGGAGGAATAAAGACCAATAAATTAGAGAGTTTACGAATTACATTAAGCATACAAAAGCTAAAACACGATAATGTATTACGTCATACACTCGATTTATACAACGATAATCAAGTAGAAAAGTTTGTTAGGAAAGTAGCAGAACGATTAGAAATAGGAACAAGTGTAGTTAGGAGAACTTTACAAGAAGTGACCAAAGAGTTAGAGAATTATCGGTTTTTATTAATCGAACAATACGAGGCATCAATGATGCCATATAGAAAGGAGCTATCCGCAACCGAAGAACGAGAAGCTATAAAGTATTTAAAACGAAAGGATTTACTACTTAAAACAAACGAGCTAATAGGAAAGTCTGGAGTTATCGGAGAACAAATCAATAGATTATTAATGTACTTGATATTTACAAGTAGAAAAACGAATAATCCATTGCATTGTATAAGTCTTGGAAGTTCTGGAGTTGGTAAAACACATTTACAATCTAAAGTATCAGAACTCATACCAGAAGAAGACAAAATAGAAATTACTGTATTATCTGCAAATGCTTTTTACTACTTCAACAGAACTGAATTGCAACACAAATTAATATTAATAGAAGATTTAGACGGAGCAGAATCTGTGCTTTATCCATTACGAGAATTACAATCTAAAAAACGGATAACAAAAACGGTAGTTCATAAAGATGCACGAGGAAATACAAAGACTATCCATTTAACGGTTGAAGGTCCTGTAAGTGTATCAGGTTGTACAACACAAGAAAGTATTTACGAAGATAATAGCAATAGAAACTTCCTTTTATACATTGATGAAAGTGCAGAACAAGATATTAGAATAATGAATTATCAACGCTTAATAAGTGCAGGAAAAATAAACGAAGAACAAGAACACAAATCGAGAGAATTACTAAAAGATGTTCAACGAGTTTTAAAGCCAATAAAAGTAATAAATCCTTTTGCAGAATATTTAGAATTACCACAATCAGTTTTTAAACCAAGGCGTACAAATAGCCATTATTTACAATTTATTGAAGCGATTACATTTTATAAACAATACCAACGAGAGCAACAGGTAAACGAAGAAAGTGGCGAAGTGTTTATAGAAACTACCATCGAAGATATACAAGAAGCAAACGAGTTAATACAAGAAGTTTTACTACGTAAAAGTGATTTACTAAATGGAGCTTGTAGAAGCTTTTTTGAAATGCTAAAAGCCTATTTAAAAGCCAATACACAAACTACGTTTACCAATGCAGAAATACGCAGAACATTACGCATAAATCCAAGTAATCAAAAGCGATATATGATACAATTACAATTAGCAGAACTAATACAAAGAGCTAAAGGAGATAAGCGTAAAGGATATGTATATGAAGTGATGAATTATGAAGATTACGAAAACACAAATAAACAAATAGAGACACTACTAAATACCACGCTACAAAGGTTAGAAGTTCAAAGTAGTTCATAACGGTTCAATGAACAAAATGGACTAATAACATATCTGTAAATCAGAAAGTTACATAAGTAGTTCGCTAAAACTCAAAAAAGGTCAAGGGATGAAAAAATTAAAGCTACAAAATGAGAGTTACAGAATGTTTGTTGCTAACTATAAAGAATGGTTAGATATCCTTGGTTATGCAGAAAGTACAGTCTATTACTTACCAAATCATTTACAAGAGTTCTTTTATTATTTAGAGCAAAATCATATTAAAAACATCAATCATATCACAACTAAAACGGTAAAGGATTATTACAATTATTTACAGCAAAGAGCTAATGAAAGAAGAAACGGAGGATTGAGTAAAAGTTATTTAAATAAGCACCAACAAGCGTTAAAAAAGTTCAAAGAATATTTACAAAACCATAATCATACAGGAATTAATATCCATTTAAAATCAGAGAAACAACCAACAGAAGAAAAGCTAAATATACTAACACAATCAGAAATTAAAGAGTTGTTTAGAGCAACAAATCAAAGCCATCATTCACAACGCATACAATTGCGAGATAAAGCAATGTTAACCGTTTTATATAGTTGTGGATTACGTAGAAACGAAGCAGTACATTTAGATACAAGCGATATTTATTTTGATAAAGAAAGAATATTTGTTAGAAAAGGAAAGAATTATAAAGAACGATTTGTACCCATAAATAGAAAGAATGCAGAAATATTAGAAGACTATATTTTTGAAGCTCGACCACAATTTAAAGATGCAAATATCAATGATGCATTATTTATAAATCAACAAGGAACACGATTACGAGGAATGACTTTTGCTAACCGATTAAAGGTTATTGTACTCGCTACAAACAATAAAAATATCGTTGATAAAAAGATAACATTACACACATTAAGACACTCAATTGCTACACATTTATTACAACACGAAGTAAAGTTAGAAAGCATAAAAAACTTTTTAGGTCATAGCAGTTTAGAATCAACTCAAATCTATACTCATTTATTAAAAACGATTGAAGATGATAGAATATAAAGGTTATTTAGAAAAGGAAAATTACAGTAAATCAACTATTGAAAATTATACAAAACAAATACACGTATTTATAAAGTGGTGCAACAGAAATCATACAAATCCAGAGCTAATTGATTACAAAACTATCTTAAAATATATCAAGTATTTACAGCGAAAAAACAATACTAAAAAAACAATAAAACATAAAATAGGAACTATAAAAATATACTTTAAATATCTACTATCAGAGAATTACAGAATTGATAATCCAATAGAAAATATTAATATAAAAGGCGTAAAAAGAATCATTAATTACAACACTTTAGAAGCTGACGAATTAGAAGATTTATATTACAGTTTTGAAACAGATAAATATCAAGAAGAATACCATAAATACACATCAAAACGTAATAAAGTAATCGTTGGTTTAATGGTTTATCAAGGATTAAATACAACAGAATTAATACATTTAGAACTCGAAGATTTACAGCTTTACAAAGGAAAGGTTTATATAAAAAGTGGTGCAAGAAGTAATGCAAGAACATTAGAATTAAAATCCTGGCAAGTCATAGAATTATTAGAATATGTAAAGGAAATTAGAGAAGAAATAAAAAGACGTAAAAGTGTAGAAAGTGAACGATTATTTATACCAAACAATGCACGATTAGGAAACACTATATATTTTATTTTAAAGAAATTAAGGCAAATAAATAACAAAGTAAAAAACTCTAATCAACTACGATCTTCGGTAATTACAAATTGGTTAAAACAATATAATTTAAGACAAGTTCAAGTATTAGCAGGACATCGTTATATAAGTTCCACCGAAAAGTATGTACAGGACGATCTGGAGAACCTACACGAAATAGTAAATAACTTCCATCCAATAAACTAAAAACATTAAAAAAATGAAATCACAAGAATTTAAGACAAGGTATCTCCATACCCTGCAAACCGACCCCGAAACAAATCAAAGTTATATAAAACTACCCATTGCCGATTTTGGTGAGTTGGGAGATATGCAGCAATCATTGTTAGATGGCCTGATATTCCTGAGTCAATTGGAAGATGCCAGATATGATGATGGAGAGATAAGAAGCAGTATGTACTGGCTCAGTAGAATATTGCTATCCATGCACCCACAGGACGAGCTTGAAGGGCTGTCTAAATGGCTGAAAAAGGAAGAGGAACAATAAACTCCCCACCACTCAAAACCCAGTTTTATCGCAAACTCAAAAGCTTCTGTCTTTTGCGTGATTCCGCACGCCACCACATCACTCCACCTTCTCTAACGTTACGGTGGAGTTCCCCCAAGCAAAGTGTACATAATAGAAGTTATAATAGCAAAATGCTTCTCAATCGTTCGCTTCGCGGAGTTAATTTATTTTGTAGTTATAACTGGTATTATGCAAAATAGCCACATATCCAACGCTTTTTGCAACCACTTCTGCCCACGCACTACGATTGGTTAATATTTACTTCGTAAGCCAACAACACCGAATTTGCATAAAAAAATCTTCACAAAAAGACAGCAAGCGGAAAAGCTTGCTTTACTTCTTTGCTTGTTTTTTTGCACAACTCGTTCCAATTATTGTTGTGCGACATTCAATCGGCATTTAGCCTATCATTTTATTATTAGTGGAAAATCCGCCACATCGCCAACCTCTTTTTCCACTAATAATAAAACGTTTTAAAAGTTGATGTAACAGAGGTTGAAAATGCGGTGGAGTTGCATCAACTTTTAAAATGACTTGCTCTTCATCCGAGTAAGCAAAAGCGTTGGCAGAAAGGCGGATGGAAGTATTTTACATAATTTACATTATAAGTACCTGTAGCCTGCGTAAGAGTATTATAATGCCAATTATGTAGAATATCGAGGGAAAGGAAGCGGAGAAAATACAGAGGCTTTTGAGGTACGATAAAACTGGATTTTTGGAGCGCGGAATTAATCATATTAAGTATATTTACGGTGGTTATGAAGTGAGGACGTTCTTAAAAAAAATCTGTTTTTGGAAGTATAGGCGGTAAAAAATGGGCTATTATTAAAAAAAACGCATAAAGTTATATCCATTTGGACTACAACACAAAGGGTACAATAATGTCGTGAGTGGTAGAGAACACAAGTATCAGACATTTAATGGTAAAGAACTTAATGAAAGTTTAGGTTTGAATGTAATTGAAATGGATATGCGTCAATATGACCCAGCCATTGGAAGATTTAATGGGATAGACCCAATTACTCATTACTCAATGGGAACTTCTGTGGCTTTTGATAATAACCCTATATTTTGGGCTGATCCTTCAGGAGCTGATGCCACTTCGTTAATAAATGATTTATGGAATAAGTCTAGTAGTGGTTTTACTCAATATTCGAATACTGGAAATGGTACTTTTGAACAAACAGCTCACGCTTCTGATGAAGATATTGCAAATGGTAAAGCGATATTAGTGGCTTTCCCTGATCAAAATCCAAAAATACCATCAAATCAAAAAGCAGCAGGGTGGTTGGAAAATACTTTTGGAGATGGAGATGGTAAGATGAATGGAGCAGGACACGCAGGAATTGTAATAATTAACGGAGATACTGGCGGTACAAGATATTTTGATTTTGGAAGATACGGAAGACCAGGTTTGGGAGGTCTACCTACTGACCAAGGAGCTGTACGTTCAAGTAAAAACTTTAGTGGATTATCAATTCCTGATTGGGATTCAAGTAAAAGTAATGAACAAAATGTCTCGACTATAATAACAGCACTACATAGATCACCTGTTTTTAAAGGATATGGTACTATTATGGGAACTTTAGCAGAAGGCTTAAATTTTAAATCAATGCTTAAATATGCTACTGAAATGGAGAAAAAAGGGTATCACGCTTTTGGTGGATATGGTTCATCAACTAGCAGTAGTAATCCAAGTTACTGTGCGAAATTTGCAAGAGGAGTTGCTGAAGCAGGAGGCTTTGATTGGAGTTGGTATGTTTTAACAGGTAAAGCAAATGTAGATGATGTTAATAGGGTAAATCAAAACGGAGTAAAAACAATCAAAAATTAATTAGGAATATGAAGTTTATAACTACAATCGTACTTCTGATTTCTTTGACAAGTTGTTCGGGTCAGAATAAAGAGAGACTACCTACTGTAAATAATGATAGTATTATGAAAGTACAAAAGGTATCTAAAATCCCAAAAGATGCATTTCAAATGAATATGAATTTTGACGATAACCCTGTTTGGGTTTGGGTAAAATACGACCATCGTTTAAGTTTAAATAACATAGTACATGAACATATATATGGAATTAATTATTGGGATGAAGAAGGAGATGTGAAAACTCTATACTATGAAAAAGATAGAGAAATCAAAAATAAGGATAGTATTGATTTTTCTAATTATATTCTGAAACCTTATCCTGGAGATAAAACACTTCAATTCATAAGTAAGGAAGCAGATACTTTATTATTGTTTAAGGTTCTTGAAAACAAAGCTTTAAGCGGGAGTTTTAAAGGGAGAAAATATCAAAGAATACCAACGGTTAATATCAATAATAAAAATGAAAAGGTGTCAGATTATGACGTAAGAATCAATTATATTTTAAAAGAAAAATATTTTTACGAAGTAACAATAATTAATGACGAAGGCATTGAGAAATATATTTACAAATCAAATTGTTTACTAAAAGATGAATTTGATTTAAGTTACTATGATTTAACAAATAATAGAATTTATTTACTACAAAAAGACTGTTATTTAGAGCAAGTAAACTTGTAATACTATTTAATTTGAAGGTGGATATGGTCGTCGTGTCTAACGGCACGACAGCCATGAAATCTTATTTTATTAGAGTTTAAATTCATCCTTTTTTTTAAATGAGGTTCTATAAAAATCTTACTTGTCGTATTTTCTTGAGTAAATAATTTTATTAGATGTTTAGTTCGATTTTTGTCAAAAATCATTTTATTTTTATTCCATTGAGGAACAAATTTTTCTAAAATACTATATTGCCAATATCCTTTTTTTTTACAATTTTCTGGCATATTATATTCATTGTTTTTTGGTTCTTCATATACTCCATACCCCATAAATGAAGGAGCGTTATTATTAATTTCTTTCCCTGATTTATCTTTATAAAAAAACGTTATATCAACTTTTTTTCCATCATTATGACTTAAATGAGGTAATAAAGAAAAGCCATTTAAAAAAGGAAAATTAGCATCAAGATAACTGATTGTCGTATTAGGGAATTTTTGATTAAATTTTACAGAAACGTTTGTAATATTAGATTTAAGTTTAGGTCTAACGTAATGCCTGTTTAAGATACACGTCATTATGTTAAGTGGCTTTATTGTTTTACTGTTTATAGCTAATGGAACTCTGCCGAAACTTTTAGCTATTGGAGGAATAATAAAAAATGTTATTGATAAATAAATTAAAAGAAAAGAAGCTATATATAACAATCTACGTAAAGAGGGTTTAGCTATTTTCTTTTTTATATAAAAGAATAGAGGAACACATAATAATAAAACTACACCTCCAATTTGAGTTAAAGCTGTTAGGAAAATAATCAATATTATAAACCCAATCGATTTTAGAAATCTCAAAATCAAGATATGTTTTTATGTAAGTTGTTTTTGAATATCTTTTTGAAATACAAAAGCTTTAAGCATTGCTTTAATACTTGTAATATCTTCATTACTTAATTGTTGAGCTTTGTAAAATAGCTGTAGTAACTCTTCATCATTTAGCTTGTTATTTACAATTTGTTCGTTAGAACCATAGATAAGCGAATCAGTAGAAACTTCTAACGCATCCGCAATCTTTTTAGCCACTTCAATAGTTGGCGATGTTAAATTACGTTCATATCGAGAAATATGAGTTGCGTGAACATCAATCATTTTAGCAAGATCTCCTTGCGAAATATCCTTGTCTGCACGTATTTTTTTTAAGTTATCTCCAAACGGCATAAGTGTAATAATTAGTAAATGAAACATCAAATATGTTATGCAAAGTTAGATAATTATAGACATAAAATGTAATACTGTTAAAAATAATAATCAAAGTGTATATTTATAAATAAACAAAATGTATATATTTGTAGTCAAATATGATTATTAAAAACTTTTTAACAATGCTTGATACTTCCAATCGGTAATGGGTCAAATTAGTGGACGGTCAAACAATCTAACGTAACTTATTGACTGTCAATATTAAATAATGGTTTTCCTATCTAATTAGACCGAACATTAACCCTGTCCATGAAATAGATATGCTGTTAGATGGCTTAAAATATAGGTTTGTATAAGCCTTGTGTATTAAATTAGTGGATGAAAAAGAAAATATGTCCCAAATGTACAGGAGTAAATACGGTTAAAAACGGTTTCCAAAATAACTCACAGAGGTATCAATGTAGAACCTGTAACAAATCCTTTCAGAGTAAATACTTCTATAAGGCTTATAAAAGAAATACTAATGAAATGGTAACCATTCTTTTGAAAGAAGGTTGTGGTATTCGAAGTATTTCAAGAATATTACTGATATCCAAGAATACGGTTCTTTCCAGAATACTTAAAATTAGTTCGAAAATTAGGCGGCCTTTATTTTTTAATCTTGGATGCAAATTTGAAGTTGATGAACTTTGGACGTTCATTGGCAATAAGAATAAAATGACATGGGTTACCTATGCAATTGAAAGAGAAACCAGGGGTGTGATTGATTTTTTTGTTGGCACAAAATCAAAGAAAAACATAAAACCTTTGATGGATAAAGTTCTAGCATTGCAGCCAACAAGAATTTACACAGATCGACTAAATATATACCCACCACTTATTCCGAAAGAAATCCATAGAGTCTTTAATTATTGTACAAATATTATTGAGCGAAAGAACCTCACTTTAAGAACCCACATTAAAAGATTAAGTAGAAGAACTATTTGTTATACTAGAAAACAAGAATATCTAGAGGCTCATTTAAAAATCTATTTTTGGGGATGATAAAGGGGATTTTAAAATTTAAAAAGCCGTAGTATGATTCTTAACTAAATGTCCAAGAATATAATTCGGGACATATCCTTACTCTATTTGTCCCAATTTAAATTGTTAATCTCTAATTTTATATAACAATAGTAATCATGCCAGTATGTTATTTACAAAAATTGTTGATTTTATATTAATCGCGGGTGTCATACAAGGATTTGTATTTAATTCGGTGACACTTCTATTCCGCAAGCGATTTAGTATTGTTGTACTCTATTTGAATTTAGTTGTAGTCTTTATCTCACTAAATAATTTACAAGCTTGGTTAATAAATAAAGGATTCACTTCTAATTTATTTTATATTGAAAATCTTCTGGTCCCTTGGTATTTTTTCGTTTTGCCAATGTTCTATGCTTTTATAATTCACTTTCTAGAGGTGGATAAGAAGTTTGTAGGCTTTGTAAAGTTTTCTATCGGGGTCTTTTTAATTGAGTTTATACTTCGAATAGGGGTTATATCATATGTTTATTTTTCAGTACCCAACCAAGATGTTTCTTATATAGAAAAATATACGGCAGCAGAAGATATCTTTAATTTAGCCCTTAGTTTGGTGATATTCTACAAAGCTTTTGAACTTGTATTTAAAAGACGGGATGTTTATCACAAAATACTGAGTTATGACGATTTAAAGTGGCTTCGGTTATTTTTCAAAATAGGAGGATTGGTTATATTATTTTGGATTTTTGCCAAAGTGGGTGATTTTGTTTTTGACGTAAAATGGGGGTACAATATTTTGAGATTGAGCTCTTCATTACTTTTATACTGGATTGGTTATCAAGGTCTTTATCGTTATAATGTAGTTCAGGATCGCATCCAGTTAAGAAAACACATAACAAAAAACCAAAAGTTCATTGGTGTAGGCGTTGCCAAAATGAATGATAAAGGGGATATGGATAAACTTAGAATGGAATTTAATGAAATCCATTCTTGCGTCATTGAGAACAAAAAGTATCTAGACGCGGATTTAAGTCTGAGCAACTTAGCATCGGATTTAAAACTTAGTACCAGCCATCTGTCTAAGGTCATAAACATGTGCAGTGGACAGAATTTTTCAGATTACATCAATTCATTACGTGTAGCTCAGGTCAAAAAAATAATAGCTGACCCCAGTTATAGAAATTATACCATGGTTGCCATTGGACTTGAATGTGGTTTCAATTCGAAATCTACATTCTACTCGGCGTTTAAAAAACTTACCTCAAAAACTCCATCGCAATATTTAGAAATGATAGCCGATTAATCGGTGTCCGAAATCTTCGCTGGACATCCAGATATATGGGTTGTGGATAATTTCGCACCCCTAGTCTTATTTCTCTCCCTATAATTGAATATTGAAAACAAATGGGCTTTGGTATTTTACTCATTTGCCAATCATAAGACCAGTTAAATCTATTTACTATGAGAGCGTTTATAATTTTTTTAAAAGAACACCGGAACCCTTTTCGTATACTGAAATGGAAGTCCAAATTACGATCGTACATTGCTATTTCATTGTCCTTGGCGGTTCTAAACCTCACTATAGGGTGTAGCTACTATAATACGAAACCTGTTACGACGACTCCAGAAACCCTTGGAAAACATATAGAAGACTTTAATGAGGCTGGAAAATATGCCACAGTCCATTCTGGCGATACTATGTTCCATCTAGATAATATAGTCATAGACGCTGACAATCAAACCGTTTCTGGGATCGCGAGGGTGCTCAACTCGAAACATAATTATTCCAAAATCCTTAAAGAAAGGGGGAACAGGTATAAACATAGCCAACAGGATCCCATGAACGAGATTCATTTATACTTGGACATACCGTTATCCCATACGGTAGATGAGACGGTCACCATTCCATTAGTAAACATTTCCTCACTTTCCATAAACAAGCCAAATACTGGCAGATCGGTAGTCAATGTAATTATGGGAACTGTGGGGATATTGGCGGGACTAACCATTCTTGCCGTGGCCCTGAAAAGCTCATGTCCTTTTGTATATATTAAAGACGGTAATTCATATACATTCATGGGGGATTTATACCCTGGAGTCATTAGCCCAAACCTACAACATAATGATTATTTACCATTGCCCAATTTTAAGGCAGAGCATTCCGAATACACACTTATGATTACGAATGAATTGAAAGAGGTTCATCATACGGATCTGGCCGAACTTATAGTGATAGAACATGAAAAAGACACTCAGGTACTGCTCGATAGGAAGGGAGATGTTCAAACTTTTTTCAATCCAGCACTCCCTACTTCGGTTTATATGGACGATGTTATCCCCAATCTTCAACCAGCCTTGGAAAGTGATAATAATGTGTATCGTTTCGACAGCGAAATTGAGTCTGCGGAGAGCACCCGTAACTTAATCTTTACATTCGACCAACCCGAGAATGTCAAAAAGGGGAAACTTCTGCTAACCGTTAAAAATTCCCTTTGGTTAGACTACGTTTATGGAAAGTTCAACGAGCAATTTGGGGTTTATTTCAATACGTATCAGGAGTCTTACCAAAATGATCCTGTAGAAAAAAGCCGGGCGTGGGCTTCGGCACAACATCTCCCGTTATCCATATATATAGAAAAAGAGAATGGATGGGAATTGCAAGAAGAGATTAATGCGGTAGGCCCTCTGGCACAGCGTAACCTTGTTATTCCGTTGGACCTAAGTGGAATCAACTCCAAAACAGTTAAGCTTAAACTGGAAACAGGATTTATGTTCTGGGAAGTAGATCAACTGGGGATGGATTATTCTGAAAATAGACCCGTTACGGTTTCCCATTTAAAACCTTCCAAAGCTATTGACGAAACTGGGAAAGATGTGGCCCATTTACTGAGGGAAGCTGACCAGAACTATTTTACGCAGTCCAAAAACGGCAGCAAAGTGGTCGTCACCTTTGCATCAGGGGCTGAAAATCCAGATAAGAAGCGATCGGTATTCATCAAGAACAAGGGATACTATAATTACATCCGCAATTACAAAGGGGTACCAGATATCGACTACCTAAAATCCTTTGAACACGATGGCGCATTTACGCAGTTTGCCATAGAAAGATTCCAGGAAATGGTTAACAGCGAACAGGAATTGCTAGCCTGCGGTATTGAATAATAGACCTATGGAAACCAATATCGTACAAGGAGATTCTTTTGTTACAAAACAAAAGCCCTACAACTCCATTGGAGAAAAGAAAGTAGAACCAGTAATGCTTAGTGGAATAAGGAAAGAATGGGCCGAGTTCATTGTTCGATTGCATATGGGCCGAATTGCATTCAGGCATTTTAAAAATCCTTTTGTCCTTTTCAGAACATTGCGAAAGCTGGATCAATTAAGAAGGCAGGTCCTTGGGGATAACCGATTGAAGAAAATCGCAAAAGTGGACGGAAAGTACTATTGGGACCTATACACCCCAGGGTGTCCTTCGGTGGCATTTACCCGTTACATTGAGGGGGAAATCCATCGATTTTTACCTTTGAAGAGATCTGGAAATAGATTTACCAATGTATTTCTTGCCATCACAAAAAAATGCTCTTTACGCTGTGAGCATTGCTACGAATGGGAATCACTTAACAAAAAGGAGGTCATGGGACTAGAGGACCTTAAATTGGTCACCGCACAATTACAAGAACAGGGCATAGGGCAGATCCAATTTTCTGGGGGAGAACCCCTCTTGAGAATAAAAGACTTAAATGAAGTCATGCAGAGCGCCAAGAAAACCACCGAATTTTGGATCAATACCTCGGGGCACAAGTTTACGCACCAAAATGCCTATAGACTAAAGGAACATGGACTTACCGGTGCTACCATTAGTTTGGACCATTTTGAGGAAAATCATCACAATTTATTTCGGGGGAACCCTAAATCTTACGATTGGGCCATCTCGGCTACCAAAAATGCCCAAAAAGAAGGGATTGTAACGGGGTTATCCCTATGTGCAACAAAATCCTTTGTTACAGAGGATAACTTGATGAATTATCTGAAACTGGCAAAGAGAATGGGGGTAAGCTTTGTTCAAATACTCGAACCGAGAGCAGTGGGGCATTATCAAGGGCACTGCGTAGATCTGAATCCAACGCATTTAAAAATTCTGGAAAATTTTTACCGTCTTGTCAATTATGATCCTAAATTCAAGAACTATCCCATTGTTACCTATCATGGGTTTCACCAAAGAAGGGTAGGCTGTTTCGCTTCTGGAAACCGCAGTTTTTATGTCGATACCAACGGTGACATCCATGCATGCCCATTTTGTCAGAAAAAGTCCGGAAGTGCTTTATCGCCCGAATTCAAAAACAGTATAACTTCATTGAAAAAGGCAGGATGTCATGCCTTTGACGGTGCAACTATTTAAATCTATTAGTATGGGAGCTCAATTAACCAATATCCAAGGATATTATGAATATAAAGAACGCACCTCGGTTTCTGAGGTCAGGAATCAGGTATTCCTACTTGCACAGAAAGTGATGGACCCATTGATTGAATCGGGACTTCCCGAAGATCTTAGCCATATCCTAATCGCAACCACATGTCCGGATCTTTTATCCCCTTCCTTAGGGCAGATGATCAAAGAGCATTATATTAAAGAACTCTCTCACTGCTTGTCTTTGGACATCGTACAGGGATGTGCTGGTGGGGTTTCTACCATGATCCTTGCCAGCCAACTTTCGGAAAGTTACCATTCTTCGGTACTTGTGGTGAATGCGGATGCCGCGAGAAAAGCAACTTCTAAGAAAAGTAGCCTTCATAGGATTTTTGGGAATGGTTCTTTTGCGTGTCTAATAAGGAACAATGGTTCCAAATACAAATTGATACATTCTAAATCCATTCAATACAAAGGATTACATGATGTTGTACAGGTGCATTTGGGGCATGATTCCGACGAAAAAATAAGGAAGGCCAAGCAAGAAATTTTCAACGATCCTAGAAAGTACTTGGGCTTAAGCCTAAACAAAGGACAGGCCTTAAGGCTTTTTGGGAAGGCAGAAAAGTTTTATAGAGAATTCGTTGAGGAGTCACAACCACCTGAAATAATGATACTACACCAAGTAAACCCCTTAATCATGAAACATCTGGAAATTACCTTCCAGAAATATGGGGTGAAATTTATTGATATGTCGGGTAAAATTGGAAACTGTGGCGCTGCCTCGGTGGGAATTGCGCTAGACCTTATAAAGGAAGACATTAAGGGTAAAAGACTTATGCTATGTAGTTTTGGAACAGGCGGCGTAATAACGGCTGGGCTATGGCAATGTTAAATAGGTATCACAATGACTCAATTTGAACAGTCCTATAATTGGTGGTTAATCAGCTTAGCTATATTTCTATGTTACTTCGCGGTCATGGGAATAGCTTATATGGGGCTGTATAGGTTTCGAGAACACAATTTAGCTCGGTTTAAATTACAAAAGGCAAATGCGTCAGTTCGCATCGTTCGTAAAGAAGTTCTTTTTTCGATAAGTACATTATGCATTTATGGCCTATCGAGCTGGATGGTGTTCGCTTTATATAGAAGTGGTTTTACGAAGATATACCTGGACTTTCAGGAATATGGAACAGCTTACTTTATTCTATCCCTTATCCTTATGATGGCAATACACGACGCCTATTTCTATTGGACACATAGATTAATGCATCATGGGAAACTCTTTCGAACGGTTCATCGAGTGCATCATTGGTCTCACAATCCAACACCTTGGGCATCTTTTTCTTTTCATCCTTTGGAAGCCGTTATCTCGCAAGGGCATATATTTATTATCATCTTTCTAATACCCTCCCATCCATTAGCCATATTTGGGTTATTGGTTATTATGTTTGCCGTTAACCTTTTGGGACATTCGGGGTTTGAATTCTTTCCCAAGAAATTTTTGCTTGGAAAAGTGGGACGTTGGATTAATGCGTCCACATTCCACAACCTGCACCACCAGCGTTCGCAGCACAATTTTGGTCTGTATTTTACTTTTTGGGATAGAATTATGGGAACCTTTGAACCCAAAAAAAAGACTTAATTGCTTATTTAAGGGGACTTTACAACTTAAGTGGATTTTTTGATTGTCTAAATTAAAAAATCACATCACAACCAATTGGGAACCTCAGACCAATGGAGTAACTTTGGTATGAAAATTAGGTCAAAAATAGATTAATCGTTAAGTTTGAAATAAGAAATTAGTTCATTGAAATAACCCACCGTCCAAGATAGCGAGAGGTGTTTGAAAAGTGTAAAAGGCTTAAAAAATCAAGGGTAGTTACTATCCATTTGGACTCAAACAAAAAGGATATAATAACGACGTTTCCCCTAATGGCAATAGCTTAGCGCAGAAATTTAAATTTCAAGGGAAGGAATTAAACGAAGAGTTGGGTTTAAACAGATACGATTTTGAAGCGAGAAATTACGATCCTTGGTTAGGAAGATGGGATAATATTGATCCGCTAGCGGAGGATTTTGTATCATACTCCCCAGTTAATTTTATAAGTAATTACGGAAAGCCACATTGACCTTTATGTCAAGATGAACTTGTTATATTAGACAGGACATAAAGAAGAGAGTTATTTTATTAATTAACTCTATAACTAAAAAATATTAGAGAACATTCACCGTTTTTTGGCTTCTATGCAACAAGACCATAAAAAGTAATTATTTTCGAAAGAAAAACTCATAAATTAGTAGTTTAAAATTTGTTTTGAAAGAGGAAAAACAGCCTAAATTTTAGGAGGAAAAGCCTGTTAAAAAAGGGGGATTTTTCTGTTTACTGATGACGATTTTTAGAATAACTTTATTGACGTTTAATAATATCTCATCAAGTGCTTACTTGTATTGGCATGCTTTAGAAATCATAATATCTATCAAACATGGAAACAACAAATAAAATAACCGGTCAAATTGTACGAGCAGATAATGGCTTGGGGGTTCAAAACCTTAAAGTGGTTATTTTCGATATTGATGGAGTGGCATCAAAACAGATCAGAGAATCCAATATCGCAATGTCAGCAATAAATCCTACAGATTCTGCTCCAGTAATGAATATCCTTGAAGTATTATTCGGAACTGCAAAAGACGAGGATATTAATTTTGGAAAAGTAGCGCCAGAAGGAGATAGATTGGGCTCCGTATTGACAGACGAAAATGGACGTTTTGAAATTGAATTTCACGATATCGAATTTAATGACGAGGGAAAGGAAAAGCGACCAGATATTCTGTTAACAATATTAGGACCGGATACAACTATAGCTTTCGGCGGCGGCGGATACGGAATGCCGGAGCCATTAAGATTAGTTCATATGTCCCTTTACCCTCATTGGAACGCAGGAAGGAAAGAAGAATTTTTTATTAAAATACCAGAAAGCCTATTTGAAAAAGCGGGATTGCCAGTGAAAAGTAAAAAAACAACTTTATCCGCTGCTGAAACCCTAAAAAATGATTTAGAAAACCAAAAGAAAAAAAGGGAGGAAATTCAAAAGGTAAGACTAGAATTTTCTAAAGAAGAAATTCAAAAAGAAGTAGCTCTTAAAGAAAAAAGTGAAAAAGTCGCCAATAGAATTTTATACAATGCTTCGTCTACATCTGACAAACCATATTTTATAAGCGGAACAATTTCAGCACGCGACCGTGAAATAATAAGAAGTAAAGCGCTTGCTGAAGCTCAAAAAACAGGAATTAATAGATTATCCAAAATTGGTTTACCCGGCCCCGACGATACAACATTAGCCAAACCACTATTAATAAGAATTCCTGAAAATATTCTACACCCACGATTCCCTGATTGGAACACCCTACCAAACCCTTCTTATAAAGTATCAGTGGATACAGTTTGTGGTTTGATAAACCTCACTGCTGGTGGACGGAAATTAGTCAGGAGTAAAACATTAAAAAACTTGATTGACCAAAACCGACCGATTCCAACTGAAGATAGCTCCGAAGGAGATACCGATGTGAATGATGGAACTGGGACAGAAAACGAGGATGACATATTGGGGTTGACTGTCCAACAACGACTTCAGCTCCTCATAGAGCAACAGATAAGTGATGTGGTAATCTCACAGCCTGTAGAAAAGGAATTACCTCGATCAACCTTGGCAAGATTACAGGCAGATTTAGATAATGCCGTCATTACACCTGGTCCTGCCGACACTACTTCCTTCCACGATTTTCACACACTGCAAATTGCTTTTGAGAATGTTTGGGCAGAGGCATTATCTTCTGTTCACAAGGCATGGATTCAACTTATCTACGGAACAATGGTCCGTATAAACAAGAGGTTTGATGACGTTGTTGACCAAGTAGCTCTGGATGAATTATCCTCTTTAGGCGAGTTATTTGAAGTAGGTCAAATGTTGGCACCTTTGGATGATTATGCGTTTAATCCATCCGAGGCTCCTTCAGAGAATGTGATTTTTCTTATTCCAGAAGCTATTGATATTTGGTGGAGTATTAGCCCGGAAGGTAGAGAAAGTATAGAATTATTAAGTAGTAAAGATTATAATAGTCAACGTCGTGATGGCGACAATACGATTCCAACAATTGAACCTGCCAACTTCGTGCATAATTATAGTGGTGGAGGAAACCGTTATCAGGAGCTTATAGAAGAGAGAAGAATTAATATGCGACTGCATTTAAGTCTTATGCTAACTATGTATCCCAGTGCAGGAAATTCGGTAGCTGACGAAACGAACGTTAGAAAGACCAGATTATCTCGACTTTTAAATGATCTATCAAATATGTTAGGTGAAAATTATAAGTTTGAGCACTTCGAAAAAAATTCGGTCAATTACGGTATTATTACTACTTATAGAAACACAATGAAACCTTGTGCATATCAATGTGGAAATCTTGTAAAAACAGTACCACTAGCCCCAGGTGAAACACGTTCATTTGAAGTGAAGCAAACTAGCAAAACCAGTCGGGCTAGAAAGGAAATAGAAAAAAACGCATCAACACGTTCTTTCGATTCAACCTCTACTAGTCGGTTGAATAATGAAATAGTTCGTCGAGCAGAAGAGGCAACAAATTTCGCAACAAATACGTCAGGCACTTTTAACTTTGCAATCGGTAGTATTACTAACACAACGTCTTTCCAGGCAGATCAAAAACGGCATTCTCAAGATACCAAAAAATCGTTCCGTGAAGCAATACTTAAATCGGCGGAAGAAGTAAAATCTGAACAAAGTTTAGAGGTTAATTTTACAGAGAATTTTGACTATTCATCTACAGAAAGCGGCGAGCTTAAAAACCCAAACAATGAATTAACTGTAACATATTTACTATATGAGCTTGAACGCCAGTATAAGATTTCAGAAAAAATACACGCGCTAACTCCCGTTGTTATGGTCGCACAGGAAATGCCAGCCCCAGATGATATTAAAGAGTCGTGGCTATTGCGATATGACTGGATTTTAAAACGTGCACTTCTAGATCGACAGTTCTTACCTTCTATTGAGATGTTAAGAAAAGATTTTGTTTCAAATGAAGTTTCTATAAACCTTAAAAAAGCTAATTGGCAAACGCAGTTACGTATTGTGGAAAAACTCCAAGGTGAAACTTCAGAATTATTAGAAGGAAAAAGAAGGCTACATGACCAACTGATAAATGCCAAATTTAGGTCTGACATGGCTAGTGCTGTAGATAATTCTGGTGGTTTTTTACATAAAATTGCCAAAGCAATCTCCCCTATTGACCCTACAGGTATGGCTGCTGATACTTCAGAGGCATATGTCAACCAAGCAAAAAGTATGTTAGAAGTTGCAGAAACAGAATTTGCCAACGCCGCAGAGAAATTAGCAAACTCACGAGAGGCGTTAAATTCTGCGGCCAAAGAATATAGCAACGCAGTAGAATCGACAACTCAACGTAGAACACTAATAGATCAATTAAGAATTCATGTAAAGGATAATATCCTTCATTATATGCAGGCAATCTGGTCTTACGAACAAAATGATCAGCGTTATTTCCGCTTATACAAAACGAAGGTATTTTTTCCTAGAAATAGCAGCACCGAATTGACGGTAAGGCGTGCAACAGCCACTGATTCAGATGGTTTACATATCCCAGGAGTTCCTGGGCCAAATGTCGTGATTGAGGGTCTAGGTGTGCCAGAATGGGATCCTGATGCGTCAGACTTTAATAGACCTTTACATGAAGTAGCAGATTTAGACAAACCATTAGGTTTTAAAGGTAACTATATGCTGTTTCCACTTAAAGAGTGTAACTTAATTACCGATTTTATGATGTCAGAATTTGTTGATGGATATTTTGGTGTACGTGATCCTGATGTCTTATCGGAATTTTCAAATGAGGAGCTAGCCGAGTATCAAAAGGTTCTCAAACAAAAAGCAGATCAATTACGTGGAGTTGGTGATGATTCTGGAGCAGATGCAAAAGATGGAGAAGTCAATATTGTAAAATCAATCATTGGACAGCGTTTAGACAGCACTCACAGAGATGTTGACACCATTTCCCTGCCAACTGGTCAGTTGTATATGGAAGCATTGGTAGGTAAAAACACACTTCTCGAACCATTCAAACTAGCACATCGTGGTTATGATGCATTATCCGCACGTGAAGATCTTCGCAGAAAAGGATTGGAAAATTTACGATATGCAGCTAGAATGACCTCTGGAACACCAGATTTTGACGATCCTGATGTGGATAAGCATATTCGTGTTGTCGGCGCCGATAACCCTTCAGTAATAATTGACGATTAAGATGGGCGACTTTGATCGAGGTATAGCTGACCGGGGGACACAGAGGACACAGAGTGACCGTTTGCATGAGTCAATGACCATTATGGCCAGAAGGTTTATTCCTGCAATGGCTACACCTGTACTAATTTCACAAGCTGTTAGTTTGGATCGTAGAATATTTCCAATTACAGTTGATTCTTCA
The DNA here is from genome assembly GCA_913063405.1 of uncultured Ulvibacter sp. Lineage (GTDB taxonomy): Bacteria > Bacteroidota > Bacteroidia > Flavobacteriales > Flavobacteriaceae > Ulvibacter. The sequence continues at coordinate 19,478 of CAJXZB010000007.1, forward strand.
GTTGCAGATCTTGAATTACTTAAGGCTATTCTTGAAAATCTGATTGCAATGTTTAATGAGCTAAATCGTAGAATAGGTGAAGCTCCTATAGACAATCAAGGTCTACCCGCTTTGCAAGGTCTTAAGTGGGCTCGAGAATCGCCGCTTGCAGGCAATATTTCTGAGATTCCACCTTTTGGTCGATACGACGTTTGGTATGCAATGTTGCTACGTCTAAATCAAAGGCGGTCTCCTGTACGTAGACGAAGGCAAAGAGTTATTATACCTGGCCCACCTCCACCGGAGCCGCCAAGTATCTATGTACCGGGCGATATTCGAGGCCATACCCCTGGTACTGCACCAGGATCCAGTGACTATATTGGACCAGATCCAGAACCCCAAATAGACCTCCCAGAGCGCCTTGCTAGACGTACTGCTGTTGCTGTGATTAGTTTGGTAAACCCATTAGTTGGTTTAACTCTATCTATTGCAAATATGGCCGCAAATTTAAGTGACACTTTAACCAGTATTCGTGAACAGGGTTTAAGAGATCTAAGGATTTGGGTTGTTTTATCAACCGCAACTATTCTTGATGAAAATGTAAATAGATGGGGCCCCAATCGGCGGCCGACTAGGTTTAGGCTTTCGCAATTTAGATCAAATTCAGTTTCTCGGCAGGCCGCTATGGTCCGGTTGCAGAGATGGATTTCTAACGCCCAATTGGTTGGCGGGCATGAGGATCGAGAAGCTATGGCAGTTGGTGAGTTGGATAGCTTTATCCGCGGTCTAATAACTAATAACCTGAACCCTGCGATGAATCGCCTTGATCAACAGTTACCTCAGGCTGTCTTTAATGATATTTTGCAGTTTAATCCAACAATGACTGGTGCTGATGCTATGCACTTAGCAAGGCAAGTTTATGCTGAGCATCGAACCCAAATTATGAAGGATGTATTTTTTCAAGCGGCCAGAGATTTAGCATCTTCTGCACGGAGATAAAAAATTTACATGTCTGGAAAGTATCACTGGGACACACACAACAATAAGACGCACACAACTTATGAATACGTTGGATAGAATGTACCAGATTGTTCAAGATCAAATTTAAACGTAATAAGCTAGACGATTTCTGAGAAATATCCTGTGAGTAAATGGTACACTTGTCCTCCCCTATGGCATGTGCCAAATTCATCAACTAGGTGCCAGAACCAGCAGATGGGTCATAACAAGTAACATTCTTAACATCATCCGTTACCAAACAAGCCGCCATAATTTTGGCTACTGCGTGTGGTGTAAAGTATTCCGCATATTTACCTCCACTATCTTTATTGTAATCAGAAATTAAGTACTCAAATATGGTGGCATAGAAATCGTACTTCTCATTAAAAATACGCTCAAAACTAAAGTTGATGAGTTTGTTTACAATCGCTTTGCAAAAGGCATCACGCTTAGAAACGGTTACAAACTCACTTACTCTATCAAACAGAATTACCTTAGCTCCTCCATCCTCTTTTACAGAGAATATATCCGCGTTCAGTACTAAAGCCTTATTCTAACAGACAAGGCTTTTTTATGGAATAAATCTAAAACTATTGTTGAAGTGACGTATAGAAGAAATTTACAAATCATCACTCATTATCTTTTTGATTTCGTCTTCTACTTCACTCATTAAATCCACAGAAGCATCTTGATTCTTGCTAATTCTTAGTGAGATATAAATTAAGAAGAAAAGAATAGGTAAAATTATTGGAAGTGAATACCAGAAGTCGAATTCATCGATATATTGCAATTCATAATTCAGAACACCAATAAATTGAAATAAAAACATCGTGAAAGGTACTAGAATCGCATATTTCCACCAGTTGTTCGAAGTAAGAAACCAGATTCCTGTTAACATTATAAATGTCAATTTGGTAAATACTGCGTGCATATAAGACTGTGCGTTGCTAAAGCCACTTGCCGATATGGTGCCAAATATAGTGTCCCATTCTTTGGAATCACTAGGAGCGTATTTATATATATAAAATAAGAAAGGTGTTGCTATCAATAATAATGATAATAACACTCCACTAATTAGGTTTTTCTTTCTATCCGTTTGGCGGAACTTCGTATTTGTCTTTGTCGATTTGTTGTTCATCACTTGACAGGGATTCAGGTGTACAGCTAGCAGCTAGGGCTAGCATAGCGAAAATAAACATTAATTTTTTCATGGATAAGGATTTTTAGATTTATTACCTGACAAACCTACGCCGATAATAAGTGTTTTCCTACAGTGAATTTTTACTATGTTTTTCTTATGTTTGTAGGTTTTTTTTACATTTTTTGCATAAAATATTCGATGTATGATGTTGAAACTCAGGTTTTCTGATGAAACTTACGGTGAAGATGGGAGTCACTCCCATTGCAAAAACATAAGGCCCCAAACCTCCTTTTTTTAAGGTATTATTTGAGCAAATATAAATGGATGTTTTAAGGTTCATGTCTGTGAACATAGAATTCGCAACAGCAGGGAAATACGAAAATCTATACAATAGCTTTTTTAGGAGAATGAATTTAACTTTTCAACCAAACCCAAATGCTTCGCGCCTTGTATATTCTCTAGCGATCTCCAGAGCTTGAATAGTTGGTCGTTTTTAGGCGAAGGAACTAAAGATTACATTTTTACCACACATTAATTGTGGTTTTACCGTAATAAAAAATCAATAAATAGCAATAATTTGTAAGGTACTTAATAATCCCCAATTTGCCGAAGTAGAATCTACTTGATACAAACCTTTTAATCTAAGTAATATGGAATATCCTTTTGTAGTAATAGATGGAGATGTGAGCAGCCTGAATACCATTCTCTTGGCATTCGAAAGTCAGGATCAATTTATTTGTGTAGGAGTTGCCAATAGTGAACAGAAAGGTCTCGATTTAATTTTAGAAAGGATGCCAGCTCTCATATTTTTAGACATAGATATGCCGGGGAGCTATGGTAGCCAAACACTCTATTATTTGATAAATGAGCTGCGAAAATATATGGACAAGCTTCCAGAGTTTGTAGTTCTTTCACGATCTGCGAATTATGCATTAGAAGGAATACGAAATGGAGTGCTTGATTATATCCTTAAACCAATAGATAAGAATTTAATACATCGAACACTTTTAAGGTTCCGGAAAGAAAGTCATATAAAAAATGATACAACTATCTGTTTCAAGAGCTATGGCGATTATAAATTTATAAAGTCCAATGAAGTGATGTATTTAAAGGCAGACAATAATGCTACAGACTTTGTAATGAAGAATGGCAATGTGGTTGGCGCATTTAAATGCTTGAAATACTTTCAAGAATCATTGCCAAATCAATTCGTACGAATTCATAACAGCTATATAGTGAATACAGATTACATTTCTAGAATACACTTCGGAAAATCCAAATGCACGGTAAAAAATACAAACTCCTATATCCCTTTTTCAAAGTCATATAGATCCAATGTTGAATTCATAAAAAATAAGCTCTCAAAAGCCAGTGTGTTGATCGCTTAAGACAAAAAATGCAAATTGACCCACATGTGACCTTCAACTACATCTCATTGATTGCGATGTACATGATATACCATGTGTTAGTGCGTATATAACCCCTATTACCATTAACTTTGCCCTGTACAGAGAGAGTTTTGCAAAACTACTTCGGAAGCTTTATTCTTTAGACTAAATAGGTATTGATACATCTTCTGGGAATGAGATGTTCTTCATTTTCTAGTTATTCTAAAAACGAATTCCCTTTTTTTATTTTAACCTAGTTCAATCGAACCCTATTCCAACGGAGGAGGAGTCGTATTGTTCATTTCTAAAACCACACTCATGAAAATTTTTAAAACCATTTTAGTAGTAGTATTTGTAGCCACATTTATTTTCGCCTGCGAGGCGGAAAGCGTAGAGCTAACAGATTCTGAAAGTGCCGACCTTATCTCTAGTGTAGATTTGAGCGAAGCACCTGACCAGACAGAAGGCCAAGAAGATAGTGATCAACCCAGTCCAGTAAATGGGAGGTCTGAAGATGAAGATGATATGCCAGACCCTAACGAGGCAGATTCTGAAGATGAAGATGATATGCCAGACCCTAACGAGGCAGATTCTGAAGATGAAGATGATATGCCAGACCCTAATGGGGCAGATTCTGAAGATGAGGATGATATGCCAGACCCTAATGGGGCAGATTCTGAAGATGAGGATGATATGCCGGAACCAGATAATTGATAAATATGGTTACCATAAGAAACAATGATCCCTGTTACAGTAGTATGTGACAGAGATCATTGTTTTTAATAGTTGTTATTTAAAAATTATGAATAGTTTTGTTACAATTAGATATAGAATTATTCATGGTTTCCAATTGCACTAACTTAATTTATAAGAAACCAGAAGTTGCTCTTGCTCTTGTTGTTATCTTATTTTTTTCATTAGTTTCTTGCGAGTTCTTTACGAATACCAGAGACCCAGACCCTGAAATGGATCAATTGGTAGATTCCATAAGCCTACATCTGGAATATGTTAAGAAAGATGATTCTTCAAAAGAAGAAATACTAAGTCATCTTTCTGGGGCCTTTGAATTGACCAAAATTGTAAGTTCTGATACCATCAGAAAGAATAAGCTGAAAGAGATAAGGAAAAACTATTCTCGGTTAAACATTGATACGGCTTACATAAAAATTAATAATGAGATTCGACTTATTAATAATAAATTAAGTGATTCATCTGGAATGGCAGATTGGCATCTTAGTACAGGTTATTTTTATTGGCAGAAAGAACAAATGGACAGTGCTTTTAACCATTACTACAGAGCAGAACGGTTTTACGCACAATTAGGAGATCGTCTTTCTGCGGGTAAGGCAATGCTAAGTATGGCGATTCTTCAGAAAAACGTAAGAGACTACATTGGATCGGAGACTAGTTCTATAAAGGCCCTGGAATATTTTGAAGCTACCAATTCTCTACGGTATTTGGCTTCAGCAAATAATAATTTAGGAATTATTCTAAAAGAAGTTGGTGATTACGATAAATCACTCTATTATCATGTGAACGCTCGGGAGTATCGTGCAAGTTTGGATGATAACAAGTTTTTGGAAGTAGGGTCTTTAAATAATATTGGGACGGTTTATACTAAGAAAAAGGACTATAATAAGGCAATTTCCTATTACGATTTGGGGCTTTCAAGTGATAGTTTATTTGATAAAAAACCGAAAACCTATGCGAGACTCCTTGATAATCGGGCATACGCTCAATTCCTTTCGGGAGAGAAAGGAAATTTTCCAGAACTTTTTTTAAAACCCTTAGCGATTCGGGATAGTATTTCAGATAATTCGGGAATTATAACAAATAGCCTTCACCTTGCAGAATATTACATCTCGAATGATTCTTTATTTAAGGCTCATAATTATGCAAAAGTGGCTTTAGATAGAGCAAAGCCATTAAAGAAGAACAGGGAGATTCTCAAGGCTTTGCAATTTTTAATTGAAACTTCAAATCAGGAAGAGGTGTTGTTCTATTCGAAGGCATATATGCGAATTAGTGATAGTCTTCAAAGAAAAGATTGGGCCTATCAAAATCATTTTGCTAGAATTCGTTTTGAGACAGAGACTATTGAAATTGAGAACAGTAAGGTTACCAGACAAAATAAAAACCTCATTATTGTACTCTTGGTTTTAGTAGCTTCTTTTTTACTCGTTTACACTTTTATTCAACGTAAGCTAAGTATTAAGGAACTTCGCTTTAGACAATCCCAACAAGAGGCAAGCGAAGAGTTATATAATTTGATGCTGGCGCAGCAAGCAAAATTGGAGGAAGGAAAACAGCTAGAAAAGCAACGTATTTCTGAAGAACTACATGACGGGGTTTTAGGGAAACTTTTTGGAACCAGATTGAGCTTAGATAGTCTAAATCATAAAAAAGGTGATGAGGTGGTTGAGGCTAGATCTAAATATATAAATGAGTTGCAAAATATTGAAAATGAGATTAGACAGATTTCCCACGACCTTAATTCGGCGATTTTCACCCCAGATGTGTTGTTCACCGAAGCAATAGAACAATTAGTCGAAAGTCAATCCTTACGAAGCGAAAAAAAATCTATAAAATGTCGATTTATCGATGATTACTTCATAAATTGGGATGAAGTGCAAAATGATGTAAAAATTCACCTGTATAGAATTATTCAAGAATCACTTCAAAATATTCATAAACACGCCAGGGCCAATAATGTATTAATTAGTTTCTCTAAAGAAAAGAGCAAGGTTTTATTGAAAATTGAAGATGACGGAGTAGGAATGGCAATTGAGAAGGTGAAAAAAGGTATTGGTTTAAAGAATATCAAATCAAGAGTAAAGCAAATGAAGGGAAATCTCCGCGTGGAGAGTGTAAAAGGAAAAGGCACAATTATTTATGTAAAAGTAACCCCTTGATTTTCGTTTAAAATAGACTTGATAGGCGGCTATAATTCTTCCTTTGCAGAACTTTCTTACCAGGCTTAATGTTGAATTAATAATTTTTAAAATGAAAAGCAAGTTGAATGTTTTAATAGTTGATGATCATCCATTGATCGTTGAAGGTTATAGAAACACTTTAACCGATAGCTATGGAAGTTCAGAGGACTTTGCGATTGACGTTGCTTTTAACTGTGATGAGGCCTCGTTATTGGTCGAAAAAACTAAAGGAGTTCGGTCTTATAATGTTGCACTTATAGATATCAACTTGCCACCTTCAAAAGATGGTAAAATTACTTCAGGGGAGGATATTGCTCAGATTTTTCGGGAACGTCATCCTGCAGGAAAAATAATAATATTAACAATGCACAAGGAGGATAACAGAATCCATGGGATTCTTCAAAATATAAACCCAGAAGGATTTCTTATTAAAAGTGATTTATCTTCCCGCGAGTTGCTTCGGGCATTCGAGGATGTGATGGACGGCAAAACCTATTATAGTTCGACAGTAAATAATCATTTCAGAAAGATGATTGCCAATAACTTCGCTCTAGATCAAAAGAACCTTAAAATCTTGTATCATTTGTCAAGAGGAATCCAGACAAAAAATTTGGGTAAATATATTAACTTATCCCTAAGCGCTATTGAAAAACGCAAGAATCATATAAAAGAGCTGTTCGAAATAAAAGCGGCAAATGATGAAACCCTTATTCAGGAAGCCCGAAAGCGAGGCTTCGTATAAAGATAGATTTTCTTAATGGGTCATCGATTTAAAAATACGGTTAAACCGTATTTTTTTTGTGCCTTACTTGCCAAATTTATTGATTCTTTCTGAATAAGTTTGAGGTGGAATTAATGCTATGCAATCAATAAAGTACAACTGTTTTCAACAATTTTTTTAAATGAATAACAAGCTAAACGTTTTGATGGTGGACGATCACCCTATGATAATTGAGGGGTATAAAAATGCCATATTGAAAAACTATCAGGGTCCTGAAGTATTTCATATAGATATAGCTTCTAATTGTAACGAAGCACTTAAGGCTCTTAATAAGAATATAAGAGTAAGTCCATACGATTTAGCATTAATCGATATTCAATTACCTCCATCTGAAGATGGTTCAATTACATCTGGAGAAGGTCTCGCTAAAAAGGTTAGAGAACTCTACCCTAGAGCAAAGATAATTGTGTTGACTATGCATAATGAGAACAGTAGAATACACAATATCTTGCAGAGCATAGACCCTGAAGGGTTTCTTATTAAAAGTGATTTGTCTTCCAATGAGTTACTAAGAGCGTTTACCGATGTGATTTCGGGAAAGATATATTATAGTGCGACGGTGAATAATCATTTCAGAAAAATGATGGCCAACAACTTCACACTTGATCAAAAAAACTTACAAATACTACATCATCTCTCCCGAGGAATTAGAACCAAAAACTTACCTAATTATATAAGTTTGTCTTTAAGCGCTATTGAGAAGCGAAAAAATCATATTAAAGAACTCTTCGATATGAAAATGGCCAATGATGAAATGTTAATAGAAGAAGCTAGAAAGAGGGGTTTTATTTAGAATGATCTCTAAATGGTATTTAAAAGCCCACTCAATTTGTTGAGTGGGCTTTTTCTAGTTTACGAAAGCAGTGTCTAATTCTCTACAGCTTCTTTCACTTTTTCTCCAGCGTCTTTTAATGCGTCGCCAGTAGCTTCAACAGCGTCTCCTGCTTTTTCAGCGGCATCACCTGCAGCTTCTTTCACAGCATCTCCTGCATTTTCTAATGCATCACCAGCACTCTCAACCGCACCTCCAGCGCTTTCGGCAGCATCTTTAACTACATTTCCAGCAGTTTCGGCAGCATCTTGTGCTTGCTCTACTGCACTATCGGCAGCATCTTGTGCTTTGTCTACGGTTTCTCTACATGAGTAAACAGATGCGATCAAACATAGGCAAGCAAATGATAGAATTAATTTTTTCATCGTTGATATAAATTAGTGATTAATATGTGGTAAAAGTACTTCTTTTTCTTGAGAGTTTCTTTTGAGTCATTAATGTATACTCATTGTCCAGCCATTTCTCGGTTTTATTAGATGACTTTGCTTAAAAATGGAAAAAATCCACATACAGTTGGAAATATTCCAATAATTATGTAAATTTGGGAATGGACAAAGATCTTTCTATCGAAGCGAGGCGCTTTAAAAAAATACGAGAAGAGTCTCATCACACCCAACAATCCTTTGCAGAAATTATTGGTATTAATGGAAGTACTGCAGATATTGAACGTGGTAAAACAAAACTTTCTGGTAAGGTAGTAATGGAATTATTGCGACAATTTGATATTAATCCGTTATGGTTGTTCGGAAAAAGTTTTGTGCAACACGTAAATATAAATGGGGGGGATGTAAGTCCTAAGGTAATTAGTGTGGACAAAGATGAAAACGATACTATACTGCTTGTAAACCAGAAGGCAGCTGCCGGGTACCCACATAATATCCAGGACGTTGAATGGTATGAGACGCTTCCTGCATTCAATATTCCACTTCCGCAATACAGAAATGCTACGTATCGTGGCTTTCAAGTTGAAGGAGATAGCATGTTGCCAAATATTCGTCCTAATGAATGGGTTCTTGGAAAGGCCGTGCCTAGTATTTCTGAAGCCAGTGATAGTAAAATTTACATTGTTGTTCTTAATGATTCTGTCCTTGTTAAGAAATTACAGAAAATTCCAAATGCTCCGGAGAAGGTCCGACTGGTTTCACTTAATGAACATTATCTTCCCATTGCCATTGAGATTAAAGATATACAAGAACTTTGGCTGGTAAATAGTAAACTCACTTTCGGTATTGATGAGCCTTCAGAAAGTGGTTTGCTAAGACAGCTACAGCAATCGATGGATGAACTTAAGGGACAGATTAATAACCTTCGACATTAAATGAGTTTTGATAATCTATTCAAATTTTTAAGGACTCTTCAGAAAAACAACAATAAAAAATGGATGGATGCAAACCGAAAGGAATACCATCATATTCGAGACTTCTATATTGATTGGTTAGAGAATATGAATGATCAATTAGCCGCGATTGATGATGAGTATTTTGACACTCCTGGAAAAAAAGCAATTAATAGAATAAATAATAATCTTCTCTATCATCCTAACAAGCCTATTTATAAAGATCACTTTGGAGCGGGTTTAGACCAGCGAAGTAAACAAGGAGATTTTTATATTGAATTGGGGGTTGAAGGTTGCTATATAGGCGGTGGTTATTGGCATCCTTCATCGAAAATATTAAAAAGTATTCGAGAGGCAATTGATTATGACGGCCAAACTTTGAAGAGCATCGTAAGAAAAAAAAGCTTTAAAAGTATGTTTGGTGAACTAGTCCAAGACGAACCACTAAAAACAGCTCCTAAAGGGTATTTACAAGAACACGAACATATCGATTTATTGAGGAGAAAATCGTTTGCTGCCGTTTGTTCAATTTCAGAGGAAGAAGTGAAAAGTAAAGGATTTGATAAAAAGGTAATTGAAATTTACAAGGAGCTCATGCCATTTAGAAGGTATTTAAATAATGCCGTCACTGTGTAGTTTTGAAACGTAGTCCATAATTTTTTTGGTTGCTCCCGTATTACTATTTATATAGTGTCCCGCGATCATTCCAGTTTTATTTCTGAAAGACCTATCCTCTACCAGTTTATTCAAAGTTCTCGAACATTCCGAAGCGTTTGAGATCGGAAATAGACCCGCCAGGCGTTCCAGTCTCTTGGCTTCTGGGAAATCATCAAAGTTCTTACCAATTATAATTGGCACTCCAAAAGTTGCAGGTTCAAGGATATTGTGGAGGCCAGTTGTGCCCATTGCACCGCCCACATATGCAATATCAGCATAGCTATAAACTTTTGTTAGCAGTCCAATTGTGTCTAAGATTAAAACTGAATATTCCTTTAAATTTTTGTCTTTTTCTTCGGAATACAGCACAGTACGTTTGGTTATTTTTTTTCTGAAAGATTCAATTTTCGAAGAGTCGATTTTGTGAGGGGCAATTACAAATTTTACATTTTCCGGAGCAGAATTTATATAATCTAATAGCACTAGGTCATCTTCTTGCCAAGTACTCCCACAGACAATGCAAAGGGAGTCGCTCTTAAAATTTTTCATAAATGCCAGTGCATTATCCATTTCAATTTGGTGAGATACCCTATCAAACCTTGTATCTCCATTTATACTACTATTTTTCAAAAGAATTTTCTCAAGGCATTCTTTCGACGACAGATCTTGAACAAAAAAGTGATCGAAGGATTTAAGGACTTTTCGCATAAAACCACCATAGGGTTTAAAAAAGACTTGATCAGGTCTAAATAAACCCGAAACGAGAAGCGTAGGAATATTGCGACTTTTGAGTTCCAAAAGGTAATTAGGCCAAAACTCATATTTAACAAAAAAAACAAGCGATGGATGTATCTGGGTTACAAGTCTTTTAGCATTGCTTCGGGTGTCTAACGGAAGATAAATCGTGGTATCTGCCAAAGATGTTTTTTTCTTCACCTCGTAGCCAGAAGGTGAAAAAAAAGAAACTACTATTTTATAATTAGGTAGGAACTCTCTTACCGCTTCTATAATGGGGACACCTTGCTCAAATTCACCTAAAGATGCACAATGAAACCAAATGGTTTTATCTGTGGTTTGAATCTTAACATTGAGAATGTCGAAAACATCTTTTCTGCCATCCACGAACAACTTCAGTTTTTTACTAAAAAAATGGGCGATCCATATGTGAAAGGCCGCAATTTGAACAAAAAAACTATAGAGTACCCGCATGAATTGAATGTGTAACGCTAAAATACGCTTCTTTGATTAATTACATTGCCTGGCGATTTCTATTTTTGTAATTTTACGAGGATTTTAGTTAAGAATTTTTTCAGAAAATATATGAGAAAAATACAAATGGTAGACCTTAAGGGTCAATATCATGGTATAAAGGAGAGAGTTGATGCTTCCATTAGTGAGGTTATTGAAAATACGGCATTTATAAATGGACCCGAGGTGCATCAGTTCCAAAAAGAGTTGGAAGACTATTTAGAAGTAAAGCATGTGATACCTTGTGCTAATGGTACAGACGCGCTGCAAATTGCAATGATGGGATTAGGACTCAAGCCTGGAGATGAAGTGATAACCGCAGATTTTACTTTTGCTGCCACTGTTGAAGTAATTGCCTTATTGCAATTAACACCTGTGTTGGTGGATGTAGATCCTGTCAATTTTAATATTGATATTGGAGCTATTAAAAAAGCAATAACTCCAAGAACCAAAGCTATTGTGCCAGTTCATTTATTTGGATTGACGGCTAATATGGATGCAGTTATGGAGATTGCTGAGCAACACAATCTATTTGTTATTGAAGATAATGCGCAAGGAATTGGAGCGGATTATAAATCGAAAAACGGAAGCACAAAGAAAAGTGGAACTATTGGGCATGTAGCCTCAACGTCTTTCTTTCCATCAAAAAATTTAGGGTGCTACGGTGACGGTGGTGCAATTTTTACCAATGATGACGACCTAGCTCATACTATTCGAGGAATTGTAAATCACGGAATGTATGTGCGTTATCATCACGATGTAGTGGGTGTGAACTCACGTTTAGATTCGATTCAGGCAGCAGTCCTTCGTGCAAAACTTCCAAACCTTGATGTCTATAACACAGCGCGTAGAAATACAGCTAGAAAATATAATGAAGCTTTTTCAGAAATTGAAAATATCATTACTCCAACTGCCGATTGTGATAGTCCAAAAGGTATTTGTGATAACTGCAATTGTCATGTGTTTCATCAGTATACTTTGCGCATTGTGAATTCGGACAGAGACGCACTTGTACAACATTTGAATGAGAACAACATTCCGTGCGGTGTTTATTATCCAATTCCATTACATAGCCAGAAGGCATATAGAGATGATCGATATAATGAAGCAGATTTTCCTATTACAAATCAATTGGTAAAAGAAGTTATTTCGCTTCCTATGCATACGGAACTTGATAATGAACAGATAGATTTTATAACTAGAACGGTGATAAATTTTGTCAATAAATAGTAGTTTAAATTAAAACAACCCACATTCGTGGGGTTAACTATGAAGAAAATTCTTGTAACCGGTGGTTTGGGATATATTGGTTCTCATACTGTGGTTGAGCTGCAAAACACTGGATTTGAAGTTGTGATTGTTGATAACCTTTCCAACTCTTCGTTGGATGTCTTAACAGGAATTATGGCTATAACTGGAGTTAAGCCAACCTTCGAAGAACTTGATCTCAGGGTAAAAGAAGATGTTTCTAATTTTTTTAATAGACATAGCGATATTGACGGAATTATTCATTTCGCGGCGAGCAAGGCGGTTGGTGAAAGTGTGGAGAAGCCGTTATTGTACTATGAGAATAATATAGGGACCCTTGTTTATTTGCTTCAGGAATGTGAGAGATACGGAATTCATAATTTTATTTTTAGTTCGTCTTGTACGGTTTATGGCGAACCAGATAGCCTACCAATCTCTGAAGATGCACCAATTAAAATGGCCAACTCTCCTTATGGGAATACCAAGCAAATTAGTGAGGAGATTATTTTGGATACCTGTACTGTTTCAGAGATCAAGTCCATTGCCTTGCGTTATTTTAATCCAATAGGCGCACATGAAAGCTCTGAAATAGGAGAATTGCCTATTGGCACCCCACAAAATTTGGTGCCTTTTATTACTCAGACAGCTGCGGGAATAAGAGAACAATTATCAGTTTTTGGAAACGACTACCCTACTCCAGATGGAAGTTGTATCCGCGATTATATTCATGTGGTTGATTTGGCAAAGGCTCATTTAATGGCGCTGCAGCGCTTACTATCAGACAAGAACACAACAGATTTTGAAGTTTTCAATTTAGGAACGGGCAAGGGAAGTTCCGTCTTAGAGGTTGTGAATGCCTTTGAGAAGGTCACTGGGCAGAAATTAAATTTTAAGATTGTTGATAAGCGTCCTGGAGACGTGATTTCGGTCTTTGCAGATACGACTAAGGCCAACGAAGTGTTGGGCTGGAAAACCGAAAGAACGATGGAAGATGCTTTGGATTCTGCTTGGAGATGGGAACAGAAGGTTAGAAACATATAAATTTTTAGTATGAAACAGTTACTTACAATTTTGTCTTTGTTTGTTTTCTTCGGAAGTATGGCACAGGACACCTACTTGCATTGCGGAAAAATAATCGATACGAAGAGCGGAAAGGTACGCTCCAATAAAACGATAGTTGTTTCAGGAAAAATAATAATACGGATTGATGACGGCTTTTCAACTCCGTCAAAGGAAACGGATGTTTTAATTGATTTGAAATCCAAAACAGTTTTACCAGGTCTTATCGATATGCATGTTCACATAGAAGGAGAGACTAGTCCAACTAGATACTTGGATAAGTTTACACAGAATCAAGCAGATGTAGCATATAAGGCAGCCGAAATTGCAAATAGAACGCTTATGGCGGGTTTTACTACCGTAAGAGATTTAGGAGGGAGTGGTGTAAATGTAGCTCTTAGAGATGCTATTGCCAAAGGGTTGGTATCAGGGCCAAGAATTTTTACTGCCGAAAAGGCAATTGGTACAACAGGCGGACATGCAGACCCTACCAATGGAATGAGAAAGGGCCTCATGGGAGATCCAGGTCCAGAAAAAGGGGTGATTAATAGTCCTGCAGATGCAAGAAAAGCAGTTCGGCAACGGTATAAGAACGGTGCAGATTGTATAAAGATAACTGCTACGGGAGGTGTTTTAAGTGTGAGTAAAAATGGGCATAATCCACAATTTACGCAAGAAGAAGCGAATGAAATTGTAAAGACCGCGAAAGAATATGGGATGCATGTTGCGGCACATGCCCATGGGATTGAGGGAATGAAACGAGCTATAAAAGCTGGAGTCTTAACAATTGAGCATGGTTCGTTGATGGATCAAGAAACTGCCGCTCTAATGAAACAATACGGAACGTATCTAGTCCCCACTCTATCAGCCGGTAGGTATGTAGCTGAAAAGGCAAAAATTAAAGGCTACTATCCGGAGATAATAATACCAAAGATTCACAAAATTGATGGCGAACTTAGACAAACCTTTGCAATGGTCCTTAAAGAAGGAGTTAATATTGCCTTTGGAACGGATGCCGGTGTTTTCCCACACGGAGAAAATGCAAAAGAGTTAGGTTATATGGTGGAAACAGGTTGGTCGGAAATGTTTTCATTGCAGTCTGCTACTATTACAAATGCGAAACTCCTTGATATGGAGAATGAACTTGGGCAAATTGATACTGGGTTTTTGGCCGATCTAATTGCGGTTGACGCTGATCCTACTCAAGATATCAAAACTATGGAGAATGTAGTTTTTGTTATGAAAGAGGGTGTTGTCTATGAGTAGTGATACTAATCTTGTATTTATGAAACTCGATACACTTTGTGTGTAATTTTTACACACTTTTATGAATTAGATACAGCCGTTTGTGTAATAAAAAAAGGTAGAATTATTATTATCTCGCCTTCTTAATTTTTAAACAACTGATTTTTAGTCTTCTAGTGTTTGTTTAGTGAAAGTTGCCTTAAGAATTTTGTCTTCTGAAGTTTTAGGAATCATTGTTGTTTTTAAAGAAGTAACAAATCTCTCTATATATGTTCATCTTTTTTAAGATGATTCCCCAAGAAAGACCTCCGTTATGCGGAGGTCTTTTTTATTTAGTGATATATTGATGCAAGAAGGGATCGAACTAACGGTTCGATCCCTTCTTTTAAAGTTAAAGCAAATCTATTTTTGTAACAATAGCTTTTTGCTTTCTGACGTACCGTCTAAATATTTAATTTCAACGAAGTACATACCGCCAATCTCCCTTGAAATATCAATTTCTTGATTAAAATTATTTTTCAGAGATTTTACTAGCGTTCCATAGATATTTCGAACGTTTATTTCTGAAACAAGTTCTACTTTTTCTACTTTTATATTGAATCTATCTGTGGTAGGATTTGGTTGCAGGGTCACTTTTTGACCACCGCCACCGCCACCGCCAACGCAGTTCAAGGTGATTATTTTATAAAATTCGGAGCAAACTGTTGTTCCATCAGTCAAGTATGCTCTTGCCTTAACCACCAAGTTATAATTATCCCAACTACCAGGAATTGGCATTCCAGGGGTAGGTAGATTCCAATTTACCGCGTGCATCCCGCTATTATTTCCAGTGGTAGTACCTAATGGTAGATTAGAGTGTGGGCCTATTGAGTATCTCCATACTATATGATCAACATCCGAAGCATTCACATTCCAAGAGGCTGACGCATCACCACCTGCGCCAAATCGACATTCAACGTTGTAAAGAAATATTTGATTTGGTGGGCAGGTAGGGTCTGGGTTACTTCCGCAAGTGGTTAGACAAAAAGATGATGATACGTTGTTTCGAATTACATTTCCAGGTTGGAATCCAAATCCGTTGTTGAAATTAATACCTGCCGATGTTGCATGACAATAGCTCATTATTGTTCCTCCATTGGAAGGAATTCCTGGCACGGGGCATGATCCTTCTGTGAAACCGGAGCAACCATCGATTGCAGATCCATTGCCATTCCATACACAAGCGTGCGTGTGCCTTGAACCGAGTAAGTGACCAAACTCATGAGTTATAACCATTATATTCCAACTATATGTGGGTACAGGAACTACAATGGTTGATAAGTTTCCTGAAACGGACAGGCGATTATCATAGTTAATATTGCACAATCCATTGAATCCAGCCGCAATACCTCCACCAATTGACCTGAAGGTTAGTAGTTGCCCTAAGTCTCCATTGAAACTATTAGTTTGGGCCTGAAATTGGTTTAATGTACTACTAGCATTTGCTCCATTGTAAGGATCATTTGTGGTCCAAACTTTAATTTCAGATAGGGCAGTTTCAATACTTTCATTCATGTATAATGTAGCAACTTGATTGTAAAGTGCAGTTACATAATTCTCAACAGATGAAACTGAGTTTAATTGATTGTAGATGTCATATTCGGTTTCGAAATACAATCTAACACATTTAGCAGCAGATTTGTTTCTGTCAGAATCCGATATCATTTCCTCCTTATATTGCATTTTCTGCTTGGATAAATATGGCATTTCACAGAAATCTCCGGTCTTACCTTTTACATTTTTATCATTAAATATAACATGATGGTCTTGATCAAAGAGTTTACCAATGTTATAGGTTCCGTTGCCATCAGTAGAAATCATACCCATCATTTCATTTTCAAATAAGCTTAAAGCCACAACGCTATTCTCTTCTCCTTGAATAATCCCTCGATAGTGTCTTGCTGTCATATTTGGAGAATGAACTTCATTTTTGTCGGTCACAACTTGATAATTATAAAAGGTAGGATCAACCTCGACTAAATCTAGAATCATTTGTCGATTGTCTGCAGGTATTGACAGACTAATCCTCGAACTTTGTTCTGGTAATTTGGTGAAATCATAATTTAGATAAATCAGATCTTTCTGATCAATAAAACTTAAAGAAGTGCTCTTTTTCACATTAGAATTGATCTTCAATAGGTTGTCAACTTGTTGAAAACTTGACTCTAAAGCTTTAGCGTTGCCTATGAGCTTGGCAACCTCACCCTTTTCTTGCCCAAAAATTATTGTTGTGCAAAAGAGTAATAAAACTGATAGTAATTTAATTTTTTTCATAATACTATGATTTTAAAAGTTAATAGTACTATAGTGTTCAGGTTTTTTGAACTTCTTACCCAGAAATTTTACTTTTTTCAAAATACATAGGAATATGGACTTACTATATTCTTATACACTTTTATTAGTTGTTACAGGTTTACACAGAGGGTTAAGGATTTTTAGTGGATGTTTGTTTTTTAATTCTAACAAAAAAAGGCTCGAACAAATGTTCGAACCTTTCTACCAAATTTAAAGTTAATCTATTTTTCTAATAATAGTTTCTTGCTTTCGGATGTTCCATCGACATATTTAACCTCAATGAAGTAAATACCTCCAAACTCACTTGAAAGATCAATTTCTTGACTGAAATTCTCTTTTAGAGATTTTATTAACGTCCCATAGATATTTCGAACATTAATTTCTGAAACAAGGTCCATTTTTTCTATGTCGATATCGAATCTATCTTTAGTAGGATTTGGTTGCACGGTCACTTTTTGACCACCACCACTACCGCCAACGCAGTTTAAGGTGATTATTTTATAAAACTCGGAGCAAACTGTTGTTCCATCGGTCAAATATGCTCTTGCCTTAACTACCAAGTTATAATTATCCCAACTACCAGGAATTGGCATTCCTGGGGTAGGTAGATTCCAATTTACTGCGTGCATTCCGCTGCTGTTCCCCGTGGTAGTTCCTAATGGCAGATTAGAGTGCGGTCCTATCGAGTATCTCCAAGTAATATGATCTACAGATGAAGCATTTACATTCCAAGATGCTGACGCATCGCCACCTGCCCCAAATCTGCATTCTACATCATAAACAAAAATGTTGTTTGGTGGACATGTTGGTGCTGGTGGTCCGCAATTCTCAATATTGTCAATATAGGTATATCCAAAGTGTCCGTTTAGTCCACAATCGGCCATTTCGAATTTTATTGTTACAGTATCTCCAACATAAGCGGCTAAATCTATCGTAACTGTTTCCCATTCACTGAAAACAGTCCTGTCTGGTGTCATGATTGTTGTGTTGGTGAGTCTTGTGTCTGTTACTCCATAACAGTCATCTACTATTCTTGACGCCCCTTTAAAGATTTCATATTTGAAATAAGGTAGGTTATTGTTGTGAGGATTTGTAGGCCATTCCATTACCGTAGCAAAATCGAATGTCATTATATCATCATCTACCACAAAGGTTTTACTTACAATATCTACCTCTCTACCTTCACCTACTGATGAAGCCTGATTAATTTTTAAGGCTCTAGATCCAGAATTCGCCCTGTCAAGTGTATAGCCTGCAGCAGCAACTATTGGATCATTACCACTATTTACAATAGTTGCTTTTGCATTAGGCGGGATGTTATTAGGGTCTGTATTAAGTATGCCTATATTTAAATTGCTATTGTCAATACAGGAAACTACAGTGAGACCTGATTTTAATCCAAAACCAAAAACAAGACTTTCAAACCCTTGAGAAAGACAACCAGCCATCCTAGACCCATCTCCTTTTTCTAAAATCGCCGTGTAGTCAAGGGAAGGGTTTTCTTTCAAGAAACGACTTCGAAGGTATATCTTCTTAAATTCAACTAATTGTTGTTGTGTTTCTTTTGAAGTAAAACCTTCCAATTGTGAATTCAGGAGAATTTCCTGTTTGTCTTTTTCAGGAATTTCTATATCCATATTTTGTTGGACATAGAGGTCTACGGTTTTTTGAAGTGCTTCAATAGTATTTTTGTCATTCACGGAATCATTTCCAAAATTTTGAGCAAATCCATAAGTAGTTGCTAATAATAGGCACCCAAGTGCCAAAAGTTTCGTTTTTCTCATAATACTATGATTTAAAAGTTAATAGTACTATAGTGTTCAAATTTTGGAGACTTCTTACCCTAAGGTTTCACTTTTCTTTTTAAACGGTAATAAAGATATGCTAACGTTAAAATCAAAAGTATGCCCAAAACATATTTCCATAAGGTTGAAGAATTTCCAGGTAAAGATGTGTTTTCTCCAATAAGAATGGGAGAAGCCCAATAATAAGGAGAAGCCTCGGCCAGGCTATGAGTGTCTATGTAATTTAGTTTAGCATTTTTAAGGGAAAGAGATTTTGTTTGACCCTTACTTAAATTACCATAGAAGTTGTTGAGTATTTCAGCGGTAGATTTATCATCAATGCTCCACAAAGTAGAAATAACACTCTTTGCACCAGAATAAAAGAACCCCCTCGCAAGACTCATAATACCTTCTCCAGCTTCCTGTTTTCCTAATGTCGTATTGCATCCACTCAAAACTACCAATGAAGCTTGGTTTTGGGTTAGATATAACTCTTCCAAGAATATTTTTTGATCTTTGAATGCGATCCAAGGTGAAATGGAGTCTTGTGCATTTGCATGAGTTGCTAGGTGCACAATAGAATAATTTGGCAGCTCTTTTAAAAATGTCTTCTTATTGGCCGCTTCTTCAGAGAATATTTTTCCAACATAGTTCTTGTTTAGCGACTTGAGTTCTTCTTTGCTATGAGCAAGCGGGGTGAGGTTTGAATCGTTAAAAGTTTCTGGGGCAAATCCCAAAAACTGATGTTTAACGACTTCGGGGTTTTCCAAATTTTTCAAAAAAGAATACGAATACAAATAACTTATTTCGGTATCTCGTATCAAATAATTCAGTTCATTTGACGACGTAGTTAACACCTCAAAAGGTAGTGATGATAAATAGTCATCGGTAATTATATTGAGTTTTTTATTTTTTATTTGCTGACGTATTTTTTCAGAAGGAAATAAATCTAAGTATGTTTTATGTGACAAAGTGTTAAACTCCTTAATATCGAGTATTGTAGTAAATGGGTTTTTAATATCCTCAATTAGTAGTCTGATATTTTTCTTTAACAGGCTCAAATTTTCTATTTCGAAAAGCTCACACTCTTTATTTCCTATATATAAAGCATATCCTCTTTCCTTGTTACTGTAAACTCCCAATCCATCATCTTGTGAGATATGATATTCTATAATAACCTCATCAGTGCTTAGATTTGATTGAACGGATTCGAGATCAATAATAGACGGTTCGGGAAGAAAACCTTTAGTGTCTAGTTCGAGATTATCTTTTAAACCGGATAATCCGAGTTTTGTGTCAATTATTTTTTTTGCAACCAGCGCTGATTCAGATTTTGATCGCGTATTGTTTTTTAATTCATATTCAAGAATTGTCAATTTTGTTAGAAAATCCTTTTCTTCTTCTATAAACCCTTTGGGCAACGTCAATGATCTTTTAAATTTTTGAGCGGTGAGATCCTCCATTAAAATAAGCGCTTTGTTCTTTTCCATAAAATAAAAAGCATCCTTTTTTTGATTATTGAGGTAGCAGGCTCGAATAGCCTTTCCGTAGAGATCAGCACTTATTTTTTGCCAAAATAGTTTTGATTGAAATTCATTTGTATTAAGCTTTAATAAACTAATTATGATATCTGCCATTTTGAAATAAGCGATACTTTTGTCCAATAAAGTTTTCTCCAAAGTTTTCTCATAATATTTTAAATGTATTTCGGCGAGAAGGGGTAGCGTGTATAAGAGGTGCTGTTTGTCTTTGAAATCAATTAAATATGATTCTTTAATTTTTTGTGGTTCTTTAAAATTTACTCCTGTAAGATGATTTAAACCCAATAAGGTGCTCTCGATACTTTTTTCATAGTTTTCGCCATAGGCGTAGGTTAGACCTTTTCCAATGTTATTTAGATAAAGGCCCAATGAGTCGACCTCTTTTGTAAGGTTTAGGGCCAGTTCAAAATTATGTAGAGATCTAGCGTTATCTTTTTTACTATAAAGTGCACCTTTGCCATAAAAGATGTCCCTTATTCTGACAGTGTCCTTAGCTTGTTCGACAATTTTTAAAGCTTCATTATAGTAACCCAATGAGGCCTCAAAGTGAAAACTTATATTTTGATGATGCAGTTGAGCTAGGTTGAGTTTGATAAAATAATTCCTGCTATAATGTACATTAAACAAAGCGGCTAGTGAATCTGCTAGCTTGCCATATTTTATGCCTTTTATGAAACTTTTATGGGTTTGTAATTTTAAGCAAACAAAGGAAAGATTCGAATAATCTACGATACCATATTTTAGGTCTTTTGGAGTATTTTTTTGAAGGGCTACTGCCAATTCTAAATAATTTAATGCCTCTTCATAGTCCTGCAGATTTGATAGCGAGTATCCTATTTTTCCATAAGCCTTTTTTGCATTTTCATTTTCATTGTTTAGTTGTACAACTCGTTTATAAGAAGTAATACTCTTATTTAATTCCTTATTTTTTGAATAGTAGAAGCCTAGAGCAAGGGCACAGCGTTGCATAAAAGAGGAGTCTTTTTTTTTCTTTGAATTCTCCAAAGCCAAAGCCCGTTCGTCATAATAAATAGAATTTTCAAGTTCTTTTACATCGTAAAGCCAGTATGAATAATCGTGATAGAAATATGAAAGAGAATCATTTTGTTGCTTCTTAAGTACTGCTAATAAGGAATCTATTCTTTTAATTTTTTCATCCTTGCTTTTGTTCGATTGAATTATTTTCTTAATAGGCTCTTTGGTTTGTCCACTCAAAGCCAAACTCATTAAAAAAGTCACTAACAATATTTTCATAGAAAACCATCGAAAGTGACTTTTTTTTTTTCATACCTCTATATTAAGGAATCTTTTTAGATTAATAATCATTAGTGTCCGACTAAAATATGATTTTACTTAATAGTGCCCTCTACTCCCAATAAAACTGTTTCATTTATATCTTAATTCAATAGCAAGGGGTCTTGCTAAAAAAGGCTTAGTTGTTTATCTGGCGGTTTTGTTGTTAATTCAAGCCATTGTCTGCCAGGGTTTTCAAGGAATTTAAATAAATCGATGTAAGTCATTAAATGATAACGTATCATCGATACCATATTTGAGTATGCCCATCTTCGTTTAGTTTTCCGCTGTATAACAAGCATTAGTAATTGAATAATTAACCCACACCAAATTTGTATTTCAATAGCATTTTGATTGTCTCCAAGGAAGTATTTTAGCGGGAAGTTTTGTTTTAGTCTTTTAAACATAGTCTCTATCTGCCATCTATACTTGTAGATAACAGCTATTTTATCTGGACAGATAAGAAAGTTGTTTGTTATAAACTCAAAGACTTTATTTGTATTTGCATCCCAGTAAGCAACTCTTCTGAGCTCAATAGTTTTATCTTTTTTTTGAATAGTAATACGTTCACCTTTTAGTACGCCATCACTTGTAGTATTGGACAGGTCAAACTCTACAATACTTGTGTAGCGTGCGTTATTCTTTTGTCTAGTTACAAAATAGATGTCATCATCTGCCCACTGGACGTATTGGTTATAGTCATTATAGGCTTTATCAAAAACTACAAAAGAACCTTTTTCTAAGTTTAAGTCCTTTAAAAAAGTGTGGTCGTGAGTTGCTGCACTTGTAAGGCGGACAAGGCAAGGAACATCTTCTAAAGCGTTAATCATAGTGTGCATCTTGATACCTCCCTTCTTTTTACCATTTATAGGGTTACGCCCAACACCCTTTAAAATATCACTAAAGAGGCTTATGGTGCTGGAATCAACAATTTTCAAATGCTTTACAGGTAAAGACAAAGAACTGCTGTCCGATAAAAATCCACGATACTGATTGAATAGACTATAATAGATACTAGCAAACACCTCGCTACTACGATTTTTATTAGCGTCCGACAGCGTGCTACGTTTTGGAAAATATTTAAGATTTAAATGTCCTATCCTACCTTCACAGGCAAGCAATATAGTAGATAGTTCACGTAATGAACTTACACCACTTAAAGTGCCGTAAAGCATCGTCACTAAATGGTCATAGGTCTTAAAACGCTTATAGTACCTGTCACTATTGTGTTTTTGAGCTGTCCGACTAATAATAGTAGGAGATACTAGTTTTAATAGCTGTTTGATAATAGGCTGTCCGCTAAAGTTCTTACTTTTGTTCATATCCTGTTTTTGTCGTAAAAATCAAGATATAAACTAAAGCGGGAAATCCGTAAAGGAAATCCCGCTTTTAAAAATCTTTATCGGACACTAATGATTAATAATATAGAATTAACAATTACCGCACATCCTTGGATCTTGATCAATTGATCCATCAAGTACTTTATTGTTTAGTATATTTGGAAATTCAGGTAATGGGAAGGCCCAAGCATCTCGATGAAGATCGGTACTTTGAATAAGTGTCATCCTCAGGTTAGGAAAGCACAAGAAGTATTGTTGTCGCGCACAAACGACTTCTGTAACAGTCAGGCTCGTATCATACTCAATATGAATTACTCTATAGCCTTGAGTATTTGGAAGGAGGGTTGGAAATGGATAGTTTATGTCACATTCTATGACTTGGCCACAAGGAGAAAGAGTCTCCGCTCTGCTTGAATTGACGTTCTCTTTATTCGGTTCATTTGTATTGATTGTTGTTTTTATGTCAATTTCCAGGGGTTGAAAAGTGCTTTCTTCAGCAGTACAACCTATCAACATAAAAATTACTGTAATACACGGAATTAAAATTTTTGTTTTCATAATAACTGTTTTTAATGGTTTTTTAAATATTTATATAATGCATATATCAACAAGTGACAGTTTTAGTTCAATCTTACCCAATGATCTTAAATTAAAGTTAAAACAATATATGGTAGTCGAGGTTTATACCAATCGGGAATTACCTTCTTATTGTTTTAAAGTGGTAAATTAGCAATAGAAAATGTATTAAATATATTACTACTTCTGTAAATTATATATGGAGTCCGAAAAAAATCATCCTCAAATAGTAGCTCTTTTACATGGAGATAAAACCATCATTGGTTTGTTGTATCAAAAATTGTTTCCCAAAGTGATTATATATGTTAGAAATAATAGTAAAGGAACTCAAGAGGATGCCGAAGAGGTTTTTCATAATGCTTTGTTCCAATTGATTACAAGAGCGAAAGTTGGAGGTGTTCAAATAAACTCTTCTTTTGAAGCCTATGTATTTACTGTTTGCAAAAACCTTTGGCTTAAAGAATTAAGTAATAGAAAAAAGGTGGTAAGAAATGACAGTGTTTTTGAACTAAAGGCAAATGAAGATATGGATTTGGTTTCAATTATTCAACAAGAACGGTGGGAACTGTTTGAAGAAACGCTTTTAAAATTGACTAAAAACTGTAGTGAGCTTTTAAAGGCCTATTTTAAAAAAGTACCCTATAATGAAATCATTAAAAAATTCTCTTATTCTTCTGAAAATACAGCTTTTCAAAGAATTTTTAAATGTAAAAAGAAACTCGCAGAATTGATAAAAGTTGATTCAAGATATAAAAATTTGTACTTGTAATGAATGATGAATTAAGACTTAAGATTGAAGAGTATTTAGGAGGGATCATGTCCACTTCAGAAGCAACCTTATTTGAACAAGAAATGGCGCGGAACTCTGAATTAAAGGAGGAAGTGATTTTGCAAAAGCAAATAAATCATCATTTGAGAGATGATAAGTTAAATGCTGAAATCCCCGAAAATGAATATACAAGAAGAATACGAACATATGTTAAGAGTGATGAGGCTGCGCATATTAAGCAGGTTTTAAAAGGGGTAGAGAAAGATTATAAAGAGAGGGTTAAGAAGCCGCGTAGAAAAAACTTAATGGTTGCTGCTATACTAATAGGCGCTTTGTTGCTTTCCGGGATTGGATATTGGTACACTAGTCAGGCAACACCACAGGAATTGTATGCTAGCTACTATAGCACAAACGATTTGCCTTCAGTGATTCAAAGAGGTGATAAAGATTCTAAATTGGCTAAAGGTGCAGTCGCATTTCAGGAGAATAATTTTGAATTGGCTCTGAATTATTTTTCGGAATACATTGAAAGTACGAGTGAACTTGACCCGTTCGTATATATTTATATTGGGGTAATTAATATGGAACAAGGTAACATAGCAAGTGCTAATATGGCCTTGGATAACGCAATTGATTCTAATACCTTGGATAGTTCTAGGGGTCTCTGGTTTAAGGCTTTGACTTATTTAAAAGCAGGTGACACTGAAAATGCAGGGCTATTCCTTAAAAAACTTGTTGAAAGCACGACCAACTTCAATTATAGTAAGGCCAAAGACTTGCTTGAAAAACTATAAGGCAGCTTTTTCTGTTTCAGATTCTCTATTGATTTTCTTAACCAATCCTTGAAGCACATTTCCTGGCCCCACTTCGGTAAAGCTTATTGCTCCATCTTTGATCATATTTTGAACACTCTGGGTCCATTTTACGGGAGCCGTTAATTGTGAGATAAGGTTTTCTTTTATTTCTGAAGGATCTGTAACTGCCACGGTACTTACATTTTGGTAAATAGGGCAGGCGGGTTCTGTAAATTTCGTGGACTCAATTGCGAGTGCTAATTCTTCACGAGCAGGTTCCATTAACGGGCTATGAAACGCTCCACCAACAGGTAATAAAAGTGCTCTTCGCGCACCCGCTTCCTTCAAGGATTTACAGGCCGTTCCAACTGCTTCTAAATCTCCAGATATTACTAGTTGACCTGGGCAGTTGTAGTTTGCTGCTACCACAATTCCAGGAGTATTTGCGCAAATGTCTTCTACTAATTTATCCTCTAATCCCAATACTGCTGCCATTGTGGAAGGGGTCATTTCGCACGCTTTTTGCATGGCTAGGGCACGTTTGTAAACTAATTTCAGGCCGTCACTAAAGGCAAGTGTCCTGTTGGCTACCAAAGCAGAGATTTCTCCAAGAGAATGTCCTGCAACCATTTCGGGTTGAAAAGATGCTCCAAGAACTTCAGCCAATATTGTGGAATGCAAAAATATAGCTGGCTGTGTTACTCGTGTTTCTTTCAGTTCTTCGGGACCTCCTTCGAACATGGTTTTAGTAATATCAAACCCTAACACGTCATTTGCATGTTTAAAAAGATCTTTGGCTTTTTGAGAAGATTCGTATAAATCAAGTCCCATTCCTGTGAATTGGGCACCTTGTCCCGGAAATATATATGCCTTCATAATTGATGGTTTAGTACTGCAAAAATAGGACTTTCAATCTATTCTTTGAGAAAACAAATTACTTTCTCACAAAGGTTTGATAGCTAAATGCAAACTCGTGACGTTCGTCTTTATTGTGGGACACTTCATTTATAAGATTCCACTTATCTTCCGGAATATTAGGAAAAAAGGTATCTGCATCAAATGTTCCATCTACTCTTGTTAATTCAATTTTATCTGCATAATCAACTCCCAAGGTATAAATTTCTCCGCCGCCAATAATAAATGGCTGTATGTCCTCTTTGGCTATATCAAGTGCTTCTTCTATGTCGTGAACTACAATGGCTCCATTTTTTTTATAATTAGAATTACGGGTAATTACAACATGTATACGATTGGGAAGTGGCTTGGGAAAGGATTCGAATGTCTTTCGTCCCATAATGATATGATGTCCAGTAGTGAGCTGTTTAAAGCGTTTAAAATCATCTGGTAAATGCCAAACCAAATCATTGTCTTTTCCTAATTCATTGTTTCTCCCAGCTGCCGCTATTATCGTAATCATCTTACTTCTGGAGGTTTTGGGTTGTGAAACTCGTTTTTTTTTACATCTTCCATAGTAGCTTCTTTCACGGCCTGTTTTTTGAGTTCGGCTAGTCGAACTTCTTGCTTTACCTTTAGTTTTTCCAGTTGTTGATGTTCCCATTCCTTACCCATAAATGAATTCATTATAAAGACATTGAATAAGTGAATTAGAAAAAGAAAAGCCCAGATAAGAATTGCCCATACAAACCAATTTTTAATAAAGAAGTCGTCTCCATATCCAAGAACGGGATTTATGATAATAAGGAAAACACAGCCCACCAGAAATACAATAAAATGCCGCATTAATCTTTTCTTCTGATTTATCCTAGATTGAGCATACTCGTACTGTTCCCGTTGTTCGGGGTCAATTCTATCCGTTTTTTTAGCTTTTGAAAACATTGTTCATTACTTTTATCCTGCCCCTAATTTACTCAAAAGAATAAGGCTTGGCACTGTAAAATTACCGAATTTTCATTTATCGCTTTCAATTCATGATGGAATTAAAAAAAGAATTTCCAGTATTAGATAAATATACATATTTAAACACCGCCTCCTGTGGGCTTCTTTCAAAATCGCTAGTGGAATGGCGACAGCAACATGACATTGATCTTATGGAAGATGGGAGTGTTTTTCGTGATCGGCACAAACCTCATATCGAAAGGGTTCGCGGGGCGGTTGCGAGTTTTTTTGATGCTTCGGAGAGTGAAACAGCGTTAGTGCCAAATTTTTCTTTTGGCTTTAATAGCTTGCTGAGTGGCTTACCAAAAAACCTGAAGGTTCTGTTGCTAACGTTCGATTACCCTTCAATAAATTGGCCCGTAGAGCATCGTGATTTCGATGTTTGTTATGCCCGAATCGATGAGAATTTGGAGCGGAATATTGAGGAAGCAATCACACAGCACCAGCCCGATGTGTTTGCCTTTAGTTTGGTGCAGTACCTCTCTGGCATCAAAATAGATTTTGAGTTTTTGAAGCGTTTGAAAGCCTATCATCCAGATTTATTGATAATAGGAGATGGAACGCAATTTTTAGGAACTTCAAGGTTTAGTTTTGCTGAAAGCGGGTTAGATGTTTTGGGGGCGAGCACTTATAAATGGATGCTTGCAGGCTATGGAAACGGAGTGCTTATGATAAAAGCAGAGACGCAAAAGAAGATATTCCCTGAAACGATTGGTTTTAATTCGGCGGATGACATGTTGAGTAAACATGATGAAATTTCATTTGTTAAGCGTTTTGAGCCTGGTCATCAGGATACCCTTAATTACGGAAGTTTGGAGCGATCTATCCAATTTTTAAACAATGTTGGAATGGACAAAGTGGAAGAAAAAATAGAAAGCCTTTCAAACATCGCGAAGTCTCGCCTTTCTGAATTGGGATTGTTAGATGATATCGTTATGAAGCGAGATCAACATTCGAACATTTTCAATATTAAAGGAAATAATACTTTGTTTCAGAAACTAAAAGAGAATAATATAATCTGCTCTCAACGTGCTCATGGAATTCGAGTGAGCTTTCATTTCTATAATACAGAGGAGGATGTGGACAAGTTGATATCCGTTATGTCAACAAATTTGTAGACATAAAAAGATGCTCATATTTTTAACTTAGGCACTTTTTTTTATTTTCCTGTCTTAAAATTAAATGGAACAGTGTATTTAATAGCTCTTGGTTTTCCTGCCAACATTCCTGGTTTCATTTTTGGAATTGCTTTTATGTTTCTCTTCGCTTCAGCCTGTAATCCTGGGCTTCCACCAGTGGCACTTTTTATCTCAACAAGTCCTTTGGTGTTTATTATAAAGTCCACAACAACTCTCCCTTGAACATTTTTTTTGTACTCTGCAACGGGGTACTTAAAGTTTTTTACAATGTGTTGCATTAGTTTTTTATCAAAACAGGCATCTCTTTGATACACATTGTTGCTCTCACAGCCTGGCCAAACCGGAGCTATCTCCTTCATGGTAACGGTATTTCTGTTTACATCACCCCATTCTTCTTGGGCAACAGATATAGTAGATAATAAAAGGGATAGAATAATTAGTAAATTTTTCATAAGTAGGTTTTAAGTTAAATTGCCACTGCTCCCTTGATATGGGGATGGGGATTATAATCAACTAATGTAAAGTCATCAAATTTGAAGCCAAAAATATCTTTGACCTCTGGATTTAACAACATTTTCGGTAAAGCCCGCGGTTCTCGGGATAATTGAAGCTCAATTTGCTCCATATGGTTACTATAAATATGGGCATCACCAAAGGTATGTATAAAATCTCCGGCCTCATATCCACAAACTTGAGCCATCATCATAGTGAGCAGCGCATAAGAACCAATATTAAAAGGAACACCAAGGAAAATATCTGCGCTACGCTGATATAACTGACAGGAAAGTTTTCCGTCTGCAACGTAAAACTGAAAGAACGCATGACAGGGTGGGAGCGCGGCTTTTCCATTCGCAATATTTTCATTAAAAGGTTTTGAGGTGTCAGGCATTACGCTAGGATTCCAGGCACTTACTAACATTCGTCTACTATCAGGATTGTTTTTTAAAGTCTCAATGATATCTGCAATTTGATCAATCTCTTCACTGTTCCAGTTGCGCCATTGATGTCCATAAACAGGGCCTAAATCGCCACGTTCATCTGCCCATTCATTC
The DNA here is from genome assembly GCA_913063405.1 of uncultured Ulvibacter sp. Taxonomy (GTDB): domain Bacteria; phylum Bacteroidota; class Bacteroidia; order Flavobacteriales; family Flavobacteriaceae; genus Ulvibacter. The sequence continues at coordinate 48,842 of CAJXZB010000007.1, forward strand.
CAAATACGGACGCCGTTATCTTTAAGATAATTAATATTTGTATCACCATTTAAGAACCATAATAGCTCATAAACCATAGATTTTAGGTGTACCTTCTTAGTGGTCACCATGGGAAAACCTTTACTTAGGTCGAAACGCATTTGGTGTCCAAATACACTCTTGGTTCCTGTGCCAGTTCTATCGTGCTTTTCAGCACCATTTTCAACTACGTGTTTTATTAGATCAAGGTATTGCTTCATATCTACTTCCTGCGAACGCAGGAATCCATTAAAAATTATAAAAAACGAAAATAAAAAAAAGTATTAGATGGAAAGAATAGATAGATCTTTAGATTTTAAAAGTTATTAACTTATAAAAAATACTGCTTTCCAAAAAATCTACTATCCAATAACCATTCCTGCAATAGCGGCCGATATTAAAGAAGCAATAGTTCCTCCTAACAATGCCTTCATTCCAAATTTTGATAAAGTCTTACGTTGCCCGGGGGCAAGAGAACCAATGCCTCCAATTTGAATTCCAATAGAGGCAAAGTTTGCAAACCCACAAAGCATATAGGTGGCCATAATGATCGACTTTTCATACTTTAAATGGGTGGCATTTGCAACATTTTTTAAATCTGCTAGTTGTATATATCCTACAAATTCACTAGCAGCAAGTTTAATCCCTAACAACTGTCCCATCATCATCATATCTTCCTTGGCTACACCAACAAGCCACATAAGAGGAGCGAATACTGTCCCCAAAATAGCTTCTAGAGATAGCGCATTATAAGATGAGTTTGCGGCTACCCAATCATTTAATGAGGTCGTCTCGCCAACCCAGCCCAAGATTCCATTGAACATTGCAATAAATGCTACAAAAACCAAAAGCATTGCCCCAACATTAACGGCTAGTTTCAACCCTTCGGTAGTGCCATTTGCGATCGCGTCAAGGATGTTCGATCCTATCTTTTCTGAAGAAACTTTTACATCGGTATTTACCGCCTCTGTTTGAGGAAATAGTATCTTAGAAATTACAATCGCCCCAGGAGCCGCCATAACTGATGCAGCCAATAAATGCTTTGCAAATTTCAATCTAAGTACTGGGTCATCGCCGCCAAGAAATCCAATATAGGCAGCGAGAACCGCTCCAGCCACCGTGGCCATCCCGCCAATCATCACCAAAAGCATTTCGGATTTTGTCATTTTTTCCAGATACGCTTTGATTAATAGCGGGGCCTCCGTTTGACCTAAAAAGATATTCCCTGCAACACTTAAACTTTCAGCTCCGGATATTCTCAAAGCCTTTGATAATAACCAGCCCATTGCTTTTACAACCTTCTGAATAATTCCTAAGTAGAACAATAAAGAGGTAAGCGCAGAGAAGAATATAATGGTTGGCAATACCTGAAATGCAAATATAAACCCGAAGGTGTCCATATCTACCACAAGTCCTTCAAAAAGGAATTTGCTACCTGCCCGTGTAAAATCGAGTATGCTAATGAAAACTTTTCCAATTGCCTCAAAAATGCTTTGAATAAAAGGAACTTTTAAAACCCCAATGGCAATAATAAGTTGAAGTATTAGTCCAATACCGACGGTTCGCCAATTTACCGCTTTTCTATTCGAACTAAATAAATAGGCAATAAAAAGTAAGGTAAACATTCCTAATATACCTCTCCAAAGGCTGTTAATCGAAAATCCTTGAACAGGGACAATCTCATCCATTTCCTCTTCGTCCATCGATAGGATAACTTCTGCATCTTTTTTGGCATTGACAAAGCTATACCGAACATTATTCTCTGCAAAGGCCAAGGTGCTATCTGTAATTTCTGAAACCCGGTATCTTCGAATTGTATCGGTTGGCTGATTGTAAAAAAGAACTAGTAGATTATTTTGAAGAATATAGTCTCCAGTTGCTTTCAGGTTGTCTTTTGCCTCTAGGTGGTATTCAAAAGCCCCATCCGCTAGATTAAAAACATCTGTTTTAGAATTAATAGAAAAGAGTGACTCACCAGTTTTACTTTCAATACTTGAAAATTTCCAATTTTGTTCTAGGGTCTGTCCGAAGTTTTTTCCGAAGAAAATAAATACAAAGGCAATAATTAAAACTCTCTTCATAAGGTGAGTGCGTAGCTTTTAAACACTAAAGATAACCCCTATCTTTTTGAAATTTCATCTCTTATTCTAGCGGCAGTCTCATAATCTTCATTGGTCACGGCTTGATCCAGCATTTGATTTAATTCTTTCAGCGTATGTTTCGCATAATCTCCACCAGTTGCTTTTTCAGACTCTTTATCTGTTCCTAAAATGAGTTCTTCAATAACGGCATCTTCTTCCTCGGATATATTCTGTTTTTTCTTTTTCGGAGAGGTTTTTAAGAAGATACCTGCCTTGTCAAGGATGTTTTTATATGTAAAAATTGGTGCTTTAAAACGCAATGCAAGGGCAATGGCATCGCTCGTTCTAGCATCAATTATCTCTTCAATTTTATCACGTTCACAGATAATGCTCGAATAAAACACACCATCAACCAATTTATGGATAATCACTTGTTTAACAACTATTTCAAAACGGTCTGAAAAATTTTTGAAAAGATCATGCGTTAAAGGCCTGAGAGGTTTAATTTCTTCTTCTAAAGCAATTGCAATAGATTGGGCCTCAAAAGCACCAATAACAATTGGTAGTTTGCGGTCTCCATCTACTTCGCTCAAAATAAGAGCGTAGGCTCCGTTTTGTGTTTGGCTATAAGAAATACCCTTAATATTAAGTCTTACTAAACTCATAATTTGAATAAAAAAAGCTGTTTAAATTAGGACGTTCCCATATCTAAACAGCCCTTTTTTATAAGGCACAAAGTAATAAAAAATTACCCGTTTTGCGCCTTAAAGATTTTTAATTTTTCGTTGAGTTGTGGGATCACTTCGAAGGCATCACCAACAATACCATAGTCTGCCGCCTTAAAGAAAGGCGCTTCCGCATCAGTATTGATGACCACTTTTATTTTGGATGAGTTGATTCCTGCTAAATGTTGGATGGCGCCAGAAATACCAATGGCGATGTATAAATTTGATGCTACAGGTTTTCCAGTCTGCCCAACGTGTTCCCCGTGAGGTCTCCAGCCCATATCACTTACTGGTTTAGAACAAGCCGTTGCTGCTCCAAGTATTTCGGCTAGCTCTTCAACCATTCCCCAATTTTCAGGACCTTTTAATCCTCGTCCTGCTGAAACAACAATTTCGGCATCCGCTATAGTCACCTTATCTGTAGCCTTATCTACTGAAACAACAATTGTACTGGTGTTTCCATTTAATTCTGGAGAAAAACTTTCTGCATTGGCATTTGTAACATCTTCTTTTAGTCCATAAGCGTTCTTAGCCAAACCAATTACTTTAATGTCCGTTGTAATTTCTGTACTGGAAAATGCTTTGCTTGAAAAGACGCTATGTTTTACTACAAAAGGTGTGGCACTTGTTGGGAGACTGGTCACGTTTGGAACATATCCGGCATTTAGATTTACGGCAATTAGAGGCGCCATAAATTTACTATTTGCACTTGCTGTCAATACCAGCACTTTGGCATTTTCCTTTTTTGCCGCTTGTGTAAGCGCGTCTGCATAGGATTCGGCGTTAAAATTGTTTAAAGAATCGTTTGAAACTTCCAACACCTTGGTAGCGCCATAGGTCCCTAATTCACTTGTGTCACCTCCATTTATTGAAAGTGCCGTTACCGAAGTCCCCATCATATCTGCAACACCTTTTGCATATGACACAGCTTCTAGAGCGATTTTCTTAAATTTTCCTCCTTCGGATTCTGTATATACTAATACCATATTTTTTAAAATTGTAAATTCCAAAAGGCAAAATAATTTCTAGCAATTGCCTTGAATTTGAGATTTGTCTTTTTAGATTGCCTTTGCTTCGTTATGCAAAAGGCTAATTAAATCATCCACGTTATCAACTAGTTTCACTGCTCCCTTAGGAGCTGGTTTTTCGAACGCTAGGGTTTGGGTTTCTAAAGAAGCATCCACGGGATCTTTTACTGTTAAGGGTTTACTTCTAGCTTGCATAATTCCTCGCATATTAGGGATGCGAAGATCACTTTCTTCAACCAAGCCTTTTTGTCCTCCAACTACCAAAGGAAGTGAAGTGCTAAGGGTTTCTTTTCCTCCGTCGATTTCACGAATTGCAGTAGCATTGTTTCCATCAATTTCCAAGCTAATACACGTATTTACGAAATTAGCTCCAGTTAATTTAGCAAGCATTCCTGGTACCATTCCACCATTATAATCGATAGATTCACGGCCACCAATTACCAAATCATAACCTCCTTCGTTTACGACAGCCGTCAACTGCTTCGCAACCGAAAATCCATCTGTGGCGGGAGTATTTACTCGAATGGCCTCATCGGCGCCAATCGCCAATGCTTTTCTTAACGTCGGCTCTGTTTCTGGCCCACCTACATTTACAACGTGAACGGTGGCTCCTTGCTTTTCTTTAAACCACATGGCTCTGGTCAAACCAAATTCATCATTCGGATTGATTACGAATTGAACTCCATTGGTGTCGAATTTTGTATCACCATCGGTGAAATTGATTTTTGAAGTGGTGTCTGGAACGTGACTAATACACACTAATATTTTCATATTTAAACTGTCTTTTGAATAGTAAAGTTTGGTATAATCCTTTGACGTATGTGTCTCAGGGTTTGTAGGTAAATCGTATAAAAAATAGCTTCGGTTTACGAGGGTACGAAGATAATGATATATTTTATAAACTTACTATGCACGCATAATATATTTTCTAGTAAAACTTTAAAAAAATGGATTGCCCACATATAAATAATAGTATTTTTGTTTTTCTGATTACATTTCAGAAGTCATAATAATTATAAAAGCTATGAAGACCTTACAATTTAGAGAAGCGGTATGCGAGGCGATGAGTGAAGAAATGCGTCGTGATGAAAGTATATATTTAATGGGTGAAGAAGTTGCCGAATATAATGGGGCTTATAAAGCCAGTAAAGGAATGTTGGACGAGTTTGGTGCCAAACGTGTTATCGACACCCCAATTGCTGAACTTGGTTTTTCGGGAATCGCTGTGGGTTCTGCTATGAATGGTAACCGTCCTATTGTAGAATATATGACTTTTAATTTCTCTTTGGTTGGGATTGACCAAATTATAAATAATGCCGCCAAAATTAGACAAATGTCTGGTGGGCAGTTTAATTGCCCTATTGTATTTCGCGGCCCAACAGCTTCTGCTGGACAACTTGGAGCAACACATTCACAGGCTTTTGAAAGTTGGTTTGCAAACTGTCCTGGATTAAAAGTTGTGGTACCTAGTAATCCAGCCGATGCCAAAGGTTTGCTAAAAAGTGCAATTCGGGATAATGATCCAGTGATTTTTATGGAAAGTGAACAAATGTATGGGGATAAGGGCGAGGTGCCAGAAGGAGAGTATTTAATTCCATTAGGTGTTGCGAAGACAAAACGTAAAGGGACGGATGTTACTATCGTATCCTTTGGAAAGATTATAAAGGAGGCATATAAAGCTGCTGATGTATTAGCCGAAGAGGGTATTGAGTGTGAGATAATCGATTTACGAACTATTAGACCAATGGACCACGATGCTATATTAGATTCTGTTAAGAAGACAAATAGATTGGTTATTTTAGAGGAGTCCTGGCCTTTTGGAAATATTTCTACTGAAATTACTTACCAAGTACAAAGCCAGGTATTTGATTATCTAGATGCTCCAATCATTAAGATTAATACTGCAGACACCCCAGCGCCATATTCTCCAGTTCTTTTGGAAGAATGGTTGCCTAATAGTGAAGACGTTATTAATGCAGTAAAAAAAGTAATGTACCGCTAGTTTTTGTGACTAAGTATTTCTTAAAACAATTATCTTTTTTAGGCGTTAACCTTTTATATGAAGCAACTTTTATCTTTACTATTCATTTTGTTTACGGTCATTCTTTCTGCGCAAACAAAAGTTAGTGGTGAGATAAAAGATGCATTTGGGGAACCTGTTGCTTTTGCCAATGTAATTTTCACAGACTCTTACGAAGGTACCATAACGAATGAAGATGGACGATTCTATTTAGAAAGTGATGAAAATTATACTTCGGTTTCCTTTTCATTTATTGGTTATAAAACTCAAGATATACCCTTAGCTAATCGTACCACCTATAAAATGGAGATCATTCTGGAGGAAGAGGCAGCATCTTTGGATGAGGTGGTCGTGTATAGCGGAAAACAATCTAAAAAAAATAATCCTGCAATCGACATTCTACGTAAAATATGGGAAAATCGTAGGGAGAATGGAGTGAAAAAGTTCAAACAATATACGTACGACAAGTACGAAAAACTTGAGTTCGATATAAATACCATTGATAGTTCTCTTATAAAAAGTCGCGTATTTAAGGGAATGGAATTTATTTTCGATCAAACGGATACTTCCAAAATTACCGGCAATACCTATCTCCCAATTTTTATTAATGAAGCCTTTTCTAAAGTCTATGGGGATAATCTCTTGAACGAGGAAAAGGAGATTCTTGAGGGAAACAAGAATTCCGGTTTTGATAATAATAATACATTAATAGCATATTTGAAAGACTTGTATAGTGAATATGATGTCTATGATAATTATCTTAAGTTTTTCGATAAAGCTTTTACAAGCCCTTTATCACGTACAGGAATTGATGTATATAATTATGTGCTCTTGGATAGTGCATTTCGTGATAATAAATGGTGTTATAATATTGTATACTATCCAAGACGGAAGAATGAACTTACATTTAAAGGTGATTTTTGGGTAAATGATTCTACTTGGGCGATTAAAGAAATCAATCTTCAGGCATCAAAGAGTGCGAATTTGAATTGGGTGCGAGAGGTCTATATCGAACAAGAATTTGATGTGCTGAATGATTCTATTTTTCTTATAACCAGAGATTATTTCATGAGTGATTTCAGTTTCAGAAAAAAGGAAGAAGCGAAAGGAATTTATGGAAAGCGAACCACATTATATAATGATTATAAGTTCGATCAACCAAAGGATAAAAAGTTCTATAACGAACAAGTTGATCCCTATCAATTTGAGATTTATAATCGCCCAGATGATTTTTGGGAAGAACGTCGTTTAGAGCAACTAAGCAAGGACGAGAAGGGTGTTTATAAAATGTTGGATACACTTAAAACAGTTAAGCGATTCAAAACACTGTATAATGTTGGTTCTGTTCTGGCAACTGGTTATTATGAAGTTAATAATTTTGATGTAGGGCCTGTATTTTCCATTTTCGGATTTAATGAGGCCGAAGGTATGCGGATTCGGTTAGGAGGACGTACATATTTTAGTCAGAATGATCGTTGGCGTTTGGAAGGATTTGGAGCCTATGGATTCAAAGATAAACGCTTCAAATATGGGATTTCGGGGAAGTATTTGTTAGATCGAAAATCAAGATTGACCGTTTTTGTGGGGAACCGAAGGGATGTTGAGCAAACTGGAGCGAGTCTTACCAATAGTACCGATGTTCTTGGAAGAAGTCTAGCTTCTTCTTCGTTGATTTCGGTTGGAGCGAATGATCGTTTAACCAGGATTAATCTAAGTACTGTGGGTTTTGGAGTGGAACCTAGCAAGAACTTTAATATACGCTTAACAGGTTCTTATAGAACATTGAAGTCTGCTACAGATACATTCAAGATCGATTATAAGGTTTTTGAGAATGGCATTGACACAGGTAATGTTGAAAGTGAAATAAAACAGCCGGAGATAGAATTAAGTATGCTCTATACACCGGGAAAGAAAACCTCTGGTTATGGTGTAGAACGAACAATTATTAACGAGGGTGATTACCCCAGTTTTTTTGTTGGATATACAAAAGGTCTTAAAGATATTCTGGGCGGTGATTTTGATTATCAAAGAGTACAAGCCCTCTTTGTAAAACCTTGGAATATTGGTGGATTTGGCCGACTGTATTCAACGGTTGAAGTTGGTCGAACCTTTGGGGATGTACCATTAAGCCTCTTGAACCCTGCGCCCGGAAATCAAACGTATTTTAGTATTTACAATAGTTTCACCCAATTGGATTACTATGAGTTTGTTAGTGACACCTATGCTTCACTACATTTGCAACATAATTTTGGAGGACGCTTCTTCTCACGACTCCCTTTGCTCCGCTCATTGAATCTTCGAGAAGTTATTGGATTCAGAGCAGTTTATGGTGAGGTGTCTCAAGGAAATATTGATTTGAATGCCTCAAATATTCTTTACCAGTCTCCAGAAGATATTTATTGGGAGTGGAGTGTAGGAGTAGGTAATATTTTTAAAGTATTCCGTTTGGATTTTAACTTCCGAGGAAATTACTTCGATAATCCTGATGCCCGAAGCTTTGGTATAACAGGGATTTTTGGTTTTGTGTTCTAGTTTTTTTTATACCTTTAACCGCTTCCCGAGCAGGTTATTAGTTCTATTTTAAGTAATTCAGTTTTTGATGAAAATTTTATTATTTTTTATTTTTTGCACGTTTTCTGTGTTTGCACAGACTGAGCATAACGTTACTATTTTCTATGAGTATACTGCGGATGGATATGCTTTGTATGCAGCAAATGAAGAAGAATACCCCGTGACCATTGAATTTGATTTTGATCTTTTAAATCTGAAGGTCGTTCGCGAGGGGCCAAGTGCTATTGTTGTTCCAGCGGAAGCTAAGAAAAAGAAATTAGTAGACTTGGTAGCGATTAATGTTTTAAAAGGATACAGTTTTGAATACACTCATACGGTTAAAGAGGGTGCAATTAAGGTAAATGTAGAAGATATTATTGCTGTTAGTGATCGTGCAGCATTTAAGACTAAGAAATTTTCGAAAAATGTAGATACTACAGATGAACCAATAGTCTCAATTACTAAACGCAATCCAAGAGAATTAAGGGAGAGTAGGATAGCGAAAAGGGTTTCAACAACGGCAAAGCCCAAGGAGGATATTCAAACAACGGTAATCCCAGCTGATGCGTCTGAAATAATAGCAAAGACGGAGCAGGCTGAACCGGAATATCCTAAAAAACCAATTGTAAAAACTGAACCAACTCAAGTTGCAATCGCCAAAGCTGTGAAACAGAAAGAACGGGAGGCAAAGAAAATTGCAGAAAAGAAACGTGCTGAAAAGAAACCAATTCCGGCTGGTAAAGTTGAACCAATTATTCTACTTCCTACCTCTACAGAGATTGTAGTAAAAGATGTTGTAAAGAAAACTATTGCGCCAGAAACAATTCCCAAGCCCAATATAGCTTCTGAGTCTAGTATTGTGATTGAGTCGTCGATTGAAAATATTTCAGATCAAGTTTTAACTGATGAACCCATTAAAATGAAGGAGCCAGTTGAGGCCAGTACACCTTTGACTGTGCAAACAAAACCAACCACGAATACCAAACTCATTGCAATAGAGAAACCTGATTCTGTTGATCCAAAAATGACTGAACCTAAAGCTATAACTATTCCTGAAACTGAGGAAATGTCCACAGCTAAGGCTATTACAAATGCTAAATCTGAGTTCAACGAACCGAAGCTAAACACACCCAAACCCATTACAGATGAGAAACCTAGGGTGGCTATAAAACAAGATTCGATTAAGATTGATAATGAGGTAATTAAAAAAGCAACCCCATCTATTCCTAAAAAAGAAGAGAAGCCTATAATCGAGTATGCTATAACTGGTAAGTACGACGCGGCATTTCAGTATCATTTGCCTTATAGTAAGAATGCCGTATTTACAATTTCTCAAGGATATCAAGGATCCATTTCCCATCAGAATAAGTTTGCATTAGATTTCAGTATGCCATCAGGAACTACAATCTATTTGTCAAGGGAAGGGGTTGTTTTGGAGGTTGTTGAGAATAATACTCAAGGTTGCGGTTCTCAAGACTGTGCTAAGTATGACAACTATATTATTGTGCAACACCCTGATGGTAGTTTTGCCAAATACGCTCACATTAAAAATGACGGGGCTATCGTGGCACAAGGAGATGTAATCACAATGGGGCAACTAATTGGATATACCGGTAATACGGGTTGGACCGCCACTCCAACGTTGCACTTTGAGGTTTTTGTTCAGAAAGAAAAGGAACGGAAGACTATTAAGACTAATTTTCTCACTGGAGATGGAAGTGATTATGGGATCCTTGCGGAACAACGTCGCTATAAAAAAGAGTATTAAACTTGACGGGTGCCTATTTCCATTAACTTATCTTTTAAGAACACAAACATTTTACCATCTATTTATACTTCGGAAGCAAAACAATTTCTGTACTTTTGCAGCCCCAAAAAAGCGATACTTTGCGCTAAATAAAGTTGCAATTTGTATAATTTTTTCAGAATAAAATAGAAATAAGATGACTGGAGATAAAGTGAAAACATTTGATGTCTTAATAGAAATTCCTAAAGGAAGTAGAAACAAGTATGAATACGATTTTGAATTGAAAAGGATACGTTACGACCGTATGATTTTCTCATCGATGATGTATCCAGCAGATTACGGATTTGTTCCAGAAACACTAGCTTTGGATGGAGACCCATTGGATGTATTGGTTCTTGTTACTGAGCCAACCTTCCCAGGTTGTGTGATTGAAGTGAAACCTATTGGAGTGTTTCATATGGCAGATGAAAAAGGCCCAGATGAGAAAGTGATTTGTGTTCCTATTAGTGATCCTATCGCAAATACCGTAAATGACCTTGAGGAATTAAATCCACATCTTATAAAGGAAATTGAGCATTTCTTTCAGGTATACAAGGACTTAGAAGAAAAGAAGGTAGATGTTGGCGGTTGGGGAGATGTTTCTGAAGCAAAGGATATTGTTGCTAAATGTATCGACCGTTTTAGAGCGAGCGATGTACCTTTTCAAGAAGTTAGTATCCGTTAGATTTATAATTAGTTATTAGACTTTCTAATAATGAAGCCCTTACAAAGCAACTTTGTAAGGGCTTTTTAATTAACTAGGATTTAACTACTTTTGCCCAGCTAAATAACAAATCAAAAACAATATGGAATCAATGATGATTTATATGCCAATTGCAATGGCTGTATTAGGACTACTTTATATGGTAGTTAAAAAATCTTGGGTAATGAAGCAAGATGCTGGAGATGGCAAGATGAAAGAAATTTCGGATCACATCTACGAAGGAGCCTTGGCCTTCTTAAATGCAGAATACAGATTGCTAGCTATTTTTGTGGTGATTGTAAGTGCGCTACTTGCAATAGTTTCATTTGTAGTGCCAACAACTCATTGGCTAATTGTAATTGCGTTTATTTTTGGAGCTATCTTTTCTGCTTTCGCTGGAAATATAGGGATGAGAATTGCAACTAAAACAAACGTTAGAACAACACAAGCGGCTCGTTCAAGTTTGCCAAATGCGTTAAAGATTTCTTTTGGTGGTGGTACAGTAATGGGACTTGGAGTTGCTGGATTAGCTGTATTAGGTCTAACGGCATTCTTTATATTTTTCTTTCACTTTTTTATGGGTGGAGTCTGGACGTCTACTGCGGATATGACGATCGTTCTTGAGACCTTAGCCGGATTCTCATTAGGAGCTGAGTCTATTGCCTTGTTTGCCCGTGTGGGTGGAGGTATTTATACAAAAGCTGCGGATGTTGGAGCTGATTTAGTGGGTAAGGTCGAAGCTGGTATTCCTGAAGATGATCCAAGAAACCCTGCAACAATTGCAGATAATGTAGGAGATAATGTAGGAGATGTAGCAGGTATGGGAGCCGATTTATTTGGTTCGTATGTAGCGACTGTACTGGCGGCAATGGTTCTTGGTAACTACGTCATTAAAGATATGGGCGGTAATATTGGTGAATCCTTTGGAGGAATTGGCCCTATTTTATTACCGATGGCAATTGCAGGTGCTGGAATTATTATTTCTATACTAGGAACATTACTTGTGAAGATTAATAGCAATGACGCAAAAGAATCTCAGGTAATGGGAGCTTTAAATAAAGGGAACTGGACTTCAATTGTTTTAGTTGCTATTGCTTGTTTTGGGTTGTGTAAATGGATGCTTCCTGAAACAATGCAAATGGAATTCTTTGGTGAAGGATTGCAGGAGATTTCTTCAATGAATGTATTTTATGCTACACTTGTTGGTTTAATAGTTGGAGCAGTTATTTCATCTGTTACAGAGTATTATACTGGGCTTGGAAAAAAGCCTATTCTTAAGATTGTACAACAATCAAGTACAGGTGCAGGAACAAATATTATTGCAGGTTTGGCAACAGGGATGATTTCAACGTTTCCTTCGGTTCTTTTATTTGCAGGTGCTATTTGGACGTCTTATGCGTTTGCAGGATTTTATGGAGTTGCTTTAGCGGCTTCAGCAATGATGGCAACAACAGCAATGCAGTTGGCTATTGATGCTTTCGGACCAATTAGTGATAATGCTGGTGGGATTGCTGAAATGAGCGAACAAGAGCCAATCGTTAGAGAACGTACAGATATATTAGATTCTGTTGGCAACACAACTGCGGCAACAGGAAAAGGATTTGCAATTGCTTCGGCAGCATTAACATCGCTGGCTTTATTTGCAGCCTACGTAACTTTTACTGGAATTGACGGAATTAACATCTTTAAGGCGCCGGTATTAGCAATGCTATTTGTTGGTGGTATGGTACCCGTAGTATTTTCTGCATTAGCAATGAATGCAGTAGGAAAGGCGGCAATGGAAATGGTGCAAGAAGTACGTCGACAATTTAGAGATATACCTGGAATTATGGAAGGTACTGGGAAACCAGAATATGATAAATGTGTTGCGATTTCTACAGAGGCTTCTTTGAGAGAAATGATGCTTCCAGGATTACTTACTATTGGATTCCCATTGGTAATTGCTTTTGTTCCTATGATTTTTGGAATGGACAACTTAGCAATCGCTGAAATGTTAGGTGGATATATGGCCGGTGTAACCGTAAGTGGTGTGCTTTGGGCAATCTTCCAAAACAATGCAGGGGGTGCTTGGGATAACGCTAAGAAATCTTTTGAAGCAGGAGTTGAGATTGATGGCGAAATGACATTTAAAGGTTCAGAGGCACATAAGGCAGCTGTAACAGGAGATACCGTTGGTGATCCATTTAAAGACACGTCAGGTCCTTCTATGAATATTTTGATTAAACTTACGTGTTTAATTGGGTTGGTGATCGCTCCGATCTTAGGAGGTCATAGTTCCGATATGAGTCATTCTGAAAATACATCAGAAGAAATGATGTTTATTGACGAAGATGGTAACAAAACCATTTTGACTGATAAGCAGGGAAAACAGGTTGAAGAAGCTGGTCTTACTGAAGTTGAAAAAGAAGTAAAAGTTAAAATGTCTGTTAATGGTGATATCACTACTGCAGATGTAATTATTAAAACTACTACTGACGGTAAATCGACAACGGAAACAAAAATATTTTCTGGAACTGAAGCTGAGGTACAAGCTCAGTTAGATGTACTTAAAGATGCAGACGTTAAGGTTGAGAAAGTAATTGAAGAAGTAGAGAACCTATAATTTCTACCTTAAATATTAAAAAGCCTGTTCCGTTTTCCGAGCGGGCCTTTTTTGTTTAATGTATTTTGGATAGTAGATGGAGATTTAAGCAATTTGCCAATTAAAAAAGACCAAGTTGCAATTGCATCTGGAAACAATGAGAACCAAACTTTCTTTTACTATCACCCAATAAATGCAATCATTGAAAAAGTAATTCCAACTAAAAAGAATAAACGTTTTAAGAGTATATCTTTTTTACAACTTTACCAATACTTAATCCCTGTACAATAATCGAAAATAACACGATGATATAAGTGATATGAAGTATTAAATCTCCTGAAAGTTCTTTACTTAAACTTAATGCTAGCGCGATGGAAATACCACCTCGTAATCCCCCCCAAGTTAAAATGACTATGGTCTTAATTGGTTTTTCTTCTTCGTGTTTTAATAATGAATACGGTAAAAAGACAGAGATAGACCTTGCAAGAAGCACAATTAGTATTGCAAGAATACCTAACAAGATATAATTTGTATTAAACTCTAATAGGTGAATAGCAAGTCCAATAAGAACAAACAAAATTCCATTAAAAACATCATCTAAGATCTCCCAAAAGGAATTGATGGCTTTTTGTACAGGGTTTTTATCTTCAATTACGTGTATTTTATGTCCAATTAATAATCCCGCGATAACCATTGTTAATGGAGCAGATACGTGTAACATAAATGCTCCAGCAGTTCCACCCATTACAACAGCAAGGCTTATCATTACTGCTAATTGTGGGTTATTTTTTAATGATTGAATACACTTTAAACCTAGAAAACCAATAAGTAACCCATAAAGTAACCCGCCTACGGCTTCTTCTAGAAATAGTGTTCCTATTTCTGCCCCTATCTCTGCTGTACTGTGTTCTCCCGTTGCCGTAGCAATCAACAAAATTCCAGAAAAAACAACAACTCCAATACCATCATTAAACATGGATTCTCCTTCTATCTTTATTCCTAAACTTTCGGCAATATTCGCTTTTTTCAAGATTGCCATTACTGCAATTGGGTCGGTTGGAGAAATTAAAGCACCAAATAAAAGAGCGTGAATAAAAGGTAATTCTAAACCAACTAATTGTGCGCCAAAAAACATCAGGCCACCAACTAAAAATGTAGATATAAGAACACTTAAAGTTGCAAATAATAAGATTGATTTTTTCTCTTTGGCAAGTGCTTCAAGATTAACATGCAGTGCTCCTGCAAACAATAAAAAACTTAAAATACCATCAAGTAAAAGTGTCTTAAAATCTGCGTTAACAATAATGTCGCAAAAGAATTGGTAAAATTCTGGAAATATTGTTTTGCTTAATGTAATAGGAATGATTAAGAGTAGGCTTAAAATTATTAAACCAATGGTAGTTGGTAGCTTTAGTAACTTATAATTAATTAAATTAAAAAGAGCAGCTATCGTAAAAATAATACTAAAGGATTCGAACATTTATTTTGATTTTGTGTTAATATATTTCCCAACAAAAACACCTATAACAATTGCTAAATAAAATTGACCAATTATATTCATTACTAGTGTTAATGATTGAGATGGAGCTGTTATTGGAGTTATATCACCATATCCCACAGATGTTATACTTATAAAACTGAAATAATAAAAACTATAACCTGAAAATCCCTTAGTTAGTTGGAATGAATTTTCATTTAAAAAATGAACAAACTCAAAAAGTACACCTCCAATAATACCTAAATAGAGGAAACCCAAAATAGGTCCTAAAA
Source organism: uncultured Ulvibacter sp. (assembly GCA_913063405.1). GTDB lineage: Bacteria > Bacteroidota > Bacteroidia > Flavobacteriales > Flavobacteriaceae > Ulvibacter. Next base: position 64,104 of record CAJXZB010000007.1, read on the forward strand.
TGAATTGTAGGTTAATGTCTTTAATCTTTAATAATTGCCTAATAAGTATAATACAAAAGCATCCAAACAATAAAAAGGAAAGTGCCAGTCTACAAATTAAAATTGCTTCAGAATGATCGTTAGAAAATTCTAACCAAATAGTCGCTAGTGTAAGTAAACCTAGAAGATACGTAATAATTTTTGCACTTTTTTTAGTGGCAATTAGTGAACTGCTTAGAATGACTATAGTATAATTTATAACAATGACATATGCTGGATTAAAGCCACTTATGGCAATATGAATAGGTGTTAACAGGAAATTAAAAACACTTAACAACACAATGAGATATTTGTACCTTTCCAAATACTTCATAATGTTTTATTAATTATAATTGGTTAAATTTTGATACATCATAAATATTAATAGAAATTTCTATCCCTTTAACTTTTACTCCAACTGCTTTTAATATTACAACCACTGGTACGTAACAAACCTAAAATGGGACAACGGGCATCTACTTTTTGACCCAAGGTCTTTACTTGTTCTTCGGTTATCTCTCCTAGTACCATAGCTTCTAGTCTCACATTCTTGTAGCTGCCATTTGAATTATCTGACGTACCCATGAAACCCGAAAGATTGAGATCAACCTCAACCTTTATATCAATTTGTGTGATATTCAGGGAGAGTTCATCAGCAACAACTTGGGACTGTTCATTTTGACAGCCAGCTAAAGACGCAATAAAAAGTTGCATAGGGTTAGGACCTGTATTTGATCCACCACCTTCAATAGGCTCATCTGTTTTAATAGTCCATTCTGTATTTGTAATGGTTACTTTAGTAGGCCACCCTCTCCCTTGTGCTTCGGCTTTGAAGGTTTCAATATGTGAATTTTCCATTTTTAATAATTTTATATTAATGTTGGGTCTGTAATTATTTCTAATAATGCTGGACCTTTATGTGCTTTTAATTGTTCCAAAGCGGGAAGTAAATCTTCTTTTTTGGTCACTCTAATTCCTAAAGCACCACAGTTTTCAGCATATTTTGCAAAACTCATATTATGTAAAGAGGTTTTCCATACATCAAGTTCGGCTGCTCTTTGCTCTTTAGATATTTTTCCTAATTCTGAATTATTCAACAATACGTGTTTAATGTTCATATTGTATTTTACCAAGGTCATCATTTCACCTAAATATTGTCCAAACCCACCATCACCAGAAACTGACCAAATGGGCCTGTCTTTACCTTGTGCTGCCCAAGCTCCCATGGCAGCTGGCAATGAAAACCCTATAGATCCTAAATAGCCAGACATTAAAATAGATTGGTTTTTAGGCTCGAAATATCTACCAAAAGAGTAGGTGTTATTTCCAACATCTACAGCAATTACCGCATTGTCTGGAACAACTTTATTCATGGCCTCAAAAACAGCAATTGAGCTTAAACCTATGTCACTTTCATCTTTTAAACGACTCACTTTTTCTTCTTTCCATATTGCCCAACGCTTTGCGATTTCTGGACGTCTATCTACAGTAGTAAGCTTTCCTTCTATTTGTTCTTCAATTATAGTGAGTGTTTCTGAAATTTCTCCCCAAAGTGCAGCGTCAACTTTATGAAATTTGCTCAAAGCTGTTGGATCGTAATCTACTTGTATGATTGGTTTTTTAGGTGTGATTCCAGTATGATTGGAAAACGATGCTCCAAATACAATCAATAAATCACTCTCGTTCATAAACCAAGAGGCAATAGGTGTCCCGCTTCTACCTAATACTCCGCAACCTAAATCGTGATGATCAGAAATTTGTCCTTTTGCTTTAAACGTAGTAATTACTGGGCAGTTTAATTTTTCAGCGAAAGCTGTAATAGCTTTCATATGAAAGCGTGCTCCGTGACCAACAATAATTGCGGGCATTTTAGAATCTGCCAACATAGCCACTGCTTTTGAAACCATTTGCCTTGGAGGCGAAATGTTCATAGGTGTAATTCTACCTTCTGGTGTTTGGGCTTTTTCTCCAGCTGGTTTCGACATAAAAGCCACTTCATCGGGAAATGTTATATGTGATACATCTCTGTTCAATAATGCACTTTTTATGGCTAAACTCATTAGCTCACTATGTTTTGAGTTTTGCTGTACACTATGATTAAAGTTTGCTACTGTTTGAAAGGCAGCTACTAAATCTACTTCTTGAAACGCTCCGGTACCCATCACCTGTGTATTTACTTGACCAGAAAGGGCTAGCATAGGTGAGCGGTCTACTTTAGCATCCCACATTCCTGTAAACATATTTGTAGAACCAGGTCCTGCAATACCAAAACAAACGGCAGGCCTTCCTGTTAGTTTTCCATAGGCAGAAGCTGCAAATGCTGCTGCACCCTCGTGACGAATACCAAAAAACTGAAACTTCCCTTGTTCTTCTTGACGCATCATGGCGTTGGCGACTGCTAAATTTGAATGCCCAACCATACCAAAACCAGTATTAACCCCCCAATTTACCATGGTTTCTATCATCACATCAGAGATGGTATCTTGGTGTATTTCCTCTGCTTCTATGGCTATAAAAATTTCATCTCCTTCTTCTTTTACTTCAAAAGTTTTTACACCATCATCAAAACCTCCTGGAGGTGTTCCCGTACAGGGGTCAAAATCCCAACCGTGCCACGGGCAACGTAACATTCCGTTTTCAATAGAACCCTCACCCAAAGGGCCACCTTGATGTGGACATTTATTATCGAGTGCAGAAAATTTGCCTCTGTAATGTGTTAGACAAATGCCTTGATGTCCGGCAGTAACCGTTTGAACACGCCCCTCTGGTAATGTTTTTTTATCTTTTAGCACACTGTACCACTTTTTGGTTATTGCCATACTTTTTAGTTTTTATTGAATTTTGTTTTGAATTGGTCTTGTCTAATACTTACTGCTCTGCATGAATATTTTATTAAAGAAAATAACCCTAGTAGTATAATAACAATGCCTAAAGCACTTATATAAGTAGCATTATTTTCTATTGCCTTGAATTGTAACCCTCCTATCAATCCTGAAATTGCTAGACACGCCACAGCGATATAGAAAAATACCATTGCTCGATTTAACGTCTTTAACTGAACTAATTTTGGTGAAATGATAGGTTCTTTCATTTGATAGCTTTTTTATAAGTCCACTTAACTCATTAATTTAACGTGACCATTAAGTTAGAGGGCGATAGAATTAATAAACCTATACCGGGAACTATTGTTATGGGTAAATACCAGTTTTCCATTGTACTATTTTAAATGATTGCGAACTCCATAACTTGCTAATACACCTTCACCCGTAGCAGCTGCTACCTGAGCAATAGCACCTTCACGACAATCGCCAGCTGCAAATATGCCTTCTATAGAAGTTTCTCCTAACCCTGTTGTTGTAATAAAACCGCTTTCGTTTAAAACAATATTATCTTTTACAATCGTTGTATTAGGAATTAATCCAATGAATATAAAAGTGCCATTTGCTGTCAGTTCTTCAATTTCTCCAGTAACTTTATCTTTTACTTGTAAACCTTTAAAATTGCCTTCTTCATCTTTAGTAAATGCTAAAGATTCTTTGTTTAGATTGGTTTCAATGTTCTTTATTGACGGTAATTTTTCAATATAGGTTTCCGAAGCAGAGAATGTAGCACCACGAGTTACAATTGTTACTTTTTTACAGAAGCTTGCTAAGAAGATACCTTCTTCTAAAGCACTATTTCCGCCGCCAATAACTATAATTTCTTTATCTCTATAAAAAGCACCATCGCAAGTGGCGCAAAAATGAATGCCAGCGCCTATTAAATCTTCTTCGTTGGTAATTCCTAATTTTCTGTAGGTTGAGCCTAATGCCAATACCACAGATTTACTTTGATATTCACCCATATTGGTGTCTATTTGAAATAGGTTTCCGCTTTTACTGATATTCTTTACGTCTACACCGGTTTCAATAGTTGCTCCATATACTTTGGCTTGTTCTGCCATTCTTTCCATTAATTTCGGGCCAGAAATATCTGTGAAACCGGGATAATTTTCAATTTTTTGAGTTAGAAAAGCATTGCCGCCAATATTCTTTTTTTCAAGAATTAAAGAACTAAAACGGTCACGTTGAATATAAATAGAAGCCGTTAACCCTGCAGCACCTGCGCCTACAATAACGCTGTCGTAAACCTTTTTTTCAGACTCTTGACCAATGTTTAAAACATTTTTTAAAACGGCATTATCTGGATTGGTATAACTCTTATCACCAATAAAAATGGTAGGAATAATACGTTTCCCATTATTAATTTCTTCTACTTTTTGAGCGGCCCAAGAATGTTTATCAACCTCGATATATTGAAAATTGATGTAATTGTCTTGCAGGTACGATTTTGCCCGTTGGCAATCTGGACACCAGTCGGCTCCATACAAAGTAACTCTCCCTTGTGGATTAATACCTAATACATTTGCCAAAATGCTATTGTCTGGATTGGTAAATGGTTTTTCGTTAATTATAATAGTTGGTATAATACGTTTGCCGTTATTAATACCTTCGACTCTTGCTGTGGCATCTTTATCTAAATCGACATCAATAAAATTATAATCGATATTATTATCATTTAAATATGTTTTTGCTCTTTGACAATCTGGACACCAATCTGCGCCGTATAAATCTATTGTGTTCATATTTTTTTATTGCAGTCCAGCGTAGTTTATTCCTGTTAAATAATGTATTTCTCTATCGAAAGTTGATAGGTCATTATGATTCAATTTGGTAACATCATCATAGCCACAAGATCTTGCAACTACTTTTATTAAATCGTTCGTAGCATGAAAAAAGTTGTGTAATTGCTTTGCGGAAGAATCTATAATTAATCTACTGCGTAATGATTCTTTTTGAGTAGCGATTCCTACTGGGCAGTTATTACTTCCACAAGCTCGCATTCCTAAACAACCAATGGCTTGCAATGCAGAGTTAGATACTGCAATGGCATCTGCTCCTAGCATCATTGCTTTTGCAAAATCTTCGGCAACACGTAATCCTCCAGTAATAACTAATGTAACATCTGTAGCGCCAACTTTATCCATGTATTTTCGTGCTCTTGCTAATGCTGGAATTGTTGGCACATTAATATGATCTCTTAAGATGGTAGGAGCAGAACCTGTTCCACCACCACGACCATCTAAAATGATATAATCAACGCCTACGTCTAAAGCAAACTGAATATCTTTTTCGATATGACTTGCCGCAATTTTAAACCCGATAGGAATTCCTCCAGTACGTTCACGTACCTTATTAGCAAAATCCTTAAAATCCTGTACATTGTGAAAGTTAGGATTTGCTGCTGGTGAAATAGCTGTTTCTCCTTCTTTTAAACCCCTTACTTTGGCAATTTCTTTACTTACTTTATTCCCAGGTAAATGCCCTCCAGTTCCCGTTTTTGCACCTTGACCACCTTTGAAGTGGAATGCTTGCACATTGTCTAATTTGTCCCAAGAGAAACCGAATTGAGCAGATGCTAATTCATAGAAATACTTCGAATTATTAGCCTGTTCTTCAGGTAACATTCCACCTTCACCAGAGCATATTCCTGTGCCGGCTAATTCTGCGCCTTTAGATAAGGCTATTTTAGCTTCGCGAGATAAAGCTCCAAAACTCATATCACTAACAAAAAGCGGCATATCTAATTCTAAAGGTTTTTTTGTATTTGGACCAATCACAACTTTACTTACTACTTCTTCGTGATCTAATAAAGGCCTTGATGCTAATTGTGCTGGTAGAAATTGAATATCATTCCATTTAGGTAAGGTATTTCTATCTACACCCATTGAAGCTGAAAAACCGTGATGCCCAAGGTTTTTCAAACCGTTTTGTGCTAATTCTTTTATATACCCAGTATATGGTTCTGTGTCTTCTGGATGTGTATCTGCATAAGCTCCTAAATACTCATCACGATTAAAGAGTTGTGGGCTATTGACTAAATAAGCGTCGACTTCAAATTCATCTACTATTAAGTTGTCTCCTTCAATCTTGGTAGAGAATTTATGCAATACTTCTTTGTTGTTATATTCGGAAACACCAGAGTCTACTCTATAATCCCAACCGTGAACTCCGCAGATAAGATTATGCCCTTCCACGTGACCATCTGCCATTAATGCCCCTCTGTGCAAACATCTTCCGTACAAAACAGATATATCTTCATCAAATTTCACAATTACTAAGTCTAATCCGTTGACCAATGCGTGAACAGGTTGTTTGTTTATTAGCTCACTTATTTGTGTTATTACTACTGGTTTTTTCATTTTGCTATTTATGTTATTTTACACCTGATTTTGTTGAAGTGTATTAACTGATATTGAATCTATATCATAATTAATTAGTCCTTCCTTTCGCATTTTACTCAATACATTGCTAACGGTCTGTCTCGACGTATTGGTAAGGTTTGCTATTTCTTTATGTGATAGAAGGTTTTTTGCTACTACGTGACCTGCCTTATTTTTTTCACCAAACTCATCTAAATAATCTATAATAAATTCTTTAATTCTTGTTGAACTATCCTTATATAATAAATCGTGAAGCCTTCGTTCTAATTTTTTTATGCGGAATCCATATACTTTAAGAACACCATTCTTTAGTGATTTATGCTTTTCCATAAGCTCTTCCATTTGTTCGGACTCTATATAACATATTATACAGTCCTCTAAAGCATAGGCGATTTCTTTGGAAGCTACTTCTTTGTCGAAAAGCGCAAGTTCTCCAAAAATGTTACCTCGTTTTACTACATATTTTACGGTACTGGTTGTGGCACTTACAATTTTTACACTACCTTTTTTTAGAAAGAAAACACAATTTTTATGCTCATTTGTGAGCTGAATAGGTTTTCCTTTTTCAATATTATCCATTTCCAGAATTTCACATATCCTCATCATATTGAGCATTCCGAGTTTTTTAAAAAGGTTGAATCCCTCTAAAAACCAATATTTAGTGATTGCTTTCATATGGTATCAAATGTTTATTATCTCAAATGTAACCAATTAGAGAGCCATGTGATTACATTAAATTTTTAATAGTTACTTTAAACGACACGAAAAAAAAACAGTCAAAACGCCTTTCATGTTTTATAATTACTAAGTCTGCTTTTTACTAAGGCGTAGGCAGTTTTTTTCTCTTCTAATCCTGAAATCTTTGCAATTTGAAATGTGTATTAGACATTTTGTTTGCTTTAGTAATTCAATCCCTAAAAGATTATTATTAGTTGTCCACTTTGACGAAAAAGTTAAGGCGAGTTTACAATGTTTAAGATGGTGATTAAATTGTTAATCAGGAACCTAATCGGCGATGGCCAATGATTGTGATTATCTTTTGCTTTATATTAATAAAAAAGCCTCCAATCGGGGAGGCTTATAAAATTGTAGAATATGTTTCAAATGTTAAAACAATCCATGGAGTTCTGCGTCAATACGGTTTATGACCTCACCCAAATGCTCTGGGTTATCTACAAAGTCCAGGTTGTCAACGTCTAAAATAATAATATTTCCTTTGTCATATCCGTGAATCCAAGCTTCGTAGCGCTCATTAAGTCTACTTAGATAGTCAATACTAATAGTATTCTCGTAATCGCGTCCACGTTTGTGAATCTGATTCACCAAATTTGGAATTGAACTACGTAAGTATATAAGAAGATCGGGACCTTCGGTGACGCTTTCCATAAGATCGAAAAGAGAACGGTAATTCTCATAGTCACGATTGGTCATTAACCCCATCGCATGAAGGTTAGGAGCAAAGATATAAGCATCTTCATAAATCGTACGATCCTGAATAACTTTTTTACCGTGTTCGCGAATATCTAAAATTTGACGGAATCTACTATTCAAAAAATAGATCTGAAGATTAAAAGACCAACGTTCCATCTGGTTGTAAAAGTCGTCCAAATATGGATTGTCTTCTACGTCTTCAAAGTGAGCTTGCCACTTATAATGTTTTGCCAGTAAACGCGTTAGAGTTGTTTTTCCGGATCCAATATTTCCTGCAATTGCAACGTGCATAAATCTTACTACTTTGGTTGGGTGATTGAAAAAGTAAGTAAACTTTTTCCGTCATAAATATAAAGGAATTCCTGGGTAATGAACAAGTCTTTTATGTTGTTTTCGGAGATTGGAAGTTTTACGGCTTCAAATGAGTTTTCGGTACTACGAAACAATGAGCTTTCCTTTAAGGCAACCAACACATCTCCTTGTTGAGCAATCATTGAAAATCCTTTGGCCTCGGTTTCAGAAAGCAAACTTCCATAAATATTAAAGGATAGCAACATATTCTCGGTTAGGATAAAGCAATAGTTAAAGTTACTCGCTTGTGACATTAATTTTCCAGCAAAAGGTTGTGAAATCGTCGTTTTGGAATTACTCCGGTAATTATACAATTCGAGTTGTTGTGTATCTACGTTAAAAACCCAAAGTCTATTGTTGCCAGCATTTGTAGCAGTACTTATATTTATGAACTCTGGAAGATTGTTGAAATTAATTCGTTCTATTTCGTTAAGGCGATTGTCTAGAAAAACCACTGTATTAGTATCCTCATGAAATAACACAAGTTTTAATGGGTTGATAATATCTACAGAGCTGATATTTCCCAATTGGAAATCTTTAAAAGCAAAATCACCTTCCGGTCCTTGTTTATGCAATACACTTTCATTGATGTAATAGGTATTTTTATAGGCATCTACACCAATAAATGTAGTGGCTTCTAATGGCCTACTAGAAACAGGTTTTAATTCCTGAGCAACCAATGAAAAACAGCTAAAAAAGAATAAAAAAAGGAGGTGTTTCATAGAAGCTACAATATACAAAAAGCGTGCTAGCTATTTAACAAATCAGTTTGTAACCATAACCACGTACGTTTAAAATTTGAATGTTCGGGTCTTTCTTGAGCTTCTTCCGTAATTTGGTGATAAACACATCCATGCTTCGAGCATTAAAAAAATCATCGTCGCCCCATAGTTTTTTGAGGATTATGGATCGATCTAGAACGCTGTTTTTGTTATTGTTAAGGTGAAATAGCAAATTGGCTTCTCGATGTGTTAAGGATTGTTTTTCTTCCTTTTTATATTTGAGGGTTTGCTTTTTGAAATCGAAGAGATAATTTCCTATTTGCACGGCCCCATTTATGGTAAGGTTTTTCTTTTTATTGAGTAGATTCTCTATCCGAACAATTAATTCCTCCATGCTAAAAGGCTTTTTAAGATAATCATTCCCCCCAGTTGAAAATCCTTCTACCACATCTCTAGTCTGAGACTTGGCCGTCAAAAAAATAATAGGCGTGTGTGCATCTTGCATTCGTACTTCTCTTGCCAATGTAAAACCGTCTTTTTTTGGCATCATAACATCTAGAATAAGCAATTCTGGTTTTTCCTTATAGTAACTCTCGGCTGCCTCCTTTCCATCACGACAATGCACTATATGATATCCTCTAGTTTCAAGGCTCTCCTTGATTATTAGTCCTAATGAAGGCTCATCTTCGGCAAGTAATATTTTTGTTTTAACCGCCATTTGGTAGGATAATTTTAAAAGTGGTTAAAGAGCTTATATTTAAAGATAGGGATCCTTTATGTTTTTCAATGATTTGTTTAGAATAGTACAAGCCGATTCCAAATCCTTTTACATCATGAGTATTACCTGTAGGAACTCTATAGAATTTTTCGAAAATCTGTTTTTTATGTGCTTCGGAAAGAGAAGTGCCATTATCACTAATTGTGATCTCGACATGATTCTGTAGTCCTTTAATTCCTACTGAAATTTTATCTCCTCCATATTTTAAAGCATTGTCTATAATGTTGTTGATAGCGTTTTCGAAATGAAAAACGTCGATAGAATAGTTTATTAGTTCTTCGGAATTTTCGAAGGTAATAGTTTTGTTTTCTAGAGTGAAGGTTTCCTTTTTGATCGCTTTCTGAAGCAGTTCTACCAAATTTTCCTGTTCAAAATTAAGTGAGAGTTTTTTGCTATCCAAAGTAGCGGTTTCCAATAACTTCTCCACCATTCCATTTAGCTTTTCAACTTGCTCACTGGAAATTCTTGAATAGCGCAGGTTTTTCTGCGAATCATTCTCAGAATTAAAAGCCTGAATCCCTTCCATAGCCGCTCCAATTGTTGCGATGGGAGTTTTAAACTCATGAGTGATATTGCTAATAAGGTCGTTTTTTACTTCAGCCAATTGCTTCTGTTGTCTTATGATTTTCAATAAATATAGTAAGCAAGATACCGTGCTTGTCACGAGTAGAAAAGAAAGAAATAGGCCTATGTAATTCTTTTTAAGAACTGCTAATGTCACGTTCGTAAAATGAGCTTTTAGGTTATCTCTATAGAAAAAATACGGGGATTCGGCGGTTGTTTCTAACGTCGCCTTTTTATTTATATCTGGCCTAATTTCTTCTTTTTCCAGAAACCTTCCTAAATGACTTAACCCATATTCGACAGAAATTTTCTTTCGATTAAGCTCGTTTGCAAACAAGCTATCGATTCTTTGGAGCGAGATATGATCTTCTGTTAGGGAGATCATAATTTTTGAAGATAATTGTGAAATAGGGTCGTTTGTTGCATTTAAAATCCCAATTATTGCTTCGGTTTCCTTGTGTCTTGAACTATCGATGATCGTAACATTAAGGTTAATACTATCTGAAAACTCGGATTTTAATATGGTATACCCCCTACTAGAATTAATTTCTTGAATATCCTGTGTGCAAGGGACAGAGTCCTTGAAGACTATCTTTTGTTGAAAACCTGGCCTTTTTGAGAATATGAGACTGTCGTTGATAAAGGTGAACGAATCTTTGGTTGCTAATTGGGTAAAATAGTGATCAACCGCATTATCCAAACTGGTTTGAACATCGTTAATTAATTGTTGTTTTCCAGCTTGGTAATTTTTATAATTCCAGTATACCTGAATCCATAGCGTTGCAAGTATCACCGCACTTATAAAGTATAAAATCCACCTGTACTTTAATCCGTTCATTTTTCAAAAGTAGTCACTTACAACCCTGAAACCCAAATATGTTAACACTCGTTAACACTGCTTAACTCTAAAAGCTAAAAGGACTTTACATATTTGTGATCTAAATTTTTAACATCATAATTATGAAAACACTTCTTAATATTAGTTTATTTTTTTCGGTTATAGTAGGATCATCAATATTGGCGCAAGATCTTAAAGGCGTTGCAAACTATAAAACGCAAAGAAAAATGGATGTGGATCTTGAGAACGATCAAATGAATGAAGAAATGAAAGCTCAAATGATGGTTATGTTGAAAAAACAATTCGAGAAAGAATACGAATTGGAATTTAACGCTAACGAATCAATTTATAAGGAAGTTGAAAAGCTGGATACTCCTGGTACAGGAGCAAGTTGGATAGTGATTAATACGGATGGTGGAGGCATTCTTTACCGAAATTTAAAAGAGAACCGCTTTACCAGCCAAAGTGAAATTTTTAGTAAACAGTTCTTAATACAAGATTCGATCGAACGTCCAGAATGGAAATTGCATAAGGATGCTAAAAATATTGGAGAATATACTTGCTTTAAAGCCACTTTTACGCGTATGGTAACGGTCATGAACTCGGTTCGATCTTCTAGCGATGTAGATTCAGCCCCATTAGAACAAACTGAAGAAGAACAAACTGTAACGGCCTGGTATACGCCGCAAATCCCAGTAGGACATGGGCCTAATCAGTATGGAGGGTTACCAGGGTTAATTTTGGAAGTAGGCGATGGTCAGGAAACTATTCTTTGCAGTAAAATAGTACTAAACCCAAAGAAAACTTTGAACATAGAAGAACCAAAAGGGGGAAAGAAAGTTTCCAGAACCGAATTTGAGGCAATTATGGATAAGAAAATGAAGGAGCAAATGGAGCAGTTTGAAAACAATCGTGGAGATGATGATGGCGAACATATTGAGATTAGAATTGGAGGATAAAATTAAAGGTTAAGGCATATTATGAAAAAATTACTTTGGGCAGTATTTCTGCTATTCACAATTTCACTTTCTGCACAGAGTATTAAAGTAAGGGGTTTTATAAAAGATAGTATTGGTGGACCACTCGAACTTGCTAATATTATTGCTACTGTAAAGACCTCAGGAGTCATAGAGTCTTATGCAATAACAAATTATCAAGGACGGTTTCAGTTAGATCTTCCTATGCGTAATACCTATATGTTAAGAGCAAGTTTTTTAGGATACGAAACCAAAGAACAAACACTCATTATACCTGCCGATGCTGCCGATATGAACCTCGATTTAGTCTTAAATTCACAAGTAGCCGAATTGGATGGTGTCGAGATTGTTTACGAAATGCCAGTGACTGTAAAAGGGGATACCATTGTTTATAATGCGGATTCTTTTACCAATGGCGAAGAACGTAAACTAGGCGACGTATTGAAAAAATTACCTGGTGTTGAACTGAATGAAAATGGTGAGATTGAGGTGGAAGGAAAGACGGTTTCTAAGGTAATGGTGGAAGGTAAGGATTTCTTCGATGGAGATTCAAAACTAGCGACACAGAATATACCTGCTGATGCCGTTGATAAAGTAGAAGTACTTCGGAATTATAATGAAGTGGATCAAATGAGAGGTCTTGGAAACGATGGTGATAATATAGCGATTAACATAAAATTGAAAGAAGGTAAAAAGAATTTTTGGTTTGGAGAGGTAACAGCTGGTGCTGGTATTGCACATGATGAAGAACGATATCTTGTACATCCTAAGCTGTTTTATTACAGTCCAAAATACAGTATTAATCTTATCACCGATTTTAATAATATTGGAGAAGTACCATTTACGTTTCGTGATTATTTCAATTTTACAGGAGGTTTTCGAAATTTCAATAGGGGGGGAGGAACCAATTTTAATCTTCGTGAGAGTGATTTAGGATTTGCAATTTCGCAAAACAACCAAGCGAATGATATTGACACCAAATTCCTTGCGGGAAATTTTAGCTACGCTGCAACAAAAAAATGGGATATCAGCGGATTTGCAATTCTTTCAGATAATAAAACTAATATCCTTAATACATCGATTCGTCAATTTATTTCTTCCGGGGCCACTGAAAATAAAAATACTAAAAACGATCAAAGGAGCCAGTTAGGAATGCTAAAACTGAGCAGTGTATACAAACCAAACTCGAACTTTCAGTTGGATTACGACGCCCTTTTTAAAATGTCCAAACAAACTGAAGATGCCAAGACGCTGTCAATTGTTGATGATAGACAAAATAATATTTCAGAAGTAAAACAAAACAAACCTTTTTCAATAAACCAAAATACGAATATCTACTATACGTTGAACGAAAAAAATATTTTTGCTGGTCAAGTACAGCATTTGTATCAAGATGAAGATCCATTTTATAGAGCGGTCCAAGATTCCATTCCGTTTCGCGGTATTTTTACAACCATTACAGACCCAGAAGATTCAGATCTTGATGTCTTTGATCCATTAGAGCGGGCAGACCGCTATAATATAAATCAAGACCGGAATGTGAAAACAAGTAAATTAGATGCTAAAGTAGATTATTATTATGTGTTAAATAATACAAGCAATTTGAATCTTACTTTGGGGAGTACTCTAAGCAGTCAGAAGTTTAATTCTGGAATTTATCAAATATTAGATAATGGAAGTAAGAACGTATTCACGGAACCTGAGTATAATAATGATGTAACCTATCGTTTTTCAGATGCATTTCTTGGTGTGCGCTATAAGCTGAAAACGGGAAAGTTTACCTGGACGCCAGGCGCAACATTTCATGATTATCACCTTAAAAATGAACAGTTTGGAAGTATAAAAAAACAGAACGATTGGACACTTTTACCCGAGTTAAATATTGTTTTTGACCTTAAAAAGAGCGAGAGCCTGAGATTCGACTATTCAATTTCTTCAGAATATACAGATATTAATGACTTTGCGAGGGCTTATGTGTTTAATAATTACAACCGATTGTTTCGCGGTAATAGAGATTTGGAGAACTCGCTGTCTCATTCATATAATCTGACGTATTTCAGCTTCAATCTTTTCAACTATACCAATGTTAATGCTAATGTAAACTACACAAGACGTCTTGACGGCATAAAGACAAACTCTGAAATTGAAGGAATAAATCAGGTGAGTACACCAGTGAATATAACTAGTAATTTCCCAGATGAAACATGGTCCGTTTTTGGGAGATTTAGCAAAACCATAAAAAAAATTGAATTTGGGCTAAATGCAAACTTAGCCATAAGCAATACGTTTAATACTATTAATACAGAGGTTAGAGAAAGTAGCAGTTTTACTCAAAATTATCGCGCCAGTATGCAATCTAATTTTAGAAATTGGCCAAATTTTGAGGTGGGATATCGTTTTACAGCAAACGAATATGACAATGGGGGATCGCAACAAACTTTTTTTACCAATCGTCCTTATGCCAATCTGAATATCCGATTTTTAAAAGATTTTCAATTCAAGCTTGAGTGGGATTATTATAAGTATTCGAACGATCGCAAAACAGTGGAGAATAGGTACTCTTTTGTGAATGCCGACTTATTCTATAGAAAAGCAGAAAGTCCTTGGGAGTTTGCTGTACAAGCCACAAATATTCTGGACACCTCATTTATAAATAATGATAGCTTTGATGAGCAATTTAATGCAACTACTCAATATGCGGTATTGCCTAGAATTTTAATGTTGGTTATCAAATACGATTTGTAGTTTCTATTGAAGTTGTGTATAAAAAGTATACAACAGTCACGTTTATATAGATCGTAACATTTTTCGAGCTACGTTTCACAATATGGTATTTACGGCTAGTATGGTTAACTTAAAGGTAACTTTAGGATAATTTCAAATTTAAATGTTCTCACTTGTAATGAAATATATTTGATGGCACGATTATAGGTGTTAATTACGACAACCATTTCATTTAATGCTACCATCATGAGTACCGCCTTATCATCCCTACAAATGGATGATGCTTTTGTTGCAAAACAAGTTGCCCTTTCCGTTGATCATTATGTGTTTCCTGCCCAAATAGATCAAATTGAGATTCTCAAGTCAAATAAGATAATTGATGATTTATTCTTGAATAACGTAGATTTCATTGAATACTCGCTAGAAGCAATGAGCAAATTCTCTTGAGATTTCATTTATTTACTATTTAGCATGTAGAAATTCATGAATTATTATTTTCCTTATATTACTGAAAACTTCGTTTATGAGAAACATTCTTTTTGGAATAGTTCTATGTTTAATTATCGTTTTTGGACTTTGTTATTGCGAACATGAAAGAGATAGGCAAGAGGAGCTTCAGGCCAATACCCTTCTTATTAAAAAACAATTAGAAAATGTTGGGAAACTTATTGTTACTCAAGGTAGTTATGCACAAGTATTTAGTTATGAAGATTCCAAGAAATTTTATTTCGATTTGTTTTCTTCAGATAAAAAAGCGCTAGTTGTTGTTAATGCAGAAGCGAGCATTGCCTATGACCTAAGTAAGGTTAAAACAGAAATCAATGAAGATGTTAAAACGATAACCATTACAGGTATTCCAGAACCTGAACTATCAATCAACCCCAATATAGAATATTACGATATTTCTCAAGATTACTTGAATCAATTCGATGCTTCCGATTATAATAAAATAAAGAAGCGAGTTGAGGAATCATTACGTGAAAAAATTGAAGCTTCAAGTCTAAAAACTAATGCTAAAAATAGACTTATTTCAGAACTTCATAAAATTTATATTCTCACCAGCTCAATGGGTTGGGAATTAAGGTATGATGGGGAAGTGGTAAATGAGGAATCGATAACTGGAATAAAGCTATAGCTTCTTGTTTAGGCTCTTCCAGCCTCCGCCATTCATAGCTTCAATGCCTTTACTCTTGAGAATTTTTGCCGCACTTTCGCTTCGAACTCCAATAGCGCAACAAGCAATAATAGGCTTATTCAGTTTTTTTAGTTCAGAAGCGATAATAGAAATCTGTTGGAGCGGAATGTTTTTAGATCCTGAA
Organism: uncultured Ulvibacter sp.; assembly: GCA_913063405.1. Classification (GTDB taxonomy): domain Bacteria; phylum Bacteroidota; class Bacteroidia; order Flavobacteriales; family Flavobacteriaceae; genus Ulvibacter. The sequence goes on from CAJXZB010000007.1 coordinate 80,088, forward strand.
ATTGCACCTGTTTCAAATTCACTTTTGGAGCGCACGTCAACAATAAGGGCACCACGTTCCATGAAATCTTGAATTTTTGCCTTTTTATTTCCAAATAATTCCATATTTTTCTTCCTGATTTTTTCAGGGTCTAGTTTTAAGTGCTGATTTTTTTGTTCCAAGTAGCGCTAAGCCATTCTCAATTAAATGAGCAACTTTGGGTCTTCTATTTTTTGCTTCTGAAAGATACCTCAAAACGGTTGGGTTTTCTGTAAGCTCATAAACCTCCAATGCGAGTAGCCAATCTTTCGTGTGATTTAATTTTAGCTTTGTAAAGATTTCAATCAAGTTAGCATCATCTATTTCTGAAAGCTTCGCTGAAGCACCAATTCTTATCTCTCTAACTTTTTTATACAACCCACTAAGTTCGATTTCTTTTTCTGAAAGCTCTATGCGTACCGTTTTTGAAGTACTCACATGGTTTACCAAACCGAACGAAAGATAATCCGCTGCACCTGCAAAAGCCGAAACAATTTCTTTCCCAACGGCCATATCAAAATCACCCATTTCTGGTGTGAATAATACTTCATCTTTATAGATTACTTTGCAATTTGAGAACTGTATTAGCATTAATTCACCTCTTAAATTACGCATTCCAGTGACGTTAAGGCCTTCAACGGTAATGCCGCTTTCAAATTCAAAGGCAATGGGTTTTCCATCGTAAAAGTCGTACGCCTGTAAATCACGTGGTCCCATGTTTTCAATAGCCAGATTAATTCCTTTTAGTTTTCCAAGAGGAGAGCGGAATCCGCTGTGGTGCCGGCTAACGCCATGTCCAATCACTTCAGTCTCTCTATAGGATAATGCTGTTTCACCTTCGGTCTCAAACCACACAACTTCATTGTCTTCGTTTTGAATCATTCTAGTGAATCGACCACTTACTTGCAGTCCGGTACTTAGTTCTATCGTACCCAACTGTTTAGAAATGATCAATTTATTTAAACCTCTCCAGCCTCCTTTTCTAACAGCCATGGTGTTGGCAAACTCCTCCAATACCTCTTGCAAATAGGCAAAATCTGGAGTTACATAAAGTTGAGGTTGTGGTTTGGTAATATCAAAATCCTGATAGGCGGCTTTTATGGAATAAGGCATTTTTTTAACCTCCTCTTTCATACACCACGCGCTTTCACCAATTGAGGAAAGTAACCCAGCTCCATATATTTTTGGATTTGCTACAGTACCAACTATTCCGTATTCAACAGTCCACCAATGGAGGTTTCGAATGAGTGAAATCTCGGATGGGGCTACTTTTTTAGCTTGAAGTTCTTCAACTCTTTCCTCGGCTTCAGCTATTTTTTTCTTCGGAATGCCTTCAGCCTCTTTTAAAATAGATAATTCTCGAACTGCTTCATACATTTCAATATCATGTGCGCTCGAAATTGCCTTAGCGCCAACTTCACCAAACCGTCTTAAGTACTCCGCATAATCTGGACTGGCAATAATGGGTGCGTGACCTGCTCCTTCATGAATAATATCTGGAGCCGGTGTGTATTCTATATTCTCTAATTGGCGAATATCACTGGCAATCACCAACACCTTATAGGCTTGAAATTCCATAAACGCATTTGGGGGAATAAATCCATCGACTGCCACTGCAGCCCAACCAATCTCCTTTAATATGCGATTCATCCCATACATTGAGGGAATTTCATTTATAGAAATCCCAGTTTTATCAAGTCCTTCCAAATAACTCTCATGGGCAACTTTACTTAAATAATCTACGTTTTTGCGCATCACATAACGCCACACAGCCTGGTTAATAGGTGTGTAGCTCTCGTAATTTTGAGGTTTAATGTATTGCTTGAGATGCGGTGGTAACCTGTCTAGCAATTCGTTGGTTTCAATTTGCGCTTTCATAGTAGATCAAAAATAGGAAGTATTCTTTACATGCCCTATGAAAAAAGAAAACTCCTTATCTTGCATGTCCATGAAAACCGTATCCCGAAAAGAAGAAATTATTGCAACTGCTTCTCGCCTTTTTAAGGAGAAAGGATATGTAGCTGTCTCTATGCGCGATATTGCTCAAAGTATGGGTATAAAAGCAGCCAGTCTTTACAATCATATCGATGGCAAACAAGAAATTCTTTCTACATTAATCTTGGAAGTGGCACATGAGTTTACAAACGGAATGAATCAGGTTGCGATGGAAAACACTGGCCCCATTGAGAAAATAAAGAGTGTGATAGAGATGCATATTGACATTACCGTTAATTATTCTGAAGCATTAGCGGCTTTAAATAATGATTGGATGCACTTAGAAAATGATGATTTGAAGGATTTTGTGCAGATGCGAGAAAATTACGAAGAAAACTTTCGACACATTATAAAAGATGGAATTAATAAAGGGGAAATCAGACCGCGCCATCCTGAGGTTATTTTGTTTTCGATACTTTCTACTCTTCGGACTTTGTATGTGTGGTATCAAAAACGTGGTAAGCTGGATGTCAATGTTTTAAAAAAAGATATGGTAGCTGTTCTCTTAAAAGGAATTGCTGTATAAATTTAACTTGCAAATTAAACTAACAAACGTTAGTTTTGTGTGCTAATTTAAGAAGTTCGTGTCAAAATTCCATAGATTAAAAATAAAAGACATTTATAAGGAAACCGACGATTGTTCGGTGATAAACTTTGATGTGCCTTCAGATCTCTCTGAAGAGTTTAAATTTCGTCAAGGACAACACCTTACGCTCAAGGCAGATATAAATGGTGAAGATACTAGGCGCTCGTATAGTTTGTGTTCTAGTCCACTTGATGCTGAATGGAAAGTAGGAGTAAAGTTAATTCCTGGAGGGAAATTTTCCACTTATGTGAATAACCAGTTAAAAACCGGAGATACCCTTGAAGTAATGGCCCCAAGTGGAGCTTTTGGCGTTGACGTGCAGCCTACTAATGAGAAGAACTATTTGTTTTTTGCTGCGGGTAGCGGAATCACTCCAATGCTCTCAATGATTAAGACCCATCTTGCTGAAGAACCTAATGCGACGTGCAAGTTGTTTTATGTGAATAAAACAGCAAAATCCATTATCTTTAAGGAAGAATTGGAACAATTACGCAACGCCTATTTTGGGCGATTTGAAATCTACTATTTCTTAACCAAAGAAAGAAGAGATATTGAACTGTTTAATGGTCGATTTGACGATGAAAAAATGAAGGTGCTAACAAAAACCTTCATTGATATTCCAGACACTGCCGAGGTGTTTTTATGTGGTCCTGAAGAGATGGTTCATTTTGTGAGCAATTATTTGGTTCAAGCGGGTCTTCCGAAGGAATTAATACACTTTGAATTATTTGTAACAGGACTTTCAGAAGAAGATAAATTACGTGTAGAACGATTGGCCCGACAGACCGTTGAAGGAGTGGAGGTTATTATTGTGGACGGAGGTAAAGAATTCCAGTTTACAATGACCCAGGAATATGATAATATATTGGACGCCGCACTTGGCGCAGGTGCCGATTTGCCATTTGCATGTAAAGGAGGTGTTTGTAGTACGTGTAAATGTGAGGTGATAGAGGGAAGTGTCGAGATGAAAGTGAATTATGCCTTGGAGGAGAGTGAAGTGGCTCAAAATTTTGTTTTGAGTTGTCAAGCGGTTCCAACTTCAGACACCGTGAAAGTAGATTTTGATGTTTAGAAAAGCCTAATAGATATGAGTGAACAAGAAGTGAAAAACCTAGAGGAGATTTTTGAGGCGCGTATTGCACGTGATGAAAAGATAGAGCCTAAAGATTGGATGCCGGAGAAATACCGTAAAACCCATATACGGCAGATTTCGCAACATGCGCATTCAGAAATAATTGGAATGTTACCAGAAGGAAACTGGATTACCAGAGCACCTTCGTTAAGACGTAAAGTGGCTTTATTAGCAAAGGTTCAAGATGAAGCCGGCCACGGCCTGTATCTTTACTCTGCATGTGAAACCCTAGGTATTTCTCGTGCCGAATTGTACGAGCAATTGCATTCCGGAAAGGCAAAGTATTCTTCTATATTCAATTATCCAACCGTTACCTGGGCAGATATGGGGGCCATTGGTTGGTTGGTAGATGGTGCTGCCATTATTAATCAGGTACCACTTTGTAATACCTCTTACGGTCCTTATGCAAGAGCCATGGTTCGTGTATGTAAGGAAGAGAGCTTTCATCAGCGTCAAGGATTTGAAATAATGCTATCACTGTGTAATGGCTCAGAAGAACAAAAAGCAATGGCGCAAGATGCCTTGAATAGATGGTGGTGGCCAAGTTTGATGATGTTGGGTCCTGTCGATGCAGAATCTGTTCATACTGAGCAGTCGATGAAATGGAAACTGAAGCGTAAGACAAACGATGAACTTAGACAACAATTTATTGATCAAACTGTTCCACAGGCAGAATTATTAGGAATTACAGTTCCAGATCCAGATTTGAAATGGAATGAAGAAACAGGACATTATGATTTTGGTGAAATCGATTGGGATGAATTCTGGCAAGTTGTTAAAGGCCATGGACCTTGTAACAAAGAGCGTATGGATGCACGAGTAAATGCATGGGAAGAAGGAACCTGGGTTCGAGATGCCGCAATGGCACACGCAGAAAAGAAGAATATAAAAGTAGCGAAAGCGAGTTAAAACAGATACTATGGAAAAGAATTGGCCTTTATGGGAAATTTTTGTTCGATCTAAAAACGGATTAGAGCATCGACATTTTGGAAGCCTTCATGCTGCTGATGCAGAGATGGCAATGGAGAATGCGCGGGATGTGTATACCCGTCGTAGTGAAGGAGTGAGTATTTGGGTAGTGGAGAGTATAAATATTACCGCTTCAAATCCAGCAGATAATGGTGAGTTATTTGAACCTGCACAAGACAAAGTATATCGTCACCCAACATTCTATAATTTACCTGATGAGGTAAAACATATGTAGTATGAAAAACGAAAATTTATATAACTATATCTTGGGAATTGCTGATAATTCATTGATTCTTGGACAGCGTCTCGGAGAACTTTGTGGACACGGTCCTAATCTTGAAACGGATATTGCGCTGACTAATATTTCTTTAGATTTATTTGGACAGACAAGAAGTTATTATCAGTATGCCGCGCAAATTTCTGGTGGAGGTAAAACAGAAGATGATATTGCTTTTCTTCGAATGGAGCGTCAATATAAAAATGTACTCCTAGTAGAACAGCCCAATGCCCATTTTGGATTTGTTCTAGGGCGTCAGTTTTTATTTGATGTGTATCATTTATTGTTGATGGAGAAACTGCAATCAAGTAGTGATGAGACTTTAGTTGCTATTGCAAAAAAGACTATTAAAGAGGTGAGTTATCATGAGCGTTTTTCTAGTGATTGGGTGAAGCGTCTAGGAGATGGAACTGATGAAAGTAATAAAAAGATGCAAGAGGCAATTGATGGCTTATGGCCGTATACTGACGAGCTGTTTCAATTAACCGAAGCAGATAGAATAATGGTTTCTGATGGAATTGGTGTTGATGTTTCAAAGCTAAAAAAGGACTATTTAAAGAGAGTTTCAGAAATATTAAAGGAGGCAACTCTAAAGATTCCTGAAAGCAAATATTTTCAAAAAGGTGGAAAAGAAGGAATTCACAGTGAACACATGGGGTATTTGCTAGCAGATTTACAATATATGCAGCGCTCGTATCCAAATATGAAATGGTAATATGACCATTGCAATACAACCAAATATTGATAAAGCGCTACTTCCAATTCTGGAAACTGTTTCAGACCCAGAAATCCCTGTATTGACGGTATTAGATCTGGGAGTAATTCGTGAAGCAATTGAATTGGAGGGTATTGTACAAATAAAATTAACTCCTACGTATTCTGGTTGCCCGGCAATGGATGTCATTGGTGATGATTTAGCGAAGGCTTTTTCAGAAATAGGAAAAGAAACCAATATACAATTGGTCCTTGCACCTGCTTGGACAACAGATTGGATAAGTAAGGCTGGAAAACTAAAAATGGAAGCATACGGTATTGCCGCTCCATTGGAAGAGACAGCAGACAAAGATGCCTTACTCGGGAATGCAAAAATTATAAAATGTACCAATTGTGGCAGTACGAATACCCATTTGGTAAGTCAGTTTGGTTCAACGGCCTGTAAAGCACTTTTCAAGTGCGATGATTGTCAAGAGCCGTTTGATTATTTCAAATGTCTAAAATAGTAATAATGTCACCCGGAGCTTGTCGAAGGGTCTTTTAAACTTAATAAATTGAGTCAATCAATAGAAACTAAAATATTAAACAAGGTTGCTTATCTTACGTTAAATCGTCCAGATATATTCAATAGCTTTAATCGAGAGATGGCATTGCGTCTGCAAAAAGAGTTAGATGCCTGTGAATCGAATCCAGAGGTTAGAGCGATCGTTATTATAGGGGAAGGACGTGCTTTTTGTGCTGGACAAGATTTGGGAGAAGTTACAAGTCCTGATTTGAACCCTGGGTTTAAAAAAATATTGGAAGAACATTACAATCCAATTATTTCTAGAATAAGAAGTATTGAAAAACCAATCATTGGCGCTGTGAATGGTGTTGCTGCTGGTGCAGGAGCGAATATTGCATTAGCTTGTGATGTTGTCGTTGCTTCGGAAAGAGCCAGTTTTATTCAGGCGTTTAGTAAAATAGGGTTGATCCCGGATAGTGCTGGGACTTTCTTTTTACCACGACTTATTGGTTTTCAGAAGGCATCTGCATTGATGATGTTAGGAGATAAGGTTTCGGCTGAAGAAGCTGAGAACATTGGAATGATTTATAAAATGTATTCTGCGGAAGACTTTAATGCAGAGGTTCTTGTTTTAGCTGAAAAGATGGCGTCTATGCCAACCAAAGCATTAGGGATGACAAAAAGATTGTTGAATAAGTCTCTTACAAACGATTTGAATGAACAACTGAAAATGGAATCCAAATTGCAGATAGAGGCTGCTCAGAGTGAAGATTATAGCGAGGGAGTTAATGCTTTTGTAGAGAGGAGAAAACCAATTTTTAAAGGGAAGTGATTAACGATTGAAAATTGACGATTGTTGATTTTAGAATTAAACAAAACGGTATGAAGCCAAACGAATTGGAAGAACGATTGATTCAGTTTTCAGTTGATGTTATTAATACCGACAAGACTTTGGATAAAACTTTCGCTGCCGAGCATTTGACAAAACAATTAATCAGGTCTGTTACCTCAGTTGCGTTAAATTATGGTGAAGCACGAAATGACGAATGCGTAAGAGATTTTCTTCACAAGATGAGAATATGTTTAAAAGAACTAAAGGAATCTTATGTAAATATGAAAATTCAAAAGGGAGCCGCACTTGTATCAGATATTAATAAATTAGATCGTTTGATTTCAGAAAATAATGAACTTATCTCCATTTTTGTAGCAAGTATTAAAACAGCTTCAGCAAAACTAAAATCTTAATTAATAGATGTCAAATCAAAAATCAAAAATCAACACTGAACAATCTCCGATCCAAATAGTTGGAATTATTGGTTCTGGTACTATGGGAAGTGGTATTGCACAAGTTGCGGCTACTGCTGGGTGTCATGTAAAACTTTATGACACTAAGATTGAAGCCTTGGATAAGGCAAAAACCAGTCTTGAAAAAATACTAAATCGCTTAGTTGAAAAGGGAAGAATTGACGTTGAAGAGAAATCCCGAATTCAAGGGAATATTGAATATATTGATCTTTTAAAGAATCTTAGCGATTCTGATATGGTAATTGAGGCCATTGTTGAGAATATTGAAATTAAAAAATTAGTGTTTAAAGAGCTGGAAGGATATGTTTCTGAAACTGCAATTATCGCATCTAACACTTCCTCTTTGTCCATTGCTTCCATCGCTTCTACATTACAAAAACCGGAGCGTTGTGTGGGTATTCACTTTTTTAATCCTGCGCCATTAATGAAGTTAGTTGAGGTAATACCTGCAATTCAAACCTCAGAAGATGTTTTAAAGACTTCAGTTGAAACAATTAAAGGTTGGAAGAAGGTTGTTGCTGTGGCAAAGGACACTCCAGGCTTTATTGTAAATAGGGTAGCACGACCATTTTATGGTGAGGCGTTAAGGATTTATGAAGAAGGAATTGCAGATTTTGCAACTATCGATTGGGCCATGAAGGCGAAAGGTGGTTTTAGAATGGGACCATTTGAGTTGATGGATTTTATTGGAAACGATGTCAATTATACCGTTACCGAAACAGTATTTACGGCTTTCTATTTTGACCCAAGATACAAACCTGCCTTTACACAAAAACGCTTTTCTGAAGCAGGTTATTTAGGCCGAAAAAGTGGAAAAGGATACTATGATTATTCGGAAGGTGCCGTAAAATCTGCACCGAACGAGAATGATGAGGTGGGTCAGGTGATATTTGAGAGAGTATTGGTGATGCTGATCAACGAGGCAGCCGATGCCTTGTTTTTGAATATTGCATCTGCAGAAGATATAGACAATGCAATGACCAAAGGAGTTAATTACCCTAAAGGATTGTTGTCTTGGGCAAATGAAAAAAGTTTGGCATGGTGTGTTGAGACGCTTGACGCATTGTACAATGAATATCACGAAGATCGATATCGCTGTTCGCCAATACTGAGAAAGATGAATGCAGAAAGCAAAACTTTCTTTTAAGATGGACGGAGCCAAAATACCATATAAGATGCTTTCTCAAGATGCCTTTAGCCAATGGATGGGTATCAAAATTATAGAGTGTGAAGTGGGTCGTTGCAAGGTTGGTATGACCATCCGCAGAGAAATGCTAAACAGTATGATGAAGGCCCATGGTGGAGTAAGTTATACGCTCGCCGACACTGCTTTTGGGTTTACTGCAAATACACGTGGTAAATATGCGGTTTCAATAGAAACCTCGATTAATCATATTTCTGCCTTGGATGAAGGTGATTATTTAACAGCAGAAGCAACCTTGGATGAACAAAGAACAAAAGTTGGTTTTAATATCATAGAAGTAAAAAGAGGGGATGAATTAGTCGCGCTTTTTAAAGGTGTGGTTTACAGAACACAAAAAGACTGGGAGGAATAAATTATGAAATACCTATTTACAGTTGGTAAACTGAGTGGTATAAATATACTGGGTATTCCACCTTCCTTTTTATCAAATATTTTATACGGATGAAAGAAGCATATATCATTGACGGAGTGCGAACTCCAATTGGAAATTATAAAGGAACGTTAAGCGCTGTGAGAACGGACGATTTAGGGGCAATTGTAATTTCAGAAATTGTAAAGAGAAACCCTAACATTCCAAAAGATGCCTTTGATGATGTGATTATGGGGTGTGCTAATCAAGCTGGTGAGGACAATCGAAATGTTGCTCGTATGTCGCTGCTGCTGGCAGGACTGCCTTTCACCGTCCCCGGGGAAACAGTCAATAGACTGTGCAGTAGCGGACTGTCTGCTATTATACAGGCCAATCGTGCTATAAAAGCGGGTGATGGAGATTTGTTTATATCGGGCGGAGTTGAAAATATGACAAGAGGGCCGTATGTAATCGCAAAATCTTCGAGCGCTTATGGAAATGATTCAAAAATGTATGATTCTAGTTTTGGCTGGCGGTTTATAAATCCAAAAATGCAAACCTTGTATGGAACCGACGGAATGGGAAATACAGCTGAAAATTTGGTGGAGAAATATAATATCTCTCGTGAAGATCAAGATACATTTGCTTATAACAGTCAGATGAAGGCAGCCAAAGCACAACAGAATGGCAGACTAGCTAAGGAAATCGTTGCTGTGGAGATTCCACAACGCAAAAAAGACCCTATTGTATTTAAAGATGACGAGTTTATCAAACCAAACTCATCAAAAGAAATTCTGGCGAAGTTACGCCCTGCCTTTAAAAAAGAAGGCGGAAGTGTAACCGCGGGAAATAGCTCTGGATTGAATGATGGTGCCGTGGCAACTATAATTGCTTCAGAAGACGCTGTAAAAAAATATAATTTGAAGCCATTGGTTCGAATTGTAAGTTCGGCTGTGGTAGGAGTAGAGCCTCGTATTATGGGTATTGGACCGGTTCAAGCTTCAAACAAAGCGTTGGAAAAAGCTGGATTGAAAATGGAGGATATAGATATCATTGAACTAAATGAGGCATTCGCATCTCAAGCGCTGGCTTGTATTCGTGAGTGGGGATTGAAAGATGATGATCCTAGAATTAATCCAAATGGTGGTTCAATAGCTATCGGACATCCACTTGGTGTAACTGGGGCACGATTGGTATATTCGGCAGCCTTAGAGCTTCAGGAAACAGGTAAACGCTATGCGCTGATTACCATGTGTATTGGGGTTGGTCAAGGTTATGCTGCTATAATTGAAAGGGTTTAAGCTATGAGGATTCTTGTCATTGGAGGAAATGGAACTATTGGAAAAACAGTTGTAAAACGTTTTTCAGAAAAACATGAAGTGGTGATTGCTGGAAGAAATTCTGGAGATGTTACAGTCGATATTGCTTCGACCGATTCTATTGAGGCTATGTTTCAGAATGTTGGAAAAGTAGATGCAATCGTTAATATAGCAGGAGATGCGAAGTGGGATAAGTTTGATAATCTTTCAGAAGAAGACTTCTATATAGGAATTAAGAGCAAGATGATGGGGCAGGTTAATTTAGTACGCTTAGGACGAAGATTTCTAAATCAAGGAGGGTCCATTACATTAACAACTGGAATACTGGCCGACGAACCCGTAGATATGACAACAAGTGCGGCCATGGTAAATGGTGCAATCCAGAGTTTTACAAAAGCAGTTGCTTTAGAATTGAAAAACGGTATTCGTGTGAATGTTGTTTCTGCTGATTTGGTGGAAGACGCTTACGAAAAGTACAAAGATTATTTTCCAGGAAACACACCGGTTTCAATGCGAAAAGTTGTGGATGGATATGTAAAAAGTGTTGCGGGAAAAATAAACGGTGAAATAATTAGAATTAGAGCATAATTATGACAAAAACACAACATTACGTAACAGGTCAATGGACAGAAGGTAAAGGAGAAGGAGCACCAATTTGCGATTCGGTTACTGGGGAAGCATTTACAAGTGTTACAACTGAGGGTCTTGATATTCCTTCAATTCTTCAGTATGGAAGAGATAATGGAGCAACACTTCGTAAAATGACATTTCAAGAACGAGGAAACATGCTTAAGAAATTGGCGATGCATCTCGGTAAAAAGAAGCAAGCTTTTTATGATTTAAGTTATCGCACAGGCGCTACCCGTATTGATAGTTGGATTGATATTGAAGGTGGTTTTGGGAATTTATATGCCAATGCTTCGCTTAGGAAGTTATTTCCTAATCAGTCGTACCATGTGGAGGGAGATCCAATCGATTTGTCTCGTGGCGGACGTTTTATGGCGCATCATATAATGGTTCCAAAAGAAGGGGTTGCTGTTCATATAAATGCGTTTAATTTTCCGATTTGGGGAATGCTAGAAAAATGTGCGGTAAACTGGATGGCGGGAATGCCAGCTGTAGTTTTGCCAGCACCGCAAACGGCCTATTTAACCGAAGCTGTGGTGAAAGAAATTGTGGCTTCAGGAATCCTTCCTGAAGGATCTCTGCAACTCATTAGTGGTACTTCCAGAAATATCTTAGACACTGTTCAGTCTCAAGATGTAGTCACCTTTACAGGTTCTGCCAGTACTGGAAAACTGATTAAGAATCATCTGCAACTTTTAGAAGAATCGGTGCCATTTACGATGGAATCCGATTCATTAAATGCGTCTATTCTTGGTGAAGATGCCGTTCCAGGAACACCGGAATTCGACTTGTTTATCAAAGAGGTTAGAAATGAAATGACCGTAAAATGCGGACAAAAATGTACTGCGATTCGTAGAATTATAGTGCCTGAGAAACTGGTGGATGACGTACAGATATCACTAGGGAAAGCATTGGATAAAGTAACTATAGGAGATCCTCGTTTAAAAGAGGTGCGTATGGGAGCTTTGGTAAACGATGCCCAAAGAAATTCAGTAAAAGATCAAGTTGCTAAAATAGCAGAAACAGCGAAAATCGTTTACGGAAGTCTTTCTGAAGTTGAAACCATTGGAGCCGATTCAAAGAAAGGAGCTTTTATTAAACCGATACTACTTCGAGAGGATCATCCTTTAACTAATGAAGCAGCTCATACAACCGAAGCTTTTGGTCCAGTGAGTACTATAATGCCTTATAAAAACTTAGAAGAAGCAATTACACTTTCTAAGATGGGTAAAGGTTCTTTAGTGAGCTCTATAGTAACAAACGATAATACAATTGCAAAAGAATATACGGTGAACGCTGCCTCTCATCACGGAAGAATATTAATATTAAACAGAGAAAGTGCAAAACAGAGCACAGGTCATGGATCGCCTTTACCTAACCTTATTCATGGAGGTCCCGGACGTGCCGGTGGAGGAGAAGAAATGGGTGGAATGCGTGGAGTGAAACATTATATGCAGCGTTGTGCAATCCAAGGATCCCCTACTTCATTGACAGAAGTGACAGGTATTTATCAAGCAAATGCGGACTATAAGGAAGCTGAAAAGCACCCATTTGCGTATCATTGGGAGGACATTCAGCCAGGAATGTCTTTAAAAACTCATAAGCGTACCTTTACAGATACAGATATAATTAATTTCGCAAATCTAACCTGGGATCATTTTTACGCCCATACTGATATTACATCCCTCGACGGTAGTATTTTTGAAAAGCGAACTGCTCATGGCTATCTTATTATTTCGGCCGCTGCTGGATTGTTTGTGTACCCCAACAAAGGGCCCGTTTCTGCAAATTATGGACTAGAAGAATGTCGATTTTTGCGCCCGCTATACCACAATGATACCATATATGTTCGATTAACATGTAAGCAAAAAGTAGATAGAGATGTTGCAAATACAGAACATCCAAGTGGAATAGTAAAATGGTTTGTTGAGGTTTTTGATACCGAAGACGAATTGGTAGCGATTGCTACTATTTTGACCATGGTTCAAAAAAAGCAAACCACCTTGGTTGAAATGACCGAAGAGCAAATACAAGATTGTCTCAATGCTTTGGCTAAAGATTCAAAACCAAATTGGGGAATTATGACGCCGCAACATATGGTTGAACATTTAGAGCATACCTATAAAATTGCTTCAGGAGAGATTCAGGATTTTGAGACCGCCACGCCCGAAAAGATTTTGGAAAAAGTGTATAACAGTCTCTACAATTACAATCCATTTCCGAAGGGCTCTGATTTCCCATTATTGAAAAAAGGGAAGCTTGCAGACTTGGAACATTCTGATTTGGCTAGTGCCATTGAAAAATTAAATGAAGCACGAGAGGCTTATAAAGTATATTTTAAAGAAAATCCAGAGGCAAAATTGAAGAATATAGTTTTTGGCGAGCTGAATAAATACGAATGGTATTTATTGGAAAGAAAACATTTGAACCATCATTTTAGTCAGTTTGGATTAATATAACTAGTTAAGTAACAATATAAATATGACAGCACCTTACGTCAATTCGACCGTAGATAATGGAATTGGAACCATAGAGTTTTTTCATCCTGCACATAATAGTTTGCCGGGTGATATTCTTGCCAAGTTAGTTGAGGCGATCAACGAATCCGGATCCAATGAATTAGTAAAAGTAATTATTCTTAAAAGTGGAGGAGAGCGCACATTTTGTGCTGGAGCGAGCTTCAAGGAATTAATTAATATAAATGACGCTGAAACTGGACGCGTTTTCTTTAGCGGGTTTGCGAACGTGATTAATGCAATGCGTAAATGTCCAAAGTTTATCATTGGACGTGTTCAAGGAAAAACAGTTGGAGGTGGTGTTGGAGTTGCTTCGGCAACGGATTACTGCATGGCTTCAAAGTTTGCATCTATTAAATTAAGCGAATTAAATGTTGGTATTGGACCCTTCGTGGTTGGACCAGCAGTGGAGCGTAAATTAGGATTGACTGGGATGTCGCAAATAGCGATTGATGCAAATACCTTTTATGATGCTGAATGGGCACGTCAAAAAGGATTATATGCTCAAGTCTATGATTCTACTGAAGCATTAGATGAAGGAGTTCAGGCGTTCGCTGAAAATTTATGTACATATAACCCCGAAGCAATGAAGGAGATGAAGAAAGTGATGTGGGAGGGAACCGAAGATTGGGATACGTTATTGGCAGAAAGAGCGGTAATCTCTGGTAGACTGGTGCTTTCAGAATTTACTAAAGAAACATTGAAACGATTTAAATAATGATCTATTCATTCAAAGGACATATACCCGTAATACACGAAAGTAGTTTTGTGCATCCCCTTGCAGCTGTTACTGGTAATGTGATCATTGGAAAAGATTGTTATATAGGCCCAGGTGCTGCAATTCGTGGTGATTGGGGTGAAATCATCTTGGAAGATGGTGTAAATGTTCAGGAGAACTGCACTGTGCATATGTTTCCTGGAAAATCAATCGTTTTAAAAACTGGTGCGCATGTGGGTCATGGAGCTGTTATTCATGGAGCCAATTTGGGTCGCAATTGTTTGATTGGAATGAATAGTGTTCTTATGGATGATGCAGAAATTGGAGATGAATGTATTGTTGGTGCGATGAGCTTCGTAAAAGCTGAATCTATTTTTCTGAAACGACAACTAATAGTTGGTAATCCAGCGAAAGCTATTAAGGACGTTTCAGATGAAATGATTGCATGGAAAACAGCCGGGACTAGATTGTATCAACAATTACCTGCGAATTGTCGCGAAAGTTTAAAAGAAGTGGCGCCCTTAAGAGAAATTCCGAAGGATAGGCCTAAGCAAGAAGATTTTTATAAAACATTACAAGAGATAAAACGAAAGGAATAAGATGTCTGAAGTACAGTTTAGAATGCCTAAAATGGGTGAAAGTATTACCGAGGGAAAAATCCTTAGTTGGTTGGTAAAAGAAGGCGATACTTTTGACGAGGGTGATATTCTTGTGGAAGTAGCTACGGATAAGGTTGATAATGAGGTGCCAGCACCCGCAGCAGGTAAGCTTTTAAAGTACAAAGCGAAAGCTCTGGAAGTTGTGCCTGTGGGAGAGGTTATCGCTGTATTAGAGCTCAGGGGAGAGTTCAAAATGGAAGAATCACATACTCCTGTGAGCGATACGCCTTCAAAGTCAACTTCAACAACACCTACTAAAAAGAATAAAACGACTGCGCAATCAGGCTCTTTTAAAGTCAACGAGAATTTGTTTATCAGTCCGTTGGTAGATAGCGTTGCACGCAAACATCATATAAGTTACGAAGAACTGGCTCGTATCTCTGGAACTGGAAAAGACGGTCGTCTTAGAAAAAGCGATGTTTTGAATTATGTTTCCGAAGGACGCCCTTTTCAGTTTGCCCAGCCTATTGCCGAAGCGTCTAGTTTTAAGGTACCCGATTTGAAATTTGACAAAGGAAAAGGTAAAGTTGTTGAGATGGATCGAATGCGACAGATGATTGCAGACCATATGGTTTTCAGTGCGCATACTTCTCCTCATGTTACGGCATATGTGGAAGCAGATTTGACAGAAATGGTTGCCTGGAGAAATGCGAATAAGATTCCTTTTTTAGAGAAATACAACGAAAAACTTACGTTTACTCCCTTGTTTGTAGAGTGCGTTGCAAAGGCGATAGTTGACTTTCCTATGATTAATTCTTCTCTAGATGGAACAAACATTATTGTGAAGGAAGATATAAATATTGGAATGGCGGCAGCCTTGCCTTCGGGTAATTTAATAGTTCCTGTTGTTAAAAATGCTAACAAGAAGAATCTTTTAGAGTTAGCCACTGAAATTAACTCGCTTTCAACTAAAGCAAGAGAGAATAAATTAAAGGGAGACGACACTAAGGGTAGCACATTTACGATTAGTAATGTAGGGACCTTTGGAAGTGTGATGGGAACGCCAATAATAAATCAGCCAGAAGCGGCGATTTTGGCCACTGGTATTATTAAGAAGCGGGCCGAGGTAATGGAAAAACCAGAAGGTGATTCTATCGAAATAAGAAGTATGATGTATTTATCGCTTTCCTTTGATCATCGTATTGTTGACGGCAATTTAGCGGGTTCTTTTTTACGTAGAATAGGAGATTATATGGAGCGATTTGATGTTGATAGAAAAATTTAAAATGAGCAAAATAAGTAAAGACATACTTTTAAAGGCATTCACAAATCTCGCCACTGCTAAAGCAATGACAGAATTATATGAGGAAAACTTTAAGGTAGTTTCTAAATATGTCCATGCTACTTCTAGAGGTCATGAAATCATTCAAATTGCAATTGGGATGCAGCTTTTACCGCAGGATTATGCGTTTCCTTATTATCGGGATGATGCGATGCTACTCTCTATAGGAATGAAGCCATATGAGTTGATGCTTCAGATTCTGGCAAAGAAAGAAGATCCTTTTTCTGGAGGAAGAACCTATTATTCACACCCAAGTTTGCGTGATGCAGATAAGCCTAAGATCCCGCACCAAAGTAGTGCCACTGGAATGCAAGCTATACCGGCAACCGGTGTTGCAATGGGAATGTGGTATAAGGAAATTGAAAACTTACATACAACTTCTGAAGAAGCTCCATTTGTGGTTTGTTCTTTAGGGGATGCTTCCGTAACGGAAGGTGAGATTGCTGAAGCTTTTCAGATGGCAGCATTAAAACAGTTGCCAATTCTCTATCTCGTGCAAGATAATGGGTGGGATATTAGTGCCAATGAGGCCGAAACAAGAGCCCAAAGTGCCTACGAATATGCTGCAGGTTTTCATGGGCTTGAGGCAGTTTCGATTGACGGGACTGATTTTGCTGCCTGTTACGATACACTTCAAGATGTAATTAAGAAAATACGAACAGAACGGAGACCATTTTTGGTGCATGCGAAGGTTCCCTTGTTAAATCATCATACTTCTGGCGTTCGTATGGAGTGGTATCGAGACGATTTGGAAGAAGCAAGAAGTCGTGACCCGTATCCTAAAATGATTCAACTTTTATTGGAGAATGGTTTTTCTGAATCTGAAATTAAAAAGACTGAATCGGAAATTGCAGTTGACGTTAAAAAGAGTCTAAAGCTTGCCTTAGAAGCAGAAGATCCGAAACCTGAAGATTTGTTTACGAATGATTTCGCACCTACTCCAATCACCGAAGAAAAAGGAGAGCGTTCTCCAAAAGGAGCTGAGAAAGTAGTTATGGTGGATTGTGCTTTATTTGCTATAGAAGAATTAATGGCAAAACATAAGGAATGTCTGTTATATGGACAAGATGTTGGAGGTAGATTAGGTGGTGTTTTTCGCGAGGCAGCAACCTTAGCCCAGAAATTTGGAGACAGTCGAGTTTTTAATACACCTATTCAGGAGGCATTTATTGTAGGATCGACTGTTGGAATGAGCGCGGTAGGTTTAAAGCCAATCGTTGAGGTTCAGTTTGCAGATTATATTTGGCCAGGGCTTAACCAGTTGTTTACTGAGGTTAGTCGAAGTTGTTTTCTTTCCAATGGAAAATGGCCTGTATCGATGATTCTTAGAGTTCCTATTGGGGCGTATGGAAGTGGTGGACCCTATCATTCATCTTCTGTGGAAAGCGTAGTGACTAATATACGCGGATTGAAGATTGCGTACCCCAGCAATGGGGCAGATTTAAAGGGTCTATTGAAAGCGGCTTATTACGACCCTAATCCTGTAGTAATTTTTGAGCATAAAGGCTTGTACTGGAGCAAAGTTCCCGGAACCAAAGGAGCAACTTCTATTGAGCCTGATGAAAATTATGTACTGCCCTTTGGAAAGGCTTGGATCTTACAGGAGATTTGGAAACAGGAAGAGGAAGAAACGCTTTCCATTATTACGTATGGAATGGGAGTGCATTGGGCGATGAATGCTTCGGAAGAACTAGCAGTGCAAGACAAAATTGAAGTGGTGGATTTAAGAACATTGCATCCTTTGGATTATGATGCAGTTTTTAAATCGGTAAAGAAATGTGGAAAATGTTTGGTGGTGACCGAAGAACCTTCAGAAAATAGTTTTTCAAGAGCATTGCAAGGTAGGATACAGGAAGAGTGCTTTCAACAATTGGATGCTCCCGTAATGATTATTGGTTCAGAAAATATGCCAGCAATTCCGTTGAATTCAGTTTTGGAGCAAACGATGATTCCTTCCGTAGAAAAAGTAAAGGCTAAGATTAAAGTTTTACTTGATTATTAAAATTAGTATTAAAAGGAGCGCCATGAAATTGCGCTCCTTTTAATACTAATTTTAAACTTAATCTATTGCTTAATTATCTTTATAGATTCACTACTATCTCCAGCTACTACTTTTGCAATATAATGTCCCGTAGCAAATTCAGATAGGTTTACTGTTACACTATTGCCATTTCCAGAAACAGATTTAACTTCTTGCCCTAAAATATTATAAACAGTTACGTTATTGATTTCTTGTTGCGCTGAAATTGTAACAATGCCTTTTGTTGGATTTGGATATGTTGAAAGCTCAAGACTACTATTGTCTTCTGTTGCTAGAATGCTTGGAATAAAATTATGAATGATTCTTAATCCTTCTACTTCAAAATTAGCTACAACTATTTCGGGTGACACATCCATATTTAAATCTGAAGTAGCAATGGCTCTAGGGAAAGAACCAACACCTAATTGTAGCTGACTATTAAGTGAAATATTACCTAATGTACTTGAATTAACTAAAATTGATATGCCACCTCCCCAGTCATTCGTTAATAAGTCTGGTTTTCCATCACCATTTAAATCTGAAACATTAGTTCTAAGAGGCCATGTATTTGTTTGATACTGATACCAGTCACTATAATTATAATCAAAATTTAAAGCCGAACCGGAACTAATATTTCTAATTACCGAAATTCCACTTGGAGAACACCCAAAACCACAATTACCATTTGTAACTACAATATCAAGTTTATCATCTCCATCAAGATCAACTAATGTAGGATAAGAAGAACTCCAATTCCAATCATTAGAACCTGGAGCAGGAAATCCTCCAGCTAAAACAGAATCTTCTAAAATAAAATTAATATTAGAAACTGTACTGTTATTGGAGTAGATATTAACGTCTCTATTATTATTAGTTCCTCCATAAATAGTTGCTACCATATCAACTAAGCCATCACCATTCAAATCGGAAAAAGCAGGTCTAGTACCAATTGCTTCTGGAATAACCAATTTATTTGCAAACGATACATCATTATTAATACTTGTATTTAAATAAATACCAAGTTGATTCCACGCTTCTCTTGAGGTTACAATATCTAGCTTTCCATCTCCATTAATATCTTGAAGCTGAACAAAACCTTCATAGCCCTCTCCTGGAATAATGATAGGAGGTTCAAATGAAAAATTTTGGTCCTGGCTGTTATTTATAAAAATACAAGTATGAGCTTGGAAATCATCCGTTACATCTCCTTTTTCAGATACAACTACATCTAAAAGTCCATCCCCATTTACATCACCAATCGCTATATCCTGTGGTACGCTATAAACACCTGTTCCAAAATTGATTTCTAATCGATCATCAATGGACATCAAACCTTGACTATCAAAGGATGTTTTAAATATTGCTAAATAGGCGCTGGACCCCTCACCACTTTCGGATGTCACTATCTCTGGGGTTCCATCTCCATTCATATCTGCCATCTTTACATCATTATATTTTTGACCTATATATGGATTATATAATTGATTACTAAGATCAGAAGCTTGCAAAGGAGCTATAGTCGTAAAAAGAACATTAAATAGTTCTGAAGAAACACTAACAAGAGAATCTGTATATACTGAAATGGGAGCGTATGGAATGCTATTTGGAACAGTTACAATAATTGCTGTTGAAGTATTACTTACAATAGTCGCCTCTATACCTCCAAAGAAAACAGTATTATTTAAAGTAGTTGTACTAAATCCACTTCCATGGATAGTTACTGAGCTACCTACCAAACCCATAGTAGGTGAGATATTTGTTATTGTTGGTTGAGCCAGAAGAAATAATGGAAAGCAAAGTAATATAAGTAGAATTTTTTTCATCATTTTATTTTTTATCATCTAATTATCATAACAAGACAATTTTTTAGGTCGTATTAATATTAAGAAGCTTACAATTAATTTAGCCATCCATTGAAAAAGGCTGTGTTCTAAGAAACTGATGTTTTATATAGCTTTTGCATTGAATTTAGGCGGTATTATATGATTTTAACATGAAGAACAAACATAGCATCCTGATTACTAGCACATAAACATCAGCAACAATATTTTAGAACAACGCTAAAAAAACGAAACGAATTTTATTGTTTGCCAAGAAAGACTTGGCGAATCGATTTCACGAAAATTGTAGTTAAACAAAAAACTCCCGCCGAAGCAGGAGTATAAACGTTCTTTGAAATTTTGATATACTTTTAATACTTCACAAACTTTTTGGTTAGAGAATTACCTCCTATATTAATTTGAGCGAAATACAGCCCCGCAGGTAGTTCTGAAATACCTATAGAGGTGCTAGGTGTCTCTTTTATAAAACTGCCATTTATAGAGTAGATTTGTGCCGAATCAATAGGTTCTTGACTATCGATATTTAAAATGTTTTGTGTAGGATTTGGATATAACGTAAAAGATATTTGGTTAAAGTCTTGGGTTGCTAAAGAGCAATTTTCGCTATATGAAGCCGTAGCGTCTTTGCACCAAAAATCAGCACCACAACTTTGGCTGTTGGCGAAATTTACATCATCCACTTCAATACAAGTTAGATTGGGGTTGTTGTATGCATACACAAAATTAAAATTTGTATTATTCCCATTTTTAATATTTAAATCGATTAATTCATTATTATTAGCAAAAATAGTTATTATGCTAGTATATTGTGATATATCTAATGTTTTTATTTGATTATATTCAACATAAATACCACGAAGAAGTGAAGTTTCATTAGGTAAAGTAAGTATTTCTATTTCATTCCTAGAACAATTAAAACTAGTAAGATTATTATTTTGAGATAGATCTAAACTGGTCATTTGGTTATTAGCGCAACCTACCCCTTGAAGATTCGTATTCTGCGATAGATCTAAACTGGTCAATTGATTCTCATTACACTCTAATCTTTCAAGATTCGGATTTTGAGTTAAATCTAAGCTTGTTAACTTGTTCTCATTGCAACGTAATGTATGAAGATTCGGATTTTGAGTAATATCCAAACTAATTAAATTATTCCCAGAGCAATCTAATAGTTCAAGATTCGGATTTTGAGTAATATCCAAACTAATTAAATTATTTCCAGAGCAATCTAAGTTTTCAAGATTCGGATTTTGAGTTACATCTAAGCTTGTTAATTGGTTATCTGTGCAACGTAATGTATGAAGATTCAAGTTTTGAGTAACAATATCTAAACTGGTTAAATTGTTTTGCCCGCATTGTAAAGATACAAGATTATTAAAGCTTTGGATTCCTTCTAAAGATGCAATGTTTGAAAACCAAAGATTAAGACTTATTACCCCCAAAGCTTCAGTCTCCTGTATTTCACCATCATTATTGGAGTCCACACCTAAAGATATAAGTTTATTTTTAAAATTAGTATCGGGAATATCTACGATTTGTGCTTGGCTCATAGCACTTAAAAATAACAGGGTAATTAAATAAAAATTTTTCATAGACATACAATATTTAAAATTAAGTTTTATTTTCTGTAGGTCGTATTAATATTAAGAAGTTTACAATTATTTTAAGACCGTTCCACAATCAGTTGACCCGTC
>CAJXZB010000008.1 GCA_913063405.1 uncultured Ulvibacter sp.
CAAGTACAAGTATTGTTAATTTGACATCTGTAGAGGTTATCGAAACAGTAGCGATTTACAATATGTTAGGTCAGAAAGTAATTGATCAAGACATTGATGCTACGACTTCTGAAGTTAATGTATCTCAACTAGCAACTGGAACTTACTTAATGAAAGTTTCTGTTAATGGTCAAGTAGGTACTTACAGAATTCTTAAGCAATAAGAATAGTTATCTAAGACAGATAGTCTGTTTAAATACTAAAGCCGTTCCAATTAAAATTGGAGCGGCTTTTTTTTGATTATATTTGCCCGATGGAACTAAGTTATTCTTTCATTATTCCTGTATATAATCGTCCCCAAGAAATAAAGGAACTTTTAGAGAGTTTTACAAAGCTTGAGTATTCTGAAAGCTATGAAATCGTAATTGTTGAGGATGGCTCTTCGGAAAAATCTGAAGACATAGCAGTAACTTTTTTAGAAGAACTTTCAATATCATATTACTATAAGGAAAATTCAGGACCAGGGGCTTCCAGAAATTATGGAATGCAACGAGCCAAAGGAAATTACTTCATTATACTGGATTCAGATTGTTTGTTGCCGCCACACTATCTTAAAACCGCCAATGATTTTTTAGCTGCAAATTTTCATCATTGCTATGGTGGAGCGGATGCTGCGCATTCTAGTTTTACTCCACTTCAGAAAGCGATTAATTATGTGATGACGTCGTTTTATACTACTGGAGGAATTCGAGGTAATGAAAAGAGTATTAGTAATTTTGAACCTAGAAGCTTTAATATGGGTATTTCCAAGGAGACCTTTTCAAAGACTGAAGGATTCGCAAAGATTCACCCAGGTGAAGACCCTGATCTTTCGCAGCGCATTTTAAAGCAAGGGTTTAGCACGACCTTTATTCCAAATGCATTTGTTTATCATAAACGTCGTATTTCTTGGAGAAAGTTTTACACTCAAGTAAAGAAATTTGGAATGGTACGTCCCATTTTGAACAAATGGCATCCACAGGCTTCCAAGTTGACTTTTTGGTTTCCAAGCTGTTTTGTGCTATTTACTTTGGTTTCGGCAGCACTCTCAATCTTTTATCGATGGGAATTTCTTATACCATTACTTGGTTATACAAGCGTACTATTTTTAGATTCGTCGTTCAAAAATAAAAGTATCTATATAGGACTTCTTTCGATCATGGCACTATATATCCAGTTCTTTGGCTATGGATTGGCGTTTCTTAAATCAACCTTTTATATAAAGTTATTAAAGAAAGATCCCGAGAAGCAGTTTCCAAATTTATTTTTTAAGTAATTTTAAGTATTCTCTAATAATTTAATATGTCCAATCAGTTTAAAAATCCTTTTAAGAGTACCAAGCTGAAAGCCTTTTTCTTTTTTCTGGTGCTGGCAACTTTCTTTTGGGCGCTAACCAAGTTTTCCAGACAATATACAGCCACAGTAGAGGCTTCTATATTTTATGTGAATATTCCGGGTAATACTTTAATAACAGATGACAACCTCAAAGAAATAACTTTTGATCTTGCAACTAATGGGTTTGAATTTCTATTTTATAAACTTAAAAGACCAAGAATCGATATTGATGTAAGGCGCTATTATTCTGAAGGTGACACACAGGTGATAGTTTTAGAGAGTGAATTAATAAAATTGATTTCTTCCCGCCTTAATGCCGATTTAGCAGTAAGGAATCTTTCAGTAAAAGAACTTGCAATAAAGTTAGATGGAATTATTTCAAAGAAGATTCCGGTAAAAGTTAAAACAGATTTTAGTTATAAAGATGGGTTTAGACCATTGGATAGTTTGAAAGTGATTCCAGATTCCATTGTTTTATATGGACCTTCGATCTATTTGGAAACGATAGATTTTGCTGAAACGAAAACCTTAACCGGTAAAAATTTGGATAAATCTGTTTCTAAAACGGCAATCATAAGTAGTTTTGAAAATAGAAAAGTCACTTTTGATCCGAAGGAAGTATTGGTTTCGATAACTGTAGCAGAATTTTCTCAAAAGGAAATTAATCTTCCCATAGAATTGATAAATGTTCCTCAGGGAATCATTGTCAAGTTGATACCAAATACCGTGAAATTGACGTTTAATGCTTCAGTTGCGGATTTCAGAAAGATTACGGATAAGGACTTTAAAGTGATTTGTGATTATGATCAACGAAACGAGGACGAGAATTTTATGATTCCTAGGCTGGTCGAAAGCTCCAATCGAGTTATAAATATAGAGTTTGATACAAAAAAAATTGACTACTTAATTTTTAAATGAAAGTAATAGGACTTACAGGAGGTATTGGAAGTGGTAAAACCACGGTAGCAAATATGTTTAAGGATTTGGGGGTTTCCGTGTATATTGCCGATGATGAGGCTAAGAGATTGGCAAATAGTTCGAAGGTGATTAGAAATAAACTAACACAGTTGCTTGGGCATTCGGCTTACGTCGAGGGAAACCTAAACCGCAAATTCGTTGCGAATCTTATATTCAATGACCCAAAGCTATTGGCAAAGGTAAATGCCATTATTCATCCTAAGGTGGCGTCCCATTTTAGGAGATGGGTTCGAAGGCAATCTGGAAATTATTGTATTAAAGAGGCTGCAATTCTTTTTGAAAATAGTGGATATAAGGACTGTTATCTTACCATTCTTGTAACAGCACCTATTGAGGCTAGGATTAAAAGGGTCATTGATAGAGACAATACAACCATTGAAGCTATTCGAGATCGCATGAATAATCAATGGCCAGATGAAGAAAAGGTGAAATTAGCGGATATTGTGATTGAAAATTTAGATCTGATTACAACTTTAAAAGAAGTTAAAAAAATACATAATACCCTTCGTTAAATAGTCCATTTTATTGCGATTCTTTCATTTTGTTAACATTTGGTTAAATGGACTTAGCCGTAAATGTTAAAATACTATTTTTGAGCTATGAACAAAAAGCTGTTTGCACTTCTTATTGCACTTATGACGCTGTCCCTTTTAGGGATCATTTTTGTTCAAGGATATTGGATCTCGAACTCATATAAAGCTAAGGATGATCAGTTCACTTTTCATATACAACAGATACTTACTGCTACTTCGCGAGAAATACAATTGAGAGAGGTTGATTATTATTATGATATTTATGATGGTTATATTGAAAGCGTTGGAGAGCCGGATAACGTGAGCATGAGCGAATTGATATACAAAATCAGTGATGAGAAAAGTGATGAGACCTATATTTTTTCTGACGGAATTTTACAAGAAGATTATAAGCTGTCTTCTAGTTTTCTAGATACTGAAATAGATAGTATTCAGTTTAAAAAACTAACCAATAGAAGAATTACAACAAAAATAGGTTCTGGTCTCGACGGTACGAACAAGCCTCAAACAACAATGAAATCATTTACACGATTGAAAGACTATGAACGCAGTCAGTTTGAGAAGGCCTTTAGCAATATTTCTGCTAAAACCCCTATTCATAAAAGAGTTTCTGGAAGGGATATAGAAGAGTTGATTTCTAATGAATTAAAAGCTAGAAACCTTAACTCAAAATTTGAATATGCCGTCTATAGTAATAAGTTAGCTACGAAAGTTCGATCCAAAGAATTCGACTTAGACCCTGAGACAACATATAGTGTACCTCTTTTTGTGAACAAGGATATGAATGCGTCCTATCAACTGTATGTGAATTTTTCTGAAAAAGAAAAAGTAGTTCTTAATTCGATCATAGGAATGGCAATGCTTTCATTAACCTTTACGGCCGTTATTATTCTTGCATATGCCAGTGCCTTGTCGCAAATTTTTAAACAACGACAAATCTCTCAAATTAAGACAGATTTTATAAATAATATGACGCACGAATTCAAGACGCCAATTGCCACTATCAACTTGGCTCTGGATGCTTTGAAGAATCCAAAAGTCAAGAATGACAATGAATTTTTAGGAAGGTATTTAGGAATGATTCGTGAAGAGAACAGGCGAATGCACGCACAAGTGGAGAATGTATTGCGAATTTCTAAGCTTGAAAAAAATGAGATAGATGTTCCCAAGGAGCGTGTAAAACTGCACGAGATTATTGACGACGCAATAACACATGTCAGTCTTATAGTAGAGGATAGAGGTGGTTACATCAACACACATTTTGATGCTCAAAAATCCTCAGTACTTGGGAATGAATTGCACCTCACGAATGTTATTGTGAATATATTAGACAACGCCATAAAGTATACTGAAGGCGTTCCAAAAATTGACGTGTATACAGAAAATGCTAAGAATAGCATCATCATGAAAGTTTCAGATCAGGGGATGGGAATGAGTAATGCAGTTCAGAAGAGAATATTTGAAAAATTTTATAGAGAACATACAGGAGACATACATAACGTAAAAGGACATGGCCTTGGTTTGGCATACGTAAAGCGTATTCTAGACGATCACGATGCACAAATTTATGTGGAAAGTGAAAAAGATAAAGGAAGTGCTTTTATCATAAAATTACACTTAATATCTTAAATTATGGAAACAGAAAATAAAAAAATCTTACTCGTAGAAGACGACCCAAATTTTGGTACGGTACTCAAAGATTACCTTGCCATGAATGATTATAATGTGACCCATGCCAAGAATGGAATGGAGGGTTTTGAAAAGTTTAAAAAAGACGATTTCGACCTTTGTATTCTTGATGTGATGATGCCATATAAGGATGGTTTTACATTGGCTAAAGAAATTCGTGAAAAGAACTCAGAGGTGCCAATTATATTCTTAACCGCTAAGGCAATGAAAGAGGATGTAATGAAAGGTTATAAGGTGGGAGCGGATGATTACCTTAATAAACCTTTTGATAGCGAAGTGCTTTTAATGAAGATTAAAGCCATTATCCAGCGTAAGGCGACAGACTCTATCGCCGATAGCAAGCAGTTCGAGTTTGTTGTTGGAAATTTCCACTTGAACTCGAAGTTACGTTTCCTTACCTATAAAAAGGAAAGTCCAATTAAACTTTCTCCTAAAGAGAATGAACTATTGCGCATGTTAGCATTGCATAAGAATGATTTAATGCCACGCGAACTGGCATTGACCAAAATATGGCGAGATGATAATTATTTCACCTCTCGTAGTATGGATGTGTATATTGCAAAACTTCGTAAATACTTAAGTTTAGATGATGGCGTTGAGATCATCAATATCCATGGAGAGGGCTTCCGTTTGGTCGTAAAAGACGAGGTGGACAACTAGTTTGAGAATATATAAGTGTTAAAAACGCTCTTCTTAGGGCGTTTTTTCTTTTATAAAGGAAATTATTTCTGAAGGAACCACGGCATAATCAAACCAATGAATCAGTTCGTTCTTTCTGAACCAAGTTCCTTGTCTTTTGGCAAATCTTCTTGTATTCTTTTTTATCTCCGCGATGGCTTCTTCCTTGCTTAGTGTTCCTTCAAAATAGAGAAAGAGCTCTCTGTACCCTACCGTTTGTAATGCATTTAAATCTTTGTGCGGCAATAATTCCTTTGCTTCCTTTACCAAGCCTTCGACTACCATAATATCTACACGTCGATTAATCCGATCATAGATTAATTCTCTTTCGGCAGTTAATCCAATATATAGGGTGTCAAAATTTCTATTATTTTTTTCTTTATTGAGGAAAGAGGTATAAGGTTTTCCAGAACTTCGAAAAATTTCAAGTGCACGTATAACGCGATGTGGATTATGTATGTCAGTTTTCTGAAAATAGTCAGGATCCATTTCTTTTAATTCTCTTTGAAGAGTTTCGATTCCGCTATATTTTAATTCTTGATTTAGCTGTTCTCTTATACCTGAAGCTACGTCTGGAAATTTGTCCAATCCTTTTACAATGGCATCAACATACAACCCAGAACCACCAACCATCACCACGACGGAATGTTTCAGAAATAATTCTTCTAATAATTGAACGGCCTCTTTTTCAAAATCTCCTACGCTATAATTTGTAAAAACACTCTTTGTCTGTATAAAATGATGCTTGATTTTAGCAAGTTCTTCCGAAGAAGGAACAGCGGTTCCAATTCTCATTTCTCTATAGAATTGTCGTGAATCTGCGGAGAGTATTTCGGTAGAAAAAGCCTTAGCAATTGCAATTGCTAAAGTTGTCTTTCCAATCGCTGTGGGACCAACAACACAAATGAGTAATGGTTTTGTAGAAGGCATTAGGAGACCTTTTCTTCCGTATTGTGAGGATGTAAATCCTTACCACATCGATGGCAGAATGCTGCGTCATCTCTGTGTTTTTCTGAACCACAATTATGACAAGCTTGAGTGTTTACATGTACATAGTCATTACCTCTAGCATATTCTGCACTTACAATGCCAGTAGGCACCGCGATAATTCCATAACCCATAATCATAATTATACTCGCAATAAGTTGCCCGAGAGGAGTCGCCGGTGAAATGTCTCCATATCCCACAGTGGTTAGCGTTACTATAGCCCAATATACGCTTCTAGGAATACTAGTAAATCCACTATCTTCCCCTTCAATTAAATACATCAAAGTTCCTGCAATGATCGAAATAATAAGCACAGCAAAGAGAAAAATTAGAATTTTTGCTCGACTGTGTAGCAATGCTCGGCTAAGTTTATTCGATTCACCAACGTAACGAGTTATCTTTAATATTCTAAAAATTCTCAATAGACGAAGAGCTCTAACTGTCAATAAGTAGTTGCTTCCCACGAATATAAAGGATAAGTATAGCGGAATGGTCGATAAGAAATCTATAGCTCCATAAAAACTAAAGATATAGTTGAACGGCTTCTTAACAGTAATGATGCGAGCGATATATTCGAAAGTAAAGAAGATAGTAATTACCCATTCGCCAATGTATAGTAGTTTGTGATATTTCTCATCAATCCAACTTACGCTTTCCATCATTACAAAAACGACACTAAGAAGGATAAGAACTAGCAACACAATATCAAAAACCTTCCCCGCTGGAGTATCGGCCTCATAGATAATTTCGTGGAGTTTACTTCGCCAATTGCTTTTTTGAGAGGGTTTCAACAGTATATTTCTTTTTTTCTTTATATAAATGTAAACAAGTTTCTCTAATTAACTGTGTTTGGCAACAATTTTACCGTTTTTAGAACTTTGTTTCTTCTTAGATAATTCTGAATTATATGTTGCGCATCCCTATTGTTCTGCATGGGATTAATAATTGATTTCAAAACCTCCGCATTGTTGATTTGATAGTTCAAATTATAAAAACCAAAGCCTTTATATTGTCCATTTTCAATTAGGATTACGGAACGCTCCTCAATATCTCGTCCCTTGTCAATAATAAGCATATGTTGATTTTCATAGCTGTATTTTTTAAGAAACCCTGCTACTCGTTCATTATATGGTCCAGGAGCTTCTTCTTGTACACAAGCACCGTGACACTCTTTTATGCTATGTAGAAAACAACTGTTCTTCGTTTCGTATAGCCCTGTTAATTTTTGACATAGTTGATGTTCCTCGGTAATTTTAAAAAGGGAAGACTTAGCCTGCTGAGAATTAGTATATGTGGTAATTGCTTTTTTTCGGCCATCCGCTTTTTCAATTTTCAGATTCATGTAGCCCTTATCATCTTCAAAAGATGAAAGCTGGTAACTATAAAGTGTTTTCCGAAGAGCTCTATTATATACAGGTTTGTTCTGCTTTATCTCTTCGCTCTCCTTTAACTGCGCGATGAGATCGTTACCCGTCTCTTCATAGGTAACTGCGGTCACCTCTAATTGGATACGCTTAGATTTTCTATTATCATTGGTGAAATGCTGTGTAAGACGCTTCTTAATATTCTTACTTTTACCGATATAGATAATCGTTCCGTCCTTGCGATGCATATAATAGACTCCCGTAGATGTAGGTGCCGTCTTTATAATATCGATCAATTTTGGCTCGAGTTGTCGCTTAGGATCTTTTTTTATTAAATTCTGAATAATCTCTTTGGAGGTATCTTTTAATAGGAGTAGTTTGAAAAGAGTGACCGTAGCTTTTGCATCACCCTGTGCACGATGGCGGTCACTCAACGGAATTCCCAGTGTACGCACCAGTTTTCCCAAACTATAGGAAGGAAGGTCTGGAATCAACTTCTTTGATAATTCGACAGTACAAAGAGTATTAAGGTTAAATTCGTATCCTAGGCGATCAAATTCGGTGGTAAGAATTCGATTATCAAATTGTGCATTATGAGCCACAACGGTGCAACTATCTGTGATTTCAATAATTCTTTTGGCTACCTCATAGAATTTGGGCGCGTTCCGAAGCATTTCAGAGTTAATCCCCGTAAGGTTTACTACAAAAGGCTGAATAGGACGTTCGGGATTAACTAGGCTACTAAATTGATCTACAATTTTATGACCGTCAAAACGATATATAGCAATCTCTGTGATTCCTTCTTCATTATATTTCCCGCCTGTAGTTTCTATATCTAAAATTGCGTACAAATTGCTTATCTAAAATTATTAAGTTACTAGTTAAATCTCTTCTAAGTTACGAATAATTACGTGTTCCAAATATCGAACTTCCCACCCGCACCATTGTGCTTCCGTTTTTTATGGCCAAGTCATAATCTGCACTCATTCCCATAGATAGAACAGACAAATTGTAGGTTTGTTTAAATTGGTCATAGGGCTTTTTTAACGTCTGAAATTCGGACTGAAGTTGCTCCACGTCATTTGTGAAAGTCCCCATTCCCATGAGTCCAACTATTTTTATATTCTGAAGGCCTTGAACCTCTTCCGAAGCCAATAAACTGGCAGCAGTAGCTCCGTCCAATCCAAACTTACTCTCTTCAGCTGCTATCTTTATCTGAAGGAGACACTTGATCACTCGATCGTTCTTCTTGGCCTGCTTGTTAATTTCTTTGAGTAGTTTCAAACTATCCACGGCGTGAATCAAACTCACAAAAGGAGCCATATATTTCACCTTGTTTGTTTGCACATGTCCAATCATATGCCACTGAATATCCTTTGGCATTTCCCGCCATTTGGATTCCATCTCCTGGATCTTATTCTCTCCAAAAATACGTTGTCCACTTCCGTAAGCCTCCATCAACTCACGTACAGGCTTTGTTTTTGACACAGCCACCAAAACCACCCCTGGAGGCAATTGGCTTTTAACATTTTTTAAATTTTCTGAAATACTCATTGCTATTTCTCGATTCAGAATTCATAGATAGTGACGCCGCTTCGCAGCTTAGGTTCAATATAAGTGCTTTTTGGAGGCATCTTTAAACCTTCATTTGCAATCTGCTTCATCTCGTCTGTAGTTACGGGAAGTAATCCAAAGCCAACTTTAAACTCTTCGGTATCGACCAAAGTTTTTACATAAGCCAGATCATTTCTCCCATGTGAATACTCGATCCGTGTATCGTTTCTTAGGTCTTCAATTCCAAGAATAGGTTCTAGAATAGTTGTAAATAAAATCTGAGCATCCAGACTATCTAGTGCATTCGAAATCTCATAGTTGTTTTTCCGAAGGTATAACGAATAGAAGTCACCGTCAAGATACATGCTAAAATGATGTTTTTTAGAGGGTTTATAATAGGCTTGTCCACGGTTTTCAATGCGATACATAGCATCCAATTTGATCAAGAACTCCTCTTTACTCAAACCATTTAGATCTCTGATCAAACGATTAAACTCGTAAATCTGCAAATCACTTTCAGGGATTAGATAGCTCATAAAATAGTTATAAGCCTCGGTTCCAGTATGATTATCATTTGCCTCTTTTTGGTGTTTCGCTAATAGGTATGATGAGGAGGATCTATGATGGCCATCCGCAATATATAGAGTGTTCATCTTAGCAAAAACATCCTCGATTTTAGAAACTATACGTTCGTCATCAATAGGCCATAAATAATGCGTATCGCGATAGGTCGTGGTGAACTCGTATTCTGCACGTTGCTTAATCACCTTGTCCATAATAGTTGCCAAGGCATCGCTATCGGGATAGGTAAGGAGTACAGGTTCTGCATTGAACCCTACTGTTTTTAGGTATTTTTCAAAAATAACCTCTTTATATTCTAGTGTGTCCTCATGTTTTTTTATAATATCATCTTCATAATCTTGAGCACTTGCAGCAGCAATGATACCCTGAAACTCTTGATTATCCCTATTTACAATTTTGTAAACATAGAAACACGGTTTCTCGTCTTGTTGAAAAATTTGGTCTTCCTTAAACTCTTGGTAACGATTCTTCACCAAAGTGTATCGTTCTTCTCCAGA
This sequence comes from uncultured Ulvibacter sp., assembly GCA_913063405.1. Taxonomy (GTDB): domain Bacteria; phylum Bacteroidota; class Bacteroidia; order Flavobacteriales; family Flavobacteriaceae; genus Ulvibacter. The sequence continues at coordinate 10,216 of CAJXZB010000008.1, forward strand.
GATCTTTTTTTGATATTTATAACCGGGATTTACAATATGCAAAAATGAAAATGGATTATCACGTAATCGTGCTTCCCTTTCGGCTGGAGTATAACTATCATAAGACCTTGACGCGATTAAACTTACTTTATCACGGGTAGGACGTATTGCTCTAAAAGGAATTATTTTTGCCAATATCTCGGGTTTAGGCTGTTTTTAAGAAAACATTTTTGCCACATCTACTGCTCTTTGGTTTTCACTATAGTCATAGAATCCTTCACCGCTTTTGGACCCAAGCTTTCCTGCCATTACCATATTAACCAATAAAGGACAAGGCGCATATTTTGGGTTCTTGAAGCCATCGTACATTACATTTAGTATGGATAGGCAAACATCCAGACCAATAAAATCAGCTAAGGCCAAAGGTCCCATAGGATGTGCCATTCCCAGCATCATTACAGTGTCAATTTCTTTTACTCCAGCAACACCGTTATATAAGGTTTCAATAGTTTCGTTAATCATCGGCATTAAAATACGATTCGCAACAAACCCAGGATAATCATTTACTTCTACAGGAACCTTATTAAGCTTTTCAGAAAGCTCTTTTACTGTATCATAGGTGGCTTGACTCGTACTGTATCCTTTAATGATTTCCACCAATTTCATCACTGGAACGGGATTCATAAAGTGCATTCCAATTACCATTTTAGGACGAGAGGTTACTGCCGCAATTTGTGTAATTGAAATAGATGAGGTGTTGCTTGCCAAAATAGTATCGTCTGGACAAAACTTTTCAAGGTCCTTGAAAATTTTCAGTTTAAGATCCAAATTTTCCGTAGCGGCTTCTACAACCAAACTTGCATATTCCACTCCTTCCTCAAGATTTGTATAGGTGGTAATATTATTAAGTGTTCGAGTTTTATCATCCTCTGAGATTTTTTCTTTCACCACCATTCTGTCCAAATTCTTAGCAATTGTTGCCATTCCTTTGTCCAAAGAAGTCTGAGATACATCAATGAGTTGTACTTTATAATCAAATTGTGCAAACGTATGGGCAATTCCATTTCCCATTGTACCCGCACCAATAACTGCAACGTTTTTCATATTCATCTCCCGCAGAAACGGGTATCTGTTAAATTAAACCTATTTTAAATATTCTTAAAATTATCAATAATTTTCATAGCAATACGCAAGGCTTCTGCTCCTTGTCCCAAACTCACTACAGGAGTTGTGTTGGTATTAATAGAGTTTGCAAAAGATTCCAATTCATCTAAAATTGCATTGTTGTCATCCACTTCGGGGTTGTCAAAATAGATTTGCTTTTTAACTCCTTCGGCGTTGGTAAGAATCATGGCGAAATCATCTGGTTGCTCTGGAGCATCTTTCATCTTTACCACTTCACATTTCTTTTCTAAAAAATCAACAGATATGTAGGCGTCTTTTTGGAAAAAGCGCGCCTTTCTCATTTTTTTCATTGAGATTCTACTCGCCGTTAGGTTGGCCACACATCCGTTTTCAAATTCGATACGTGCATTGGCTATATCTGGAGTTTCGCTAATCACCGCCACACCTCCTGCGTGAATATTTTTCACTTCGGAATGTACTACACTTAAAATCGCATCAATGTCATGAATCATCAAATCCAATACTACGGAGACATCTGTTCCGCGCGGATTGAATTCCGCCAAACGATGTGCTTCAATAAACATTGGGTTTTGAATCTTGTCGTTCACTGCCATAAAGGCTGGATTGAACCGCTCCACCTGGCCTACTTGCCCCCGAACTCCATGTTTTTTCGCCAAGTCTCGAATAATATTTGCCTCAGCAACGGTATGTGTGATCGGCTTTTCAATGAAAAGGTGTTTCCCTGCTTCCAAGACTTTCGTAGCACAGTCAAAATGATAGATAGTGGGGGTAACCACATCGACCATATCGCAACCTTCTATAAGTGCTTCCATAGTTGGAAAAGCCTTATAGCCAAATTCTTTTTCTATTGCTTCGGAAGCTGCTACATTAGAATCATAAAACCCTACTAATTCGTACTTTTCGGATTGCTGTAGTAATTTCAAATGAATTTTTCCTAGGTGTCCGGCACCCAAGACTCCGGCTTTTAACATCGGTGTTGATTTTGTGCAAATGTACGAGTTTCAGAAGAATCTACGAAGGGAGAAACTCTGGAAATAACGATGCATAATTTGAGGTTTGTTATTTGGTGCTTTAGGTACTATTCTCTTAATTTGTAACATAAATTTTATCACTTTTGAAAGATACTTTTACTCATAAAGGAATGCGGAATAAGTTAGTGGAAACCCTTCATAAAAAGGGCATAACCAATAAAGACGTACTTCGAGCAATAAATACAATTCCTAGGCATTTGTTTATGGATTCGGGTTTTATAGATCACGCCTATGTCGATAAAGCCTTTCCTATTGGTGCAGATCAAACCATTTCACAACCTTATACCGTGGCACGTCAAACTGAGCTTCTGAATGTAAAGAAAGGAGGTAAAATTCTTGAAATAGGAACGGGAAGCGGCTATCAGACCGCAGTTTTGCTAGAAGTTGGCGCGGTAGTTTACACCATAGAACGTCAAAACGAACTGTTTAAAAAGACAAAGCTTTTCCTCCCTAAGTTAGGCTATCGACCAAAAAAAGTCATTTTTGGAGATGGATATATTGGTCTAGAAACAGAGGCTCCTTTTGATGGGATTATTGTCACTGCTGGCGCACCTTATGTTCCAAAACCTTTATTGGCACAGCTTAAGATAGGAGGGAAGTTGGTAATACCTGTGGGTGATGGGGTGCAGGTTATGAATGTCTTTACACGAAAGTCTAATACAGAATTCGAAAAAGAAGAATACGGAGAATTCAGATTTGTACCGCTACTTGAAGACAAAAATTAAAAAATAAACCACGGATACTGAAGGAGGAGCCGAAGTAATATTGCGGTGGGAATTACTCACAACTCCCCTCTTCTAGAATTTAAAATCTGGCTGAGTTTCAGAAATGCTGTTCTTGACTAGTTAATTGCATTAAATACTGGTTCAAAACTCTGGAAATTGTAAAAGATGGACAAGAGTTGAAAGCTCCTTAATAAAATAGGGAAAACCCTATTTGGAACGTAAAATCAACAAAGCATTTGTGAAAAAACTACCATTTACCAGCGTAATCGAGCGACCCACCAGAAACTTTCTGAGTATATAAGTAACGAAGTTTTAATATTTGCCTTATATGGAGATAATCATGTGCGAGCCAATTGTATAAAAGGAAAGTTGCGCTTATAGGTCCTCCTTTTGGATGGATGTATGCATTATTCCTTTTTGGGTTTTTAAGTGATTCTAACCATTCGATAGAATCGTGGCGTTCCATCAAGAAGTTATTAAGCGCTAAATAATATTCTTGCTTCATATACTTACGCTCGGTAACGCAGGCAATTGGATCGAAAGGTGGGAGTGGATTGGAAGGATCTGTTAATACGCTTTTGGTACGAGCTCTAAAATCGTCACGTTCCTCATCGTATAAGTGACAAATTATTTCTAGAAGGCACCATTTATCATCTTGCCATCGCCAAAGATATTCCTCTTCCGAAATTCCATTCAGCATGATGCTAAAGACGTTTTGGTTTCTAGCTAGTTCTTCTATGGCGTGTGATGTCTTCATCTGCATTGCAGAGATAATGATTAAGACGAGAATTCAATTTTTCGAAATTTAAACGGTATTATTATCAAACAATTTTCAATTCCATTTCATATTGATCTATAGTGTTGTCAAGACCAAAGCTGTATAATGCACTTATTTTGTTAGTGAGTCGTGCGTCTACATTGTTAATTTTTACTGATCCTGATTTGCTCTTAATTGCAATAAAAAGATTTCGCCAATTGAATTCATGTTGTTCCGCGGCACTTAAATTGCCTACTTGTTGTTACAACGGATCTGCGAAATCTTGTGTTTCTGAAACTGCTTTCTTTCCGGCAGCCGATAATCGTATGGCATAGCTTCTACTATCGGCTGAAGAAAAGTCTTTGGTAATTAGGGCTTTTTTGTCAAGTACCTTGATCGCATCGCTGATCGTAGGTTTTGTTATGTTGAATTCTTTTACCAGATGACTCACATTGCATAGTTCTTGCTTATGATACTTCACAAAAATTAAGATCTGAATCTGAATGGGACTCAACCTTAAGAGTTTGGCTTTTCCCCAGAGTAATACTTTAAATACTTCGGAAACACGCTCCAGGCCTGCTACGATTTTGCTGGAAATATCATGCTCTTGCTGCTTTGGATTGAAAACACTTTTTTCATAATAAAAAGCCTGCCGAAATTTGTTCGACAGGCAAAGTTAGTAATCCTAATTAAATTAATTGCAATTTTCCATTTCGATAATTGCATATCCCTCTACGACAATGGAAGCAATCATTTCTTCAGTAGCCGTTTGAATGTGGCATAAACGACATTCTTTGGCAGTTAACACGTCTGATTTAATAGACTTTGTTCTTAAATAGTGTATTCCATATTTAAATACAATTTGCTCATCCGTGACCTCGCTCGGCACTAGAATATCAAAGTGCATTGTGGTGCCATTGTCTTTTTTTACATAGGTGTCCCAGACTTATATCTTCATCTATTTAACTTTATAAGGTAAAGATAAATCTCCGCTGGCCACACTAAACACTTCGTACACGCCCAACATTGGCAAACTTTCATCGCTCGTGTTCACTTTCATAAAAGCTGTTACGCCATCGTAGCTAAAGTCTGTTTTGTTGTTCATTCGATACAGAGGAACAACTATTTTTATGATTTGGCTCCTTGTTGTAACTGGATATCCTGGCGAATCCATATACATGGGTATTCCCGGATTGGTGGGTGGTAAAACAACTGTTTCGTCTGCCTTCTTGAACTGTTTTAGCTGTTAAAATTTGATTAGTAAATTAGGAGTCCTAATTAATTGGAATAAAAATTAGCCTTTTACATCTATTATAGAAGCACCGAAGTTGATGTGCAAGGCATTGCCATTGGGTGTTACCAAGGCGGGAACCGATTTAACTCCGGCGTTTTCTGCCTCTGAAATACGGGATCTGTCTTCTCCAATGTTTACTACTTCAACATTGTCTTGGCCTACAAGATTAATAATGTCGTACTCTGCGCTTACGCAAACAGGACAGCCTGCGTGATAAAAAATTGACTTACTCATATTATAAAAATTAAATTAATGCAGTATTGCTTTACAAACATAGTAAGGATTCCTAATAGAGTAAAATTATTTTTGCCAAATTTAGTAAAACCGGACTTCAATTTTTTACGGAGGTATGCCTATAAGTATTAATTAAATTATTAACTATAACCTTACGATTATGAAAAAATTTAAAATGATTTTTGGAACTAGTCTGCTACTCATAGCAACTATCCTTTTTCTTGTAGAAGAAATTTAAATATAACATACTAATTTTTAGGTAGTTGTATTTTTTTTTGTGAATTTGCTAAACGTAGAAACTATGTGGTTTTTCCGTAAGAAGTATACTGCGTATTTGTTTAAGTTTACGCTTGAAATATTCTAAAAAATTATGAAGACAACAGAGAAAAGAATAAGGATGTATGCAATAGGCATTATTCTACTTGGAGCTTTCACTGTATCAAGATTAATGTTTTTTGAGGATTGGGTGCTGGCATTAATTATGATGATTCTTGGAATAACGTTAACCCTCTACAAGTTAATTCGTTTTCTAAAAAGATAGAAACTAGAAAGGGATTGACTTATTTTTCCATCTAAAAAGAAGAGTTTTGATAAGAGTATTTTATGAGATCCGTTTCTTCTATATAAAATTTAACAAGACCCTATCCAAGGAAGTATTTCTTTAAGTTTAAAAAAGAAGTCGAAAAAATAGTTCTCAATATTTTGAAATTATCGTAACAATTTTATCTTTGTTGGAAGAAACTTCTCTCATAGATGAATCGCCATACACAAATCTATCGACTTAAAAAAAGAATTCAATTCAACAATCGTTTTATAGGCTTTTTAATTGGCATTTCTTTGATCTTAGTGCCTCTATTAATCTTTATTTATAAAGGGATTGTTATTCTTAAACCATAGTTCGAACTCTTGTCTTTATTTTCACGTCAAACTCATTCTCTTTACGGTTTTCTAGCTTTTTTAAAGACCAAGCAATTGACTTTTATTTAAGCACCTCTTTCTGCCTTTCAACCTAAGTGATCTTTTCTGTTTCTGTTTTCAAGTTTTCATTAGAAATAGCATATTCTAATCGGAGTATTTCCAATTTATCTGAGGAAGTCAAGACATCGATACATTCCATATCGTATTCAGTCCACCTATGAATACTAAATTGTTCTAAATCATCACTTTAAAATTGACTTTCAAAATGTCAGTAATAAAAACGTACGCAGTCCATTCTTGTCGTTTCATAGTTGTTATTTTTCGGCAATCACTTCTACCATCAAAGGACAGCACAAGGTAGCTCCAGGTGTTTTTTCGAGTACTGAAAGATCTTTTAGGGCGGTGTTAACATCCTCTTGACTCATATAACCAATTTCTGCTAGTCTTGGAAAATAGCTCTCGTAAAAGGATTTTGGCCATTGCCAATTGAAGTCGGATGGAGTGGCAAGTTTCGACATGACTCTTATGCTCGTAATTTTCATTCCAAATCCACTTAGAACTCCCGGAAGGTGGCGTCCAATGTTGAGTTCGGCATCCATATCCCCAAAACTCTTATAGGCAGCTTTAATTCCTTTCGTAAGGCCTTCTAATCTGGGCTCTACTTGATGGGTAGACCAGTCGTAGTATTCGTGTAAGACCATTTTTCCACTGGGCTTAAGGGCATCATAAACTTTCTTAAGTATTTCTTCTGGGTTTGGAATCCAAGCCATCGCCCACCGACAATACATTCCATCCAAACTGTTTGGATTTAGTTGCATTTCGTTGAAATCGGTGCAAATACCTTCTATGTTTAATTGATGTAGCTCTGCTAATTCCTTAAGATGTTGAATATAGGCCGGAGATTTGTCGATCGCAATTACCTTTCCAGTATCTCCTGTGATATATGCCAATTCCTTAGCGCAAAAACCTGGTCCGCTTCCCAGATCGAGAAGGGTTTGTCCAGCATTGAAATTTGCGGTGTTCCATCCATGTTGTGCTTCACTTGCCCACACTTGATGTTGTACGCCTAGACGATGTAATTCCTGATGATCGGTTCCTAGGATATAGGCATTGTTTTCAGACATAGTTACGTGTTTCAGTAACTATAAAAATAAGAAAAAAGCCTTACAAATCCCGTCTCTTCAAAATGACATAAGACCAATAGATAAACAATGCGGTCCAAACCAAGGTGATAAGAACTGTATGCCATTCTACGTCATAGGTCTTGGTAAAGCTTTCACCTAATTGGTTGGCGGCAGACTGTACGGCACCTAAACGGGTAAAAGGTTCTTTGATGAGGTTAGCCATCGCTTCCAGCGGAAAGAACATCGCTACATTTTCTGCAACGTCCGTTCCTTTAAAGAATTCCCATTTTAAGAGACTATAGATAATTTTTTCTACAATTTGCCAAATAATTAAAAATCCAAGAGCAAAAGCTGAACGTTTTACCAGAATTCCTAAAAATAGACAGAAAGAAAAGAAGGCGACTAGTTTTATAAAGTAGGCCAGAATGTATTCTAGGTTGCTAAATATAATTCCAATCTCTGTGTAGTCCGAAAAACTTAACCCAAGGATCATAGATACTACGAATAAGAAAACCGTAGAAATCACTGCAAAGAGAACGACTGTAAGGAACTTCGAAATAATAAATTCCTTTTTACTCAAACCATCAATGAGATTCTGTTTAAGGGTCCTGTAGCTATACTCGTTCGCCATCATAGACACAATGACAATAGCCAGGAATATTTTTAAGGTGGCGCCCATAAAACTATTAAAGTGCCAAATAAATGGGAAGTTAAAGATCCCTTGATCTGCCACTCTAAAGTTTACACTTCCGAAGTCAAATTCGATAGACGCGATAAGTGCTATAAAAGTGATCAATACAAAATAAACAATGGTAATAGCCTTTGCCGCTTTGTTGTATCGTATTTTTTGTAATTCTATATTGAGTAGTCGAAGCATGGGTTAGTTTTGTTTGGTAAGTTCAAGGAATTGCTCTTCTAGGCTTTCTTTACGTTTCACGAGATGTGACAATACAATGCCTTTATTGAAAAGAAGTTTGTTCATTTCTGAAGCCGCCATAGGTTCATTGAGATAAACCAATAAGGAATCGTCTTCTCTTTTTATTGTTCCGAAGGAGCTATGTCCTTCAAGAGCTGCCTGTAGCGAAACCATATCATCGCTTATCAATGTAAAGAAACCGTGGCTTGCATTCATACCATCTACACTTCCGGTATAGAGGCTTTTCCCTTTCCGCAGGATCACCACGTGCGAACATACTTTTTCCACTTCATCCAATAAATGAGAAGCGAGTAAAATGGTAGTTCCTTCCGAAGCGATCTTTTTAATAATCTCACGTATTTGATGAATTCCCTGGGGATCGAGTCCGTTAGTAGGTTCATCTAAGATTAATATCTCTGGATCGTTTAATAATGCCGAAGCAATCGCTAAACGCTGCTTCATTCCTAAAGAAAAGGTTCTAAACTTGCTATTCGCCCGGTCTAACAAACCAACTATTTCCAATTTGTCCATAACCTTGTCTGTAGAAACTCCCTTGATTTTACAAACCAACTCCAAGTTTTGAGTGGCGGTCATATATGGATAGAAATTTGGACGTTCGATAATAGCACCTACTTTCTTTAAAGCATCGTGGGTAGAACCACTTCCATTGAACCAATGGAAATCTCCTTCGGTTTTGTTAACTACATTTAAAACAATTCCTAAGGTGGTGGATTTACCACTCCCATTAGGTCCTAGTATACCATAAACATTGCCTTTTTCGATGGTGAATGATAAATCATTCACTGCGGTAATAGGTCCAAAACGTTTGGTGAGATTGTTAATTGTGAGGATTGTATTCACAGAGAGTGTCTTTTTGGATTAGCTAAATGTAAGACGAGCAAGGGTGAAAATTGTTACAATTTTCACCAAAGCACCAATAATCAATTTCCAATTTCCAAGTTAAAACAATTGGAATTCGTGATTTGAATTTTGAAAAATTAACATAACTTAAGGCTATGTTTTCTGTTCTTTATTGAAATATACAAGATAGTAGTACATCTGTTTCTCTTCGTCCCAGCCTTTTTCTACAAACTTATCAGCGCTTTCTGGATTGATAAAATCTAATTTTATCTGGATGTTGGTATCTAGATTGATCACATTCTTTATCTTCTTCCGCGCTGCTGTAACCGCCGTATTGGCAATAGGGAAGGTGGTAAGATCCTCAATGCTGTATTTAGGTGCTTTTTCGTTCTTATAGTTGTTGAACTCTGGGATGAGGTCTGGGTTGTCAATTACCTCATTTACAAAGCTTGACTCTTCAAAATTGTCATTCTTTGCGAAGTGATTTACGGCACGATTCATAAACAAAACTTCTTGTTTTTTGTCTTCGGCTGGAAGCACTACGTCTTTTGCAAAATCCTGACAAAACTTGAGGTATTTTTTAGTTCGGAAGTTATCGTCTTCACAGGCATCAACGCCTAGAAAACTCTCTAGCCAATAGCGAGCATCGTAGCGATTGCTATCAACAGAAAGGATCTTATACCCTTCTTCCTTCTTTACATCAAAAATAAGACAGCCTTTGTCCAATTTGTTGAGGTTTACACCTTGCTGAAGAAAAGCCTCCAACTGATTTTCTTTTTCTGAAAACTGCAAAAAATCTTGCTTTAGTTCCGACTTGAAGATCCCAATTCCGTTGACTTTTTCATTGTCAATTTGCAATCCTTCTAAGAATGCAACATATACCTCACCACTCTTAATGTGTGGGTGCATAGATTGATCGTAAAGATGCTTGGTGATTTTCTTGCTCTGCTCGTGAATGCTATCTGGATTGGAGAATATTTCAGAAGCAACGGTGTATAATTCGTTAAACTCTACATCTGCCTCATTACCAAATTGAAAGTAATTTTCTTCCTTATCTCTAAATGGTTTCAGAAAAAACTCCTTCAATAATGGCGTTATTTCATCGTCCGTTTTATAAATTTCTTCAGAAAGCAATATAGGTTCATTTCTACTTTTATTTCCTACACGATGAATAGATAAAGAAGCAATATGAGCGGAATATAAATTGATCATTGGGTTGTTACGTTTTAAGTAATTTATCGAAGCCTAAAGTTTGAAGTATTTTTAACTAGTTCCAGTTTTCGTCGAAGTCGAGTGAATCATAGTCTTCGGCATCAAGACCAAATTCTTCTTCGTCACCTTCCTCATCGTCACCTTTGGCAACGAATTCTTTGTCTGGTGCTTCGTCTGGAATTTCTCCATGAGCAAACATTAGATTAGGATAGATCATACCGTGTTCAGGTTCGGCAATCTCAGCTAATTCTACTAAGAAGGTCCACATGGTAAGGAAATCGTAAATATAAATTAGCTTGGTTTCTTTTTCTGAAACGACATCTTCTAAAATCGTCTCATTCATTACTCTGGTTAGACTCTCTTCCAGTCCCATATCAAAGAGAACGATCTCTTCTTTTTGCTCCCACATGTCGTTACTAGTGTAGAAAGAAGCCATTTCCTGTCCCCCAAAACCATAGGCTTGGGTGATGGCATTATGGAAATCTTCCATAGTGGCTGTTTGTTCAATTTCGATGTCACGAATTACATCTTCGTGGGCGTCAAGTATAATTCTAAAGCGGTAAACCATTCTAATAAAATATTTGATGCAAAGTTACGATTATTTCCTATTTTGTATAAAGAGAGGATCGCCTTTTTGAATGAAATATTTTACCGCGAATCAAATCAAGAGAAACAAGAAGCTCGAGGATGTTAAAATATAAAGTTCAATTGATTATTTGCTAAAACGATGTAAGGTAAAAGTCATCGCTGCCAATAAGAAAAATGCGACTACTTGATGCAATACTCCCAGCCAAACTGGAACTTGAAGAATCAAGGTAAAGACGCCCAAAATAAACTGTAATAAAACTAAGCCAAGTAATATGTTTACTCCATTTTTTTGAGAGAGACTAAGTGCTATTTTTCTCGTCTTGTACCAGATGAGACCAATAATGGCGACAACAATATAGGCGAGATAACGATGGATAAATTGAACGCCGCTTTTTCCCTCGACAAAATTTTTCCATGTAGAATTTTGTTCGACCGTCACCGTTTCATGAATCAGTTTTCCATCATTCATTAAAGGCCAATGGTTGTGAACCCATCCAGCATCCAATCCAGCGACAAAAGCGCCCCAGATAATTTGGACAATTAAAATTCCCAATCCAAATCGTATCAGATTCCGAAACCTTTTATTGATCTGTTTCTTATTTGGGTACCATAAATCTAGTGCTACCCATAGGGTATAGGCAAATGTGATAAAGGCAGTGGTAAGGTGCATTGCTAAGCGGTAATGACTCACATCTGGATTGTCTACCAAGCCACTTTTCACCATATACCAGCCTAGAAAACCTTGAAAACCACCAAGAAACAGTAACAATAGACACTTCTTGACAGTCGCTTTGGAGAGTTGTTTTTTCAGAAGGAAATAGAGGAAGGGAAGTAAGAAGACTATTCCAATAAATCGTCCAATCACACGGTGCAACCATTCCCAGAAATAGATGTCTTTAAAATCCTCAAGAGAGAAGTCGCTATTGATCTTTTGGTATTCAGGATATTGTTTATAAAGTTCGAATGCCATTGTCCACTCGGTATCATTCACTGGAGGCAGGGTTCCAGAAATAAGCTTATAATTTGAAATTGATAAACCCGAATGTGTCAATCTGGTAATACCCCCAACGACCACCATAATAAAAATTAGCGCACATCCGGTAAGTAGCCAGTATATTACTTTTTTATTCTTTGTTTGCGTCATATTCTTCTTTAGTGAGATAATACCATTCCATATCTCTGTGATCTTCTCCTGGATATGGTTTTAGCCCTTTAAGCGTGAAACCTAGTTTCCTCAATACTACACTTGAAGCAGGATTTTGAGGATATACCGTTCCGAAGACTTTTGATAATTTTAAAACAGAAAAACCAAATTCAAGCATTTTAATAGACGATTCCGTTGCGATTCCTTTTCCCCAATATTCGGGTAGGAAACGATAACCTAAATCGGTCATGCCTACTTCCGAAATAAATTTGAACCCACAAAAACCTATAAGCTTATCATCGGGTTTGTAAATTACTGCAAATCGGCCATATCCGAAGGTTGCATAATCCTTAAGCCAAACATTTTCAATAAGATCTTTGGCCTCTTCTAAAGAACTTCGGACAATATCGCCTGTATATTCAACAACTTGCGGAGTAGAACTAAACTCCAAGACTCCATCTTCGTCACCAAGTTGAAATGGTCTAATAAGCAATCTTTCGGTTTCTAAAATATACTGTTTCATTGGGCTATTGTGAGACCAAGTTCTTCACCCTTTTTGATCATAAATTCTTTGGCGGCTTTATATTCATTGGGAATATCACCTTCCAAAATTGCCTCTTTAATAGCGTCTTTTATCAACCCTATTTCTCTTGAAGGTTTTAATCCGAAAGTTGTCATAATTTCCTCACCGCTCACCGGAGGTTGAAAATTACGGACGTGATCTCTTTCTTCAACTTCCACAATTTTATCGCGGACCAACTTAAAATTGTTGTGGTATTTTTTGAATTTCTTAGGATTTTTAGTTGTGATATCCGCTTCGCATAAGGTCATTAAATCTTCGACGTGTTCTCCGGCATCAAAGACCAGCCTTCTCACGGCGCTGTCTGTTACTTCCGAAGCAAGCACAATAGGACGGGAGCTCATTAATACCATTTTTTGAACGAACTTCATCTTCTCGTTCAATGGCATTTTTAGTCGTTTGAAGAGCTTATAGACCATCTTTGAACCCACAAATTCGTGGGCATGAAAAGTCCAACCTATCTTCTTATCGAAGCGTTTGGTGGGTGCTTTTCCAATATCGTGGAGTAGGGCTGCCCATCGCAACCAAACATCATCTGTAGCTCTTGCTATGTTATCAACAACTTCTAAGGTATGCCAGAAGTTATCTTTATGTCGTTGGCCTTCTTTCTCATCGATTCCTTGAAGCGCAACTAATTCAGGCATTATATATGGAAGCAATCCAGTTTTATGGAGCAAGCTAAACCCTATTGAAGGTACTTTTGAACCTAATATTTTATGTAGTTCATCAACAATGCGTTCTTTAGAAATAATCTTGATTCTATCCGCATTCTTGGTAATCGCATTCAAGGATTTTTTTTCAATAGTAAAATCCAATTGCGTTGCAAATCGTATAGCACGCATCATGCGCAAAGGATCATCGCTATACGTCACATCTGGATCTAGCGGTGTTCTAATGATCTTATCATCAATGTCCTGCATTCCGTCGAAGGGATCCAAGAGATCTCCAAAAGTCATTTCATTAAGACTTATTGCCAAGGCATTGATCGTAAAATCTCGCCGGTTCTGATCGTCTTCTAAAGTGCCGTTTTCTACCGCAGGATTTCGACTGTCTTCTGTATAAGATTCTTTTCTTGCTCCAACAAATTCAAGTTCGATACCGCCAGTTTTAAGCATAGCGGTTCCATAGTTTTTAAAAATAGAAACCTTAGGCTTTCCTGGAAGCAATCGAGAGACCTCTTGTGACAGATCAATTCCACTTCCTACGGCAACAATATCAATATCTTTTGCGTCACCACGTTTAAGGATGTAATCGCGTACAAAACCACCAATTACATAGCTTTCCAGACTCAAATTGGAAGTCGCTTTGGAAACCGTATTGAAGACAGGATTATGTAAAGCGTTCTTGAAATTATGGTTTTTCTGCATTTTTAACTTCGAATGACTTTTACCGTTCCATCATTTTTAATTTTGATGATTGTAGATGGATTTCCAGATTTTTTATCTTGGTGCAAATTTACGACATAGTCAACGCCTTCCAAAATCTCATTGCTTATTTCTTGGAAGTTCAAAGCCGATTTTTCCCCACTAATATTTGCTGAGGTGGATACAATAGGACGTTTGAATTTTTGTAGTAGTTTATTGCAGAAACCGTCTTCAACAATACGAATGGCAAGAGAGTTGTCTGGCGCAATAAGACTTTCGGAAACACGTATTGGATCATCATAGATAATCGTGATAGGTTCTACTGAGAATTTGATGACATCATAAGCTGCTTTAGGCACTTTTTCTACATATTGCTCTAACATGTTCAAGCTATTTACTAAGCAAATAAGTGATTTATCATTGGCTCTTTTTTTGAGCTTGTAAATTTTTTCAATAGCGGCGGGGTGTGTCGCATCACAACCAATTGCCCACACCGTGTCTGTTGGATATAGAATAATACCACCTCTTTTCAAGGCCTCTATTGCGTTTTCAATTTCAGTTCTCATCTAATGTGCGAGGTTTTTGTTGATGTCTTAAGGAAGCTTTTGTTGGATTTGGTTTCAGAAGTACTGAAAGTAAGTGCCATTTTTTTGGTTTCAGAAGAATGACAGCTACTAAATATATTCGGATTAAAAGATATTTATAGTATTCGTGGTTTTTTTTAAGAACATATAGGTAAGAAATATAACCTTCTCTATCGATTGGTTTCGAAACTCCAATACTTACACCTAGATAATGCAGGATTTTGGCTGATGGAATTAACATACTTGAATAACCTTCTTTTCGAAGTCGATGGCAAACGTCCATTTCTTCCCAGTATAGGAAAATATTTGTGTCAAAACCTACAATTTTTTCAAATGCATCAGCCTTAAAAAACATAAAAGCTCCATTTACCCAATTTACTTCAAGTGGCTGAGTGTATTCCTTCTTACGCTTAGGGTAGAGGTCTGGGTTGTTTTTTTCGAGAAAACTACGTCCAAAAAGTAACCTTCTGAGGCCTTTATTATGATCGAAAGAAGGAACAAAATTGTCATTTTCGTCATAATTCTGAGCTGTTGCCACTCCAACATTAGGATTTTTTTCCAAATACGAATGTAAAATGTTGAGGCAATCATTTTTGAGCATAGCATCATTGTTTAAAAACAGCAGATACTTTGCATTGACAAACTGGACACCAAACATATTTCCACCACCAAAACCTGTATTGATATCACTGCGATGCAAAGTAACGTTTTCTTGTTTGGGAAAATTATCTCGCAGCTTTTTGTAATCTGAAAGTTCTGAGTTGTTATCTACAACAATAACCTGGTATGAGATGGCTGCCAAAGTTTTATCAATCACAGCTTGAATGCACTCCAATGTATATTTGGAGGTATTGTAGTTTATTAAAATGACGGCGACGTCCTTCATAGATATTCCAAGTGTCCCAAGGCTTTTTTTCTTACTTTTGCCAAAGATACAATAACACATGGGCTTACGATCTAAAATAAAAGAATATCGATTACATAAGAGGCTTCCAATGAAAACCTATGTTCCTAATAGAAAAAGACAACCAGAAAAGATGCTAGATGTAGTTACTGCCTGGGCGGGATTGGAACAAATTATTGAAGATATTATGGAACGATTTGATATTGGGAGAGACCAATGCATTGAATTTGGAGTTGAATTTGGCTACTCGTCTGTTGTATTTTCAAATTATTTTAAAAAGGTGACCGGAGTCGATATATTTATTGGTGACGAGCATACCGATTTTAAAGGAGATCATTACGAAAAGACAAAAGCATCTTTAGCTAAATATGAAAATATCGAATTAATCAAATCAGACTATAGAGACTGGATTAAAGAAGATAAGAATCTGTATGATTTCTCTCATGTGGACATAGTTCATAACTACAAGGAGACCTATGAATGCGGTTTTTGGGCAGCACAACATAGTACGTGCACAGTTTTTCATGACACTGAGAGTTTCCCTGAAGTGCGTAGAGCTGTAATTGATATTGCTAAAGCTACCGGTAAGAAAGTTTACAATTATCCATATCATAATGGCTTAGGTATTATCGTATAATCAATTGGCGATGGCTTCTAGAAAAATACTTGTGGTTGCGCCGTACGCCTTCGGATATACGGCCCATATTAATAGTGCCGTTGCACAATATCCAAACGTAGAGGCCAATATTTTGTATTTGGACCAACCCGCTTTTAGATATCGAAACACCTTTCATAAAGCTCAGAATTTTTTTTCCAAAATGTTCTTGAGAAAAAACCTCAAGAAAACATTTGTAAACGATAGGTTAAGGGCGAGTATTACTGCCTTAGGCAAACAGGATGATGTTTTTATCATTCGACCCGATATGCTCGATGATGAAGTATTGACCTTCATAAAAAATCACACCAAGCGATTCATAGCTTATTATTACGATAGTACAAGAAGATTTCTCAGAAAGGCTGAGATTATCCCTTTTTTTGATACTGTATATAGTTATGATAGGGAGGACGTAAATAACTTCGGATTGCGGTTTTTAACCAATTATATTTTTGCAGAAAGCAATACAGAAGATTATGAATATCAGTTTTTCAACATTTCGACCAATGATTATCGTTTTCCCTTGTTGGAAAACCTAACTGCTTATTTAAAAGAGAAATCTTGGAGCTATAAGATTTTGGTTTATAATGGCAGTGATATGCCGGCCAGAAATGTTGAAATTATTACAAAACAACAAACAATTTCAGAGGTCGCTAAATTAATAAAGGACTGTAAGATCATTGTTGAAATTCAACGCACGGAGCAGGTCGGGCTTTCTTTCAGAATATTTGAAGCGCTCGGACATAGAAAAAAACTAATTACAACGAATAAGGACATTGTCAATTATGATTTTTACAATCCGCAGAATATCCTTGTTGTAGATGAGAATAATATTAAGATTCCAAAGGACTTTGTTAACAGTCCATATGTAGAAATTGAGGAAGCAATTTTATCTAGATACAAAATTGAGAATTGGGTAAAGCCTATTTTTGACCTTTAAGAATTAAGAAGTTTTTTATATACTTCCATATACTGTTTTGCCGTTGTATCCCAACTAAAACTCTTAGCTCTTTCCACATACCAATTTTCATAGAATTCTTGTGCATTATGAAAGCGTGCCATTCCTAATTTTAAGGTGTCTGCCATATATTTTGGGTCGTAATGATCCCAATAAAAACTATGTTCTCCACCAATTTCTGGTAATGAAGTATTGTTCGAAATAAACACAGGTTTACCAAATCGCATTGCTTCAATTGGCGGAATACCAAAACCTTCTCTTAATGATGGAAATACAAAACCCTCGCAATTTTGAAGATAGTATTGCTTTTCAAGATCCTCAATTTTTCCAGTCTGAAAAACACGGCTTTCCATTCCGTAATCTTTAACGAGAGTAGTTAGTTTGTCTGCGTAGATGGAATTGTTATTTCCGGCCAAGACCAGATTGTATTCTGGTAGATGCTTCAGCATCTCAACCAAACTTATAAAATTCTTTCGTTCACTAAAATCACCAATAGAAAATAGATAAGGTTTTTGAGGTACAATTGCAGGTTTGTAATCGGTTGGAATATAAATAACGGTAATCGTATTACCGTTATGGATCACATATTCTGGTACTTTTGGAACCTCAAAATGTTCGTGGGTGTCTTTCTTGGCGAATTCTGAAATATAAACAATTGCGTCACTTCGCTTGAGTTTTTCATTAAACTTTGCCCTAAGTTTTTGCTGAAGTAGCGGCGACCCTTCTGTAATAAAATGAACATCATGAACCGTAAGTAAGTAGGGAATAGCGAAAAAAGGTTCCACCTTTATGTTCTGATTTAGACAATGCCAGAGATGGTACTTCGTTTTTATTCTGAAGGGTTTATGGCGTGTAATCGACTTGTATTTTTTGTATTTAAAAACCGATCCAAATTCTGCTTTTAGTTCCTTAGTGTTCTTTGCGTGAAGCACTAATTTAATGTCCTTTTCGTTGTAGTTGGCTAGGGCTTTGATGAGATGATAATTAAACTGTCCAAAGCCTGAATACTTGTTTTTTATATTATGCGATTCTAGAAATACCTTCTTCATCAGTTAAGGGTTTGTTACTAAATAATCTTTACATTTTGTCTCGTTCTTTTGCGTACTAATTTCGTTAAAAAGTCTCGATTTAGCTACGGCTATGTATTTTGCCTCATTACTACACAAAGTAAGGTCGCCAATTCTGCAAACTTTATTTAGTAACAAACCCTAGTTAATTTTTCGGTATAACATCCATAAATTCACATACCTTTTAAAAACTGCAAACGAATTAATATAGGCTAAGATAAATCCTTCTTTTCCATCTAAAATGCCCAACCTAATAAGATATTGGTGCCAGAATCGATAGAAGGGTCTGAATAGAAATTGAAACAGGGAAGGTCTCTTTTTTTTCTCATAGAGCATTTTGGCTTGTAAAGCACTATAGCGATGCAATTTCGCAGTGTAATCATCGAAACTTTTATAAGTATGATGCGGAAGTCTATTTTTTAATTTGGCAGCTTCTCCGTTCGTCTGAATTAGTTCGTGGACCAAGTTTCCATCGTATTGGCAATAGTTTTTATCAAAAACCCGAATAATCCAATCCGTTTGGAAACCACTGTACTTAATGTGTTTTCCCATAAAATGAAGTTCACGCTTCACAAAATAGGCAATAGCTGTAGGATTAGTTAGTGTTGTTAATATCTCGTTTGCAAGTGGTTTTGTTATTTCTTCGTCTGGGTCGAAGAAAACAACCCAATTGTTCTTTGCTTTTGAAATACCAAAATTTTTCTGACTCGAAAAATTATCAAATTTTCGTTGATGAATTACGACCTTTTCATGACACTTAGCCAAAGCAACTGTATCGTCTGTACTATAAGAATCTATTATGATAATCTCATCAACAAACCATAAGCTTTTTATAAAAGCATCGATGACTTCCGCCTCATTGAGCGTAATGGCAATCGCACTAATTTTTAAGGAGTTTTCCAATAGTTGCTTGTAGTTTGCGTAAAAGTAATAATTTTACAAGGATTAATACTGAACTATCGTGAGCAAGCTCCCTATTTTAATGTACCATAATGTATCACTTACCAAAAGTGAGGCACTTACAATTTCTGTTGAAAAATTAGAAGAGCAATTTGCGTATTTGGCTGATAAAGGCTACAAAAGCTGTCATTTTAAGGAATTGATGGACCTTGGGGAATTACCTTATAAAAAGAATATAGTCATTACATTCGATGACGGTTATGTAAGCCAGATGGAGTTGGCGGTTCCTTTGCTTGAAAAATACAATCTGAAAGCTACTTTCTTTGTCCCGCTAAATTATTTGGGGAAGACAGATGAGTGGTTTACTTCTTCTGTAAAAATAATGACTTCGGAACAGTTCCATACTTTAAATCCGATGACCATAGAGTTAGCCTTTCATTCGTTTTATCATAAAAAATATAATGAGCTTTCTGAAGCAGAGATTGAAGAGGACACACAGCTTTGTTTTGATAGTGTTTCAGAAAAACGATTTCCATTTGCGGCAGTATTGGCGTATCCCTATGGGAAATATCCTCGAGAGGCTTCAGAAAAGAAAAAATTTATCGCTCAACTTGAGGAACATAAATTCAAGTATGGTGTTAGAATAGGGAATAGGCTTAATACTTTTCCGTTTCAGAAACCATTCGAAATACAGCGTATTGATGTGAAAGGTGAATATTCATTGCCTAAATTTAAGAGGAAGGTAAAGTATGGAAAGATTTTTTAGGGTTTTGAATTTTTACTTCATTCCTCGATTAAGCAATATTAATTTCACATAGCGAGAAAACACACCATACGAATCAATCGCCGCTACCGTTAGTCCTGGAATTCCATTTCGAAAACCTCCCCTTTTTATATAGGAGTCGAAAAACCGATAGGTAGGTTTAAAAAAGAGATGGAAATAGGTGGTCTTCTTTTTCTTGTCTTGTCTTTGTTCCGCTTGAAACCAAGCATACTTTTCTTTCTTGGTGATATAGTGATTTAACCCTTTATAGGTATAATGGATCATTTTTTGTTTTAGTTTACCAACACTACCGCTACAATGTAGTTTTTCGTGAACCAAACCTGTAAAATGAGCACCTTCTCGTTTTACCAAACGCAGTACA
The DNA here is from genome assembly GCA_913063405.1 of uncultured Ulvibacter sp. Taxonomy (GTDB): domain Bacteria; phylum Bacteroidota; class Bacteroidia; order Flavobacteriales; family Flavobacteriaceae; genus Ulvibacter. The sequence continues at coordinate 30,302 of CAJXZB010000008.1, forward strand.
TCACTGCTCTGAGAATATAAAAATCGAGTCATAAAAAAATGAGGGAAATTTATTTTATATCCACTGTGTTTAGGTTGTGCAAGAATGCTTTTTATCTCTGCTTCAAGAGATCGTGTAACACGTTCATCACCGTCAATAAATAAAACCCATTCACCAGTAACGTACTCCAAGGCATAATTTTTCTGAGCCGAAAAGTTATCGAATTTTCGTTCGAGTATTTTGGTGGCTAAGGGTTTTGCAATTTCTTGGGTTTCATCGGTGCTAAATGAGTCCACAACTATAATTTGATCAGCAAATTGCACAGACTGAAGAGCATCTTTTATATAGATCGCTTCATTGAAAGTTGGGATGATAACTGAAAGTGTTGGCATTAAAACAAAACTAATAAATAACTTTATCTTTGGACCAGTGAAACTAGATACTTCCATAATAATTAGTACTTATAATTCTCCAGCCTGGCTGGAGAAGGTTTTATATGGCTATAATAATCAGACATATCGAATGTTTGAAGTGGTAATTGCAGACGATGGTTCTACTTCAGAAACAGTGACTCTGTTAGAGCGGGTGCGGAAGGAAGTGTTTTTTCCAATTGTTCATGTGTGGCATGAGGATAATGGTTTTCAGAAGACAATAATTTTGAATAAAGCAGCACAAAAATGTGAGACGCCATATATTATTATGACCGATGGTGACTGTATTCCACGAAAGGATTTTGTAGAGCAACATGTGAAGTACAGGGTTGAGGGATGTTTTTTATCTGGAGGTTATTTTAAGTTGCCTATGAATATTTCAGAAAGTATTACCAAGGAAGATATTTATACGGAAAAATGTTTTGACCTTTCTTGGTTGAAAAAACAGGGGTTAAAATCATCTTTTAAAAATAACAAACTGACTTCTGGCTCATCGAAGGCTGGAATTTTAAATAAATTGACACCAAGTAATGCCTCTTGGAATGGACATAATTCATCGGCTTGGAAGACAGACATTGAAGCAGTAAATGGTTTTGACGAGCGTATGCAATACGGTGGCGAAGATCGTGAACTTGGTGAACGATTGTTTAATATGGGATTAGAAAGCATCCAAATTAGATATAGTGCAATTACTTTGCATTTGGATCATCCACGTGGTTATGTAAAAGAAGAAATGATAGCCAAGAATAAGGCGATTCGGGAGGAAACAAAGACCACAAAAAGTACCTGGACTCATTACGGAATTAACAAGGAAGCTAAGTAAGATTAGACTTTTTTATAGACACCAATTTTCCAGTACTGCAATTCTTCCCCAGTTTTTACCGTTGTGAATTCTAATTCTTTCAGCTTCGGATTTTCCTTAAAATACTCCCAGCAACCAATGCCTTCACGATAGATTGAGGTAATGATTACACCACCTTCGTTGAGATGATCTAGCATCCGGTTAAGAACATTTGTTTTTTCACTATCGTGGATGTAGTAGAAGGCCTCATTGAATACGATCGCATCAAAATTTCGAGTGGGTTGAAAGGTGACCGCATCTTCAGAAATGAATTCAGCTTTAGGAAAGTTCTTTTTCTTTGCTTGCTCGATAGAGACTTTTGAGAAATCAAGCCCTAAAAAAGATGAAAACTCAAATTCTTTCATACGCTCATTTAGAACACCATCACCACAGCCAATATCAAGAATACTTGGATTCGTTGGACCGTACTTTTTTAGGTAATCAATAATCTGAAAATACCGTTTCGATTCCTTTTCACTTTTAAGGTTTTCCCATTGGCCTGCTTTGTATTGCTTGTCCCACCTGCGTTTGCGTCTCCAATGATGAAACTTATCCAGAATATTCATGATTATTTTTTTGCGTTTTTAAGATGATGCGCTAAGAAGGATTTCAGCTTAGTTAGGATCATTTCTGGAGTTAATTCTCGATACAATGCTTCTGGGTTCTCTTCAATCACTTTACGAGACTCTCGGGTAAATTCTTCAAATAAATTTGGCTTCTCTTCAAGTAAGTGAACAGATTCGTGGATAATACCATCTTCGAAACTATTCCAATCTGCCTTTTCAATATACGGAGAATAAATAGTAAACGTAGGTCTGTTTAAAGCTTTTGTAATATGTACTGTTCCTCCTTCATTCGCAATTAATAGATCACATTTGTTGATTAATCTAATAAAACCACGGATTGAATCTTCATAAATATCTACGTTGATCTGTTCTTTATTTTTACAGAAACCATAAATTTTTAGGGCATCCTTTTTTTGGTGAGGCGCATAGTTAAAAAGTATGGTTGCATTGTAATTTGACGTTATATAATCAATAAGTTTTGCTACATAATCAAATGGCATGGACTTCGGAATTGTACTTCCTAAAACCGTAAACATCAGTACTGGTTTCTTAAGAAATTCTATCCGATTATATTTTTTTTCTTCCGAAGTAAGGTGAATTTTAGGGACATCATTTGGATCGCTTAATGGAAATACAGCGTCGACAATATTTACCCGATCTTCAATCGCCTTTCCGCAAATTTTAGACTTAGCATCCAAAAAATTAATAGGATGGGTGTAAAATGGAAGCTTTAATGTTTTGTGTTTTCTTTTGAAACCTATGCGATATTCTGCACCCGAAAAAAGACACATCATCCTACTTTGGAATTTAGCGTAGGAGTCAAAAATGATATCGTACTTCTCTTTTTTTATCTTTCTAATCTCCTTGATGAGATTAGGGATCTTTTTGAGCTCCTTATCCTTTACCGCAATTATCCGATCAATATTAGGGTTATTTTCAATGACACCAGTAGTATAATCGTACACAAAATAAGTGATGTGGCTTTCGGGAAATATTTTCTTGATGTTATTAGCAATGACCGAACTAATAAGCACGTCTCCAATTCTTTTGTTTTGTATTACGAGTATTTTCTTCATAAAGATTACCTTCGCAAAGTACTTATTTTTTGAAGTTAATAAAATTAAAAATGCACTCAACTTTTATTATACATCCAAAATATACACTGGTAGAACCACAGCTAAAAGCGGTTCTTCAAAACTTCTCTGAAACTGGAGAGTATGTAACCAAGGGTGAACGGAATGTTATTAAGAAGTTCGCTATTGACGGAACTTTTTTTAACGTCAAAAAGTTTAAGACCCCCAATTTTTTTCAGGCGTTGGTATATCAGTTTCTTCGGAAGGGTAAGGCAAAGCGTTCGTACGAATATGGTTCAAAACTGATTGGCTTCGGAATTAAAACTCCTTTTCCAGTGGGTTATTCTGAATCCTTTTTAATAGGCCTAAAAGAGTCTTATTACATAAGTGAACATGTTAATTATGACTTCGATTTCAGAGATTTAATTCACAATCCGAAGTATCTTAATCGTGAAGAGATTTTAAAACAGTTCACTGCCTTTTGTTTTCAACTTCACGAAAACCACATCAATTTTCTGGATCATTCTCCTGGTAATACCTTGGTAAAAGATAGGGGAGACGGGAAATATGATTTCTATTTGATCGACTTAAACAGAATGCGATTCGAAGTACTCGACTTAGATCAACGAATGCATAACCTACGGAGATTATGGTTGTCGAAGACGATGATTAATATTATGTCCATTGAATATGCAGCACTTTTTGGAAATGAGATAGAAGAAGTACATCGCTTATTATCTAAACATAGCAGAGCTTTTCAGAAAAAAGTGAATTCGAAGAAATTGAGAAAAAGAAAATAGTTTTAAGTAACTCAACTTATACAGCCACATTATGTTCTCTTAATGCATCATTTAGTGACGTCTTTTTATTAGTACTCTCTTTTCGCTTTCCAATAATTAACGCACAGGGAACATTGTAATCACCAGCTGGGAACTTTTTACTATAACTGCCAGGAATCACTACAGATCTTGCCGGAACGAGCCCTTTACGCTCTATAGGGCTGTCTCCAGTAACATCTATAATTTTTGTCGAAGCGGTGAGCACCACATTTGCACCTAATACTGCTTCACGCTCTATACGAACACCTTCCACTACAATACAACGAGAACCTATAAAAGCGTTGTCTTCTATGATTACAGGAGCTGCTTGCAAAGGTTCCAAAACACCACCAATACCAACACCGCCACTTAGATGTACATTCTTACCAATCTGTGCACAACTACCCACAGTTGCCCAAGTATCCACCATGGTACCTTCATCAACATACGCCCCAATATTTACATAACTAGGCATCATAATCACCCCTTTCGAAATATACGCTCCATGTCTTGCAATGGCGTTGGGAACCACACGAATACCTTTTTCTTCATAGCCTCTTTTTAAAGGGATTTTATCGTGGTATTCAAAAATACCAGCCTCCATAGTCTCCATTTTCTGAATTGGAAAATACAAAACCACACCTTTTTTCACCCATTCATTTACTTGCCAACCTGCTGCAGTTGGTTCTGCGCAACGTAAGGATCCTTCGTCACAAAGACGAACTACTTCACGGATAGCTGCTGTGGTTTCGGGTTGAGTTAATAGAGAACGATCGTCCCAAGCTTTTTCTATGATTTGTTGTAATTCGGTCATAATTCTTCAGAAATTTTTACAAATATAAAACCTCACGCTCAATATAATGTCCATTTTTAGCATAGTATTTAGTAATCACTTATTTTTGCAGCGAAAATGGGAAGAATTTTAGCAATAGATTATGGTACCAAGCGAACTGGGATTGCGATTACTGACGAACTTCAGTTAATTGCTTCTGGTTTAACGACTGTATCTACCAATGAATTGATTTCATTTTTAAGGGATTATTTTGCTTCGGAAAAAGTAGAACTGATATTGGTTGGTGAACCAACCCAGAAAGATGGGACACCCTCAGACGTCGAGGAGGAAATTCAGAAATTTTTAAAGAAGTTTTATAAGACATTTCCTGCTCTTGAAGTTAAAAGGGTGGATGAGCGATATACCAGTAAAATGGCTTTTCAGACGATGATCGATAGCGGTTTAAAGAAAAAACAACGAAGAAATAAGGCCTTGATTGATGAAATAAGTGCCACTATAATATTACAAGAATACCTTTACAATAAATGATAATGATTTTACCTATAGTAGCTTACGGCGATCCGGTTTTGCGCAAAGAATGTGCAGCAATAACTAAGGATTATCCAAAATTAGATGTTTTATTGGAGGATATGTACGAGACTATGTATGCTTCCAAGGGAGTTGGACTTGCTGCTCCTCAAATAGGGCTTCCTATCCGTTTATTTTTGGTGGATGCATCTCCCTTTTCTGAAGATGAAGAGTTGTTGGAAACGGAGCAAAATGAATTAGCTGGTTTCAAAAGAACCTTTATAAACGCACAGATTATTGACGAAAGTGGCGACGAATGGGCTTTTAACGAAGGTTGTTTAAGTATTCCAGACGTTCGTGAGGATGTTTTTAGACAACCAGATATAGTGATTAAATATGAGGATGAAAATTTTAAGAAACACAAAGAGACTTTCTCAGGTATTATTGCTAGAATTATTCAACATGAGTATGATCATATAGAAGGAATTTTATTCACAGATAAACTATCACCACTCAAAAAACGTTTGATAAAAGGAAAACTTGCCAACATATCAAAGGGAAAAATCAGTGTTGATTATAGAATGCGTTTTCCTAAATTGAAAAAGAAACGTTAACACCTTTGGTTATTTGATTCAAACCAAAGATATTTGCCCCCCTCTTTTAGGGGAAACAGAAAATTGATTTTTAGTATATGAGCTTAGAAAAAGTATTATCCATTTCGGGGAAACCTGGTTTATACAAGTTGACAACCCAAACACGTTCGGGTTTTTTAGCTGAATCTTTGATTGATGGAAAAAAGATAAGTGTTAGCGGAAGACATAATGTAAGTCTGTTATCTGAAATTGCTATTTATACGCTTACTGAAGAGCTTCCTTTACGAGAAGTATTCCTGAAGATTTCTGAAAAAGAAAAAGGAGGTGAGGCAATTAATCACAAGGTTTCTAAAGACCAACTTGAGGAGTATTTTTTCTCTGTTCTGCCCGATTATGATGAGGATCGTGTATACGTCAGTGATATTAAAAAGGTAGTGCAATGGTACAATTTACTTACTAAAAATGGCATCACAGATTTTTCTGAAACTGAAGAAGTAAATGAAGAAGATCAAGCGAAATCTAAAGCTATTGAAGCGGCTAAGGTTACTGGTGCAAAGACGAGTACACAAAAGGCTTCAGCTCCTAAAGCATCATCTGCAAAGAAAGGTGGAGCTGCTAAAAGTACTGTTGCTAGAAAAAAGTAAATTATTTTCATATACATATTTATCCTGCTATCTTGTAAAAGATAGCAGGATTTTTTGTTAATGGTTTTTGATAACTCTCTCGTCTGTGCACGGAGATTTCGTGTAGCTTTGTTCTAATAATAATTGCAAAAAATGAACTCCAGAGAAATCCAATTAAAAGCTTTTGATCGTCTATTGACTATTATGGATGAGTTGCGTGAGAAATGCCCTTGGGATAAGAAGCAGACTATGGAAAGCCTCAGGCATTTGACCATTGAAGAAACTTACGAGCTAGGTGATGCTATTCTTGAAAATGACTTAGATGAAATTAAAGGAGAATTGGGAGATTTACTGCTTCACATTGTGTTTTATGCCAAGATAGGTAGCGAGACCAACGAATTCGATATCGCAGATGTGGCGAATCAAATTAGTGAAAAGCTAATTTCTCGTCACCCACATATTTATGGGGACGTAAAAGTAGCCGATGAGCATGAGGTAGCTAGAAACTGGGAAAACCTAAAACTAAAAGAGGGTAAAACCAGTGTTTTAGAAGGTGTTCCAAAATCACTTCCGGCACTGGTAAAAGCAAATCGTATCCAAGATAAGGTTGCCGGTGTAGGATTCGATTGGGAAGAACCACAACAAGTTTTTGAAAAGTTACAAGAAGAGTTGGAGGAATTGCAGCACGAGGTTTCAGAGAATAATAAAGATAAAATTGAGGCAGAGTTTGGAGATGTTTTGTTCTCTATGATAAATTATGCAAGATTTTTAAAAGTAGATCCTGAAAATGCCTTAGAGAGGACTAATAAGAAGTTTATAAAACGCTTTCAGTATATAGAAAGTAAAACAAAAGATTTGGGTAAGTCTATGGAGGACATGACACTAGCCCAAATGGATGTGTTTTGGGAAGAGGCGAAACAATTGTAATGTCTAATTTTATTAAGTTTTAAAAACAATTAATCTTTTGTTAATAGTCACCCCGGAAAAACCAAAATGTTCTTTTATCCAGTTTAGACTGCTTTCGGAGTAAAATACAACATGAGTAGGATCGTTTCTATAGTTCCAGTTTTCGAATTCACTTTTTTTCGGCAATAATTGCGTCATACAATACAAATTGCCCTTGGGTTTTAACAATTTCCGAAGCAGCTCAAATTCTTTGAATGGTACGTGAAAATGCTCCATAACTTCGCAACAAATAATAAAGTCATACCTCTTTGATAAAACACTTTTATCAGGATGGAAGAAAGGATCGTACAGAGAAATGTGATATCCTTTACCTGTTAGGAGTTTGGCTATTACAGGACCGGTACCTGCACCAAAGTCTAGTCCTTTTTTTGATGGAGAATGTTTTTGAATAATAACATTGACAATGGGTGCCACAAACTGTTGATAATGCAAATCTTCTACGTCATTCTCGTGTAAGAGGTATCGTGCTTTTTCCTTAGCAATCGAAGGAAAAAATTTTGAAGGCTTAAAAAGAAGCGAACATTGATCACATTCCAAAAATAGAATATTGCCTGTCACATCATACTCTTTTAAAGATTTAGAGTGACACAATGGACAGGACATCTTCTATCTTTTATTTACGCGCAGCTCTTATTTTTGAAAGTTTGGATTTCCAAACATCAAGTTGCTCTTTATGCCGTGCTATATTTGTGTGAACATCCTTAACCATTGGGTTTTTTTCATCTACATGTTTAAAGAATCCAAGGTTGTTTTCCAATTGGCGGATTTCGTTCTTACTTTCTTCGATCTTTTTCGAAATATAGAATTGTTCGTTTTGTAATTTCCTATCATCCTCTTGAGAAACCATAGAGCTCAATTTGTTTTCAAATTTTATAAGCTCAGTTTCTTTCTTACCTAGATCTAATTTGCCAAAGAGACCATCGAGTGCTTTATTAAACTCTTGTTCGATATTTCTTTTCGAATGAGGGACTCTTCCAATTCCTTTCCAATCGTTTATTTTTGTTTTAATGGCTGCAATATCTACCTTATGATCACCAGTTAACTCAAAGCTGGATAGACCATCCAGCATCGTTTTCTTCGTCTCGTAATGGACCAAGTCCTCTTTGTTAGCTTCATCTTTTTGGGCGTGTAGTCTATCAAAGTAATGGTTACAAGCTCCTTTGAATTTTTTCCATATTTTATCACTATCCTTACGAGGCACATGTCCAATGGTGCGCCAATCGTTTTGGATTTTTTTCATCAACGGAGTCACAACGTCAAAATCATCACTGTCCTTATTCTCATCTGCAATATGAATAAGCTCTTGCTTCTTTTCGAGATTGGTATATTGTTCTTTCTTTTGGTTTTTGTAGAAACTATTTTTTTCGTGATTAAAGGCTCGCGTAATCTCCTTAAACTCGTTCCAAACTTCTTTTTTTTTAGTTCGTGGTACTTTGCCAGTCTCGAAATAAATATCACGAAGTTCTTGTACCTTTTTAATGGCATTTTGCCAACCTTGGTGACTTGGTTTCACACTTGTAACAACAGTTTGTATTTGGGAGATAAGATCTTTCTTTATTTTGTAGTTGTCTTCAAAAGCCGCTTCCAGCTCCTTCAAACTTTCAAAACGCTTATCGTGAATTATTTTTGTAGCCTCACTAAATTTATCCCAAACACTATCGCGATACTCTTTGGCGACTGGTCCAATTTCTTCTTTCCACATTTTATGCAGCATCTGTAACTCACGAAATGCCTTATTAATATTTTGTTCTTGAGCGAGTTCCTCGGCACGAACGATTAGTTTTAGTTTTTGTTCTAAGTTGTGTTTGAAATCGAGGTCTCTAAATTCACGATTTAAGTGAAGGAAATCATAAAAATTCTCCACATGGTGATGGTAGGTATTCCAAACCGTATTGTATTTATCTCTAGGAATTGCTCCAGCTTGGTGCCATTTTTCCTGAATTTCCTTAAAATGTTTGTAGGTTGTATTTATATTTTCCTCAGCATTCAAGAGACCTTTTAACTCTTCAATAAGCTCATTTCGCTTGTTAAAGTTGGCCTGTAGATCATTCTTGAGAGTTTTGTAATAGGCATTGCGTTTTTCCTTATAATCAAAGTATAAGGAATTAAATTCTTTCTTATCGGGGGTTGAATAATGAAAATCTATAATATTTCCTCCCCCAGCTAGAAACTCTTCTTTCTTATGAGTTAATTTGTCTTGAAATTTTGAGTTGAACTCGGTGCGTATCTCCTCAACATCATGTTTAAGCTCTTTAACCGGCATCGATTTGAGAAGTTGTTGTAATTCTGAAATCAGTTCTTTTGGAGAAAGGCTGTGGTAATCTTTTTGTCCTTTTTCCTCAACATCTTCTTCATGTTCATCATCGTCTGAGGATGCAACCTCATCTTCATCTTCTGAAGCGTCAGCCACAAGTACATCTGCATCTAAATTATCGTTGCTCTTTACAGTATCTTCTTTTACAGTTTCAACTTCGTCCGAAATCACTTCAGACTTGACTATGGAGGTTTCTTCCTGAGCTTCAACAATTTCTTCTAAAGGATCTTCGATTACAGCCTTCGTTGTCTGGATTTTTTCGGGAGTAGATTTTTTTGGTTCTACAGGTTTGCTTGTTTTCTCGTCTGACATTTATTTCAATGTTAAGGTTCATTTTTATTAAGTGGTCAAGATACTAACAACTCGTGAATTACCAAAGCTGGGGTAGGGTTTTAAAGATTTTTTAAGCCAATTTTATGATTTCCAGATAGACCAAGCTTTTTTCGCCTGATATTCTAACATTTTAAACCCATTAGTGACTTTTGCACCTTTGCCATATCCCATTTTTAAAAATTCAGTCTCTCTTGGGTTGTAAATAAGGTCGAAAAGCACATGATCGTCGCCAAGAAATTGATAAGGAATATTTGGGTATTCATAAATGTTTGGGAAGGTTCCCAAAGGAGTACAGTTGATGATAAGAAAATGTTTTAAAATAATATCTCGATTAAGCTGCGCGTAAGATAGATTGTCTTCAGTTTTTGTTCGGGAGACGAATCGAAAATTAAACCCCATAGCTTCCAAAACAAAGGCCACTGCCTTTGAAGCTCCCCCAGTTCCTAAAATCAAGGCAGTTTTTTCCTTAATTGGAAGAAGATCGGATAGTGCTTTTGCAAAACCGTAATGATCTGTGTTGTAACCTACGAGCTTTCCGTCCCGTGCTATTTTAATTGTGTTTACCGCGCCTATTTTTTTAGCTTCTTTGTCTACTCTGTCTAAGAGAGGAATAACACTTTCTTTAAAGGGAATTGTGACATTAAGACCTTTAAGATTGGAGTTTTCTTTGAGTATTTCTTCGAGTATGTCGATGCAATCAACATCGAAATTTTCATAGGTATCTTGTCTGTTTTCTTGTTCGAATTTTGAGGTGAAGAAAGTTTTCGAGAATGAAAAACCAATACCCTTTCCTATAAGTCCGTATTTAGCCATTTTTGGGGAATTTCAGTTTTTGATACCATTCCAAACTAAGAACAATTATTATTCCTGCAAAAATAAAGAATATTGCGAGAAAAGTTTCGAGAGAAAATTCTGATGGAACATAGCGATCATATCCAAAAATGACTTCTCTTCCATTTGTATCAAACAACTGATTTCCGTTGTTGTCATATTTTAAAAGTTTAAGTTTCCAAGGCCAAACCACCCCTAAAGAACCAGCGATAAAACCTATTATTACTGCATAAGTAGCTTTTTTGTACTTTTTCAATACGTAACCTAAAAGGTGAGATAGGGAAACCAGCCCCGCCAAAGACCCTAATGAAAAAACAACTAAAACTTTTAAGAGCTCGACTCTTTCTGGATTATCCATGAAAGCAAAATCTCCTTGAAAGATGTTTGCAATTGTGTCGTAAAGAGCATTAACTGAGTCTACCAATAAGAGTACATAATTCCCAAGGAGTATAAGTATAAACGACCCTGATAAGCCGGGAAGTGTCATTCCAGATACACCAATAATTCCACAGAAAAACACAAAAATTAAGTTGCTATTTTCTTTTGCAGGTTCCAAGAAACTAATGCTTATCCCAACAATAATTCCAGACAGGAGGTAGGCAATATACTTCTTATTCCATTCTCCAAAATCTTTAGCAATAAAATAGATTGAACCGATAATCATTCCGAAGAAAGTACTCCAAACGTATAACTCATAATTTTCAATAAGGTAATCTAGTATTTTGGAAACGCTGAAATAACTTATGATCATTCCGAGGATAAGCAGGCTTAGAAACTGCCCATTTATATAGGTATAGAAACTGCTAAACCTACGATTAAAAAGAAGCCAGAACGCTTTCCGGTTAATTTTTTGAAGAGAGTATATAAACTCCTCGTAAAAACCAGCAACAAAAGCTACTACCCCTCCAGAAACACCTGGAACTTTATTTGCCGCACCCATTGTTAACCCCTTGAGTATGAGCCAAAATCTATCGGATAACGAACGTTCTTGAGCCATTTAAGATGGATTTTTATTTACCGCTAATCGTTCTAAGATAAAAATGCTAAGAAAACCGAGAATCGTAAAAATAACTGCATAGATAACTAAGGAATCTCCATCATAATTGGAAGGAAGGATACTTTTTTCTATCAATGGAGTTCTTTCTCCGGAGTGATTTATTCGGTATTCAATAACTTCTTTCCAAGGCCATATTTTGTTAAGAGCACCAACCATAAAACCGGTAAGAACGGCTAAAATTAAGTTTTTGTGATGCTTGAACATCCAATTAAGAATTCTTGAGAAAACCTTAAGTCCAACAATAGCCCCTATCGCGAAAACACAAAGCTTCAAAAATGCTTCGGAAAAAATGTTCCAGTTGAGTCCAGTTATTCCATCTCCTAGTTGTGTGATGGTACCAATTATGGATTTATAAGCGCCTAACAATAACAAGATAAAGGCACCTGAAATCCCTGGTAAAATCATCGCAATGATGGCTATAAAGCCTGCAAAGAACAGGAACCAAGTGCTACCTGTATCTCCAATGGGTTTTGCGAGTGTAATGGCATAGGACAAAGCCGCAGCAATTATCAATGAAATGACTGTGCCAATTTGCCATTTTGTTATTTGCTTTCCTACATATAAGATACTGGCAAGTACTAATCCAAAGAAAAATGACCAAACCAAAATAGGATGGTTTGATAATAACCACGTTATTAATTTGGCTAGAGAAAGTATACTTATGGTTATACCACTAAAAAGGGCTAGCAAAAAGATTAGATTATAGTTATTCCAAGCCGCAAGGAATCCATCTTTTTTCCAGCTCTTTAAAAACCCAAAATCTAATTTATGAATGGTTTCAATGAGTTCTTCATAGATCCCAGAAATAAAGGCAATCGTTCCTCCTGAGACACCTGGGACAACATCTGCAGCACCCATGGCGAGTCCTTTTGCAGTAATAATAAGGTATTGAAATAAATTACGGGATGGCATAGTATATAAGTCTGTCCATCAAAAATACGTAATTTAATGTGAAGGATTTCGGTGTTCTTTAATAATTTCTTTTACCAATTTCATCTTGAAAACGGCAGGGAATAATTCCTCTAAAATTAGCGTGAATTCTGGTTCAAAATGCAATCCGTTTTTTAAGTGATACTCTGCTTTGTTTTCTTCGGCTAGGTAAAAATAAACACCTGCGAGGCGAAATTCAATTTCCGCAGATTCTGGATAAAACTCGGAGGCTTGAAATAAATTTTTTACCGCCGCTTCGTATTCTCCTAGCTTAATTAATATATCACAACGTGTAAGCCAAGTCTCCAATTCGTAGTTGCCCAATTCCAAAGCCTTTCTAAAACCAACTTCTGCTTCTTCAAAAAGACTTAGTTTGTTATTTATTTTTGCGTAGCGTTTCCAATAAAATACATTTTCGCCATCAATATTGATCGCTTTATCAATATAATATAGTGCTTTTTTATAGTCTTTAAGTTTACAGTAAAAGTCGGTGATGGCAATCCAACCTTTATCAAGTAAGGGGTCTTCTTCGACACATTTTGTGTAAAATTGAAGTGCCAAGTCACTATTACCCAATTTATCGTGGCACTTTCCTATTCGTAAGAGTGCAAAAGATGTTGGATCATCCAGACCCAAAGTAACGGTATAGCTCTCGATAGCCTCTTCATATCTTTTGAGTTTCTCAAGTACTTTTCCTTTTTCCAGGTAAGCACCAATGAATCTATCATCACTAATAATGGCAAAGTCGAACGAAGCCAATGCTTTTTTGTATTCTTCTAATATAGAGTATTGCTTTCCAACTTGGTGCCAAGCTACTTCACAATACGGATTCTTATTAAGAAAATCATTTAAATAATTGATGGCAGCTGCGTGTTGTTCTAGAAATTCGAAGCAGTATATAATGTTGTAAAGTGCAGAATAATCTCCTTCATCGGCCTCAATACATTTCATAAAATAGTATTTGGCATTCTCAAAATCTTCTAGAAATAGGTACTCCATTCCTATAAGTGACAGTACATCTGTCTCATCATTTGTAAGCTCTAGAGCTTTTTCTAAAAGCTCAATTGCTTTTTCGTGAGCGTCACGGCGTGAAAGAATGTTGGCCTTTTGAATATAGATTTCTTCATTGGATTGCTCCAACACGAATAATTGGTCTAGAAGCTTATCAGCAACGTCAAGTTGGTTTTCAAAAATGTACATCTCTACTTGAAACAACTTCAAGTCGGTAGAGGATGGGTGCTGCTCTAGCCCTAATTTAGTTGCCTTTTTTGCAAGTGAGATTTTTCCGTTCTCAAGGTAATAATGTATAATGTCTCCGAACTCATCAGAGTCGAAAAAAAACACACTATTCGTTTTAAGCATGGATTCAAAGCGGGTAAGAGAGAAATTGTTATGCTCGTTAGGACTCAATTGCATACGCAGCGTTTTAACGGTTTCTTCAAAATAAAGATACTAATGTAAGCTAGAGTTCAATAGTTGTGCCGTTATTGTTGTTAACACGGTTATTAACACGGTTATTAACAGGGTTTTTACAGTTCAAAAAGTTGAAGATCAGAAGTGTTACTCTTTTTTTGGTTTGGAGATTCCATTTAGCACATCAGACAAAATGGCACAACCTTCCTTTATTTCGGCTTCTGAAATGGTCAAAGGTGGTGTAATGCGCACCGCTCGGGCTTCAAAAAGGAGCCAAAAGAGAATAAGTCCTCGCTTTTTGCAGTTTAAAATGACTTCTGAAGCAATTTCCGAAGACTCAAAAATCAGTGCTAACATCAAGCCTTTTCCTCTTATCTCTTTTATAAGTGAATGTTGTAATAACGTTCTAAATAGTTGCTCCTTCTGAAGGGTTTGAGGAATCAAATCTGTTTCGGTCAGTTCTTTTAAAGTGGCTAATGCAGCCGACGCAATCACTGGATTGCCGCCGAAGGTAGTAATATGCCCAAGTTTTGGGTTGTGCTGCAATAAGGTCATTAGATCTTTTGAAGCAGTAAAGGCTCCTACGGGCAAACCACCTCCCATTCCTTTGCCCATTACCAGTATATCTGGAATAATATTGAAGTGTTGAAAGCCAAATAGCTTTCCTGTTCTTCCAAATCCTGGTTGAATCTCATCTAGAATAAACAAAGTGCCGGTTTGGTTGCACTTATTGCGAACCTTTTCGAGGTAATCAGTTTTTGGGAGAATGAAACCGGCGCCGCCTTGAATTGTTTCAAGGACAATGGCAGCAGTGTTTCCGGTTATTTTTTCCAAATCCTCTTCGTAATTGAATTGGATAGAATGGCAATCTGGAAGTAAGGGTTCAAATGCTTTTTTTCTTTCTTCAAATCCCATTATACTTAGGGCTCCAATTGTATTTCCATGGTATGCGTTGTTCGCGTACAAAATTTCAGTCCTTCCCGTAGCTCTTCTTGCTAGCTTTATGGCACCTTCAATAGCTTCAGTCCCACTGTTTACTAAATAGGTGGTTTGTAAGGTGCTAGGAAGATAACTAGCAAGTAATTTTGTAAACGCCACAGCTGGTTCTTGGATGTATTCTCCATATACCATTACGTGAAGGTACTTGTCCAATTGGGTTTTTACCGCCTCGACTACCCTTGGATGGCAATGCCCTAAACTGCAAGCGGAAACTCCAGCTACAAAATCCAAGTGCTTTTTACTGCTGGTATCGTAGATATAACTTCCTTCAGCATGGGAGATTTCCATCCCTAAAGGATATGGTGTGGTCTGTGCTTGATATTTAAAGAAGTCTTTTTTCATACTGCGAAACGTGAAAACACCTTTCAGAACTGAGAGGAACTTTTGGTTTTATTAGTTTTCCGAAGCCTTTTTCTTTGGTATACTGTCATTTATAATTTTTCCATTGTCTTCCTCTGCCTTCCTCGTCATCAGTTTTGGATCATCCGGATTAACTCGAAGATCTTTTGGAAGCAATTTTGAAGCTTCGGGAATCACTAATTCATCTTCTGGGATATCTTCAAAGAATTCTCCTTCATCCTCAGGCAATGGGATCCCTTTAATTTTAGGCAAGACCGGCCTTGGTTTCCCTTTAAATAAATCTTCTTTTTTCATTAAACGTTCATCGCCTCTCCAAATAAAACCTGGCAGCTGTCTTGCATTTGAAGGAAATTGTGAGGGTGGATATACCTTCCCGTTTGCTTTTTTTATGAATCGGATGCCAGATATTTTTTGTTTCTTGAGATACATCTGTATGGAACTCGAAACCGTATTGTTGATACCAACTAGTTCTTGCTTATCATTTCTCGAATAAAAAATCACCTCGGCGTTCTTATTAATATTTACAGTATCTAATTCGTTATTGGTGAACAAACCAATAAGACGTTGACCTTTCACCTGATTGTATCCAGCACTATCCTTTTGCACGAGAAAAGCATTGTTAAATACCTTTAGAGTATCAAGTTTCTCTGTTTTTTTGTTTGAGAGAATATGGATAGTGTCTCCTGTCATTTGATTTTCACCACTCCATAGGACTGGATTTCCCAAGAGTTTCGTTATTCCCTCTTTCTGCTTCACAAAAATTGAATCACATTTTCCGCTGGTAGGTTCTACTCCAGGGAGTCCCTGTTTAAAAAGCCGTGCTCGATAGAATCCTTTAATTACTCTATTTTCTGGTTTGCCAGTTACACGTAAGGTATCTGCATGAACATAAATTGAATCTTGGTCTTTTAACGTAACCGCAACCGCTCTTTTGGTAATAAAAACCGAATCTTTTTCTCTGTATACTTCGGCATAATGACCACGGATAATACTTTTGTTCACAGTATCCAACACTCTAATATTGTTAGTTGCTGACGCAAAGCTCCTATTTCTATCAAAGTAAATACTATCTCCATAAAGGATACGGTTGTTATAATCAACACGTGAGTTTTTCACAAAGTATCCATTGTCATTTCGAGTATCGTAATAACCACGTTCGCAGTAAACTGTGCTTTCTTCACTTTCAATAGTAGATTTTCCATATAAATAAGCGCCTCCAGTTTCAGAATAGAAATCCAATTGAGCAGAATTCACTGTATACTTTGGGTTTTTAATAACTACATTAGAGAGAAACTGATATTTTTTGCTCTGGGCATAATACCTTCCAATTCTGCTCGTCAAAGTACTTGCTGTATCTACTACGGTTCCACCGCTTCGGTAATACGCTTGTTGTTTAACTCGATCGAAGTACAGCGTGTCTGTTCTAAGCGTGGATTGTGGATTTTTCATAAATACGTCGCCACTGGCAAAGGCAAATTGAGTATTCCCGTTATACTCGGCGTATTTGCTGCTCATATTAATAGTGTCTCCTTGCGTTATGCGAACACTTCCGTAGGCTTTTACAAAATTATCTTTTAGATACACATAGGCTTGATCGCACCACATCTCTACTCCCTCGTGAATGATATAAACTTGTCCTTCGGAATCTTTTGTGTAAATAATAGCATCAGGCAATTCTGGCTTTATTTCAAGATAACCAGACTTAATATCCACTTTTTGTTTTAGGGTGTCTTGCTGTGCATAAAGAACACTTCCCAAGAGAGAAAAAGAAAGAAGCAGTATATATTTATTCGTGTTCTGTTTCATAGGTTTAATTGCCACAAAGGTATCAAAGAATTGATATTTATGATTAAAAAATTTGATAAGCTCATATAAATACCAATATTAAAATTGTTTGGGCCGATAACAGTTATGAATAGGGGCATTTTTATCGGAGTTTACTACTGGTTATAAATAAATTCTTCAATTCGCATTACAATTAATTTTAACCATCCAACTATGAGAAAGCTCTACATTATTATCCTTTTGTTTTTAAGTATTATTTGCCAATCACAGATCGTCTAAATCCCAGATGCTAATTTTAAAGATGCATTAATAAACTCAAACTGTGTGGACTTAGACCTGGATGGGATTGGTGATGAAGATGCCGACACAAACGATGATAACGAAATACAGGTGAGTGAAGTTGAAGCTATATTGGGTTTAATTGTGAATAACAAGAATATTGACTCTTTAGAGGGAATTGCGAGTTTCACAAATCTTGTATTGTTGTTATGCAATTTTAATGATTTGATTAGTTTGGATATATCGCAAAATGAAAAAATTTGATGGGTGCTTTGTGACGCCAACCAATTGAGTAGTCTTGATGTTTCTCAAAACCTTTCCCTAGAGCAATTAAACTGTACATTTAATCAATTAAGTAGTTTAGATGTTACCCAAAATCCGAATCTTAAATGGTTGCTTTTGATCATAACCAAATTACTGGTATTGATGTAACCCAAAACCCAAATCTGAAATGGTTGTATTGTTCGAGTAATCAACTGACGACTATCGATGTCAAGGAGAATACAGATCTCGAGTGGTTTAGTTTGAACAATAATGAGATAACCAGTTTAAACGTAACCCAGAATCCAAATCTTATTTGGTTGGGTTGTATTAGTAACCAAATTGCAAGTCTAGATATGGCTCAAAATCCTTTTCTTCGAGGACTAAGCCGCAATAACAATCAATTAAAATCATTGAACCTAACCGAAAATGGATATCTAGAGCAACTCGATTGCTCTAATAACGAGTTAACAAATTTGAATATTCAAAATGGTAACAATGAGATCATAGAAAAAATGTGGTCATCAGAAAACTCGAACCTGCTATGCATTCAAGTTGATGACGATAGTGCCATGTTCCCAAGTTGCAACCAGACTGGTGCTACTGGTTGGTGTAAGGATTCAATCTCTGAATATAGGAAAGAATGTACATTAGGTTTGGAGAATTATAATCGGATAACATTTACCTTGTATCCAAATCCAGTTACCCATTTTTTACAAATAAACACACAAAAAGAAGTTGATAGTGTGACACTACATGACGTAAATGGCAGGCTTATTAAAACAGAATATGCTCCTGTTGTGGACATATCTGAACTAAGTTCGGGTTTATATTTTATCTTGGTTCATGTTGATGGTCAAATAGAAACTAAGAGATTTATCAAACCGTAGTGTTGTGCTTCCATTTTTGAATAATGGTTGAGTTGTTACCTATGTATGGTTTGCTTTCGGTCTGGCCCAACAGAAACAACCTTAATTGGTATTTCCAGTTCCTTTTCCAAAAAAGCAATATAGTCGTTTAGTTCTTTTGGAAATTGACTAGTCTCAGTCATTTTTGTCAAATCTTCGGACCAACATTTAAACTTGGTGTAAACCGGAGTGACATTTTCTGGCTCAATATTGTATGGAAAATGTTTGATCGTTTTTCCTTTGTACTTGTACGCAGTACAAATTTCGAGGCTGTCGAATCCAGACAAAACATCGCCTTTCATCATCATCAGTTGTGTTACACCATTTACTTCACAGGTATATTTTAAAGCGACAAGATCTAACCAACCACAACGTCTTGGCCTTCCTGTTACAGCTCCAAATTCTCGTCCCACTTTTGCCATTTCTACTCCAACTTCATCGAATAACTCTGTTGGAAAGGGTCCAGAGCCCACGCGTGTAGTATATGCTTTAAAGATTCCATAAACATCTTTTACTTTATTTGGAGCGATTCCTAAACCAGTACAAGCTCCTGCGGCTGTTGTGTTCGATGAGGTTACAAAAGGGTAAGTTCCAAAATCGATATCAAGTAATGATCCTTGTGCTCCTTCAGCCAGAATAGTCTTTCCAGCCTTCATTGCCTGGTTTAAGTATTCTTCACTGTCAATAAAGGTTAATTCTTTCAATGTTTTTATCGCAGCGAAAAACTCGGTTTCCATTTCCTTGAGGTCATATTGCATATCTACGTTGTAGAAATCAATCATTGCTTCATGCTTATTTGCTAAGCTCCTATATTTCTCTTTCCATGTTTTAAGTTCAAGATCGCCTATTCGAATACCATTTCTTCCAGTTTTGTCCATGTAAGTTGGTCCAATGCCTTTTAACGTTGAACCAATTTTAGCCTTCCCTTTCGAAGCTTCAGAAGCAGCATCGAGTAGTCTATGCGTTGGTAAAATCAAGTGGGCCTTTCTGGAGATAATGAGTTTGTTTTTGTAATCAATGTTAAATTGATCCAAACCTTCTAACTCTTTTACAAAAACAACTGGGTCGATTACAACTCCATTTCCAATAACATTTATTGAATTTTCATGAAAGATACCAGAAGGAATGGTTCTCAAGACATGCTTTATACCGTCAAACTCCAATGTGTGCCCAGCATTAGGCCCTCCTTGAAAACGTGCAATAATATCATAATCTTTGGTAAGAACGTCTACGATTTTTCCTTTTCCTTCGTCTCCCCATTGTAACCCAAGTAGTAAATCTACTGCCATAATATATTAAGAATTGTCCCTTTTTGAATCAGGAGTTTTTTTATTTCCGTAGAAATATAGTGAATGGTTTGTAATTTCAATATCGAAAACTTCTTCGATGGTTTTTTTTATTATTTGAATTCGAGGATCACAAAACTCTATTACTTCTCCGTTTGATAGGATTATGTGATCGTGCTGTTTGTCAAAATAAGATTTTTCGTAGTGCGCTTGGTTTTGTCCAAACTGATGTTTGCGAACTAATCCACATTCTAATAATAACTCTATAGTGTTGTATAACGTGGCCCGACTTACTCGGTAGTTTTTATTCTTCATATTGATGTACAGAGACTCAATATCGAAATGATCGTCAAGATCATAAATTTCCTGAAGTATAGCGTAGCGTTCGGGTGTTTTACGGTGTCCTTTTTCTTCTAAGAATCCTGTGAAAACATTCTTTACAACAGCTTGATTATTTGTGTCGGTTTTTGAACTCATAACAAAGCGACAAAGTTACTCAATTATACTCTTGTAACTTTATCAATTCCGTTTATTTTTTTAATGTTTTGAACAAGGTTATCTAATGTTGACTTGTTCTTTACAACCACCGTGATTCTTCCTGTAAACACTCCGTCGTCGCTATCAAAATGAACACTCTTCATATCGATGTGAAGGTTGTTGGATACAACTTTCGTAACATCGTTTACCAAACCAACGGCATCAATCCCTGTTATTTTAAGCTCTGCCTTAAACTCACGTTGAGATGAGTCTATCCACTTGGCTTGTATAATACGATAGTTGTAATTGCTTTGCAACTGAAGCGCATTTGGACAATTAACCTTATGAACTTTTATACCTTCGTTTACCGTAACAAACCCAAAAACATCATCACCAGGAATTGGGTTGCAACAATTTGACATTTTGTAATCAAGTTTCTCTTCTTCTTTCCCAAATACAAGTTGATCAAACTTCTCGGTAATCTCCTCCTTGTAAATATCTTCAGGATTGGTTGGCTTTCTAATTCGGTTTTTGAAAAAGGACATTAGCGCGTTGCTTCGAGAGGCGGCAAAGTCCTTGAGTTTTGGATTGTCAATTATTCCAGCTCCAACGCGATAGAATAAATCTAAACTCGTTTTTACTTTGAAGAAACTTACCAATTGATTGATCGTTTTCTCATCTAGAGAAATTTTTAACGATTTCAATTTTCTGGTGAGAATTACTTTTCCCTCTGCTGCAATCTGTTTTTTCTCGTCTTTTAGGGATGATTTAATTTTTGAGCGAGCTCTTGCCGTGGTGGCATAATCTAGCCAGTTTGCAGAAGGTTTGGCTTTTTCTGAAGTTATAATTTCTACTTGATCACCGCTTTTAACCTGATGACTTAACGGTACTAGTTTACCATTCACTTTTGTGCCACGTGTATGTAATCCCACCTCTGTATGAATGTGAAAGGCAAAATCTAAGGCAGTCGCGCCCTTTGGCAGGGAGTATAAATCTCCTTTTGGTGTAAATACAAAAATTTCTTTGGCATACAGATTTAGTTTGAATTCTTCAACAAAATCCACTGCACTGATGTCCGAATTCTCCAAGGTATCTTGGAGTTTATTTAGCCAATCTTCTAAACCTCCATCATCTTTATCCTCGTTTTTGTATTTGTAATGCGCTGCAAACCCTTTTTCCGCTATTTCATTCATTCGCTCACTGCGTATTTGAACCTCCACCCAACGTCCTTTAGGTCCCATTACTGTAATGTGTAAAGCTTCATATCCAGTAGACTTTGGAGATGAAATCCAATCTCTAAGTCGGATGGGGTTAGGACGAAAATGATCGGTAACTATAGAATAGATTTTCCAGGCAATGAATTTTTCGTTCTCTTCATCACCCTTATAGATAATTCTAACCGCGAATTTATCATATACTTCATCGAAGGTCACGTTTTGAGCAATCATTTTTCTTCGAATCGAAAAAATAGATTTAGGACGTCCCTTTATTTCGCACTCAAGTTTTTCAGCATTTAGCGAATCTTTTATGGTTTTAGAAAATGCAGTTATATAGGCATCCTGTTCTTCTTTGCTTTCTTTTATTTTGCTATTAATGTCTCTATAAACGTCCGGTTCGGTATATTTTAAACCTAGATCTTCGAGTTCCGTTTTAATATTATACAAACCAATTCTATGCGCTAAAGGTGCATAGATATATAAGGTTTCTGAAGCGATTTTAACCTGCTTATGCGCTGGCATTGGATCCATCGTCTGCATATTATGCAACCGGTCTGCAATTTTTATAATGATTACCCGAATATCTTCGTTAAGTGTAAGCAACATTTTTCTAAAGTTCTCAGCTTGGAGAGATACGTCGCCATCATAGGGCATTTTGGATATTTTGGTTAAACCATCGACAATACGTGCGACCGATTCCCCAAACAATTGTTCTAGATCCGCTAGGGTATACGTAGTGTCTTCCACCACATCATGAAGGAGGGCTGCAGCAATAGAGGTAGCGTCCAGGCCTATTTCTGAAGCAACAATTTTTGCAACAGCGATTGGATGGAAAATATAAGCCTCACCAGATTTTCGGCGTTGATCCTTGTGAGCGTCAACCGCAACATCAAAGGCGCTACGAATTAATTTTTTATCGGCCGCTGAAAGCGTACGATAGCTAATTTTAAGTAGTTGTTTGTATTGTTTTGTAAGCTCTTTTTTCTCCTCTTCTAATGCTGCCTCTGTCATAAATCTAATGTACTACTTCGTAAAGTAATAAACAACTAAATTTATTTTCTGTACTAAGGATATAGATTATTGAATGATTAACTTTTTGACTTCAGTTTTATCACCGTTATTTAATACAACAAAATAGACACCACATTTAATATGGGAAAGATCAATATTAGACTCGTTGTTAATATTTCGTTTTTTTAGGATTTATTTTCCAAGGAGATCAATAATAGTAATATCCAAAGGCTCTTTTGAAGATATATTCAATATTCCTTTAGACGGGTTTGGATAGATTGAAATATAACCTAACATGTTCCCTTGGACACTCAAAACTTCTAATGTTGAGTTTTCAGGTTCCATTACTTTTTTTGATAATCTGTGCCTTGTATAAAAACGATTACTTCTAGATCGCAAATTTCTTCAATAAAAGTATTTGTTAAATCTACGAAAAGATTGAGGGTTATGGATTTATCTGGGACAAGAGTTAAGGGTGTTCCATTGGCATCAGGAAGCACCTTCATCATCACATTTCTAAAGGATGTTTCTCCGTTAGAACCAACGTTATCAAACGTTTCCTTTTCTAGAACCACAACATGGACTGTAAAATCACCTTCGATTTTGGGTGCAATGTTTACTTCAATATTCATTTGATATTTTATCAATGAGAATGTCTCAATATTCTCATCTAAGAATTTATTAGTAAAATAATTATCATTAAAGAATTGACACGGACCGCAGGTAGAACTAGTGAACTTTTCATAAAGAACTTTCTGTTTTGGTGCTTCACCACTCGCAACATTAACTTGTTTAATTAGGGTGTCGTTGTTTGGTTGGGTGGGTTGTAATCCTCTAAATCAAAACTTTGAGTTACCGGATTTGGAAGGTCGAAATCAAATAGAGCAATTTGCGACCAATTATTTCCAGCATCAATAGAAATCTCAACAAACAATGAATGATTATACTCCCCGTATATCTCTCACTGTGCATGGTTGAATTCCAGTCTATATAAATCATTTGTTAGATCTAAAATTGGGGTTTGCAATGCGATGGAAGCACCTTGGAAATAATTCCAGAAACTCGCTGTAAAGTCCCCGCTCATTGGGCAAGGAATTCCTCCAGACCAATCTTCCCCAGTAAATGTACAATCACTGTTACTCCAAGAAATTCCAAATTCTTTGAAGACTTCTGTCATAGTACCCGGAATACCATTTTCAAAGTCTTCAAAGAATTGAGAATGTATTTGTGAGCTAACCAATAATAGTAGTATTGCGGTTCTTTTTCTAAGCATGATGGTAAGTGTTAAATTAAACAAACTAGTTGTCTACTTCCATAAAGTTAAATTGCATGTTGAATTAAAAAGTTAAAATCGATAATATCTTACTTTTTAAGGTTTCTAAAACGCTCAAGAAGGGTAGGATGTGAGTAATGGACAAAAACATAAGCTGGATGAGGGGTTAGATTGCTTAGACTGTTTTTTGATAATTTCTTTAAGGCCGAAACGAGAGGACGTCCCGCAAAAGTAGTTTTAGCATAATCATCCGCCTGATATTCGAATTTTCTTGAAAGGTAATTCATTACAAGTCCAGTGATTTCTGAAATAGGGCTAAACAATACACCAAAGGCTATTAACCCGATGTGGAAAGAGGGGATTGGTACGTTTAATGCTTCGGAAAGCAAAGCGTTTCCAATAAAAAGTGAGAGTACCCATAATGTAAACCCCGTAGTAAGAATGGAAGCAATAAGGTTGAAAATTATATGATTCTTCTTATAATGTCCCACTTCGTGAGCTAGAACAGCAACAATTTCATCTTCTTCCAAATCATTAACAAGGGTATCATAAAGAGTAACTCTTTTTTCACTTCCGAAGCCAGAGAAATAGGCATTGGCCTTTGTGCTTCGTTTTGAACCATCAATCACAAAAATCTTATCTAATGTAAATCCAACTTTCGTTGCATAGGTTTCAATTCGAGATCTTAGTGTGCCATCTTGTAAAGGTGTTTGTTTGTTGAAAAGAGGAACAATTAATCTGGCATAAAATAAATTCATAAAAACCGTGAAGATAGTAACGAGCATCCAAGTGTACCACCAAAAATTGGACCCCGTGGTTTCGTAAAACCAAAGTATCGCGCTTAGTAATAGTCCGCCAACGAAAATCATCATTAACCAACCTTTTAATTTGTCCAAAATAAAGGTTTTCGTGGTCGTTTTATTGAAGCCATATTTTTCTTCAATCACAAAGGTTTTATAATAACTAAATGGAGTACTTAGAATATCGCTTGCGAACATAATAATTCCAAAGAATAAAAGAGTTATGATAATCTTGTTTTTGGAAAAGGAACGCGCTAAGGTATCGAGATAAGCAAAACCATCGAAAAAGAAAAAGACGAGTGTACCAATAATCGAAACAAATGAAACTAACAATCCAAACTTGTAATTCTCCTTTTTGTATTGCTGCGATTTTTTATATTCTTTTGTTTCATAAACATCATTTAGGTCGTCTGGAATGGGATCGTTAAAACGTTTTGCGTTTAGATGATCCAGTAGTTTGTCGATAACGAAATTACCAATCAAAATTCCGATAATAATATAAAAAAGTGTTTGTGAATCCATAGTTGTGTGTTTCCAAATAGACAACAGATTAGTTAAACCCTCGCTGTCTTTTGGCTTCAAAGATAAGAATTCCCGCTGCTACTGAAACATTCATAGAATCAATTTCTCCTTGCATTGGAATGCATATATTCTGTGTGCTTTTATCTCTCCATTCTTGTGATAGGCCCGTTGCTTCAGTTCCTACAACTAGGGCAGAAGCAAGGGTGAAATTACAACTATGGTACGCAACAGAATCTTGCAGTATAGCGCTGTAAATGGAAATATCGTGTTTTTTTAAATAGCTTATAATTTCAAATGAACTTCCCGTTGCAATTTGATTTGTAAATACACCTCCAACACTACTTCGAATAATATTAGGGTTATACAAATCTGTTTTAGGGTTGGCAATAATAACGGCATCTAGATTTGCTGCATCTGCAGTGCGGAATAATGCACCGATATTTCCAGGTTTTTCCGGCGCTTCAGCAACAAGAAGTAGAGGATTTTTTGATTTGAATTGTAATCCTTCTAAGGAAACGTCCTTAGTCTGGGCTATGGCGAAAATTCCTTCGGTTGAAGAGCGATAGGCAATTTTTTCGTATACTTCAGAGGTGATCTCAATGAATTCGGTCTCAGAACTTGCCTGTTTTTTTATTGAGTACAACTCTTCTTCGGAAATAATCTCGGAACAAAATAGTACTGTCGTTAGACGATATCCTCCCTTAAGCGCCAATTCGGTCTCTCGTTGTCCTTCAATTACAAAAAGATCCAATTTTTTTCGTTCTCTTGCTTTTTCAGAAAGAAGAATACATTGCTTTATCAGCGGATTTTGAAGACTGGAGATTTGCTTATACATGGTGCAAAGATATTTTATAGTTGCGAGTTAAACTATAGGCGTTGTTAGTTTTTACACAATTACACCCACTAGTATTTGTATCTTGTATAAAACTATCCGAATGAAAAAATTACTTTCAGTCCTACTTCTTTTCTTTTTAGTTTTAGGAGCAAACGCACAAGTAGCTAATCAACCTTCAGACTTAGAGATTTGCGATGATGACTATGATGGTATCGCAGCATTCGATTTAACAATTACCGAACCCGAAATACTTGGAGCTCAAAATCCATCTGATTTTAATATCACATTTTATACAAATCAAACGGATGCTGCTGATGGTACAAATCCAATTATTACTCCTTCAGCATTTTATAATAGTGCAAATCCACAGGCAATTTATGTACGGCTAGAGGCTAATAGCAATGGGAATTTTGATACAACAGTCTTTGCTATAATTGTGATCCCATTGCCTGTTCCAGCGACACCAACTTCCTTAGAGTTCTGTGATGATGACGGCGATGGTTTTGGGGAATTTACTTTAACAGATAAGGATGCCGAAATTAGTAATGGAGCGCCTAACGTTAGCATTACATATTATGAAGCATTGGCAGATACGGAAAGCGGGGTGTTTCCAATTCCGAGTCCTTATGTCAACATAGTGCCTTTTTCTCAAATTGTATTCACTAGAGTAGAAAGTGACATAAATGGATGTTATGTAATTGTAGAACTAGAATTAATAGTTTTGGATGGCTGCCCAATAATCGATACAGATCCTATAGATTTATTCATAAACGAAGGAGACGGTGATGGTTCTGCAATTTTCGATCTTACCTTAAATGAAGCATAGATGTTAGGTTCACAGGATCCAAGTATATATTTGTTTAGCTATCATGAAACCTTGGAAAATTCAATGGATGGTGTTAATGCTATTGTCAATCCAAT
This sequence comes from uncultured Ulvibacter sp., assembly GCA_913063405.1. Taxonomy (GTDB): domain Bacteria; phylum Bacteroidota; class Bacteroidia; order Flavobacteriales; family Flavobacteriaceae; genus Ulvibacter. Next base: position 57,304 of record CAJXZB010000008.1, read on the forward strand.
GGCCTATCAAAATATTGCAAATCCACAAACCATATATGTTCGTTTAACAAATGATATCAACGGAAGCTATGTTTTGACTTCGGAAAGTACCGTAACTATCTTTAACCTTATAGGGAAGAAGGTCTTTTTTGAAACAATCATACCACAAAATGAAAGAATAACTTTAGATGCAAATACACTGTTTGCTGGAGTTTACTTCATTAAAGTATCTTCTGAGGAGAGTGTCACGGTAAAAAGATTTATCAAAAAATAAAGTATAAAAAAGAGGCTACCTTTTGAGTAGCCTCTTACATTTCAAAACTAAGCGTATATTATAAAACTTTTACGTTTACTGCGTTTAATCCTTTTTTACCTTCTGTTAGATCGAATTCAACTTCATCACCTTCACGAATTTCATCTACCAATCCAGAGATGTGTACAAAATGTTCTTTGTTTGAACCTTCTTCAGTGATAAAACCAAATCCTTTGGCGTCATTGAAAAATTTTACTGTTCCTTTATTCATTATTAAAAATTTAAATTAATTACTTGTCTTAATTCAAAGATGATGCCACTAATTCTGGTGTCACCAATAATTATTTTTTGCTCTTTGAAGACCTAAGGTATAGCCGCTCCACCTTTTCACGAGCCCAGGGTGTTTTTCTTAAAAATTTCAAGCTAGATTTAACAGAAGGATTACTTGTGAAACAACGAATATTTATTTTTTCTCCAAGGCTTTCAAAGCCATATTTGTCAACCAAGTACTCAAGAATATCGGCTAGTTTAACACCGTGTAATGGATTGTTAACTTGCGTTTGATTTTTGATTTTTTCTCTTTTCTTATCGTTCATACAGGATTCTAAAACATTTTCATATCATTCATTATCGTTTGTTCAACACCATTTATGGTTTTGTTCTGGAATTGGTGTAGTTGTGTATCTAATTTTCTTCCTTTCTTTTCGATCTTGTCAAGACGTTTATTTGTTTTATTAATCCATTTCAACACTTGTCCTCCTCCCATAAGATGAGAAGTTGGTAACGGTTCGCCCATTTCACGCAGCACTATTCCCAATGGAATGTTTATTTTATCTTGAATTTTTATCAAGTTTGCTAATAAGTCGGCGTAAGGTGCAATCAATGACCCAACACCTCCTCTAGGTTGCATCCAACCAACTAGGTAAATTCCTTTATAGTCATCGTACATGCTAAATCCATATACTTTTACGTGACTATTTTCAACTCTATCCATTTTCTTTGGGAGAAACGGAAAACTAGTATGAAATCCTGTTGCATATACTGTGGTGTCAATCTCTTCGGAGCTACCATCCTCAAATATTACCCTAGAGTTCGCGAGTTTTTTTACGGCGCCTTTAATTTTTATTCGACCATGTTTTACATGCATCAATGTTTCGGTATTCACCGTTGGATGTCTCTCAAAAATTCCCGAGGTAGGTTTGGGTAATCCATATTCCTTATGACTGCCAATTGTAACCTTAAGCATCATTTTTACTAATTCCTCTTGTAACCAATCGGGTAATTTTGGTAGTTGTAGGGCAGCGAGTGGTTTTCCCATAAATGTTTTCGGAAAAATCCAAATACCTCGTCTTACACTTAAATAGCTGTTTGTGCTTACTCGGGTGCATTCTGAGGCAATATCGAACGCAGAATTTCCTGCGCCAATTACTAGTACCCTTTTATCTTTTATTTGGTTTGATGTTTTGTACTCTTTAGAGTGAAAAGAGTCACCGATAAAATTACCTTCATAGTTTGGGTAGCGTTTATTCCAATGGTGTCCGTTACAAACGAGTACCCCCTTATAAATAGTGTTTGAACCATCATCAAAACTCACCTTCCATAAATTATTTTCAATGGGATTTACATAAACGACTTTGGTTTTAAATTGGATATTCTCCTTTAAATTGTAATTGTTGGTATAGGCTCTGTAATAAGAAAGCATTTGGACACTACTTGGGAAGTCTGGATAGTCTTCTGGCATTGGAAAGTCGGGATATTCCATAACGTGTCTAGCAGAAAGGATATGTGCAGATTTATACGTTCCATGGTACCAGTTACCTCCAATGTCGTCATCTGCTTCCACATGGTGATAGGGGATATTTGCTGCTTTTAATGATTTTGCAGTCGCCAATCCAACGGGACCTGCTCCAACAACTAAGTAATGAGTACCCAGCGATGTATTTTTTGTCATTTGGTTTTTCAGAAAAAAATTATAAAAGGTGAATATACGTTTTTTGAAAAAAATAATTTATTGAAATTTAATTCAATAAAGAAGGATTAATGGGTACTCCTAAAATATTCGTTAAATTTTTGACTCTTTTAATCATAGAAATTAAAATTTATCATAGTTTTGCCATAGTTATGAAACAAAACCGTCTACATAATACTATTTGTAAAATGAATTGGAAGTTTTCCAAGGCATAGGACGTAGAATATATAAATATTATGAAAGCGTTCTTCCTTTAAAAGTTGAACGCTTTTTTTATTAGTTAAATTTAAAGATGAAGCAATTATTATCCATTTGTAGTATTTCTAAACGCATGTTTAATCATGCGCAGTTAAATATGCGACAAAGGGAATAGATCTTATTTGAATAATATGTACTAATCCCTTTGATTTAAGTTAATCAAGGGGATTTTTTTTGAGGAATTATGAGAAATATACTTACAATCAATTTTAAGAAAGAGAGGTTCATAGCAGAAGCTCTAAGCTACACTTGGGTTTTCTTAGGGTCATTGATTTTGGCCGTAGCCTATGTGCTTTTTATTATACCGCATCAATTAGTGCCAGGTGGAATTTTGGGGCTAAGTATTGTGGTAAATAATTTGACACCATTAAGCGTTGGATTGGTTGCGTTGAGCATTAATATCCCATTATTGTTATGGGGAACGAAAGTCTTAGGTAGAAAGGTAGGTATTAAGACGGCTTTTTCTATGATATTGGTTTCATTGTTTATTGATCTATTTAGTTTTCTTACTGAAGGAAAAGCCTATGTTGACGATGTTCTAGTCTCTACACTTTTCGGTGGAGTGATAATTGGTGCTGCTGTGGCAATGGTTATGAACGCGGGTGCAACTACTGGAGGAAATGATATTTTGGTTAGAATTTTAGCCACAAAGATAAAATTGCCTTATAGTCAATTGATATTGATAATCGATGGGGCGATAATATTATTGGGAATTTTTGTTTTTGAAGATTTTACAATGGCTGCCTACAGTGTAATTGCAATTGTTGCAATAAGTAAAACGATAGATTACTACATCAAAAAATCCGTAAAGAACCGAACCGTTTTAGTTTTTTCCTCAAAGAACCTTTTAATTCAGGAGGAGCTTTTGAAAGGTGAAAACAGTGCTGATAGTATCTTAAAACTAATACATCACGATTCAAATGATAAACTAATTCTTGTGACTAAGAACAATAAGAAATTAGCATCCTTGGAAAACATAATTTACAGTATAGATGAAAATGCTAGTGTTACTGTAATGGAGTCAAATAGTTTATAGTTACTTCGAAAAAAATAAAAGCACCTGCTATTGACAGACGTTTTTTTTATTAGATACATTTACTTTTTTATTTTTGGTTATATTTCTCTGAATATCTCTTCCACAATTCTGTTTGATGGGTTTCTAATGAAATTTCTCTGCCATCTATAAATGCATGTGTCAATTGATTTGTACGCATATCCAAGGCATCCCCTTCAGAAATAAATAGGGTTGCACTTTTTCCTATTTCTAATGTTCCATAAGCATCATCAATACCTAAAATTTTCGCGGTATTACCCGTAATAAGCTGAAGAGCAGTTTCCTTGTCCATCCCTTGTCCAACCAGTTGTCCAGCATAGAAAGGTAAATTTCTTGTTTGGAAATTGGATGTTCCGCTGTTTTCAAGAGCGACTAATAATCCACCATCAACTAATAACTTTGGAAGTTTATATGGTAAGTCATAATCATCATCGTCTTTAGATGGTAGACTATGGGTATGTTGCACTAAAACAGGAATGTTATTTTCTTTCAGAAAAGGAATAATACGATATGCCTGATAACCACCAACTAAGACAATACTTTGAATACCATTCTCTTTAGCTGTACTCACGGCATCGATGATTTCTCTTTCGCCATCTGCGTAAATATATAGTTTTTTAGAACCATTGAAAACACCTCCCATTTCCCCGTATGCCTCGTTTTTAGAAACTCCGATTCCTTTTCCATAGGCCTTCGCATTTTTCATAAAAGCAATAACCTCTTCAATTTGTATTTGGTATTTTTTGTTGGGTAGATAGCCTCTTGGTTCGCCTTCCCACCAACGTCCACGGCGGAAACCTCTTGGCCAATGAAGATGAACCCCGTCATCTACTTTTATGGCTGCATCTTCCCAGTTCCACGCATCAAACTGAACTATGGAAGAAGTTCCTGAAATTCTACCTCCTTGAGGTGCAATCTGGCCTAATAATATTCCATTGGGGCGCATAGATTCCACTACTTTACTTTCAGCATTATAAGCAATTAAACTTCTTACATTCGGTATAAAATCACCAAGTTCATCGTCGTCATTACTGGCTCTAACTGCATTCACTTCAATAAGTCCCAATGCCTTTGCAGGAGCAATTAACCCTGGGTATACATGTTTTCCGACAGCTTCTATTTCACGCCCCCTTGAGGACGTACTCTCATTTCCAATGGCGGTTATCTTACCATGTTCAAATACAATTGTACTGTTTTCTATTATTTGTCCATTTCCAATATGAGCGGTCGCTCCTTTGATGGTTATTGCAGCAATTTGAGCTGGTGCCGGTGTCTGTTGTGCAAGAACTTGAAATCCTGCAATCACTAATACTACTATTAAAAGTTGTTTTATTGTTTTCATTGCTGGATTAGTTTATAGTTTCACAATGGAAGTGCTTATTTTCTTTTTTCATTGGAGGTTTCGTTTTCCCTCCATCTTCTTTTTCTTTAAGCATCATTTTTAGAAGCGTACTACGTTCGTCTTTAATAGCTCGTCTTTTCTGCTTATCCCGCTCCATGTCAAAATATACAACTCCTTCGATGATGGTTTTTTCCGCTTTAGCATATACCGAAAGAGGATGGTCGTCCCACAAAACTAAATCCGCATCCTTTCCTTCTTTGATGCTTCCCACGCGATTATCGAGATGTAGAAGTTTAGCTGGATTAATAGTCACCATTTTCCATGCTTCTTCTTCTGTCATATTACCATATTTAACCACTTTGGCTGCTTCTTGGTTGAGCCTTCGAGACATTTCACCGTCATCACTATTAATAGCCACGACAACCCCTTCTTTAGCCATAATAGCTGCATTATAAGGGATGGCATCATTTACCTCGTATTTATAGGCCCACCAATCACTAAAGGTGGAACCACCAACACCATGCTCCTTCATTTTATCGGCAACCTTGTAGCCTTCAAGAATATGTGTAAAGGTGTTAATTCTAAAGCCAAATCGTTCTGCAACTTTCATTAACATATTAATCTCACTTTGCACATAGGAGTGACAACTTATATAGCGGTCGCCGTTTAAAATCTGAGCCAATACCTCCATTTCTTCGTCATACCGAAATGGCTGTCCGCTTTTCTTTTTGGTGTCATACTCTTTGGCTCTGTTAAAGTAGTTTACGTACAATTGTTCTACGCCCATTCTTGTTTGTGGAAAACGTTTAAAGCTCTGCCAATTGGATTGTTTTACGTTTTCCCCTAAGGCAAATTTTATAAACTTGGGACTGTTATTATAGATCAGTTCATCTGCCTGCTCGCCCCATTTTAGTTTAATAATAGCGGATTGACCGCCAATAGGGTTGGCAGATCCGTGTAAAATTTGGATAGAAGTAACACCTCCAGCAAGATTTCGATAGATATCAACGTCCTCGGCATCTATAACATCTTCGATGGAGACTTCGGCAGAGGAGTTATGCCCTCCTTCGTTAATCGATAAGGCGGCTATATGCGAATGCTCATCTATGATCCCTGCGGTTACATGTTTTCCAGTAGCGTCAATAACTTTTGCATCCTCAGGGTTTAGATTTTTACCTATTTTGAAAATTTCACCATTTTTAACCAGTACATCCGTTTCTATGAGAATACCTTCGGCTTCACTTGTCCAAACCGTTGCATTTTTGAATAGCATATCTTGCTGTTTTGGTTTAGAAACAAAACCATAACCAATGTTTGGATAGGTGAGGGGCATAATTTGTGGTTTCGAATCTTCATCCTCCTTCTCCTCTTTATCTTTTTCTGAAGCGTCCCCAGTGCGAGTTGCTATGAAACTATTTTCTAAACCATTAGGAAGAAGTAATTTACCCGTTATTCTCTCACCTTCTTTAGGAACGATCCCTGTAGCTTGGTAAATTTCCTTTGTAGCTTCATTGGTAAAGGAAAGTGTCAACCAATTATTCGAATATTTCAATTTGGAAGGATATTTTGTCTCGCCAATTTTTACTTCCGATTTTGGTTTGGAAGTTTTTCCACTAATGGTTAGTTCATAGTTTTTTCCATCCACTATCAATGAATAGTCTCCACTAAGGTCTTTTTGATCTTTTGAGTTGATTACATTTTTCTTTCCTTGAACCCAGTTTTCATAAAGAGTTGTTTCTTTATCAAAAACAGCTCCCGATGTTACTAAGAAGTTGGCATATCGACCTGGTTCCAGAGAACCTATTTTATCACTTTCTCCTAATAGTTGCGCGGGAATCGTTGTTAGCGCTGCAAGTGCTTTGGTTTCATCGAATCCATATTTTATAGCCTTTAATAGATTATTCTTAAATTCAGAAGGCTTTTTTAAATCGTGGGTAGTTAGCGAAAAGGTAATTTCGTTATCCGAAAGAATCTTTGGGTTTGCCGGCGCTTGGTTCCACTCACGCATATCCTCTAGGGAAATATAGTCGGCTAAATTGGGGTCGCTTACATCATAAGCTTCAGGAAAATTAATAGGAATGATATAACTAGCATTCGTTCCCTTTATGCTTTCAATAGCTTCAAATTCATCTCCGCCACCAATAATTATATAATTGAGATTGAATAAATCCCCTATCTTATCTGCTCTTAAGTCATTTCCTTTGTCTCCAGCTTCGAAAAATGAAGTTTTTCCTTTATTCGCAATCAAGGCCTCAAGTGATCTGTCTTTTGTTGCTACATTTCCTTTTGAATACCAATCGGCGTCATAATGAAGCTGTCTCAATAAGGCCATGGCACCCATTAAAGAACCAGGATATGATTGTCGACTTGCTTTACTTTTTTCAAAAGAAAAAAACTGCCCGGAAACATCTTCAACGATACGATTTCCATCGCCACCATCGTCATTCAGCGCAACCAAAACTCCTGTACCTCTTGCTATTCCGTCCATTAGATGCGTATTTAATACACCAAATCCAGCTTTTCTGAACTCCGCTGCTTTCTTTTTATCATATTTAAAAGAATCGATTCCCTTCTGTTCAGGTTTTATATGATCGTTCCAATAAAAACCTTCTCTAGAGGCTTCATATTGAGGAGAACGTCCTTGTCCGGGCTTGCCTTTAGGCTTTTCTATTCCGAAGCTCGTATATGGGTCGATAAAGGATGGATAAATGTGTTTTCCTTTAAGGTTTATCACCACAGCATTTTGAGGAATAGTAACAGATCGTTTTGCTTCTACTACCTTGCCGTTTTGAATTAGTAGTGTACCCTTTTTTATTACTTTGTTTGGTGTAACATAAATCGTTGCATTGGTAAATGCAGTGTAGTTATTATTATCTTCCTTTAGCTCTTCATTCTTAGGGAAATAATCTTGAGCAATTCCACAAAAAGTAAAAAGGAGCAGAGATAAAAGCAGTTGTATTCTTTTCATTGATAGGGTATTGGTTAATTAGTGTATTAAAGATATGAATGCAAAATAATTTTGCAAGGGCTTAACTTGGCTTTAACAACGAATTAAGAATTCTTTTAAAACGATTTGTTTTCGAAATGATTCACAACTAGTGCCACCATATAACTATAGCTCATAATTCCTTTCGATTGGTTGTTTGCTTTTAAGAATTGGTCCCAAAATGCCTTGGACAAGGTTTCAAAGGGATTTTGATAACTTTCCCAAAAGTCCCGCATTTCTTTATAACTCTTTAAAATCCCTGGATTGACAGTTTCTATAATTTCATGGTATTTGTCAATGTCTCTTCTTGCAACCTCATTAACACAATATCGCAAGGCAAAAATGTATCCAGTGTATTGAATTATTGGGTCATCGTTGTGAAGTGTTGCCAGTGTAGCAATAAAGTTGGCTTCATTTTCAGCTGCATAGCCCAATTGGTGCGCCTGTTCATGACAACTTACCACTGGAAATTTATAGGTTTTAATAAGATTATTTACTTGAGCCTCTCCAGAAAAGGGATTGTAATAACCGCTATATCCCATATAAGTAAGACCTAAACTCCATCCACTTTTTTTAATACTCTTAGGGTTATAAGATAGGTTGGGGTATTCATTTTCTAGGTTCATATAGCCGTTAATCGATTTATCAAAAATCTCTTTTTGGGTATATGGGATTTCTACTTTTACACTATCTAAAAATCCAAGTTGACGATGCATTTCATTGGCCTTTGTAATAAGACGCTCGGTTGTAGAGATGAGTTGCTCATTTGTATATTCGGTTTTTAAGGCCAATGTCTTGTGCAAAGGGAGACGATAATAATTCAATCCCCAAAGGACATTGAATACAAAATATATTACGGAAAGCGTTGCGGTAATATCTAAACAGAATCGCACTGGTTCGTAAGTAATTCTTCTACTATTTTTATAGATCCAGCGCAAGGCCAAAATAGTGATTAATAGATAGAATATATCTCCAATAGAAAAAGGAATCCAACCAAATAAATATCGTGATATTGACGAAATAACTGGATACAAACCCTGGCTGTAATAGGTTTCGATAAAGCTTGGAAACTTCTTTAATATTTGCAAAACTAGAACCTGTAACGGCAATAAAAATGATAAAATTAACATGGTTCTTTTTCGCATATCCCAAACATACAAAATTCTTTTATCACATAATTTTTATAGCCGTTGTAAAACAGTAATTTTGTGGTAGTAGGATTTCTGATTTGATTTCCGAAAGTATGATTTGTTTAACTTTTAATGTATACCTGACTACGCAGGGAATGAACTATGAATGAAGCAATAAGAAACCTCGAACCGAAAACACTTTGGAATAAATTCGCAGATTTAAATGCCGTGCCTCGCCCTTCAAAAAAAGAAGAACGGGTGATTGCATTTATGAAAGCCTTTGGTAATAATCTTGGCTTGGAAACAATGGAGGATAGTGTTGGAAACGTAATTATTCGAAAACCGGCGACTACCGGGTTAGAGGATAGAATGACAATTGTAATGCAGTCCCATTTGGATATGGTGCATCAAAAAAATAGTGATACAATTTTCGATTTTGATACTCAGGGAATTGAGATGTATGTGGATGGAGGTTGGGTACGTGCAAACGGAACTACCTTAGGGGCTGATAACGGCTTGGGAGTTGCCACGATTATGGCAATTTTGGAGAGTGATAGTATTGCACATCCAGCAATAGAAGCACTTTTTACTATAGACGAGGAAACCGGAATGACGGGAGCAATGGGTTTAAAAGGCGGACTACTAACAGGTGATATTTTACTGAATCTCGATACAGAAGAAGATGACGAAATAGGAGTGGGGTGTGCTGGTGGAGTTGATGTAACTGCTAATAGAAGTTATACTGAAATTGATGTTCCAGCGAATGTTGAGGTATATAACGTTAGTGTTAAAGGTTTACAGGGCGGACACAGTGGAATGGACATTATAAAAGGCCTCGGGAACGCGAATAAAATAATGAATCGTTTACTTTATGCCGTAAAGGACTTGATCCACCTTTCTGAATTGAAAGGAGGAAGTCTTCGGAATGCAATCCCTAGAGAGAGTAGTGCAACTGTTGTTGTTCCAAATGATGAGGTAGCTGCTTTTCTTTCAGAAGTAAAGAAAACAACTGAAGCTATTACTTCAGAATACAAATCATTGGAGTCAAATCTTTCAATAACTGCTCAAAAGACAGATACGATCCCTGAAAAAGTAATGGATGCCTCAGGACAAAAAGCTCTTATTAATGCTATTTATGCAGCTCATAATGGTGTATATAGAATGAGTCCAGCTATTGAAGACTTGGTAGAGACCTCTAATAATATTGCTAAAATAACTGTACAAAATAGTGAGATTAAAGTGGAATGTTTGTCACGATCTTCGGTGAAATCATCTATTGATGATTTAGTACAAACCCTAGCAGCCGTTTTTGAAATGGCTGGATTTGAGGTTGCAGCTACTGGAGAGTATCCAGGTTGGACTCCTAATATGGATAGTGATATATTAAAAGTTTTAGATACTCTATATGAAAAAATAAATGGTAAAAAAGCACATGTCGCTGCCTGCCATGCTGGATTGGAATGTGGTATTCTTGGACAGAATTATCCTAACATGGATATGATTTCTTTTGGCCCAACCATCAAAGGAGCGCATTCTCCAGATGAGCGGGCAAGTATTTCTTCGGTGCAAAAATATTGGAAATTTGTGCTTGCAATCCTTGAGGATATTCCGGGGAAATAGGAAAAGGAATGATAATTGTATTAACTTTATCATAATATTAATCTATAATACAAAACAAACACATGGGATTATTTTCATTTATTAAAGATGCTGGAGCAAAGGTTTTTGGTATTGGTAAAACGACTGCCGAAGAAAAAGCCGAAGCTAGGCTTGAAGAGACGGCAAGAATTGAAGCACAAAACGAACGCGCTTCACAACGACTAATTAATACAATTAGTGATTTAGGGTTTGAAGTTGAAAATATTTGCGTTTCTATTGACGGAGATGTTGCAACGGTAAACGGAACTGCTAAGAATCAAGAGACACGGGAGAAAGTGATTTTGGTTATTGGCAATACCGCTGGAATTGCAGGTGTAGAAGACGCTATGGATGTAGCGATTGAAGAACCGGTAGCTACCTTTCATACGGTAGAGAGAGGCGATACATTAGGTAAAATTGCTAAGAAAGTTTACGGAAACGCAATGAAGTATCCTGTAATTTTTGAAGCAAATAGACCTATGCTTACACATCCAGATAAAATTTATCCTGGACAAGTTTTACGTATTCCTGCTTTGGACTAGAATTAACAATAGGCATAAAAAAACCGCCCTGCCTTTTGGCGGGGCGGTTTTTTTATGCCTATTAATAAAGAACTACTTCTTTACAATGTCTGTAAGTTCCAACTCGAAGACGAGATCTGAATTGGGAGGAATGAGACCTCCAGCACCTTGCTCTCCATATCCTAAATGAGCAGGAATAAATATAGTTGCTTGATCACCCACACTCATCATTAATAATCCTTCTCTAAACCCAGGGATTAACCGAGCTTCTTTACTATAATCTGATGGCATAGGAGTATAACTATTTCTAGCTATCTTTTGATCGCTTAGCATTTCGAATTTCTCTTCTTTTTCTCGAATGTTCGAATCGAATAACGTACCATTTGAAAGATATCCGGCATAGTTCATTAATATTTTGTCTCCTTCGTTTGGTTTAGCGCCATCTCCTTTATTAGTAAAGAATACTTTAACTCCAGAAGGTAATTCTTGTGCTTTTCCTTTTAGTTCTTCAAATCCAACAGCCACATCAGCGCCAATTTTTGTTTTACGAGCTTCAGCTTCTTTTTTCGCAAGCTCGATGTTCTCCATCTCTTTTGTAAAAGAAGGAATTTTAGTACCAGATGTATTAATGATGCTTACGGTTTGAAGTATAATTGGATCAACTGGTTTGTCTCCTGGCTTTGCTGTTTCAACAGTCCCTAAAGAGTCAATTATTTCTTGTCCTTTTACTATTTCTCCAAAAATAGTGTGCTTCCCGTTTAACCAAGGAGTTTCCTTAAGGGTAATAAAAAACTGACTTCCGTTCGTGCCAGGACCCGAATTAGCCATTGAAAGAATACCTTTTTTACTGTGAGTTAACGAGTCTGCAAATTCATCAGGAAAACGATATCCAGGATTTCCTGAACCATCTCCTTTTGGATCTCCACCTTGTATCATAAAATCTTTTATAATACGATGAAACGTAAGTCCGTCATAAAATGGCTTCCCTTTATAGAGAGAATCAACCATATCGTTTGTTCCTTCAGAAAGTGCAACAAAATTTGCAACTGTAAGTGGCGCCTGTTCGTTATAAAGTTTAGCGACAAATGTTCCTTTGTTGGTTACAAATTCAGCATAAACACCTTTGTCCAGACCTGGGTACTTAGTTTGACATGAGGCAAATGCCAATGACATGAATAAAAATAAAATAGCTAGATTTTTCATAAATAAATTAATTTTCTTGAGTTTGTTCAATTGATTTTAAGGTTACTTTACTTTGGACTGGTACATTAGTGTCCAGTTTATCCGTGATTCCGTAGTAGCCGTAGGCTTTATAGGACGGAAAAAAGAAGGTGATTGTCTCACCAACCTTCATAAGTTTAAGTCCATCACGCAATCCAGAAATTAAATCTTGATTGGATTGATCGACTTTATAATTTTGTAATCCATTTTCTTCAGAAGAAAGAACTTCGGCTCCGTTTAACCGTTTTACGTCATAAGTGAAGGTTATAACATCACCAAATTTTGGTTTGTGACTTTCAATAGAGTCTTGTTTTGTGTTGTAATAATACCAGAATCCACCGTCCGAAGCGAAGTAAGTATTTTCAGTATCGGTATCCATGATATTTTTGATCGCCACTTTCTCTTCTTCGTAGAGTTTTTTGTTACGTTCTGCCGATTCCTTAATAAACGAACCAGAAGATGACTGCACGGGTTTTCTTGCTTCAGGACCCTTACACGAAACAATTGAAACGCAAACTATTAAAATAAAGAAAAAAAAACGGGTCATAATTAGGTTAAGGCATTTTTATAGGCAGGCAATATACTAATAAAATCAGTAATAGTAGTGTTAAGGGAATGTGAACTTCTACCCCCTGCGGCATTGGTGTGACCTCCCCCATGATAATGCGTTCTTGCAAACTCGTTCACCGAAAAATCTCCCTTGCTGCGCAATGACATTTTTACGATATTGTCCTGTTTATTTTCAATAAAGATCACTGCGAAAATAATTCCTTTTATAGAAAGAGCGTAGTTAACAAAACCTTCAGTATCTCCTTTTTTAAAATTGTTATCGTCTAATTCTTTTTGAGAAAGTACAATATATGCTGTACTGTACTCAGGAAGAATGGTTAGATTTTTCAGGGCAACACCTAAGAGACGCATACGATTTGGACTATTTGTATCGTATATGTTTTGATGAATGCTTGAGTTCTTGGCTCCTGATTCGATTAGCCTTGCCACAACCCTGTGAGTCGTTGCGGTAGTTGACGGAAATCTGAACGAACCAGTATCAGTCATAATCCCTGTATAAAGATTGGTTGCGATTTCTGAGTCCAAATATGATAAGCCATCGAGTGCATCCATAAAGTGAAATACCATTTCGGCAGTGGAACTCATAGCAGTATCACTATACATTGCAACGGCATAATTATCTGGCTGTTGGTGATGATCGATCATCACGAACTGAGCGTTGCTTTTTTCAAGTTGCTCCCGTACGTCTCCAATTCTGGATAATGAGTTAAAATCGAGTGTGAAAATTACCGAAGCGTCGGAAATGGTCACAGCGCTCTTATCTGTTTCTTTTTCGTGAATAATAATAGTTTCACAACCAGGCATCCATTTTAAGAAATCTGGAAAATCGTTTGGCATGAGTACTGTTACTCCATGGCCGAGTTTCTTCAGAAAAAAATAAAGCCCCAAACAAGAGCCAATGGCGTCTCCATCTGGATTTTTATGACCAACCACAACAATCTTTTTGGGAGAATCAAGTAGCTGTTTTACGACCTGGATAGTTTCAATATTCATATAGGCGCGAAGATACAATTTAATACTATTTAGATGCCAATGGTTTTATTACTTTTGAAGGAGGTTAAATCGATCAAGATGAAAAGTATTTGTTTGCTTATTTTATTAGCTCTTATGGTTTCTTGTAAAAAGAAAGAAAATTTCACATTGGTTTTTGCAAGTTGTAACGATCAAAATCGAGAGCAACCGCTTTGGAAGCCGATCATGGAAAACAAACCAGACTTATTTGTTTGGGGCGGAGATAATATCTATGCGGATACGGATGACATGTCTAAAATGCAATCTGATTATAACAAAGTTCATGCAAATTAAGGATTATACCAAGTTGTTGGAAACTGTTCCTGTTATTGGAACATGGGATGATCATGATTACGGAAAAAATGATGCAGGAAAGGAATGGGAACAAAAAGTAGCTGCGAAACAGCTGTTTTGGGATTTTCTGAAATTTCCAAAAGATGATCCACTTCGAGACCAAGATGGAGTGTACTATTCAAGGAAATATGGGACAAGTAATGGAAGTGTGAAAGTTATTTTATTAGATACTAAGACTTTCCGCGATTCGCTTCGGAAAAGTGAGATTGAAGGTCGTCGATTTGATCCCTGGGAAACAAATGAGGGGAGAACAGTTCTTGGAGACACACAATGGAAATGGCTGGAAGAAGAACTGAAAGATTCCACTGCAGATTTCAATGTTATAGTAAGTAGTATTCAATTTCTTGCAAATGAACACGGTTGGGAGAAATGGGGTAATTTTCCTTCGGAAGTACAAAAAATGAAGAATACTCTTAGAAATGCTAAAGCTAAGAATATACTTTTTGTTAGTGGGGATAGACATTTGGCCGAGTTTTCTGTAACCGAGGTAGAAGGACTTTCTTATAAATTGATAGATTTTACGACTAGTGGATTGACGCATACCTATCCCGATAGCCCAGATGATCCAAATCGATATAGAGTAGGAAAACTGGTTAAAGACCTTAATTTCGGGGTCCTCCGATTTGATTTTCAAAATAAAAAAGTAACGATCGAAATTAGAGGGGAAGACAACCTTCTTTTAGATAAATTAGATCAGCAATATTAAACTAAATTTAACTGCTTGCATATGATACTTAAAGTGCTATTTTTGCACAAAATTTAAAAGATCGTAATGAGAACAGACAGAACGTTTACTATGTTAAAGCCCGATAGTGTTGAAAAAGGACATGTTGGAGCAATTCTTGAAAAAATAACGGCTTCCGGTTTTAGAATCGTAGCAATGAAATTAACACAAATGACTACTGCAGATGCACAGGAGTTTTACGCAGTTCACAATGAGCGTCCGTTCTTTGGAGAATTAGTAGAGTATATGACTCGTGGACCTATTGTAGCAGCAATTCTTGAAAAAGATAACGCTGTTGAGGATTTCCGCACTTTAATTGGTGCAACTAACCCTGCTGATGCGGCTGACGGAACAATTAGAAAATTGTATGCAGCCTCTATTGGTGAGAACGCAGTTCATGGAAGCGATAGTGATGAAAATTCGGCTATTGAAGGAGCATTTCATTTCTCTGGTAGAGAGATGTTTTAACCTTTTTTCAAAAATAATTTATAGAAACGTCGTTCACTTTAAAGTGGACGACGTTTTTTTTACCGTAAAACTAATTTTGAAACCAAGTCTTTACCAAGTTCTTCGTTAAGAAGCTTAACAATTTTCTCCTTCCCATAACTCAGTTCTTCACGGAGTACAGAGGAGCTTAATTGCACAAAAAGGGTGTCACGCTCTAATAAGACATTCGTTGTATATTTTGAAATGGCCGTTCCCATAACAGAATGCCAAGCTTCCTTCACACCAACTTTATCCAACCCTTTTTCCAATTTGTTGGTCTGGATAAAATCCTTGAGGGCATCCCCAATACTTGTATTTTCTGCTTTTCTTTTTGCCAATGGGATCATATTATTAGTCCGTAAAGTTAAACTTTACAAATTTCTTATAGCGATAAATTTTAGCATCTTTGTTTTTTATTTCTAGTAGACTGTCGGTTACTTTTAAAACCACTTCTTTCCAACTATCAAAGGGAGTGGTGTAATATAAATTCAAGCTGTTGTTTTCAATTTTGATAGTGAATTTTTCGACTACTCCATTATTTTTAAAACTCCCATCTAGTTGAGGAGCAACTTTTGTTCTGATTCCGTTTGTTTCAGAAACCTCTATAAAGTCAATTATTGGATTAAACTCAAAATCCTTTTTGGTCCCATCGCTCATTTTAACCGATTGAATTACCCAATAACCAGGAAGTTTGTCTTTAAATACTGATGGGTTTGGTTTGGAACAACCAACTATTAGGACTAATAGAAAACTGAAAATAGATTTCATAACTTAAACATTTTATACGTCTGACCAACCTTTTTTATGACCGTCTCAGTTCTATCTGCGTGGGTGTCACTAATGAACAATTGCCCAAAGTTTTCGTTATGAACTAAGGAAATGATATGCTCTACACGTTGCTCATCGAGTTTGTCAAAAATATCATCCAAGAGTAAAATTGGATTCACGTTGCTTTGCGCTTTTATAAAATCAAACTGTGCCAATTTTAGAGCAATTAAATACGATTTTTGTTGTCCTTGAGAACCAAATTTTTTAATAGGATGTCCATCTATTTGAAAACTAAGGTCGTCCTTATGAATGCCAAAATTAGTGTATTGGGTGATCTTATCCTTACCTATGTTTTCTTGTAAAAGTTGGATTAGCCCTTTCACTTTTAATTGGCTACTGTATTCTAAGCTAACAGATTCTGATCCGTTGCTAATAGATAAATATCGCTCAAGAAATATAGGCATAAACTCCTCCAGGAATACGCTTCTTTTCTGAAAAATTTCAGAACCAAACTCATGCAGTTGTTCGTTGTAAATATCGATGTTGTCTTTGTTAAACGTATTATTCACGGCAAAATATTTTAACAATGAGTTACGCTGGGCTAGTACTTTATTGTAATTTATTAATATGTGAAGGTAGCGTGAATCTCCCTGAGAGATCACACCATCCATAAATTTTCTACGGGTGTCACTTCCTTCGATAATTAGGTCTCTATCTGATGGAGATATAATCACCAGAGGAAGAAAACCTATATGCTCACTAAATTTCTCATAGGCTTTTGCATTACGCTTAATAATTTTTTTCTGACCTCTTTTGGCGCTTACTATAATTTTTTCATTCCTCGTTTCTTTCTTGTATTGCCCTTCGATCACAAAAAAATCTTCCCCATGTTTTATGTTTTGTCCTGTTATTGGATTGAAATAACTTTTTCCGAAGGATAAATGATAGATTGCATCAAGTACATTCGTCTTTCCAACACCATTATGTCCTACCAGACAGTTGATTTTTGGGTCGAATATGAAGGTTTCAGTTTGGAAATTCTTGTAATTAAGAAGCGATAGTTTTTCTAACAACATGGTTATGAGATGATTGTCTGTTTTACTTTTGAAATATATTTTTTAGAAAACATTGTAAAATGGCTCTGCAAATTATTGAAAAATAAGAAATCTTTTCCCTTTTAAATTCTAATAAATATTTTATTTTTGCGCTTCAACAAACAAAACTATGGCAACGTACAAGAAACGAGGTGGTAAACCAAGAACTAAAGCTGAAAAAGACCTTAACATAGAAGAAGGTAGTGCAACTGCCGAGGTATTTAATACTTTGGATGAAGGCGCATCTAAAACGGAAGCGTGGGTAGAAAAGAATCAAAAATATATTCTAGGATTTATTGGTGTAGTAGCTGTTTGTGTTTTGGGTTATTTAGCGTTCCATGAGTTCGTTCAAAAACCGAAAGAGGTGGAGGCTACAAATGAAATGTACCAGGCGCAAACTTATTTTGAGCAAGCGTTAACTACTACAGCTAAGGATTCATTGTTCGATTTATCTCTTAATGGTGGTGAAGGAAAGTATGGTTTTCTAGATATTATAGATAACTACGGAGGCACTAAAGCGGGTAATCTTTCGAAATACTATGCTGGCATGGCTTATTTAAATACCAATAACTATAAAGAGGCGATCAATTATTTAGATGACTTTAGTAGTGACGATGCGATAATTGGTCCTTTGGCAAAAGGAGCCATCGGCGATGCGTTCGTGCAACTTGAACAAGAGGATAAGGCACTTGGTTATTATGAGGCTGCCGCTAGCATGAGCGATAACGAATTTACAGCACCAAGATTTTTACTAAAAGCAGGAACTACAGCATTAAATTTAGGAAATACAAGTAAGGCCATTAAGCATTTTACTGAAATCACTGAAAAGTACCCTAAAGCGACTGAAGCCGTAAAAGCCGAAGCGAATATTGGTAAAGCCGAAGCAATGCAATAAAATGGCTACTGAAAACAACAATTTATCTGGTTATGATAAGACAACAATCCCAAACGCGAAGGACTTTCGGTTTGGGATTGTTGTTTCTGAATGGAATCATAAGATCACCGAAGGAATGTTTCAAGGAGCTTTTGACGCATTGAAAGATTGCGGTGCTATCAATGATAATATAGTTCGTTGGAATGTTCCAGGTAGTTTCGAGTTGATCTACGGCTGTAAACGCATGCAACAGAGCTATGATATGTTGGATGCCATTATTGCCATTGGGAATGTTATTCAAGGTGAAACAAAACATTTTGATTATGTGTGTGAAGGGGTTTCTCAAGGGATTAAAGATCTAAATGTACAAGGCAATATCCCTGTTATTTTTTGTGTATTGACAGACAATAATATTCAACAGTCTATTGATCGAAGTGGAGGAAAGCATGGTAACAAGGGTGTCGAAGCGGCCATCGCAGCAATTAAAATGGCACAACTGCGCAAAGAGTCTAAATTCTAGGACACAATACCCTTTCAAATTGACCCATCAAAAAGGGTACAATAGTTGTTTATAATTAACCAAAGTTTGTATTTAAAAAACAGGCTAATTTAAGTAACTTTGAAACACGGGATATTATTATGGGACCAATAAAATTTACGGTAATTAAGCGTTTAAAAACGAACAATCGTTTTAACTATACTCCTCGATATTATAAAGGAAAGGAAGACGTAGAAGAAGGAAAACATCCTACAAAGTTCGACGCCTATAGCGATACTTATAATGATAATGATTTTGGTTCCCATTGGAGGGAAGCTCGTTTATCTAAAAGAAATCGTGGTAATACAGGATTAAATACTACAATTCTAATTATAGCTACTATACTCCTATTAGGATTCCTTTATATAATTGATTTCGATTTGTCCATATTTTCACAATACTAATTAATGGCAGATATCATTCAACTTTTACCAGATCATGTGGCGAATCAAATTGCTGCGGGAGAGGTCGTTCAACGCCCAGCTTCGGTTGTAAAGGAGTTGTTAGAAAATGCTATTGATGCTGGAGCAACCGAGGTTACTTTGGTAATTAAAGAAGCAGGAAAGACATTAATTCAGGTAATCGATAATGGGAATGGAATGAGTACAACAGACGCCCGTTTGTGTTTTGAACGTCATGCTACCTCAAAAATTAAATCGGCTGAAGATCTTTTCAGTTTACACACCAAAGGATTTCGAGGAGAGGCTTTGGCTTCTATCTCGGCAATTGCACATGTGGAGTTAAAAACAAAGTCTGAAACTTCCGAAGTTGGAACGAAAATAACAATTGAAGGAAGTAAGGTAATTTCACAAGAACCGTCTGTAGTTCAACAAGGAACTACCATTTCTGTAAAAAACCTCTTCTATAATATTCCCGCTCGTCGTAATTTTTTAAAAAGTAATACAGTTGAGAGTCGTCATATAATAGATGAATTTCACAGGGTGGCGTTGGCCCATCCTCAAGTGGCGTTTCATATGCTCAATAATGGTAGTAATGTTTTTAATCTTCTCGCCAGTAATTCACGTCAACGTATTGTTGCTATTTTTGGTGCTAAAACAAATGAAAAATTAGTTCCTGTTTCGGAAGAAACAGAAATTCTAAAGATTGAAGGGTTTGTTATCAAGCCAGATTTTGTAAGAAAGAGCAGAGGAGAGCAGTTTTTCTTTGTTAATGATCGTTTTATTAAGAGTTCATATTTACACCATGCGGCACTGTCTGCCTTTGAAGGATTGATAAAAGAAGGAACTCATCCGGGGTATTTTTTATTTTTAGAGGTGGACCCAAAGTCGATTGATATAAATATACATCCTACCAAGACCGAGATCAAATTTGAAGATGAGCATGCAATGTATGCGATGCTTCGCTCAACCATAAAGCATAGTTTGGGACAGTTTAGTATTGCTCCTGTTTTAGATTTTAATAGAGATGCTGGCTTCGATACTCCCTATGAGTATACGAAGAAATTCCCAGTGGCGCCGACAATAGAAGTGGATTCGAAATTTAATCCCTTCAGAAAAGAGTCTGGTGGGGTTGGAGCTTCTACTTTGAATTATAAAAAAAATGATGGGGCTGCCTGGGAGTCCTTATATGTTGGCTTAAATGATGCCGATACGACCTCTGGTATTGCGAATATTGAATTTGAAAGTGAGGAAGTGACGGGAAAACTCTTCGAAGCGGAAACGGAAGAAGCCGGACAAACAACCTTTCAATTACATAACAAATACATAATTAGCCCAATAAAATCTGGCATGATGATAATTCACCAGCATTTAGCACATCAGCGTGTTTTGTATGAAGAATTATTGAAAAACATTACGGTACAGGAGGCGGTGAGTCAGCAGTTATTATTTCCTTTGTTATTTAACTTTTCCAAGGGCGATGTAGCAATTTTGGAAAAAGTACGAGAGCAATTGGAGCATACTGGCTTTGTTTTTTCGACTACCAAAGAAGATAGTTTAGAAATAAGTGGGATTCCAGTGAGTTTGCCCGAAAGTCAAGTAACGGCTGTTTTAGAGCAGTTAATTAAAGATATTAAAGAAGAGGTACCAGATGCCGGTTTTAGTCAAAATGATTTACTGGTTAAATCTATGGCCAAAAGTATGGCTGTAAAGTCTGGTACGGCATTAACAAGAAAAGAGCAAGAGTATTTAATAAATCAGCTCTTTGCTTGTAAGGAACCGAGTATTGCTCCGAATAATAAGGCGATATTGGTAACAATGGATGTGAACGATTTTGATAAAAAATTTATTTAGATGGGGAGAATAACAGATACAGTTAAGGGCTTAATAATTGTGAACGTATTATTTTTTCTGGGAACTCAGTTTACAGGAGATGTCGCTTATAAACTGTTCTCGCTGTACTATTTTGATAGCCCAAACTTTAAATTATGGCAGCCTATTACGCACATGTTTATGCATGGGGGTTTTGGACATATATTGTTCAATATGTATGGTCTATGGGCATTTGGGACCCCGCTTGAAGAACGTTGGGGGCGAAATAAGTTTTTATTCTTTTACTTTTCTGCTGGCCTTGGAGCGGCATTGGTTCATACTTTGGTTAACTATTACCAAGTTCAAGGTGGAATGGATGCATTGCTTGCGGCTGGGGTTTCTCAAGGTCAAATAGCCGACCTTCTGGCTACAGGAAGCTATAATTCAAGTATATTAAGTAGTGTTCCTCAGGATACTATACAGTCTTTATATGATGCTTATAATACTCCAGCTGTTGGCGCTTCGGGTGCCGTTTATGGAGTGTTGGTGGCATTTGGACTAATGTTTCCTAATGTTGCACTAATGCTAATCTTTTTGCCCGTTCCAATTAAGGCGAAGTACTTTATCCCTTTAATAATTCTTGGGGATTTATTTTTTGGAATTACAGGTTCTCCTTTTGGAATTGCTCATTGGGCTCATATTGGTGGTGCCTTGTTTGGGTTTATTATGGCCTATTACTGGAAGAAGAATAGTTTTAACGATCATCGGTGGAATTAGGTATGGC
Source organism: uncultured Ulvibacter sp. (assembly GCA_913063405.1). GTDB lineage: Bacteria > Bacteroidota > Bacteroidia > Flavobacteriales > Flavobacteriaceae > Ulvibacter. The sequence goes on from CAJXZB010000008.1 coordinate 79,068, forward strand.
AGCAAATAATCTTACATATCAGTTTAAAACAGCCAACATAGTTGTAAAGATAATCGCTATTAATGTGCTTATCTTTTTATTGGTTCGGTTGTCGGCGTTTTTAATGCAAACTACACCAATGGCTGTTACAAGTTGGTTTGTACTACCAGATGGACTAGGAGCGTTTATAACTCAACCTTGGTCAATAATTACCTATAGTTTTTTACATTTCGGGTTCTTTCATATCTTTTTCAATATGTATATTTTGTATTGGTTTGGAAGAATCGTGCTAAACCTATTTAACGAAAAACGATTTCTCGCCATTTTTTTACTAGGTGCTATTTGTGGTGGTCTGTTATATATGTTAGCGTACAATTTGTTTCCTGTGTTTATAGGAACTAATGGTTATCTTTTAGGTGCCTCAGCAGCGGTTCGCGCTATTATGATTTTTATAGCCGCTTATTCGCCTAATACAGAGGTTATGATTTTTAGGTTTAGAATCAAACTATGGCATATAGGCCTTGCTGTTATTTTACTTGATTTAATTCAAATACCAACCTCTGGAAATGCTGGAGGACTTATTGCGCATTTAGGTGGTGCCTTGCTCGGTTATCTTTATGCGATTCAATTAGCAAAGGGAAATGACATTGGTAAATGGTTTGAAAATATATTAGATTGGTTTGAGAATTTGCTTAAGCCGAGAACAAAAAAACCTTTCAGAAAAGTACATCGCACAACACAACAGAATTCCCCGCGTTCTAAGTCAAAAGTGGACGCTAGTGACCATCAAAAAAAGGTTGATGGTATCTTAGATAAAATTGGAAAGAGCGGCTATGAGAGCCTTACCAAAGCGGAAAAAGATTTTCTATTTAAGGCAGGAAAAGAATAAAAACAGGGGATTGTTGAAAAAATCAAGTTTTATTGTAAAAGTCATTTTCTGGCTAAATAATATTGCTGCCGTATTGTTGGTAGTTTCCTTTGTGTTGCCTTATTTTCCACCTAAATCTTTCCCGAACTTATCACTATTAAGCTTGGGTGTCTCTCCTTTGATTGTTCTTAATTTTGCTTTTGCGTTTTATTGGTTGCTTCGGAAGAAGCGGAAGATGTTCCTGTCGATTACGGTTCTGGTGCTTACCTACTTCTTCTTTAATCCTTTTGTTAAGTTTTCTTCAGAAGGGAATACAGAAGATTTTGAAAATAGTGTTAAACTCATGTCATATAATGTGCATTTGTTCAATGCCTACGAAAAGAATTCAGATAAAAACGTTTCAGAGATATTTAGCGATTTATTGCAGCAGGAAGATCCAGATATTGTATGCATTCAAGAATACTACCGAGATAATGCCCCAGTTTTTGAAAACTATCCATATCAATACGTTCATTTTAAAAAGACTACCAATAAGAAAGGGGTTACCAAAGAGAATACACTTGGACATGCTATTCTATCGAAATTTCCAATAGTGAATACTGGTGCTTTTGATTTTATAAAAACCTATAACAACAGTATTTATACAGATGTGGTAATTAGAAATGACACTATAAGAGTCTATAACTTACATTTAAAGTCCATGAGCATTCTGCCTTCGGTTTCGTTCTTGCAAGATGGCGATAAGGATAAATTACGCCAGCGAATGGCAAATGCTTTTATGGCACAGCAAGAACAGGTAGAGGCCATCTTAGAGCATAAGAAATTGTCACCTTTTCCGGTATTGATATCTGGAGACTTTAATAATACGCCTTTTTCTTATATCTATCGGAAGGTTCAAGGAGACATGAAGGATGCTTTCTTGGAAAGCGGAAATGGTTTAGGGACTACGTATCTGTTCGATTCTTATCCAATGCGGATTGATTATATTTTTGTTTCGGAAGAATTCGAAGTACTAAAATTTAAGACGGTTAAGAAGACATTTTCAGATCATTACCCTGTTAGTGCTACCCTTGGTTGGGGTTTCGAAACTGAAGGAGCAAATCAATAGTTACCATATTTTCTGCTGTTCTAGATAATTCAGCGTATTAGGGCCTTCATTAAACAACAAATCTATGACCGATAGGTTGGGTAAAAACCCATGATGTTCCTCGAGTACCTGCGTATATGGATCTAAGTTGAACTCTTTTCTTTTCTTTACCTCAATCAAACTTCGTAAGTCCTTATGTGCAGTCTTGGGTTCGTAGCGTTCTGTTATAGACACTTCAGCTGTCACACCAATTAAATCACAAAGCAGCTCAAAAATCTGCAAATTAAAATCCAACAATGAGCTCACTGGGGTTTTGAATAATGGTTCCAACTCGTCTTCGTAATATTCGAAGAATGGGGAAGTTCGATAGGCAGTTTGTATTGACTTCCAATGGTGGGAAGGCCAAGGAAAGTTATTTTCTATTTGCACATCTTTCATCTTCAATCGACTGCCATTTTTAACGTGCTTAACAGGAATATTAAGTAACAACTCGCCATTGTTATGAGCGATATAAGTTCGGTTGCGATAGGTCTGCTTTTGGTAATTGTCTTCAACTTCCAATACAATTTCCACCGCTTGAGAAACCGCTATCATTTGCACAATAGAGGGGAGATAAGCCGGATGAATTAAAACTTTGGACATAAGAAATCAATGAATAAACAATCCAATTAACTACTTTTAGCCTTTCTTTTTTTTCTAAAGAAATCAAAGACAAACCAACCTGCCACAAAGATTAAAAAGAATTTAAAATAGGAAAATGGTTTGTCATCTCCACCCACTGTTGTGAACATGCGATTCCATCGTATTTTATTCATTACCCCTTTGGCGTTGGTATCCCAACTCATCCATACAAACACTGGTTTCCCAACCACATGAGTAAATGGTACAAAGCCCCACATACGTGCATCTTGAGAATTGTTACGATTATCGCCCATCATCCAATAGTAGTCAAGTTTGAAAGTGTATTCCGTTAGTGGTGACCCATTTAAAAATACTTGAGTGCCAGATTGAGAAATCTTGTTTTCCATTCCTATTTCACTACCCTCATACACTTCTATAATACGTCTGTATAGGGGTAAGCTTTCTGGTGTAATCGCAACCGTTTTTCCGGCTTGAGGGATATACATAGGACCAAAGAAGTCTGTATTCCATTCATAGTTTGGACTATGTGGGAAAGCGACTGGGTCTGCGACTCCTTTTTGTCCTTTAATTCTGAAAATGGTATCCATCTCTGGATAATTCTTAAACTTAGCGAAAGCTTCATCTGTCATCATTGCTCTAAACACTCGATAACTAGGTGGATTGTCCATTGGATACATATCCGTAATATCATATCGCTGCGCTGCATACAAAGGGTTCAGTTGTTTTTTCGTTCTAAAGGCATAACTAAATTGCAATTTAGCGCGACCTGGCAATTCGTTTTGCTTTCCATTGATATAAACATAGCCATCACGAATTTCGAGAGAGTCTCCTGGCAAACCAACACAACGTTTTACATAATTGGATTTTTTATCCAGAGGCTTAATATCTACCTTACTTCGCGGATCCGTAATATTTGTCAAAGTATCTGGAGGCCAACTAAAGACCACAATATCATTTCTTTTTATCTTTTGAAAACCAGGAAGCCTAAAGTATGGTATTTGAAGGTTTTTTAAGTAGGATTTCGCTTTTAGTACCGGAATCGTATCATGCACCATGGGAAAAGATATCGGTGTCATCGGTGTCCTTGCACCATAATGGAACTTACTCACAAATAAGAAATCACCGACCAATAAAGTTTTCTCTAAGGAAGAAGTGGGGATAGTAAATGGTTGCATCACATAGGTGTGTACCACAGTGGCCGCGACAATTGCAAACAAAATAGAACTTACCCAGTCACCAACGCCAGTTCTGGGAACCAGACTTCTGTCTTTTATATGTGCCACTTCCTGAGTATAATTAATATAATAGATATAAAGACCAAATGTTAAGAGGCCTAAAAGAGTATCGGTGTTACTATTTCTACCAAAACTTCGCAACGTCTCCACCCAAATTACTGGAAACATTATTAGGTTTACAATTGGGATGAATAGTAAAATGGTCCACCACCAGGGGCGGTTAATAATTTTCATTAAAACAACCGCGTTATAAACAGGAATACCTGCTTCCCAAGCTTGCCTACCGGCTTTTATATATAATTTCCAAGTTCCTAGGAAGTGTATTACTTGAACTATAACGATAAAAATCAACCAACCTGTCCAACTCATAATATGTTATTTGTTTTATAGCCTTAGACTACACTTTTTTTATTACTTATTCCCGCCAATTTCTATGGGGTGTATTAAATTATTTTATCTCTCAAAGCTAATCAAGTTAAAGAGAGTTACAACTTTAACCAATCCCTAACACATCTTTCATGGTAAATATACCTGTTTTCGTCTGAAGCCACTCGGCAGCCAGGATCGCACCAATTGCGAATCCATTTCTGTTATGTGCTTCATGTTTAATTGAGATAGTATCAATTTCCGAAGTATAAGAAACTACGTGTGTTCCTTTTACATCGTTAATCCGCTCAGCAGTTATAGAAACTTCACCTTCTTTTGTTCCGTTCAATTTCCATTCTTTTTTTTCTGAATGTTTTAAAATTCCTTCTGCAATTGATATCGCCGTTCCACTAGGAGCATCCTTCTTTTGTGTATGGTGAATCTCGGAAATAGAAACATTGTAATTCTTCCAAGTACCCATCATTTTTGCAAGTTTTTCGTTCAGGTTAAAGAATAAATTTACTCCAACACTGAAGTTTGACGCATAGATAAAGCTTCCGTTACTCTCTTCACATAACTTTATGATTTCATCATAATGATCCAACCAGCCCGTGGTGCCTGAAACCACTGGAATTTTTGCCTGAAAGCAATCTTTTAGATTCTTCACTGCGGCTTCTGGAGTTGAAAACTCGATAGCTGCATCTGCTTCTTCCAAGTTTCCTTCAGATAAACTACTAGAGCTTTTGAATACAATAATGTGCCCCCTATCTAGTGCTAATCGCTCGATGGTCTTTCCCATTTTTCCGTATCCAAGTAGAGCTAGTTTCATTTCAAACGGTAAGTGAGTGACAGTCCATAATTAGGCCGTGCGTTTAGAGAATTAAAATTCAAGTTTGGCTGTAGCGATAGATCATCGTTCACATTATATTGTCGTAGATGTGAATCTACATTGGCGTCTACAATATTAAGTAAGTAGAAAGCGACCGTCACAATAATACTAACATCCTTATTTTTTTGAGCCGTTTTTTGAGCATCAATCAGTCGATCATCAGAAATCACAGGGGTAGAACCTGTTCCGTAGAATTCATCATCTGTATATCCTGCTAATCGTCTTTTATAAGCGTCCCGAAAGCGATCATAGTCTTTATCGTTTTGAAGGTAGAAATAGATTCCGGCTCCCATCCCAGCATAAACGATAGGAATTTTCCAATATTTTTTGTTATAAGCTTGACCTAATCCAGGGATCACTGCCGAATAGAAAGCAGCTCTAGCTGGAGCCAAAGGATCGTATGGCTCCTTTGCCGAGAGTGAATCCTTTACTACTAGAACCTTTTCTTCCTTAACAATTAAGGAATCTGTTTTTTGGGCAAAAATTGACATTGCCAGTAGAAAAAATAAGATATTGAGTGCCTTACTTTTCACTTTTTATGAGCTTCAAGATACGTTGGAAATCTTCCTTATTTTTAAACGGAACTACTAATTGTCCCTTTCCAGAGTTAGAAACTTTTATATCAATCTTACTATTTAATAAGGACGTAAGCTCTTTTTTGGCATCCTTCGCAAAGGAAGGTGTCGATTTTTTTGAGGGTAAAGATTTCTTCTTATTACCTGATTTATATGATCTAACGATAGCCTCGGTATCTCTTACAGAGAGGTTTTTACTTACTATTTTTTCATAGATATCCAATTGGAGACTGGCATCTTCCAAATTAATTAAAGCTCTACCGTGACCCATAGAAATAAAGCCGTCTCGCATCCCAGTTTGGATAATAGGGTCTAATTTTAATAAGCGAAGGTAGTTTGCAATTGTCGATCTATTTTTACCCACACGGTCACTTAGTTTTTCCTGAGTAACCTGAATTTCTTCTATTAGACGCTGATAGGAAATGGCAATCTCAATAGGATCTAGGTCTTGACGTTGGATGTTTTCAACCAGAGCCATTTCCAATGATTCTTGGTCATTTGCAATACGAATATAGGCTGGAACAGTTTTTAATCCAACTAATTTTGATGCACGAAAGCGTCGTTCACCACTTACTAACTGGTACCTATTAAAGTTTAATTTACGAACAGTTATAGGTTGAATAACTCCCAATTCTCTAATGGAAGAAGCCAGTTCCCTGAGAGATTCCTCATTAAAACTTGTACGGGGCTGAAAAGGGTTCACTTCAATAGCATCCAACTCTAACTCTACAATACTGCCTACTACTTTATCTGCATTTTTGTCACTAACAGATTGAATATCATTAGAAGGGTCCTTCAATAATGCTGAAAGGCCTCGACCTAAGGCTTGTTTTTTTGTTGCTTTCGCCATCTTCTCCTACTTAGTTTTCTCAATTAATTCTTGGGCTAAACTTAGATAATTATTAGCACCTATACTACCAGCATCATAGCTAATAATACTTTCACCGTAACTTGGTGCTTCTCCTAAACGCACATTTCGTTGGATGATTGTTTCAAAAACCATTTCTGCGAAGTGCTTTTTTACTTCCTCCACAACCTGATTTGACAATCGCAATCTAGAATCGTACATCGTCAATAATAGGCCTTCAATGTCCAAATCAGGGTTATGAATCTTTTGAACACTTTTTATCGTATTCAAAAGCTTTCCAAGCCCTTCTAGGGCAAAATATTCACATTGTATAGGTATTATAACAGAATCCGCCGCAGTTAAAGCGTTGAGTGTCAATAGGCCCAACGAGGGAGCGCAGTCAATTAAAATATAATCGTAGTCTTTTTTCAAATCATCGATTGCTACTTTTAGCATAGATTCACGATTTTTCTTATCAACTAACTCAATTTCTATTGCAACAAGATCGATATGGGCTGGAATTATGGCTACGTTAGGAGAGGTAGTGTCGACGATAGCATCTACTGGCTTGATGGTATGTTCAAGTACTTGATACGATCCGGCGGCAATACTTTCCACGTCAAGACCCAGTCCAGAAGTTGCATTGGCTTGAGGGTCCGCATCAATCAGCAATACTTTTTTCTCTAGAACCCCAAGAGAGGCTGCTAAATTTACCGATGTTGTGGTTTTACCAACACCTCCTTTTTGGTTTGCGATAGCAATAATTTTACCCATTAACTTTTTCTAAAATTTGCCTTAAAAATACAATTAAATATGCGGACTTAAAATGAATTTTGTTAACAGGAAGTGAACAATTAGATTTATCCATTTCGAGTCTCGATGAACTACTTGGAAAGTCAATTTAGAATGCAAAATAATATATCTAAGTATCAACTATTTACTTTTCTTAAAGCCAATCCTTGTGGTTTAATTACTAATGTCAAATGCTACAAAATTGTTCCTATTGAATCGATCTGTTTTTATCATTCGGGACTATTCACTTCGTTATGAATCAATACTCGAATCCAATAAAATAGGAACGGTTTATTTACTTTTCTTCGAACGTACCATGGCCTCTAGCATATCCCACATTTGTTCTGGAACTTGCTCTAATAGGTTCATTTGTCCTGCGCCTTTTAGCCATTCACCTCCATCAATTACAATAACTTCTCCATTAAGATAAGCGGAGAAATCGGAAACCAAATAAGCGGCTAAGTTTGCTAATTCTTGATGATCACCTACTCTTTTAAGTGGTACTTTTTTTGCCAGATCAAACTTTTCTTTTAAGTCACCTGGTAATAATCGATCCCATGCACCCTTGGTAGGGAATGGGCCTGGGGCAATGGCGTTAAATCGCATACCATACTTTGCCCATTCTACGGCCAAAGAGCGGGTCAGTGCTAAAACTCCTGCTTTGGCCGTAGCGCTTGGCACAACGTAGGCCGAGCCGGTAAAGGCATAGGTTGTTACTATGTTCAAGACCGTTTTGTTAGTTTCTTTTTGGGCGATCCAATGTTTTCCAAAGGCAAGTGTACAATTTTTGGTTCCTTTTAGAACAATGTCTATTACAGTGTCAAAGGCATTTGCCGAAAGTCGTTCAGTAGGAGAGATAAAATTACCAGCGGCATTGTTTAAAAGGACATCTACTTGTCCAAACTCAGCAACCGAAGCAGCAACCATTGCCTCAACTTCGTTATAATTTCGAACATCACATTTAACGGGAAGTACTTTTCCGCCAGTTTGTGTTTCCAATTCTATTTTGACGGCTTCAAGCTTTTCAATATTACGAGAAGTGATGACCACATTTGCGCCTAGCTCCAAGAAGTAGGTTGTCATGGATTTTCCCAAACCGCTTCCTCCGCCCGTCACTACAATTGTTTTTCCTTTTAGCGCATCATCACGCAGCATTTTTGCTTTTAAATCCATGAGTTCTATAATTTTCAGTAAAAATAGCGAATCTATTGCAAACTATTATGCTTGCATAGTAAATTATTTGTTATCGGTTGAATTTGTCAATAGAGAAAATATTGAATCAAAAAATCATGGGTCCTATAGCTTAGAGCGATACACCAGGCAATGTTCAAATCTTGGATCATCAATAATTGCGGGATGTTGAACTGTTCCTATGTACTCCATCCCTATTTTTTTCATCACATTTTCTGAAGGAGTATTTGTATTGGTCGCAAAAGAAAGCACTTCTTTTATGCCAAATTTTGAAAAGGCTTCTTTTAAACATCCTTGAGCGGCTTCAGTTGCAAAACCTTTTCCCCAAGCCGATTGCTTTAACCTCCAACCAATATCCACACAGGGTGTATACTCGCTTTGCCAGGTTTGATTTTTTATACCGGCGAACCCAATAAACTCGTTATTTTCCAACAAATCAATGGCGAAATAAGTGTAACCATATTCGTTAAAATGATTTGATAAGCGAGTAATAAGTTCTTTGGTCTCTGGAGCAGATAAAGTAGAGGGAAATTGCTCCATTACTTTTGGATCTGCACACATATTTGTGAATGGTATTATATCGCTCTTTTGCCAATTTCGCAATCCAAGACGCTCGGTTTTTATAACATAGGTTTTCTCAGTCATGCTTTATGCTACCGAATCTATTAAAACCTGAAGCATTTCAATGGCGGCATCGCTAATTTTGGTTCCAGGGCCATACACTGCCACAGCCCCAGATTCAAATAAGAATTTGTAATCTTGAGGCGGAATTACGCCACCTACAATGACCATAACATCCTCCCTTCCATAATTCTTTAACTCTTTAATAACTTGAGGCACCAAAGTTTTATGGCCAGCGGCGAGTGAAGATACTCCTAGAATATGAACGTCGTTTTCAATGGCTTGCTTTGCTGCTTCAGCTGGTGTTTGAAACAAAGGACCTATGTCCACGTCAAAACCCACATCTGCGTATCCCGTTGCTACCACTTTAGCGCCACGATCATGGCCATCCTGTCCCATTTTTGCAATCATGATCCGTGGACGACGTCCTTCCAATTCGGCAAATTGATCGGCCATTTCTCTTGCTTTTGCAAAGGAGGGGTCTTTCTTAATTTCTTTACTATACACTCCGCTAAATGATTTTATTTGTGCCTTATATCGTCCAAAAGATACTTCTAGAGCATCACTTATTTCACCTAAAGTTGCTCGTTCCCGTGCCGCTTCAATAGCTAAAGCTAATAAATTTCCTTCACCTGTTTTAGCACATTGGGTTAATTTTGAAAGGGTTTTAGAAACTTTTTCAGTATTTCTTTCGGATTTTATCCGGTCTAGTCGTTCAATTTGGGACAATCGTACTTTCTGATTATCAACATCCAAAATCTGGAGCGGATCTTCCCTTTCTAATCTGTATTTATTTACACCAACGATGATATCCTGCCCGCTGTCAATCCTTGCTTGTTTTCTAGCTGCTGCTGCTTCAATTCTTAGTTTTGGAATTCCGGCTTCTATAGCCTTCGTCATTCCACCCAATTCTTCTACCTCCTCGATAAGTTTCCAAGCTCTATTTGCAATTTCATTGGTAAGACTTTCGACATAGTAACTTCCTGCCCATGGATCAACAGTTTTTGTTATTTGTGTTTCTTCCTGAAGGTAAATCTGTGTATTTCTCGCAATACGAGCGGAGAAATCTGTTGGCAAAGCAATTGCCTCATCAAGTGCATTGGTATGTAATGATTGTGTTCCTCCAAAGGCAGCTGCAGAAGCCTCGATACAAGTTCTAGCAACATTATTGAATGGGTCTTGCGCTGTCAAACTCCAACCACTGGTCTGACAATGCGTGCGAAGCGCTAGGGATTTCGGATTTTTAGGGTTGAATTGTTTTACAATTTTTGCCCAGAGCATACGAGCTGCACGCATTTTTGCAATTTCCATAAAATGGTTCATTCCAATGGCCCAAAAGAATGAAAGACGTGGAGCAAAGGAGTCAATATCCATTCCTGCATTTATTCCAGTGCGAATGTACTCTAGTCCGTCTGCCAACGTATAAGCCAATTCGATATCGCAAGTTGCGCCCGCTTCCTGCATGTGATAACCAGAAATAGATATAGAATTGAATTTGGGCATTTTTTCCGTAGTAAATTCAAAGATATCACTGATGATTTTCATCGATGGAGTGGGAGGGTAGATATACGTATTTCGTACCATAAACTCTTTAAGAATATCATTTTGTATTGTTCCTGCCAGTGCATCCGGAGGAATACCTTGTTCCTCGGCAGCAACAATATAGAATGCCATAATTGGTAGCACCGCACCATTCATGGTCATAGAAACGCTCATTTGATCCAGTGGAATCTGGTCGAATAATATTTTCATGTCTTCAACGCTGTCAATGGCCACTCCGGCTTTTCCAACATCTCCAACTACACGTTCGTGATCGCTGTCGTAACCACGATGTGTTGCTAAATCAAAGGCAACGGACAAGCCTTTTTGTCCTGCTGCAAGATTTCGACGATAGAATGCATTACTATCCTCAGCAGTCGAAAAACCGGCGTATTGACGAATTGTCCAAGGGCGACGAACAAACATTGTCGAATAGGGGCCACGTAGGTTAGGTGCAATTCCGGCTATATAATCTAGATGAGGGAGTTCTTGAATATCTTCAGCTGTGTACTGTTTTTTTACATCAATAGTTTCGGCAGTTGAAAAAGTTTCAATTTCTAACTTCTCACTTTCGTCTTTCGACTTCTTCAATAAAATATGCTCGATGCTTTTTCTACTCATTTGAATTAATTTCGGACAAATCGAGATCCATTAGATATTGATAATAGGTGTCAAGTGCTATATACATTAGGAAATTTGGTTGATCAAAGTCGTCTACGACATTAGTTATAAGTCTATCAGAAAGGAGTTTTGGATTTAAACTACCAGTAGTTTTAAGGGCCATTATCGTGGTTCTCATAGACGAATCCTCGATGTTTGAAAACAGACAGGAAACAAACTCAGAATCATAATTGAGATTACTTGAATTGGAGGTGTAATCCCATAGCTGTTCATCCTGCTTCAATTTTTCTAAAAGCTTAAGGCTATGTTTGGATACAATGTTCCTAAAATCCGCGTCGCCCTTTGAGCCCTTATAGATAAAATTTGCATATGCTTCTGTACTCGACATTGGACGTTGTACTCTGGAGGCATAATAAACAGAGATATCGTTAAAAAAGCTATATAGTGCTTCATTAAGTAACTCCTTGTCGGCTCCACCACAAGTCACCATCATTGGTTTAGTATCATATTTATATTCTACGGATTCTTGGCATCCAAAAACTAGAAATACAATTAAAATTGAAAAAACAGGTTGCTTTACTTTATTCATTGTTTAGTCTAATTTGTTCCATTTTTTCTGCAAGCCTTCGTTCAATTATTGGACTAATAAGCGTTTTTCGCACTTTGGTCTTTATAAATGGAAATAATTCAAGGTCATCTTTCATTCGATCACTGGCATTAGGGTGTTTGTTCGTTCCTAGAAGAACAAGTTTTGCATCATCAAATAGCTCTTGTTCCTTGTTAGCGCTTTCTTTGATTTTTCTTTGAATAGTACCTTCTTTGAGTTGGCTGAGAAATCCTCCGTTTCTTTCTATGTCCTTAAAAAGCGCCAAGGATTTTTCGGCTAACTCATCTGTTAACTGCTCAATGTAATATGCTCCATCTGCGGGGTTTGAAACTGTTTCAAAATAGCTTTCCGCCTTTAAAATTAACAATTGATTTCTTGAAATTCGTTCACCAAACTTATTACTTTTATGATATAAATAATCATAGGATATGTTTCCAATTGTATCAGCACCACCAAGTACTGCACTCATACATTCGGTGGTGGTTCGTAACATATTTACATTATAGTCATAAATTGTTTTATTGCGTTTAGAGGGCCTAGCGATTACATGGCAAGTTTCAGACACATTAAATTCAGAGGCCAATAGTGCGTATAGTTTTCGAAGTGCACGAATCTTAGCAATTTCAAAGAAATAATTGGATCCATTGGCAATTTGGAACGTCATTTTTGGGTTTTTCGCACCGTCTGCCGTAAAATGATTTAGATATTCTGCTGCATGAGCCAACCCGTAGGCCAGCTGTTGTACCATATTTGCCCCAGCGTTTTGATAAAACCCCGTATCTACACTAAGTATATTTTCGAATCTATTTTCTGAAATTATTTTTTCTAGAATTGCATGATCTTGATTTAAGTTGTGAAACCAATTTCCGGAACGTGCAAGGTTACCGATGATGTCTATATTGTAAAATACAGCTGCTTTTTTTTCTGAAAGAAATTGCTTCAGTTGAAAGAAGAAATTTTCTGAGAGAAATTGTAATTTGAAATAAATGGTAACACTTTCAAATGAGAAATTCTTAAAAATTTTAGAAGGATCAAACTCTTTTTCCGAAGCTAATACAATCGCTTCCGTTCCATTTTTTATAGCTTCCAAAATCAATCCGTTAACTATAGATTCGTCGTCAACAAAGAACTCTTGGGCGATGGACCACTTTTTTGGATGACCAGGAACCGCGCTAAACGTAGCCTGAAAATCATCTCTGTGATAAAACGGTTTTACGTTAATACCTTCAGTGCTATTCCATACCAGTGTGTCGTTATAATTGGCGCCTTTTAAATCAACTTGTATTTTTTGCTTCCATTGTTTGGCAGAAATGGTCTCGAATTCGTTAAATAGGAACTCACTCATCGTTCTTTTTTTATATATATGCTGTCTTCGTGTTCTATTATAAAAATATCTTCTTTTTCTTTCTTGAGGTAGTACTTTTCACGAGCAAATTTTTCAACCTCGCTACTATCTTGCATTTTTTCGATAAAGGTCTTATCATTTTTCATTTCCTTTTTATAAAACTCTTTATTGCCTTCTAGTGCTTTAATGTCATGATTTAATTCATTGTGAATTAAAAAGGAATTGGTGTCAAAAAATAACATCCAAAATAGGAAAAGGATAAGTATAAGCACGTATTTATTGCTTATAAATCGGAACCATTTTTTTTGTTTTATTTCTGAAAATTTCACCTTTTGTTTATGCTAATTTTTGATGAATGATTGTTCTAATAAGATTAACCGCTACCGTATTATAGCGGTTTGTAGGGATAATAATATCAGCGAACTCTTTTGTAGGTTCTATAAATTGCTGATGCATTGGCTTCAGGGTGTTTTGATACCTTTCCAATACCTCTTTTAAGTCTCTGCCGCGTTCCGCTATATCACGCTTTAAACGTCTTATAAGCCGTTCGTCACTATCTGCGTGAACATATACTTTAATATCGAACATTTCACGAATTTCCAGATGTGTTAATATCAAAATTCCTTCAACAATAACTACTTTTTTAGGATGGGTAGTGATGGTTTCTCGAGTACGATTATGATCTACAAAGGAATACGCAGGTTGCTCAAATGAATTTCCTTTACGCAATTCCTCCAAATGCTCTACAAGTAGTTCAAAATCAATCGAGTTTGGGTGATCAAAGTTTATTCCCACTCGCTCATCGTAGCTTAAATGGCTGGTATCTTTGTAATAAGAATCTTGAGAGATTATACATACTTCATTCGGCGGAAGTTCTGCAACGATTTGTTCAACTACCGTGGTTTTTCCACTTCCAGTACCGCCTGCGATGCCTATTATGAGCATAAATTAAGGGTTTTGACAAAAATAGCTATTAAGTTATTACCTTAAAAACCAAAAGCTATTATTATTTTTCAACACTTGAAACTTCGGCTTCAGTAACCATAGAACTCTGAGTATTTCCCCAAGAATTCATAATATAGTTTAACACGTCTGCCACTTCCTCAGCGCTTAAACCCATTGGTGTCATAATGCCGTCATATTTTATACCTTTGACCTCTATTTCTCCCTTTTGCCCATATTTAACCACATGTATGCTTTCTTTTCTTTTTTCTGTTAGCCAATTAGATCCTGCTAATGGTGGGAAATTATTCGGAATTCCTTTCCCATTGGCCATATGACATTGGATACAAAAGTCCTTGTAGACGGACTTCCCTTGTTCGAGGCTTTTCTGAAGTTCCGTTTGAGGAACCTTACCTTCTTGTTGAATAGAAATGTCGTTTTTTTTCTTTTCTGAATTTGTGTTGCAAGAAAGTACAAAGAATAGCACTGTCGTGATAAGTAATGATTTGTACATGTTTTTATTTAGGGTAGTTTGTTGAACGTTTGTTAGGTTGATATGAATATGTTTCATGGATAGAAGCCTTAATTTGGGATGATTTTTACGATTCCCCGTCCTTCAATTCCAATATAAATATAGCCGTCTGGACCCATTTTGACATTGCGAACGCGTCCAACATCTTCGGCGATATTTTCACGACCTACAACCTTGTTTCCATTTAGCTTTATTAATTCGACATAGTTAAATTTTAAAGAGCCAACGAGCAGATGTCCTTTCCAATCTGGGTATACGTTCCCAGTTACGAAATCCATTCCACAAGGCGCGATTGATGGAGTCCAATAGTGAACAGGCTGCTCCATACCTTTTCTTGTTGTTTCTTCAGTGAATTTAGTGCCGCTGTAATTAACGCCATAGGAGATAACTGGCCAGCCGTAATTTGCACCCTTTTTTAAAATATTGATTTCATCCCCTCCCTTTGGGCCGTGTTCATGAACCCATATTTCACCAGTTTTTGGGTGTTTTGCCATTCCTTGGGGGTTGCGGTTTCCGTAGGTGAAAATTGCCTTTTTTGCTTGCGTATCGTTCACAAAAGGATTGTCCTTTGGTATGCTGCCATCGTCGTTTAGACGATAGATCTTTCCGCAGTCACGAGTAACATCTTGCGGATTCACATCACGATCTCCTCGGTCTCCTATGGAGAAATAGAGGTAGCCATCATCATCAAATTCGATTCGTGACCCGAAATGCTGTCCACGAGTTGAATTAGGGCTTGCCTTGTAAAGTGTTTGAATATTTGTAAGAGATTCTCCTTCGAGTTTGCATCGAACTAATGCGGTATTACCACCGTTGCCCGTGCCTTCTGTAGAGGAATAGGTGATATAGATCCAGCCATTTTCCGAGTATTTTGGATGTAACGCTATGTCTAATAAACCGCCTTGTCCTCGATTGTATATTTCGGGGACGTTTTTGATTTCCTTTTTTTTGCCGTTTTTAAAATGGATAAGGTCCCCACTTTTTTCAGTAATTAACATACTCCCGTCTGGAAGCCAGGTCACTCCCCAAGGATTAGAAAGGTTATCCACCACTGTTTTTATACTGTAGGTTCTTTGATTAGTTTCAAGAGTGTATTGCAAAGATTTTTCCTTGGAAGTGATTATCGCTGTTGTTTCCTTGGGCTTCTTACAGCTAACCAAAAATATCAGGGAGATTAGCAGGAGAGAATATTTGTACATAACGAATTCTATTCTATGAAAAGATACTAAAAAAGATGGAATGGATATGACCCTATAGTGTGATAATGGTTTTTTTTCATTTACCCGGCGTAAATTGATGGATTAGATTTATTTAATAATAAATATGAAAAGTTGCTTGCCATACTCTTTATTTTAGTTATTTTTGCACCTCAGTTTTCGGGGTGTAGCGTAGCCCGGTTATCGCGCCACGTTTGGGACGTGGAGGCCGCAGGTTCGAATCCTGCCACCCCGACTGATAAAATCCAATCACTTTTGTGGTTGGATTTTTTGTTTTAGCTTAATTCGCAATTTAATTTGAAATTGTTTGGCAAATACTCTATTGGAACAATAAAAATATATTTCTAAGAACTTGTGACTTTTCTAAAAACTTGTGTCCTAACTTATAAGGACAATAATATCGCTATTTACCCTGGAATCTACAAAACCTGAACATAAACTAAGTGATGATGAATTAATAGTAAGAGTTTTGGGGTCAAACGATACCCATTCGTTTGCTATTCTCTATGATCGTTATGCTCAAATTGTATTTAATAAGCGCATAAGTTTTTCGAAATCAAAAGAAGAGGCAGAAGACTTAACCCATGATATTTTTGTCTTGCTTTTTGCAAAGCTTAGAACATACCAGCGGAGATCCAAATTCTCGACCTGGTTATACTCTTTCGTTTACAATTATTGTGTCAATTATGTCCAAAGGACACTTAAAAAAAAGAATGAAAAATTTGTCGTTATGGATGATGTTCATAAATACGCGGAAGAAGAAGTTCCAGATGAAAAAATATATGAGTTAAGATCAGATTTGTTGCAATTTGCGTTGAAAAAGTTAAAGCCAGATGAC
The DNA here is from genome assembly GCA_913063405.1 of uncultured Ulvibacter sp. GTDB lineage: Bacteria > Bacteroidota > Bacteroidia > Flavobacteriales > Flavobacteriaceae > Ulvibacter. The sequence goes on from CAJXZB010000008.1 coordinate 95,801, forward strand.
AGGAGGATTTTACTAATGAAATACCAAGACGATATATCTGTAAAGGATATAATGGATACTCTTGAATTGGGTGCAAGTGCGTAAAATGAGACTTAAACGTGCCAAGGTGAAATTAATAACTATATATAATAAGCTATAGAATGGAGAACCCTTTCAAAAAAATCCTGCGGGATGAAAAACTCTCTTTAATTGTGAAATCTAAAGTGATGCAAGATGTAGAAAGACTTAAACTAGTAATTGATTTTGCAGATTTATTTGCAGTGAAGCATCCAAGTGTATTAAACGATATTTTAAAAACTACTAGAAATAAGATTAAAAACTAAATAAACCATGGAAAGATTTTTAGAATTAAAACCCTTTGAGAATTTGTTGAATGAATTAAGTTCCTTTTTACCCAAACTATTGGGAGCGATAGCCTTATTCATTATTGCTTTTGTACTCTTAAAACTTATTTTATTTGTTGTAAGGAAGTCTTTAAAAATAACTAAAGTTGATCTATTCGTTGCGAAAGTATTTGAGAAGGGTGAAATATTTAACACTTCAATTAAGATCCAACCAACACGAATAATTATTGCTTTTGTTAAGTGGTTTTTAATCTTGGTTTTGGTAATAATTGGAGCATATTTAATAGGATTAACAATGGTTTCGAATGAAGTGGGTAAAATAGTTAGTTATCTCCCTCAGGTTTTTAGCGCGTTTGTAATTTTTGGATTTGGTGTTTATCTAGCGACTGTTTTAAGTAAATCTACAAAAACGATGCTGGATACCTTTGACCTAAACGGCTCTAAGCTTATCAGTCGGATTGTATTTTATCTTGTATTCCTAATAGTAACAATTATTGCGTTGAATCAGGCTGGGGTTAATACAATGGTTATTACTGATAATCTGTCAATTATACTTGGTGCTTTGTTAGCTTCATTTGCTCTTGGTTTAGGGTTGGGATCCAAGGATGTTATTTCTAGATTGCTTTTTTTGTTTTATGCTAGGAAAAATTATCAGATTGGTCAATTAATCCGAATTGATGGATTTGAAGGGAGAATTCTAACAATAGACAATATTTGTATGGTGGTAGAAAGTAATACCGAAAAAAGGGTGTATCCAATTAAAGAGGTTTCAAATAAATTGGTTGAACTTATTTAGACATGAATCATCTCGATCTTAATCCATTTTAATGTGACCTAAATACATTTTATGGGTCACACTAGAAAAGGAAGCTATCAAGATGATTATTGTTTTTATTGTAATTCAGCTATTTGCACTGTTAATTATTGGTTTAATGTTGATGAATTCTAGGAGAGAAAGAAAAATAATAAAAAAAGACCTAATAATTGGTAATCAAGCAGCGAAGATAGTGAAGTGATTTAAACTTTTTTCAGTTCTCTCTTTTGAATTTTTTAACAGCTATAATGATGAGTGACAGGTAATTAAGCCCTAACCAACTAGCTATGGTAGTATCAAACCTATTGAGCAGCGACCTATAGCTATCCATCCAAGCATTTGTTCTCTCTATTGCATATCTTTCATTGTAGAGTTCTTGGTCGAAATATTCATCTCTGTCTAAGTCTCCATTACGTTTATTGAAACATACATTTGCATTAATATCCTTTTTATCACATGAGTTTCTAAAGTCCTTGGCGTCAAAGCCTGCATCTGCATTGAGAAATAACCCTCCTATAGGAATATTAGCATCTTCCAATGTTGCTGTTACCACCTCGAATTGTACCTC
>CAJXZB010000009.1 GCA_913063405.1 uncultured Ulvibacter sp.
TTCTTTAATTCAGCAATCTCTCGTTGCTCATCCGTAAGTTTTGGCCTTCCACGACCTGGAAAACTGTTTTTACCATACTTGGTAGATTCTTTCCTCCATCGATGTAAGACAGAATATGGACCCTAATTCATCAGATACTTTCTTAACACTACCTCTCAGGTAAGTTAATTCCACACAGCCTTTGTCTTAAATTATGTAGTGTAATTCTTTTTGCGCTTTGACATAATTCAAAGTTAAATTATGTAACAACAATATCTCGCAACTTTGTGTCCAGTCTAATATAGTAAGTCCACTTTCTTACAAGAGGTACATGCTAAGCCTAATACTAAGGCGCTAAATAATAATTTTTTCATCGTGTTTGTTTATTGATTAAGTGACAAATATTAACAAAATGAAATACTATTGCAAAAAAGTTGTTAAAATAAGGGGGGGGTGTTTCCGATAGCCTATTGACCTCCACAGTCAGTGCCTGCAGCTTCCAGGTCAGTGATATAGACCCCATAGGAGGTCCCTGTGTTTTGACCATTTACTGAGGCGGTACCATCGCTTTCTTCGCATACTTCGAAAGTTTGGGTTTGAGAAGATGAGCAAGACACACAAGAGCGGCCATCATCTTTCTTACAAGAATTAAGGAGTATTGTAATACTAAATACAAAAAAAAGAAGTCTATATTTATTCATAAGTCAATATTCTGAAATGTAAACGGGCTAATTGGGATAATATTTTTAAGCCCCAGTTTGCTTGTCTTTTGTTGAGTTCATTAAATCTTCAAAATCCATGGGTTTTCCTATGTACACCAAATAGCCGTTTTCGGTCACCTCCATTTTTGAGGGCACACTTATTATCTCTAAAAAGCCTTCATCATTCTTCAAGAATAAGGCTACCGCATTATCATCACTCTCAATAATGCTAAGAAACTTGATAAATTGTTCTTGTGAATTTATTGGAATCTCTTGAATTGAAGGAAAATTATTGGCAACTCGAGCCAGTTTTATATAATCATGGGTATGTGAAAATAGTTCTTTTGACGATAAATTATCATTATTCTTAAGCTCTTCCGGGGTCATCAATCTGAAGGTTCCTGTTTCTCCAAACTCTTTTCCGAAGCGACTAATTGCCTGTCTATTCACCTCATCACTACCTGTCATAGCCAGTAAATAGCCTACATCATTTAATTCGATGTTCTCACCAAGATCATCTGAATAAATATTTGCACTAATAGCATCCAAACCCAAACCTTTTGCCATGCTCACGCTGTGTTCGTTCGTGTCAACCAAAACCACATGACGTTCATTTTTTTGAAGATAAGAGGCGATCAATCGTGATACTTTTGAAGCTCCAACAATGAGAATTCCTTCAGAAGTCTTTAAAAATACTCCAACAATTTTAGCAAAGAAACGGGCAGTAGTAGCATTTAACAAGACTGTTGTAAGCACCACTGCAAAAACAAGCGGCGTAATATACTCCGCCCCTGGCTCTCCTAAAATTACCAATTTGGTTCCAAATAGCGACGCAATACCTGCAGCAACAATTCCCCTTGGACCTACCCAGCTAATAAATAGTTTCTCATTTGTTTTTAGACTTGACCTAGCAGTGCTAATAAACACACTAATTGGACGAAGCACGAAAATAATTATTGCAAGGAGGATCCCTGTTTTCCAATTATACACTAACATAAGATCATCCAAACTAATGTTTGCGGCTAATAAAATAAACAATATCGAAATAAGTAATACGCTTAAAGACTCCTTGAAATAAAGTAACTCTTTAAGGCTTGGCAGATCACTATTACCAAGGAACATTCCCATAACAACTACAGCCAACAACCCCGATTCATGTGCAAACTGATCGCTTAGTACATACACCATTAAGACAAGCGATAAAGACACAACGTTGAGAAGATAATGTGGAATAACTTTTCGTTTTACAGCTTGATATAGTGCAAATCCACCCGAAATTCCAAAGGCAAAACCAATCAACATAATCTTCCCAAAATCTAACAATGCCTGCTTCGTATAGCCCGCATTTTCACCACCAATTATTATGAATTCAAAAACCAATACCGCAACCAAAGCACCAATAGGATCAATCAATATACCCTCCCATTTTAATATTGCCGAAACATCTTTTTTAAGCGGAATATTTCTTAAAATTGGCGATATTACCGTAGGGCCAGTTACAATTATCAAACCTGAGAACAGCAAGGAAATTTTCCAACTTAGTCCAAATATATAATGCGCTGCTAGGCCTGCCCCAACGAAGGTAATGGCGGCTCCCAAACTAATCAATTTTCCAATCACCGGCCCCACCTTAGAAATTTCATTACGTTTTAAAGTAAGGCCCCCTTCAAAAAGGATGATTCCAATCGCTAATGACACAAAATAAAACAAGTTCTCCCCAGGAAAAAGACCGCTTTCGCCATTCCAAATAGGTCGAATCCATTGAGTCCCGTCTTCAGAAAGTAACGTTGAAATTGGTCCAACAAAAAGTCCTATAAGAATAAGAGGTAAAATTGCAGGAATTTTAAACTTCCAAGCGACCCATTGGGCAATGATTCCCAAAACGATAATACCAGCTAACTCAACCATTTTTATTTTCTATTAGAACATAAAATTACAAGAATTGTTGAGATTCAACGGTGTCCTTCAACTTATTATTAATAAACGGAGGTCGGTTCTTAATCTAAAAAAATACTATCTTCCCCTTCGCTAAATGAATAATTAAGATTCATTGGCAATTTATTTAAAACTATAATTGACCTATTTTACTTATGAGCGATAGCAACAATATACCTTCTAACGGATTTAATGGTCTGAAGAAAAATTGGCGTAATGACTTTTCTGCCGCCCTAAGTGTATCTCTGGTTGCATTGCCTTTAGCGCTAGGAATTGCCGTTGCATCTGGTGTATCTCCTATGTCTGGAATATTATCTGCGATTATTGGAGGAGTTGTAACGACATTCTTTCGGGGAGGACACTTGGCAATTAATGGTCCCGCTGCAGGGCTGATCGCCGTAATCTTGGGAGGGTTGGTAGTACTGGAAGGTAATATCAATTATGTTTTAGCGGCTATCGTCGTTTCCGGCGCTATTCAAGTAATGCTAGGGTTTCTTAAAATGGGCCGTTTTGCTAAGCTATTACCGTCTTCTGTGCTCCATGGAATTTTGGCTGCTATAGGTGTAATCATTTTTGCAAAACAAGCTCACTATGCTCTGGGGACCACTTCCAACGCCAACACCACAATTGGAACGCTATTGGATATCTTTTACAAACTTCCCGAAATTAACCCGTTCGTTTTTTTAGTAGCGTTGGCGGGTATTTTGACCCTTGTTTTCTATAAAAAAGTGAACTATAAATTTATTCGAATAATCCCTGCTCCTATGTGGGTATTACTATTGGCTTTACCAATAGTATTTTGGTTCGATTTCTTTAATGAACACAGTATTTCTTTCTTCGGAAACGAATACGCTGTTGGTCCAAAATTACTAATTGACATTCCCAAGAACCCCCTAGATAGTATCATGCATCCTGATTTTGGAATGATTGGAACAGGAGCTTTCTGGCTTACTGTTTTGTCTATTACTATGATTGCCTCAGTAGAAACGCTGGCGAGTGCTCGTGCCGTTGATAAACTAGATCCATATAGGCGTACCACCAACCTCAATAAAGACCTTGTAGGTGTTGGTTTTAGTACTATGGTTTCCGGAGCTTTAGGAGGCCTTCCCATAATCACCGTGATCGTTCGAAGCACAGTTAATGTAAATAGTAATGCTAAAACCAAATGGTCTAATTTATATCATGGAATCTTTCTTATTCTCTTTGTTCTTATTTTGGCGCCTGTTTTAAGAAGTGTTCCTTTAGCAGCATTAGCGGCTATCTTGGTACATACGGGTTTTAAACTTGCCTCTCCCAAAGTATTTAAGCACGCGTACGATCAAGGAGTTGAGCAACTGCTTTTTCTTTCTTCTACACTCTTTATAACATTGTTTACAGATTTATTGTATGGAATAGTCGGCGGAATTCTAGTTACCCTGTTATTACACATGCTTTTAGCTAAAGTGGGCTTCCTTCGTTTCTTTAAAATGATCTATAAGTCTGGCTCTAAAGTATATCAATTGGAAAATGGTGTTTTCGATGTTAAATTAAAAGGAATTTCCAACTTCTTATATGCCTTAAAACTGGACAAGCTTTTAGAAGAGATTCCTCAGGGTTCAACGGTGCGTGTAGATCTATCGCAAACCCGTTTAGTTGATTTGTCTATTATGGAAAACCTAATCGAATTCAAACGTATTCATGATAACGAAGGGGGAGATGTAAAATTAATTGGACTGGACAATCATGTGGCTTCTACGAGTCATAATCGCGCATTAAAAATTGTTACAGGTCGTGTCAAAAAACGTATTACCCAGCGACAAATACGTTTGCAAAAAATGGCTATTGCAAATGGCTGGTCCTTTGACAGAGAGGTAGATTGGAACACCTCTTATCTTAGAAACTTTCATTTCTTCGATTCTCGTCCAATAGAAATGAAAAGTAACTCCCTCCAAGGGCTGGATGTAGAAAATAAAGCGCAATGGGAAATTGCAGATATTGTTTTCGATGAGGGTGCGCTTCTCGCGTTAGAGGTATATCAAACAACGGTGCAAGTGATTAGATTGCCATCGCCGATCCCACGATTTATAATTGACAAAGAAGGTCTGTTCGATAAAATTTTCGACAGGGTAAACGTTTTCTCTGGCGGAAAGGGAGACATTAATTTTAAAAAATATTCTGGGTTTTCCAACAAGTTTCAATTGAATGGAGAAGATGAATTGGCTATTAGAACATTTTTCACTGATGATTTAATTCACTTCTTAGAAAAAAATGAGATTCACCATATAGAAAGCAATGGAGAGGCTTTAATGATTTTTAAGTACCTCCATATTGCTCGCACAGACGAGGTAAAGAATATGCTTGCTTTTGGGCTCGACTTATTAAGACATATGGGGCTGAAAAGTGCTTCTTAAACCAGTTGAAGAGCTAAGGATAATAGTTAATTCTTAATAAACCCTTAACGCTCTTACGCATTTCCCGCCCTTTTTGTATTTTGCGCTTCCTATGCAGCTCTACCCTATTGAAGCAGGTAATTTTAAATTAGATGGAGGCGCCATGTTTGGTGTTGTCCCTAAGAGCCTATGGAGTAGGACGAATCCTGCCGACTCCAACAATATGATCGATATTGCCGCTAGATGTTTGCTCATCGAAAATGGAAATAGACTTACGCTTATCGACACAGGAATGGGAAACAAGCAGAGCGAAAAGTTTTTTGGTTACTATTTTCCTTGGGGAGATTACAATTTAGACAATAGTCTGAAAAAGTTTGGTTTCCACAGGAATGACATTACCGATGTTTTTATGACGCACCTTCATTTTGATCATTGTGGTGGAAGTGTTCAATGGAATAAGGATAAAACAGGATATGAACCTGCTTTTAAAAATGCGAAATTTTGGAGTAATGAGCGCCACTGGGATTGGGCAACCAATCCAAATAGAAGGGAGCAGGCATCTTTTCTGAAGGAAAATATTCTACCCATGCAGGAAAGTGGACAATTACAGTTTGTTGGAGACGCTAGTCGTTCTATTTCTTCGGAAAGGAAGAACGAAAAGATAAACTTTTCCGAAGCGAAAGAATTGGACTTTGATATTTTCTTTGCAGATGGTCACACGGAAAAACAGATGATACCTCATATTAATTACAAAGGAAAAACGATCGTCTTTATGGCAGACCTATTACCCACAGTAGGACATTTACCACTTCCTTTTGTTATGGGATATGATACCAGACCTTTGCTTACACTTCCTGAAAAAGAAATTTTCTTAAAACACGCTGCAGATCATAACTACTATTTATTTTTAGAGCACGACGCTCACAATCATATAATTACTGTAAAACATACCGAGAAAGGTGTTCGTTTGAACAAAAGTTTTACTTTTAACGAACTTTTTAATTAATTACTGAACTTATGAAAATCTTAAAAACATCGTTGATTATTGCCTCAGCCGCAATTATTTCAAGTTGTGGTGGAAATGCTCCTGTTATTTCTACTCCTATTGAAAATATAGATACTCTTCCATTAAAAAGAGCTCCATTAACCGAAACTCAAACAAAAAAATGGGGAGCTTACGACCTACTCCGAGACACCATTCCTGGAATGAGCGTTGATAGAGCATATAAAGAAATTATAAAGGGCAAAAAGGGACAAAAAGTAATTGTCGCTGTCATAGATAGCGGTATTGATGTTGAGCATGAAGACCTTAAAAATGTTCTTTGGACTAATAAAAAAGAAATTGCAGGAAACGGAAAAGATGACGATAACAATGGCTATGTTGATGATATTCATGGATGGAACTTCCTAGGAGACATTGTTGCAGAAAACATGGAATATGTTCGATTAATTAAACAATTGGATCCAAAATACAGCGGCAAAACCGATAGCTCTATAGGTGCAGCTGATCGAGAAGAATTTGCCTTATATCAACAAGCCAAAGCAGAGTTTGAAAAGGATTCTCAAGAAGCATTGGCCAACAAGGCCCGTTATGAACAAATCGTATCACAAGTAAAGCCAGCGCACGCTGCCATGATCAAAAAACTTGGAAAAAAAGATTATACTAAAAAAGACCTCGCCGCAATTGCAAATCCAACTGAAGCGGAACAACAACAAATAACTAGTTTAAACCAAATGTTCAACTTTGGAGATACAATCCCAGAAGTGCTTGAACAATTGAAGGGTGGTATCGAGTATTTTGATGGTAGATTAGATTCACATTTTAATACGTCTAAAGATTTCAGAGCAGTACTAGGTGATAATCCAAACGATTTTAACGACAAATCCTATGGTAACAATGATGTGGATGGACCAGATCCAAAAAAAGCAGATGCAAGACATGGAACTCACGTTGCTGGAATCATTGGTGCTCAAAGAAATAACAGTATTGGTATTAATGGTGTTGCTAACAATGTTGAAATAATGGTCGTACGTGCGGTTCCTGATGGTGACGAATATGATAAGGACATTGCATTGGCAATACGCTACGCAGTTGACAATGGTGCAAAAGTGATTAACACAAGCTTCGGAAAATATTACTCTCCTAACCCTGAATGGGTTTGGGATGCTATTAAATATGCATCCTCAAAAGATGTACTTATTGTAAATGCAGCTGGAAATGAAGGGATAAACCTAGATTCAAAACAGGTATATCCTAATGATCAAAAAGGAACAGGCTCTGAAATAGGAGACACTTTTATTACCATAGGTGCTTTGAACACAAAATATGGAAGCGAACTGGTCGCAAATTTTTCTAATTATGGCGTTTCAAATGTTGATGTATTTGCCCCAGGGGTAAAAATCTGGTCAACCACACCGTTAAACACCTACGAATATCTTCAAGGAACTTCTATGGCCGCACCAGCAGTTGCGGGAGTTGCGGCTGTGATTCGTTCTCAATACCCAAAACTTTCGGCGAAACAAGTAAAACAAATCTTAATGAATAGTGGCCTATCTTCTAAGACTCCCGTGATATTGGGTGGTGATGCTTCGAATCAAGACCAATTCACCAATATTACCAAATCTGGAAAGATGGTGAATATGTACAACGCCCTAATTCTGGCATCAAAAACAGCTCAATAATGAAACTATTCTTTAGCGGTTTAATAACACTTGTGCTAGTTGCTTCTTCAACTGCGCAAAACAATACTTCTTACTGGCAACAAAAGGTCGATTACAAAATGGAAATCGATATGGATGTCAACACCTATCAATACAAAGGGAGGCAAGAGTTGACCTATACTAACAACTCCCCTGACACATTGAACAGGGTATTCTATCATTTGTATTTTAATGCTTTTCAGCCAGGAAGTGAAATGGATGTTCGCTCTCGAAGCATTTCCGACCCTGACGGTCGCGTGGGTGATCGAATTTCAAAATTACTTCCGTCGGAAATAGGGTATATAAAGCCTAATTCGCTATCACAAGATGGCGTGGCTTTAAGTTATGAGGTTGTTGGAACCATTTTAGAGGTCGCCCTTAACCAACCAATCTATCCTGGAAAAAACACTACTTTTAAAATGAATTGGGATGCTCAAGTACCCGTTCAAATTCGTCGTAGTGGTCGAAACAATGCTGAAGGAATTGCTTTGTCAATGACGCAATGGTATCCAAAATTAGCGGAATATGATTTCCAAGGATGGCATGCAGATCCATATATTGGACGGGAGTTTCATAGTGTTTGGGGAGATTTTGACGTGAAGATCACGATTGATGAAGATTATACCATTGGCGGGTCCGGATATCTTCAAAACCCGTCAGATATTGGTCACGGCTATTCCTTACCGGGTCAAAAAACTAAAAAGCCTAAAAAAGGCAAATACACCTGGCATTTTAATGCGCCAGATGTGCACGACTTTACTTGGGCTGCAGACAAAGATTATATTCACGATACGTATGCAGGTCCAAATGGGGTGGCCCTTCACTTTTTCTATAAAAATAATCCTAATATTGTTGAAAATTGGAGAAATCTTCAGCCAAAAACTGCTGAACTTTTAGAATATTTCAATAAAAATATAGGAGAGTATCCGTACAAGCAATACTCGGTAATCCAAGGTGGGGATGGTGGTATGGAATATGCCATGTGTACTTTAATTACGGGAAATAGAAAGTTTGAAAGCCTAGTTGGGGTAACTGCCCATGAAATGGCGCACACTTGGTTTCAGTTTTTACTGGCAACCAACGAGGCAAAACATGAATGGATGGACGAGGGATTCACCTCCTATATTTCGGGCGAAGCTATGAATGTAGTTATGAATCAAGAAAATCCAAATCCACATGCTGGTTCCTATCGTGGCTACACATTCCTTGCTAAAAGTGGCAATGAGCAACCGCAAAGTACACATGCCGATCGCTATGCTAGCAATCGAGCCTATGGGGTTACTGCTTATAGCAAAGGAGCTGTATTTATGGCACAATTAGGTTATGTAGTTGGTGAAGAAAATTTGAAGAAAACGATTAAGCGTTATTTCAAGGAGTTTGCTTTTAAGCACCCTACACCAAACGATTTTATTCGTGTGGCTGAAAAAGTCTCAGGCTTTGAGCTTGATTGGTACTTAACAGATTGGACACAAACTACTAATACTATTGATTATGCGATTAAAAGTGTTGTTTCTGAAGGGAATACAACCCTTGTTACCTTAAGTCGATTAGGCCTTATGCCAATGCCTATAGATCTTTTCGTGACTTACGAAGATGGCTCTCAGGAATCCTATTATATCCCTTTGCAGATGATGCGGGGCGAAAAGTCAAATCAGTTTCCAAATTTAACACGTGTGGTTTTAACAGACTGGGCCTGGGCATATCCAGAATATATCTTCGAAATTAACAACGGGAGAAAAGTAAAAAATATGATGATTGATGCTAGTCAGCGTATGGCTGACATTAACCCCGATAATAACATTTACGAAAAATAAGCTAATTATTCTTTTATACTAAGCCCCCGCGTAGTTAATTAGCGGGGGTTTTAATTTGAGTAATATTGTACATTTACTACGATGAACTTCCGTTTTCCAAAACATGAAAAATTAAAGAGTACAAAAACCATCGAAAGGTTATTTGCTCAGGGAAAGTCATTTTCAAAATTTCCTTTAAAACTTATTTTTCTACCCCAGGAATTGGAAAAACCTACACAGGCTTCTTTTGCAGTCCCTAAGCGTAGTTTTAAATCTGCAGTAGATCGCAACCGTATAAAAAGACAGTTGCGAGAGGCCTACCGGCTTCATAAACCTTTAATTATCGCCAATAACGGCAAGAATTTTGCGTTAATATTTTTATACTTCAGTAAGGACAAGCCAAAATACGCGGAGTTAGAAAAAGTCATGGCGACCTTGCTTAAAAAATTAAGAGATGAAACTACTTAGCATTTTATTATTTGGGTTTGCACTGGCCTGTTCTAATAGTAACTCTAGTGAGCATTTTAAAACTGAAACAGTAGCTGCAGACTATGAATACCGCGAGGTTGAAAAAAAGGTTGTAGAAGAGGCTTCGTCCATCTCTTTGCTGGCCTCGCCTGAAGCTCAAGAGCAAAAAATAATTAAGACCGCGCGGTTGGCCTTTGAAACCAAAAATGTTGCTACTACCCATAAAGTTGTGTTGGATCTGGCCAATCAATACAAAGGCCTTGTTCAAAACGACAATTCTGGGAAAAGTTACAATCGGATTTTTAGGACCATGATTGTTCGTATTCCAACTGAAAACTTCCAAAGCTTTATTGAAGGGGTTTCTGAAGGGGTTTCATATTTCGATCAAAAAGAAATTTCACGTAAGGATGTTTCCGAAGAGTTTGTAGACCTCGAGGCTCGACTAAAAGCAAAAAGAGAACTCGAAAAACGTTATTTGGAGCTGCTTAAACAAGCGAAAAATGTTAAAGAGATATTAGAAATCGAACGCGAATTGTCCAATATTCGAGAAGAAATTGAGGCTAAGCAAGGCCGTCTACAGTTTCTTCAAAACCGTGTTTCTATGAGCACGATTAGTTTAGATTTTTATACCTTGACTTCTGAAACAGGAGTTACTCAATCCTATGGTCAAAAAATGATCAACTCGTTAAAAGGAGGCTGGGATGGAATTTCGGTGTTTTTCCTTGGGGTATTGTACTTATGGCCATTGTTTTTATTGGCTTTAATTACAGTTGTTGTACTTTGGAAAATACTAAAAAGAAATAAAAAGAAACCCTCTTAAGGGTTTTCAGAAATAAACAAAAGAATGAAAAAGAAAGTACTAATTCCTATCCTAGCGCTTGGAGTCCTTTTTACAACAGTAAGTTTTAAAGGTGATTTTTTTGAAATAGCTAAGCAAATTGAAATTTTCACAACTCTTTATAAAGAGTTAAACATGAACTACGTAGATGAGGTAACACCAGCAACCTTAATGGATAAAGCTATTAAGGGAATGTTAGAAGATTTAGATCCTTATACAGTATACTGGAATGAACAACAGGTTGAAGATGCTCGAATAAATAGTTCTGGAACCTACACTGGTATTGGCGCTACCGCTAGAACAAAAAAAGAGAAAATTATTATTATTGAGCCCTTTAAAGATTATCCTGCAGACAAAGCGGGTTTGAAGGCGGGTGATGAGATTATAAAAATTGGAAGTATCAATGTGTCCGATTTCGAAAACGACGCGAGTGAATTGTTAAAAGGTGCTCAAGGCTCTCAGGTAGAACTTACCTACCTACGTCAAGGGAAAACAAACACAACGACTTTAACACGAGAAAAAGTAGATGTTCATGCCGTTCCTTTTTACAAATTAATCAACAATGATATTGGATATATTGTTTTAACAAAATTCAATAGAAAAACCACTTTAGAGACCAAAGCTGCTTTGGAGGTATTAAAATCTGAAGGAGCCAAGAAAATTATTCTTGACCTCCGTGGAAATCCTGGTGGATTGCTTAACGAAGCTATAGACGTGGTAAATCTTTTCGTTCCGAAAGGCGAAATAATTACCACTACAAAATCTGTTATAGAAAAGTACAATAAAACCTATAAAACACGTAAGGACCCTGTAGACACTGAAATTCCGTTAGTTGTTCTAATTAATGGCCGCAGTGCTTCGGCAAGCGAAATCGTTTCTGGCGGGTTACAAGACCTTGATCGAGCTGTAATCGTTGGGGCACGTAGTTTTGGAAAAGGTTTAGTACAACGTCCAAAAAAACTAACCTACGGAACACAATTAAAGGTTACTATTTCGCGCTACTATACTCCTAGTGGAAGGTGTATTCAGGCTCTAGATTATTGGAACCGTGATGAAAACGGTGATCCAGTGCGGAAAGATGTAAAAGAATATAATTCTTTCAGAACAAAAGGGGGTAGAAAAGTATATGATGGCGGAGGTATTTTACCTGATATTGAGCTAGAAACAGCAAAATTTAGTCCTATTACGACGGCGTTACTTAAAGACAACGCAATTTTTGATTTTGCTACAGAGTACTATTATAAGCATCAAATGGCCAATTGGAACAAATTTAAAATTACGGAAGCTGATTTCAAAAATTTTGTAAATTTCCTTAAGCAAAATGATTTCGAATATGAAACCAAAACAGAGAAAGAGTTTGCTGAAGCGCTTCGTCGTGCAGAAGATGATAAGCTCGATAAAGATATTTCGGCAAGTTATAGTCAGTTAATGTCCGCCATTGACAGCGCAAAAGACAAGGCTGTGGTGTCTAAAAAAGCCGAAATCATGTCACTAATTAGTGATGAAATTTTGAAAAGATATTTCTATCGAGATGGTTTGTATAATTATCAGGTAGAAAACAACGCTGAAATTTTAGAAGCAGTGAACGTATTGAATGACGAAAAGCGATATCAAAAAATATTGAAATAATTTGGATTCTTTTTTGAATTTCTTTGAAACAATACCCGCTTGGATGAAAGCCAGTTAGGTGCTTTTTTGTCTAGCACTTTTGTGTATATAGATCTTGCTGATCATACCAACGACCAATCTATAGTAGTACAATTAGTCGCTCCTTTTAACTCAAGTATAACCTCTAAAAAACGCTAGACTTTTCCATCGCTATGTGAGGAATATCTTCTTCTAGATAGCCCTCACCTATTTGATTAAAACCATGTGATTCATAGAATTTAGTAAGATAGACTTGTGCGGAAAGTTTTATGGTTTCAGTTTGATAGTACTCTTTAATAGCTGCTATTGAAGCCGACATAATATCATGACCCGACTTAAATTTTCTATAAGCCTCGTCCACAACAACCCTTCCTATCGATGCTTCCTTAAAATAAATACCTGGTTTAAAACAACGAGTATAAGCGACTATTTTATCGTCCTTTAACCCAATAACATGAAGTGCTTTTCTATCTTTTCCATCAATATCTTGATACGCACAATCTTGCTCAACCACAAAGACTTCACTTCTCAATTGAAGCAAATCATGGAGTTCATCAATAGTTAATTGGTCGAAGGTTTTAACAAGTATATTCATGTACTAATCTTGAACGATAATATCCTTTGGATCATCTTTTTTATATTCTGGCTGAATGTTTATATGGTTGATTCCAAAATGGTGGTACAGTAATTCTTCAACTCTATCTAAAATAGCATCGAATTCTGAAATGGAAATGTCATTTGTAAACTCAACATGCGCCTCTAAATGTATTTCTGCTTCATTAAGTTGCCAAACGTGCATATGGTGCACATTTTTTATTTCTAAAAAATCTGAAATAGCCAGACTTATTTTCTCTAGGTCAATATCGTCTGGTGTAAAAAGCATCAACACATTAAATGACTTTTTTAGTAAATCATACCCCATAAATAAAAGGTAAATAGCTATTAGAACTGTTAGAACACTGTCTACCCAAAACCAGCCATAGAACTTCATTAACAATCCACCAACCAAAACAGCAACGGAGGCTGTCATATCTGTAAATAAATGCAAATATGCAGATCTCATATTCATATTTTCTTTAGCGTCTTTCCGAAGTAATAAAACACTAAACCCATTAGCTACAATACCTAATAGCGCTAGCCAAATAACTATACCGCTTTCTATTTCTTGGGGGTTTAAAAACCGAACGATCGCTTCATAAATTAAATAAACCGCAACAATTAATAATGAAGATGCATTGACAAAAGCTGCAATTATTTCAGCTCGTTTATATCCAAATGTTTTTTTTAATGAGGCCTCTTTCTTCGAATATCGATCTGCTATATAACTTACAATCAAAGAAAGTACATCGCTAAAATTATGCAGTGCATCCGATAACAACGAAAGACTTCCAGAAATAATTCCACCTATTACTTGAGCAACGGTAATTAGAATATTTAAAACAATAGATAGAAGTAGGTTTCTACCCTTTAAATCATTGTGAGCGTGATTATGTGCGTGCGAATGCCCCATTTTGAATTTACGAACAGCCTATTTTATTAACTCTATTTTGATGGCGCCCACCTTCAAATTCTGTATTTAAGAATATTTGAACCATTTTCACTGCTTGAGGGATTGATGTAAAACGTGCGGGAATACACAATATATTTGCATTGTTATGTTGACGTATTAAACTTACAATCTCATTGGTCCAGCAAAGACCGGCTCTTACTTTTGGATATTTGTTAGCCGTCATAGCAACACCATTAGCACTTCCACAAATAAGAATTCCTAAAGGAACCTCACCATCATTTACGGCTTTTGCTACAGGATTTGCAAAATCTGGATAATCAACACTTTCCAGTGTATCTGTTCCATGATTAATTACTTCGTACCCTTCTTTCTTTAAAAAATCAATAATTGCAAATTTATAATCTGGTCCTGCGTGGTCGTTTCCTATTGCTATTTTCATTGGTAGCGGTTTTATACAAAGATAACAATTAACCAGAATGTCAGAATGTAAATATGAACTAGGTTATCACAACTATTTCTTAACCTTAAGTTAGTTTTTTAGTTAACAACAGTGTTGACATTTATAGTTGATTATTTTAAAAATAAAGTTGCAAAACTCGTCTTGTTTTACAATAGCAATTAATAAATACGGAATACAATTTTTTTAACCTTCAGTTATACTAATCTTATGAAGATAAAAACTGCATTTCCCAACAAAAAACATTCAAAATCTTATTAATATTTAGGTGTTAACTTGGCTTATTGACAACTGTTAATATCTATACTTAATCACCTATTTTTTAGAAGAAATTACCGTAAAACTGTTGTTGATAACCATAACGTAAATAACAATAACTTTAATTCAAAAGAAAAAGGAATAAAATTATTGTAGGTATTAACATACTATAATAAGTATCATTTATTATTTAAATTTTAAAAAAGGAAAAGATGTATATATAATATGTGTTAATAACTAAAATTAAACTATTCTTAAATCTGCAGAATCATTAAGGTTGTTCATTATTTTAATAGCTCTTTCTATATCGTTTTTGTGAACCTGTAATCTTATACCTCCAAATGCGTTGGAGTGAAAAGGTAAAACACCAATCATAGTTTCATGAAGGAAAACATACTGAATTTCCTCTTGATCAAAAAGCAGTCTAAGAACCACATATTCATGAGGAAAGGTAAAAATGGCAATGGTTTTAAAGTCTTCCATATTGGGATATATCAGCCTATAACAAGGTACTAAATCTTTATCAATAAGGCTATTCTATTGATTTAGAAAGCGTACTTTTACCGGAATTAATAAAATACAATGCCAAAAAGACATAAAAAGAAGAAAAAAAATAAAATTGAGGGACTTTCACAAAGCATAATAGAGATTCTTCGAAGAGATCACTCAAAACCACATAATTACAAACAGATTGCCGCAAAATTAGGAGTAGATGATGCAAGTAGCCGCAATCATATTATCAAAAAATTAAAAGCACTGCAAATACAAGGAACCATTCAAGAAATTGAAAGAGGTAAATATATTATTGCACCATCAAAAAATTACTACACTGGACGAGTGGATATAGCAGGTCGAGGACAGGGATATATAATAGTCGAGGATCTTGAAGATGATATTTTTGTTAGTAATAAAAATCTTAATAAAGCTCTAAATGGAGACACGGTTGAGGTTTATGTGTTTAAAAGAAAGAAGGGTGGGAAAACCGAAGGAGAGATTACCCAAATTATAGAAAGAAAGAAAACCGAATTCGTAGGTACTATTCAAGTTCAAGAGAATTTTGCTTTTGTAAATGTGACGGATCATAAGATGCATACAGATATTTTTGTTCCGAAGAATAAAATAAATGGAGCAAAAAATGGAGAAAAAGTGTTGGTCTTGATGGAAGATTGGCCAGAAAAAGCTGATTCTCCTTTTGGATCGGTATTAAAGGTTTTGGGAATGCCAGGTGAACACAATACAGAGATTCACTCTATTCTTGCTCAATATGGTTTACCATATGATTTTCCACCAGAAGTGGAAGCATTTGCTAATAACTTAGACACTAAAATTCATTCTGGGGAGATTAAAAAACGGCGGGATATGCGTAAAATATTAACTTTTACGATCGATCCAAAAGATGCAAAAGATTTTGATGATGCCTTATCTTTTGAAAGTCTAGACAATGGAAATTATGAAATAGGAATTCATATTGCTGATGTTTCTCATTATTTACAAAAAGGAACAGTTCTCGATGATGAAGCCTTTGAAAGAGCAACTTCAGTATATCTTGTAGATCGAGTAGTACCAATGCTTCCTGAAATACTTTCAAATGGAGCCTGTTCATTAAGGCCATTGGAGGAAAAATATACTTTTTCTGTGGTGTTTGAAATGAATAGTAAAGCGGAAATCGTAAATAAATGGTTTGGAAGAACTGTTACATATAGTGATGCTCGTTTTGCATATGAGGAAGCGCAGCACATTATTGAAAACCCAGATGTTGATAAACATATAATTCCTTTAGAAATATCTATTACAGATAAAGAATATATAGTTTCAAATGAAATAGGTGCTGCTATTCTTGAAATGGATAGATTAGCTAAAATTCTTCGGAAAAAAAGAATGAACGCCGGAGCTATTTCATTTGATAAGGTTGAAGTCAAATTTAAACTTGACGAAAACGCTAATCCTGCTGGAGTTTATTTTAAAGAAAGTAAAGATGCAAATAAGCTAATTGAAGAATTTATGTTACTTGCTAATCGCAGTGTTGCAGAATTTATAGGAAAGCAAAGTAAGAAGAAGACATTTGTGTATCGAGTTCATGACGAACCAGACGACGAAAAGATCGCGGCACTTGAGAATATTATAAAACGATTTGGCTATAAACTAGATACTAGAGATAGGCATTCAACTTCTCAATCATTAAATAAACTACTAAAGGATGTTAATGGTAAAAAGGAACAAAATTTAGTAGATACACTTGCTATTAGAAGCATGAGTAAAGCAATGTATACCACAAATAATATAGGCCATTATGGTTTGGCCTTTGATTATTATACTCACTTTACATCTCCAATTAGACGATATCCTGATGTAATGGTACATAGATTATTACAGCGATATCTGGACGGAAAAGATTCTGCTAAACAAGAATCGTATGAAGAGAAGTGTGGACACTCCAGCGAAATGGAAAATCTAGCTGCTAATGCGGAGCGTGATAGTGTGAAGTATATGCAAGTAAAATATATGCAAGATCATCAAGATCAGGATTTCTTAGGTGTGATTTCTGGTGTTACTGAATGGGGAATTTATGTGGAAATAATATCCAATAAATGTGAAGGAATGGTTCGTTTGCAAGACTTACGCGATGATCATTATATGTTCGATAAAGAACAGTATGCAGTAGTTGGTCAACGATCAAATAATACCTATGTGTTGGGAGACGAAGTATATGTAAAAGTGAAGAATGCGGATTTAGTCAAGAAACATCTAGACTATACAATGTTAGGGCTTCGGAAAGATATTGAGGCCTAAAGTTTTGTAGAAGTGTTGAATTAAGGATAAAACAAATTTGTACTTTTACTAAATTATGTTCGACGGCTTACTTTATGCTGCGTTTTATGGATTCCTATTGGCTTTTGCGGTGGGCCCAGTGTTTTTTACACTTATTGAAACAAGCATAACCAAAGGCTTTAAAGCTGCAGTTTTCTTTGACTTAGGCGCAATGTTTGCCGATATTATTTTCATTCTCATCGCATTTTTTAGTACAAGCAAAATACTTGAAAAAGTGAAGGATGACCCAGGCCTGCTGATTTTTGGTGGAGCGGTTTTGATTGCCTACGGAATTATTTCATACATCCGCACAGCGAAGTCGTTTATAAAAATTGCTAGGGAGCACTACGCGGTAAACGTAAAGAAGAATTTAATTGGATTGTTCCTGAAGGGTTTTCTACTCAACTTTGTGAACTTCGGTGTATTGGCGGGCTGGATAGGAACGATTATTATGGCAAATGCTTTAACCTCTTCAGATAATGGTGTTTTTTGGTTTTTAACAACAGTACTCGCTACTTTTTTTGCTACTGACTTACTTAAAATAATGTTGGCTAAAAAGCTCAAAAGTAAAATGACGCCTCGTTTTATTTTTAAAACAAAAAAATGGGTGAGTATACTTATTATTTGTTTCGGGATATTGATGTTGTTGCAAGGAATATTTCCAGATGAAATTCAGAAGGGAATAGAGAAAATACCTGGTACTGAGCAGCTTCAATAAGGAAAAGAAGTATTATTTTTTTAGTTGATATATCCCCCGTTGAATGGCGTAAATTACCAAACCTACTCTGTTTTTTACATTTAATTTATCAAACAATACCTCCCTAATACCATCTACTCTTCGTTTACTTAGGCACATTTTATCTGCAATTTCTTTATAAGTAAGTTCTGAGCATACCCATTTTAACAGTTCTGTTTCTTGATAATTGGGATGAAATTTTACGTTGTTTAAATTTTTCAATATAATTTTATTAGCCTCATGAGAATAATAATATCCTTTGTTTTTCATATCGTGCAAACCATCTAAAAGCTCATGTGGTTCTGCATCTTTAAAAATATATCCTGTGGCTCCAGATTTTAACATTTCTATAATGGAAAACTCATTGCTATTCATAGACAAAGCTGAGACTTTAATGCTTTCGTATCTTTTTTTATGTCGATATAGCTCTTTAGAATGATCTTCTTTTAACCCCCTTAGCCATTTGGTGGTTTGATACCCATTCATTTTTTTCATTTCTATATCCATCAAAATAATTTCAGGCAACTCTTCTTCAGACAATAGGTGTAGTTTCTTTTTTAAATCTTCTCCATTATCGGCTTCAAGAATCACGGTAAATTCGTTAAACTCTTCAATTAGATCGGCTATACCGTGCCGCATTAATTTATGATCATCTACCAGAGCTATTTTTGTTTGTGTCATTTTAGACGTCATAAGGTATTTTTAGAGTGATTGTTGTGCCAATATTTAAGTTGCTTTCTATCATAAAAACTCCTTTAATAAGCTTTGTTCGATGTTTCATGTTTAGTAAACCGATTCCTGTTTTTTTCTTTTTTTCTTGAAGTAATTCAGTATTAAACCCTTGACCATTATCTGAAATTGAAATTATAAATTCATTACTATCATTTATTAATTCTATTTTAATTTGTGTTGCTTTTGTGTGTGCAAGTATATTATTAATAGCTTCTTGAATTATGCGATAAATAAATGTTTGCTTTTCATGACTAATATTTATTTCTTCTTCACTAGTATTAAAAACAGTATCTAAGCCTGCATTTTCTTCCACTCTTTTTAATTGTCGAACAATATTTTCTTCCAACGTATGACCTGTAATATACTTAGGGTCTAAGTCTTTTGAAATTCCCTTAACCTCTTTGATGGTATGTATTATTAATTCTTTTATTTCCTTTATTTTATGGGCTTCTATGTTATCTGGATGAATTAAAAGTTTACTTAAATTTAATTT
The DNA here is from genome assembly GCA_913063405.1 of uncultured Ulvibacter sp. Taxonomy (GTDB): domain Bacteria; phylum Bacteroidota; class Bacteroidia; order Flavobacteriales; family Flavobacteriaceae; genus Ulvibacter. The sequence continues at coordinate 19,425 of CAJXZB010000009.1, forward strand.
TACCAGCGATAAGGATTGTTGAATATCGATATGTATTTTTTCTGAAAGATCTTCCATGGTTTGTTCTTTTGCTTCCAGTATGGTTTTAACCAGTTCAATTTTAATCGTGTTTTCTCTTTCTACAAATTCTTTATGTTTGTTTCGATATTTGATAATAGAAATAACAACGAGTACTGCAAAAAACAATATCATTGAAGTACTAATAATTAGTGCATTTACTATTTCTTCATTCGATGTGAGCATATAAAACCAATACTAATAATTAGATATAAAAACATATTTGATCCTCTTTGTACTATTTTAGAAGCCAACTTAAATAAGTCTTTATCTAATTCTTTTAATGAATCGTACATTAAATTATAAGGGGTGTTAACAGAATAAAAAATGATAAGCCCTGTACAAATCCAAAATAGAGGATGTGTTTTAAATGTAATACCTTTTATAGGTTCAAGAATAAAAAGAGTCCATAAACTCCAAATAATAGTAAATATTCCACTTAGTACGTAAATATTGGTTCGGAGTTTTTCGCCAAAAATTGCTTTAAATTCAGAAAATATTAAAATAGACACTATAAATAAAGGAATCGAAATTAATATTGACTTTCGAATGTATCTATTTTTATTAATACAATAAAAAAAGCTAGCATATAAAAAATATTCAAAGGGTACGTAGATATTATAGATATAGTCTTCATAATTTACATCAGAAATGGCATTATTAGCGCTTACTAAATATTCAGTAAACAGCCCTAAACCCAATAATCCCACTAATATATGAAGCCCTTTGTGGTACTTTTTAACATAGAGACCAATACCAAAAGCTATGATATAAAAAACAAGGTATATTAACCTTAATGTTATGTATTGTGTAATCATTTTTTAATATAGCATTAGGTTACATCGTTTAAATCTAACCCTCCGGGTGTTAAATTGCAGGTTCCACCCACTTCAACAATAATAGAGTGTGCTTCTGAAGACTCGTTGGTAATCATACTTTCATAATGTCCATTTTTAACCCCTGTTGGGACTGTAACTCCAAGATCGTTTCCGTCTGTATCTGTTCCAATTAATACAATGGTTTCAACACCATTTTTCTTTATAGCAAAGTAGCATCTAATGCCTTCACACCCTTTTTGGGAAAGCAACAATAAAATAGCTTTTGAGCTAAAAGACACAGCGGTTGTTTTAGTGGTTTCTAAATCTAACCAACCCGTAGCATTTACTAACTCTTTAGCAAAAGGCAATGAAATAGGTTTTCCTGTAAATGATTCTTCAAAATCATTGAATGGAAATTTAATTTGATTCTTTGTTTCTTCTCCGGTTACAGCAATATCTGTAATGGTATTTAACTCAATAGTAGCCATAATTATATATTTAAGTGTTTGATGTTTAGGTAAATCTACAATAAAGTATTGGTGATAAGTTTCCTTGAAGAAAATTAGGGGAATAATACCCATTTGCTGGGGAAAAATATCCAAATTTTTGATGAGAGCACCTTTTATTAGGGGGGTTACGGCACATGGTTATTGTAATAATGCGGCTTAGTTTTGACAAAAATATTAACTAAAATATATTATTATGAAACGTGTAAACGAAAAAAGAAGTAACAGTATCCTTAAAACAGAGCTGTTAAAATCATTTACAATTTTAGCACTCTCTTTATTAACCTTCAGTTGTAGTAAAGATGATAATGCCGCTGTAGAAGTCGTAAATAATGCAACAAGTTTAGAGCTGGTATCTGGTGATAATCAATCTGGCTTAAAGGAAACAACGCTAGTAACCCCCGTTGAGTTTATTGTAAAAAACCAAGAAGGAAGTCCATTTTCTGGCGCTACAGTGACCTTTAGTGTATTAGAGGGTAGTGTTTCTACCCAAACGTCGATTTCAGACTCAGGTGGTAAAGCTGTTGTAAATTGGACGCTTGGCGCATCCCTAGGTAGTCAAACCTTATTGATAACGGTATTTAAAGACGATGGTGTTACACCCTTAGCAGGCTCTCCAATGGTGGTTACTGCTACCGCGCTACGTCCTATTATCTTAGGAGAATTTCATGAAGGAGGCGTTGTCTTTTTTGTAGATGATTCTAAGCTTCATGGTTTGGTTTGTACTTCTCGATTTATCGGTGATTTTGTTTGGGGTTGCCCGGGAACCGAAATTAATGGGGCTGATGATTTAGAAATTGGCGGTGGACAACAAAACACATTGGATATCATTAATGGTTGTAATCAAACACCAATTGCTGCAAGGGCTTGTGATGAATTGGTTTTATTAGGGTTTAGTGATTGGTTTTTACCATCGAAATTGGAATTGAACCAAATAGCGATTAATAGAAGTTTAATTTCAGCAACATCCACTTCAAATGGGGGTAATGCGCTTACTGGAGCTTATTGGTGTTCATCAGAGTTTAGTCAAAATACTGCATTGAGACGAACTATTGACGGTATTGCAGTTTCGTTTAGTGTGGTTGGAAAGGATGCTGCTGCACATGTTAGAGCTGTTCGTGCTTTTTAATTTTTCCTTGCGTTTGCTAGGCTGATCATGGTGTTAACTCCCCGATGTTTTACGTTGAAAGAGACAACTATTTTAACTTCAATTAAGCGACCTAAAATGGTATATAAATTTTACTCTAAAGAATTCCTCGCAGCTTGCTGCTGAGAGCTTCATTAATAACCAAAAAAATAAACAATATGGCAACAGATTATAAAGCAATTAAGGAAGGCTTCGTTCAAAATTACAGAATGGAAGCCACATTAGCACCTTTAGCAGATACTTACTATTTTGAAGTCGAGCTAAATGAACAGTTAACAGGAAATGGCAGAAAATCTAATTGGGGGCTTCCAAGAAATAGATTTTATGACATTAATCAATTTACTGTTGTAGGAAATAAGGTAAAAAACTTTGCTATTTCTTATGCGAATACGCATCAGGGCATTATCGCAACCATTAAAGAGGCATTGCATAATGGTAATAAGGTAAAGTTAGAAGGTATAAAACTTAAAGATGATCCACCAATTATTGCTCCAATTGAAATAGAAGTTGGAGATATGGTTATGGTGGATGAACCTGTGGCCGAAGAACCAGATAATTTAAATGGGCCATTTGATAGACCTATCAATGTAGGAGACCAAGATTTGACCGTAGCAGTAGATCCTATTAAAGATAACATTCCGCAATTTGAGTTGCGACAAGTAACCATTTATAAAATTTAGATATGGGCTGGTTAAGTGATGGATTAAATTGGGTCAGGGACAAAGCCTTAGATATTGGAGCTAGTATCTTATCAATAACTTTGGGTACTTTATTTCACTATCTTTATATTGGGACAGTTTATACTTTAAACGCGTTTAAATCCAAAAAACGCATATCAGATTGTCTGATAAAAGTAATGGAAGATTTAGATCTTTTCCCAAGCGATGTGAATTTAAGTAAGGTGAGGATTATTCAAAATGCAAGAGGCTTAGCAGGAGATGGTTTAACTAATAATTACACTATTTATATTTCTGGAAAGTTTGATGAAATCGAATCATTGAGGTTGCTTCTTCATGAGTTAAAGCACGTTGCACAATACCAGGATATGGGATATGCTCTCTTTGTTATTACATATGATTATCAGTTCGTGCGATATGGTTATACTAGTGCGCCACTAGAAAAAGCAGCAAGGAAATTTGCAGATGATAACGAAGTTAAAGTAAATGATCAATATGATTTGGATTGCCGGCTAGTAACTTCCCCAAATTCTCCAGTTTTTAAGCAGATGATCATCGATGAAGATTGGACCATGTTGTTAGATTTATAAGCTATCCTGTTATTATTGAAGGCAAAGATCATTTAGATCCATTTTTTGAATCAGATTCTGAGTTTATTAAAGATTTAGTGGTAGGCCTTAATAGCGATATATTATTAGGCAAGCATTGGTAACGTGATTATTATTAATTATTTTACTTTAAATAAAATAAAAAAACCTTCAGAATTTCTGAAGGTTTTTTTGGAGGCGTCTAGCGGATTCGAACCGCTGTAGAAGGTTTTGCAGACCTCTGCCTAGCCACTCGGCCAAGACGCCGTATTAAGGGTGACAAATATAAAAAAAGTAATACAATAACCGCACTTTAATTTCATTTACCGTTGGGACTTCATCGTTACACTTACTTCGGCAACATCACCACCAATTGGCGGATTTAATTTAGAAACTGTCACATTAACCGAATTAACGAGAGGAACTTCTAAAAAAATAGTATCGATAATTCGCTTTCCCACATGTTCCAGCAACTTAGACCTTTCGCGCATTTCTTCCTTTACTATTTTCTGAAGATGCACATAATCAACGGTATCTGAGAGTTTGTCTGTATCGGCCGCCTTACTTAAGTTAGCCTTTACTGAAAGGTTTACCAAATAATTCGATCCAATTTTTTCTTCCTCGACAAGGCAACCATGAAAGGCATATATCTTTATATTTTTTAACCGAATTGTACCCATTTCAACTATTTTTGTAAAGATACAAATCCCGTACGTGTTACGAGTTTTTGTTAATTTTAGTTTTAATTCTTTCAGAAGAAACAAATGTCAGAAGAAAAAGAGCCACTTAATTTCCTTGAGCAAATTATTGAAGAAGATATAAAAAAGGGAATGGACCCGCAACGCTTACGGTTTCGTTTTCCACCAGAACCCAACGGCTATCTTCATATTGGACACACCAAGGCTATTGGTATTAGCTTTGGGCTTGGTGAAAAGTATAATGCTCCGGTAAACCTGCGGTTTGATGATACAAACCCAGCAAAGGAAGAACAGGAATATGTTGATGCAATTAAAAAAGATATTGCTTGGTTAGGATATACATGGGAGAATGAACTATACTCTTCAAACTACTTTCAGCAACTTTACGATTGGGCCGTTTTAATGATAAAAAATGGAAAGGCCTATATTGATTCTCAAACAAGTGAAGAAATGCGCGAGCAAAAAGGGACACCAACACAAGTTGGTTCCAATAGCCCGTATAGAAACAGAACCGTTGATGAGAACTTAGATCTTTTTACAAGGATGAAAGTTGGAGAATTTGATGAAGGAACCCATGTGCTTCGTGCAAAGATTGATATGGAAGATCCAAATATGTTGATGCGAGACCCTTTAATGTATCGCATTTTAAAAAAGTCTCACCATAGAACGGGTAACGATTGGTGTATTTACCCAATGTATGATTGGACACACGGTGAGAGCGATTATATTGAGCAAATATCACACTCATTGTGCTCGTTAGAATTTAAACCACACAGAAAGCTTTATAATTGGTTTAGAGATGAAGTATATACTTACGCTAAAGAGGATTATCCAGCTATTCCGAATCAAACGGAGTTTGCGCGACTTAATTTAAGTTACACCATAATGAGCAAGCGAAAGCTGCTTCAATTGGTGGAAGAAGGAGTTGTTAATGGGTGGGACGACCCCAGAATGCCTACTATTTCGGGATTGAGAAGAAGGGGGTATACGCCAGAGGCAATTAGAAAATTTATAAAAACGGTAGGTGTTGCCAAACGTGAAAACGTAATTGATGTTTCGCTTTTAGAGTTTTGTGTGCGTGAAGACCTGAACAAAAAAGCCAATCGAGTGATGGCTGTTATGAACCCTGTAAAATTAGTAATTACAAATTACCCCAAAGGTAAAGAGGAGTTTTTTGAAGCCGGAAACAATCCAGAGGATAAAAATTCTGGAAATCATCAAGTTCCTTTTTCAAGTGAACTATTTATTGAAAGAGAGGATTTCAAGGAAGAAGCAAGCGGAAAGTTTTTTAGACTAACCCTCGGTAGTGAGGTCCGACTAAAAAATGGATATATTATCAAAGGGGAAAGCGTGGTAAAAGATGGGGACGGAACAACTTCAGAAATTCGTTGTACCTACGATCTGGATAGTTTAAGTGGAAGTGGAACTGAGGCGAGTACTCGAAAGGTTAAAGGAACATTGCATTGGGTTTCTATAAAGCATGCTATTAAAGCTGAAGTGAGAGTGTATGATAGGCTGTTTAATGATGAGGCTCCAGATAGTCATAAAGACAAAACCTTTATGGATTTTGTAAATCCAAATTCTTTAAAAGTTACTGAAGCTTTTTTAGAGCCGAGCTTGGCATCTGCAAAACCAGGCGATAGTTTTCAGTTTCAGCGATTGGGATATTTTAATGTTGATAATGATAGTACTCCCGAGTACTTAGTGTTTAACAAAACAGTTGGGCTCAGGGATTCTTGGGCTAAGAAAAAGCCCATTCAGAACAACCAAAAACAGAGAAATCCGCAGCAAGAAAAACAGAGACCTCCAATTGAAGCTATCAAGCAATTGGGTAAAAAATACACCAATCTTCCTGCAGAGAAGCAGGCTAGGGTTAGGGCGACGATTCAGGAATTAGCGAAGGATGTAAAATATGAGGACCTTGAACCTCTATTTGGCACCGCTGCAAAGAAAGCTGGAACACGAATCGCAACGATGATTACACTGGGAGTGTTGTTGGCAAATGGTCTGGAAAACACACAGGAGGTATTAGACTTTATTAATACGGCTTCAGAAGATAAGAATGAGCTTTTGGTTGAAGAAGCGAAGGCTTTGCTGCAGTAACAGTTTCAAAGTTTAATATAAAAAAGCCACGAATCATTTCGTGGCTTTTTGGTTTTAATACGTAAGATCCTCTCCTTCGGGCGGCCTAGGTGGCGGTGTTCTTTTCTTTTTGTTAGTAATGCCCTTTGCAACATTATCCTTTTTCATCTGTTCTCCAATTTGGTTACTAGCCACAAAAGAGGCGATCATATCATTCAGCATATTGCTTCCCGCCTGTGGTGAGTTTGGCAGCAAGATTAGGTTTGTATTCGTTTCTTCACCAATAGATTGAAGTGTGTCATAATGTTGTGTTACAACTATTAAAGCCGAAGCTTCTTGAGAATTAATTCCAACATTATTTAAAACATCGACACTTTCTTCAAGTCCACGAGCAATCTCGCGACGTTGATCTGCAATACCCTGTCCTTGTAGGCGCTTGCTTTCTGCTTCTGCGCGTGCCTTTGCTACAATCTTAATACGTTCTGCTTCTGCTTCATATTCGGCAGCCACTTTTTCACGTTCTGCTGCATTAATTCTATTCATAGCGGCTTTTACTTGAATATCTGGATCAATATCAGTAACTAAGGTTTTAATAATATCGTAACCATAATTAATCATTGCTTCATTTAGTTCCGTTTTAACCGCAATTGCAACGTCGTCCTTACGCTCAAAAACATCGTCCAATTTCATCTTCGGCACTTCGGCACGTACTACGTCAAATACGTAAGAGGTGATTTGATCGTGTGGGTTTTCTAGCTTGTAAAAAGCATCATAAACCTTCTCCTTAAGCACTTGAAATTGCACAGAGATCTTTAGCCTAACAAAAACATCATCTTTCGTTTTGGTTTCCACCATTACGTCTAACTGTTGAATTTTCAGATTAATACGCCCGGCAATTCTATCAACAACAGGAATTTTAAAATGTAACCCAGAGTTGCGGATACTTAGAAACTTCCCGAAGCGTTCTACAATAGCAGAAGTTTGCTGTTTTACGGTGAAAATACCAGATAAAAGAATGAAAAAACCGAAGACCAAAATAGGTATCAAGAATAGTGAATAACCCATAGTATAAAATTTAATTAGTATGACTGTTGAAGATACGAAAATAAACCTACATTTATGCGCTTAAAATCCAATCCATTTATGAGCCTTAAAACCCTGTCATTCGTTACCCTTTTATTGTTAGTTTTTCAACGATCCCATTCGCAAAGAAATTATGATGATTACAATAGAATTGGTTTTACTGGAGGCGTAACATTTTTTGATATTATGACGTCCGATCTTGTAACCGAGCAAGGAACTGGTTTTACCGGAGGTTTTACAACGCGAGGCGCGTTTAGAAATAATTTTGATTTGATCTATGGAATAAGTTTTTATGGAAGCAAAATAGGGGTACAGGGAAGCTCAGGCATGGACACTCAGTTTATAAATTATAGTATTCAAGCAGCTCAGTTAGGGCTTTTAGGTAGTTACAATATTGTAAAGCATCATTTAAGTTTGGAGTTTGGCCCAATTCTAAATGTGAATAGTAAAATGAAACTAGATAGTGAGACCTACGAGGGTTATATTCTAGAGGGCTATACAACACTTCGCGCACAGGATATTCAGGATATAAACCGAATCAACTTTCGAGTTGCTGGAGGACTTACTGCCGGGATAGAATCCTTGCGTATTTCGGCAATGTATCAATATGGCGTTACCAATATGCTTGGCAGACTGAATGATAAGGACTTCGAAAATAAAGACTTTAAAGGAAACACCTCCACTATTGTGGTTGCCGCAGTGGTTTACTTTTAAGCTATTTTCTGAATCACATTCTCAATACGTTTGATCGTTTCTTCTTTTCCTAAAAGAGCTGCTATATCAAATACATCTGGACCTTTCATTTCGCCAACCAAAGCCAGCCGCAATGGCATCACCACCTTTCCAAAGCCTATTTCTTTGGAGGTAATCCACCCTTTTATCGCTTCTGAAAGTGTTGCCGCGGAAAAACCTTCCGAAGCTTTCATAATGGAAATAACACTCATTAGTAACACAGGAGTTTCTGGTTTAAATGCCTTTGCCGAAGCCTTTTCGTTGTAACTTTCTGGAGTAATAAAAAAGAAACTTCCTTGATGCCAAAGATCACTAACAAAAGTAGCACGCTCTTTCACTAATGAAACTACTTTTGTCACATCAAGCGTAGTTGAGATGCCTTTTTCTTTTAATATTTCTAAAAATTGTTCAGCGAGAACAGCGTCATCTACTTCTTGAAGATATTGATGTTGAAACCACTTTGTTTTTTCAGGATCGAATTTGGCACCTGCTTTATGAACACGTTCCAACTCGAAAGCATCTACCAGTTCTGAAAGACTAAAAATTTCCTGTTCGGTTCCTGGATTCCAGCCTAGGAAGGCTAACATATTTACAACCGCTGCTGGTAGATAGCCATCTTCTCTATATCCAGAAAAAAGGTCTCCGTCTGCTGTTTTCCATTCCAAAGGAAATACAGGAAAGCCCATTTTATCACCATCACGTTTGCTTAATTTTCCCTTACCTTCCGGCTTCATTATTAAGGGTAAATGCGCAAATTGTGGCGCACTCCATCCGAAGGCACGATACAACAAAATGTGCAGCGCTAAAGATGGCAACCACTCTTCTCCACGAATCACGTGAGAGATATCCATTAAATGATCATCTACAATATTTGCCAAGTGATAGGTTGGCATTCCGTCACTTTTAAACAAGACTTTGTCGTCCAAAACATTGGTGTCGATTTGTATGTCTCCTCGAATGATATCTTTTAAATGAAGTGTTTCTCCTTCAGGAGATTTAAAACGAATCACATAGGCTTCACCAGCGTCAATCTTAGTTTGAACCTCTTCCGTAGAAAGCGATAGTGAATTCTGAAGTTTTAAGCGGTTGTGCCAATTATAGATAAAAGTCTTTCCTTTTGCTTCATGATCTTTTCTATGAAAATCAAGTTTTTCAGAAGTATCAAACGCATAATATGCATTTCCAGAAGAGATCAAATCATCAGCATATTGTCGATACAAGTCTTTACGTTCGCTTTGGCGGTACGGCCCACAGTCTCCTTCTTTTCCAGGCCCTTCATCATAAGGGATATTCAACCAATTTAATGCCTCGATGATGTAATCCTCAGCTCCAGGAACGTACCTATTTTGGTCAGTATCTTCAATTCTTAGAAGAAAATCTCCACCGTGTTTTTTTGCAAACAAATAATTGAACAGAGCAGTTCTTACCCCTCCAATATGAAGAGGGCCAGTAGGACTTGGTGCAAAACGCACACGTACTTTTTGAGACATAGATTGTGATCTTTTATTGAAGGCGCAAAGGTAAGAATTAAGTGAGAGATTGTTAAACAGGAAGTTTGTATCTTTCATGTAATTAAAAAGACCATATGAAATCAACAGCTACAGTATTGATTCTGCTTCTTATTTGCTTAACTGCTTTTTCTCAACCAACCATAGAAAGGCAAAAACCTTATGGAGGATCTGTCACTGATGTTGCGAGTTCCATTCAACAGGTCTCAGATGGAGGTTATGTAGCAGCAGGCTATAGCCTATCCTACGATGGAGATGTTACGGGAAATCATGGGTCTTGGGATTTTTGGATCGTGAAATTTGCCTCTATATTACGTATTGATGAGAATGATTTAAATGACCTAATTATTTTATCTCCTAACCCAAATAGCGGTAAATTTTCTTTAGATTATTCGGAAGAAATTGAGATCACTTCCATAAAAGTGATTGATGCTTTAGGAAAAATTGTTTTTTCAGAAACCAATATTCTAAACGGGACTTTTGAAATGGATCAATACTTCACTTCTGGAATTTATTTTGTGAATGTTGTTTCTACTTCTTCAGAAACCACATTAAAAATGATTGTGGAATAACTTCTGGAGTAATTTTTGCTATTAAAATAAAATCGTAATTTAGAAGTTCTGTCTTACAGGAAAATCCACTATGAGCACCTTTAACATTATTCAGCAGAAGCTGGAGCAATTTATAAAAAAATTCTACATCAATGAACTCATCAAGGGTACAATACTATTTTTTGCTATTGGGCTTTTTTATTTCTTGATTACCCTATTAATTGAATACTTCTTATGGCTTGGTCAAGCCGGGCGTACAGTATTGTTTTGGGCGTTTGTCGCTGTAGAAACAGGTCTGTTTATCCGGTTTATGGCTTTTCCGCTGGCGAAACTTTTTAAGCTTCAACAAGGAATTACGAACGAGGAGGCTTCAAAAATTATTGGAAATCACTTTCCGCAGGTTAGTGATAAGCTGTTGAACGTGATTCAGTTAAACCAAAACCAAAGGGAATCGGAATTATTACTGGCGAGCATTGATCAGAAAGCAGGAGAAATCCAACCTGTCCCTTTTAAACATGCAGTAGATTATAAAAAGAACGCCAAGTACCTTAAGTATGCCGCGATACCTGTGATCATTTTTGTTTTGACAAGTGTATTTGGAGACAAGGATCTTTTTTCTAGTAGCTATGAACGAGTAGTAAATTATGACACTGCTTATGAACCACCGGCTCCTTTTAGTTTTTATGTCTTGAATGACGATCTAAGCGCGATAGAAAACAAGAACTACACTATTAAGGTTAGGACTGAAGGTGAATTCATGCCAGAGAACGCGAGTATCAACTATAATGATGAAACATATTATTTACAGCAAACGGCTCCAGGGCAATTTGAATATACGTTTTTGCAACCTACAGAAGCTGTTGATTTTCAGCTAAAGGCGAATGAGGTCATTTCTCAAGAATATCGTTTGGATGTTGTAAAAACCCCATCCTTGCTTGCTTTCGAAATGGTCTTAGATTATCCTGGATATACGGGAAAAAGAGATGAGGTTTTAAAAAGTACTGGAAACGCAACGGTGCCAGAGGGAACAAGAGTAAGTTGGAATGTTAATACAAAGAATACGACTTCTGTTGCATTGAAAACAAAGGATACAAGTTATTTATTTTCAGAAAAAGGGCAAGAGTTTAGTTACAGAAAAGGAATTTATAGCAAGCTCGATTATGCGATTACCACCTCTAATGAGAGGTTGAAGGAATATGAAAATCTTTCCTTTACCCTGGGAGTGGTGAAGGACGAATATCCTGAGATTGATGTTCAATCCAAACAGGACAGCATTGAAAGCCAGATTGTATATCACTTAGGAAATATTAGTGATGACTATGGTTTAACAAAACTGCGCCTTGTGTATTTTCCTGAAGGTGAGGAGAACGCAATGAAGATGGAGCCGCTTCGGATAAACAAAGGCAATTTTGATCAGTTTGTATTTACCTTTCCAGGATCGATTCTATTGGTGGAAGGAGTGGCGTATGAATACTATTTTGAGGTATTTGATAATGACGCTGTTCACAAGTATAAGTCAAGTAAGTCTGGGGTATATTCTTTCAGAAAGCTTACACAAGACGAATTGGAAAGTGAACAGCTCGAGAATCAAGAGAACTCTATAAAAGGGTTGGATAAAACTTTGGAAAACCTAAAGGATCAAGAGAAAAGACTAGATGAAATTTCTAAAACTCAGAAGGAAAAGAACGAACTGAATTGGAACGATAAAAAGAAGTTGGAAAACTTTATCAAAAGGCAGAAACAGCAAGAGGAGATGATGAAGAATTTCTCAAAGGAGTTGAAGGAAAACCTTGAGAATTTTCAGCCAGAGAATGAGGAGAAAGATCTATTCAAAGAACAGCTTGAGGAGCGTCTTGAGGAAAATGAAGAGCAGCTAAAGGAGAATGAAAAATTGTTGGAGGAGTTGGAGAAGCTTCAGGAGAAGATAGATAAAGAGGAGTTGGGAGAGAAGCTTGAAAAGCTTTCTAAGCAAAATAAGAACCAGGAAAAGAATTTAGAACAGCTGCTTGAGCTAACAAAAAGATACTATGTAAGCAAGAAGGCGGAGAAGCTGGCCGAGGAGCTTTATAAATTAGGTGAAGAGCAGGAAAAACTGGCAGGTAAGCCTGAAGAAGAGAACACAAAGGAGGAGCAAGAAAAACTCAATGAGAAGTTCAAGGAATATCAAAAGGAAAAAGAGGCGTTGGAAAAGGATAATAAGGCTTTAAAGAAACCTATGAAAATCCCCAACGAGAAGAATGATGAAAAGCAAGTCGAAAAGGAGCAACAGAAAGCGACGGACGATTTAGACAAGGAGAATAAGGAAGGGGCCAAAGGAAGTCAAAAAAAGGCTGGAAAGAAAATGAAGCAAATGGGAAAGAAGATGCAAGCTGAAATGCAAAGTGGACAAGGAGAAATGATCGAGGAGGATGTTGAAATGCTTCGGCAGATTTTAGATAATTTAGTTGTTTTTTCCTTTGAGCAGGAGAGTTTAATGGAGGAGTTTAAGCATATAGATTACAGGAATCCTATCTTTGGTAAAAAGCTTACCATTCAGAATGATCTAAAGCAAAATTTTCAGCATGTGGATGACAGCTTATTTGCACTTTCCTTGCGACAACCGCTTATTGGCTCGAAGATAAATGAATCCCTTACGGCGGTGCAATATAGTATGGATAAATCGATGGAACGACTTGCTGAAAATCAAGTGCGTCAAGGAATCTCAAGTCAACAATATGTTGTTACGGGAGCCAATGAGCTAGCTATACTTTTAAGTGACTTGCTCAATAATATGCAGATGCAGATGTCTGGATCTGGCTCGGGAAAGGGGAAAGGAAAGCCGGGTGAAGGGCAAGGAGGTGGAGGACAAGGGTTTCAATTGCCAGATATAATAGAAAAGCAGAAGAGCCTTTCAGAAGAAATGAAAGAAGGAATGGAAGAAGGCGAGAAAGGTAAGGGAAAGGGAAAGGGCAACGGAGAAGGTGAAGGAAATGGCGAGAGCGAGGGAGATAGTGGAGGGCAGAGTGGTGAGAATGGACGAAATGGAAAAGGAGGAGATAAGGAAGGAGAAGGTGATGACAACGAAGATATGAATGGAAAGCTTTATGAAATCTATAAGCAACAGCAGCAATTGCGACAGCAATTGGAGGACCGACTTAGTAAAGAAGGTTTAAAGGGTAAAGGAGGCGATTTACTTCGAAAAATGGAGGGGATTGAACAGCAATTGCTGGACAAGGGTTTTAACCAACGAACACTTGAGAAGATGTTAAATTTACAATATGAATTGTTGAAGTTGGATAAAGCGGATTTTGAACAAGGACAGGAAATGAAAAGGGAGTCCAGAACTAATAAGAAAGGTTATGAGAACAGTCTTAAGCTGTCCCCCGAAGATGTAAAAAAATACTTTAACACCACGGAGATATTAAATAGGGAGGCGCTACCTTTGCGACAAGTGTACAAGCAGAAAGTACAGACCTATTTTAAGAATAAAGATGATTGAATTTTCTAGTCAAACAGATTTCAAATTAAAAAAAGAAGACCAGGTTTCTAAATGGATTTCGTCTATAATTGCTTCGGAGGAGTTTACGGAAGGGGATATTAGCTATGTTTTTTGCGATGATAACTATCTTCATGGTATAAATTTGGAGTTTTTGAATCATGACACGCTAACCGATATTATTAGTTTTGATTATTCATTAGGAAAGCAGATTCACGGAGAGATATTTATTTCGGTAGATCGAGTTGCTGATAACGCTGAAAGTTTTAAGACAGAATTTGACAATGAATTGCACAGGGTAATAATCCATGGAGTCTTTCATTATTGTGGATACAAAGACAAGTCTCAAGCTGATATAAAATTAATGAGGTCTAAGGAAGATGAGGCCTTAGAGCAAAGATTGTTTGTCTAGCACCCTGAATTTCAATTTATTAGACAATAACCGCCTGATTTCAAGTTATTTAACTTATATTTGCAGCCGCAAAATTAAATTATAATGTTCCACGTGGAACATTTCTAGATATGTTTGGAAAAGAATACGATGTTATTGTAGTTGGAGCGGGTCATGCAGGTTCGGAAGCGGCCGCTGCGGCCGCGAATATGGGATCGAGCACCTTACTAATTACAATGAATCTTCAGAATATTGGTCAGATGTCCTGCAACCCTGCTATGGGAGGAATTGCAAAGGGGCAGATAGTTCGTGAAATTGATGCTTTAGGAGGTTATAGCGGAATTATTTCAGACAAAACTGCGATACAGTTTAAGATGCTTAATAAATCCAAAGGGCCCGCAATGTGGAGTCCAAGGGTTCAGAGTGATCGTATGCGTTTTTCCGAGACTTGGAGGCTAATGTTGGAGCAAACGGCTAACTTGGATTTTTACCAGGAAATGGTTTCGGGTATTATAGTCGAAGATGATAAAGTAATTGGAGTTCGTACTTCACTTGGTATTGAAGTTCGGGCCAAGACGGTGGTTTTGACAAATGGCACTTTTCTAAATGGTCTTATTCATATTGGTGAGAAGCAGTTTGGGGGTGGTCGAGCGGGTGAATCTGCCTCTACGGGAATTACTAAGGAGTTGGTTGATTTAGGGTTTGAATCTGGAAGAATGAAAACGGGTACTCCTCCTCGGGTCGATGGGCGTTCGTTGGATTTTTCAAAAATGCTTTTGCAGCCTGGAGATGAGAACCCAGAAAAGTTTTCTTTTTCTGATGTAACCCAAACGCTTAAAACACAGCGCCCTTGCCATATGACTTACACCAGCGGTTTGGTTCATGACCTGCTTAAGGAAGGGTTTGATAGATCACCAATGTTTAATGGTTCTATTGATAGTATTGGGCCAAGGTATTGCCCATCTATAGAAGACAAGATAAATCGATTTGCTGACAAAGAGCGCCATCAAATGTTTATAGAGCCTGAGGGCTGGGATACTGTGGAGTATTATGTAAATGGTTTTTCTACCTCGTTGCCGGAAGATGTTCAGTTTAAGGCGCTTCGTGCAGTAGCGGGTTTTGAGAATGTCAAGTTTTTCCGTCCGGGTTATGCAATAGAATACGATTACTTTCCACCAACGCAATTAAAGCATACGCTGGAAACAAAACTGGTGGATGGCTTGTTTTTCGCGGGTCAGATAAATGGAACAACGGGTTACGAAGAGGCGGCATCTCAGGGACTAATGGCGGGTATAAATGCGCACATGAAAGTAGAAGAAAAGGACCCTTTTATCATTCAAAGAAACGAGGCGTATATAGGAGTTTTGATAGATGACTTAATTACAAAGGGTACGGAGGAGCCATATAGAATGTTTACTTCTAGGGCAGAATATAGAACCTTATTGCGGCAAGATAATGCCGATTTTAGACTTACACCAATGTCGCATAAGATCGGTTTGGCGAGCGATGATCGTATGAGAAAAATGGAAACTAAGCAGAAGAAGTCGGATTCGTTTGTGAAGTTTTTTAGAGAAACGAGTGTCATTCCGGGTGTAATTAATCCAATATTGGAATCAAAAGAATCTGCATTAGTGAGTCAAAGTGATAAGATGTTTAAGGTTTTTTCAAGACCAAATATCACTATGGATGATATGCGAAGGATAGGTTCGGTGGAGGAATTTGTTGCTGAGAATGACTTGGATTTTGATGTATTACAGCAGGCCGAGATTCAGGTGAAATATGCTGGATATATAAACAAGGAAAAAAATAATGCTGACAAGTTGAATCGTTTGGAAGGATTGAAAATCCCTAAGGGTTTTGACTATACTAAGCTAAAGTCTTTGTCTTATGAGGCTAGAGAAAAGCTAACCGCTATTCAACCTGTAACTATTTCTCAGGCCTCAAGAATTAGTGGTGTTTCACCAAATGATATCTCGGTATTGCTAGTATATATGGGGCGTTAAAACCTATGTTCCACGTGGAACGATAAATTTAAATTCTTTGGAAAAGATTCAGAATAAAATAGAACTATCCATAAAAGACTTTCTGGTAAGCGGAGAGTCTTTTGACTTATTGTATGATTCCAAGCGAGAGATGCTGCTAACCTCTCCTCAACCAGCAGTGCAAGAATTAGCGAAATATTACAAGAGCGAAAACTACATTTCTCACACAGATGAGCATAAAGGGTTGATGGCTTCTTTATATCAAATGGTGAAGAAATATTCACTCTCAAAAAAACTTCGTTTGATAACATCTTTAAATAAAGGTACGGGTTCTCTTTTAGATATAGGAGCGGGAACCGGCGAGTTTTTAAAATTGGCGAAGGAATACGATTGGAAAGTTCAAGGTATTGAGCCAAATGAAAGAGCGAGAAGTTTTGCCGTTGAGAAAGATGTGAGATTAAAGGAATCCATTGACGAACTTTCGGGAAATAGTTTTGATGTGGTTACACTGTGGCATGTACTTGAGCACCTTCCCGATTTGGAAAACACTATTTCTAAGATAGAAGCATTTGTAAAACCGGGCGGAGTTTTAATAATTGCGGTTCCTAACTTTAGATCCTATGATGCTGGTCATTATAAAAACTATTGGGCGGCCTATGATGTGCCGAGACACCTTTGGCATTTTTCAAGGGAATCTATGAAGGTGTTGTTTTCTTCTGAAATGGAACTCATAAAAACAATCCCAATGATTTTTGATTCCTTTTACGTGAGTTTACTTTCTGAAAAATATAAACGAGGAAAGAACTTTTCAATCAAGGGAATATTTGTTGGTTTGTGGTCAAACATCGCTGCTTTGAGGTCAGGGGAATCTTCATCGCACATTTATTGCTTCAAGAAGGAGAATTAAGCAGCTAGAGACACCTTACTCGTTTGTTTTCTACTAACAGGTGTTGAGTAAAGCAAAAAGAAAAAAACGCGCTTAGACGACTTAATTTAGAACTCTTTTTTGATAAACAATATTTATCACAATAACTATTGTGATAAATAACGGCTATACCAGTTCTTTTTTATGAATCAGCCGTGTCAATTGAATACTTAGATCTGTAAAAATGATTTTGGCGTTTCCGTTTCGTTCAATGTGGTAAGCTGCATCTTCAATGGCAGAGGTAATTTCGAAAATATTGTTTTGATGGATAAATGGCGCGAACTTTTCGATTGAGAATTTTGGGTCTGAAGTCTCGAAAAAGAGTAGACTATCGGCCTTGTAATTTTTTAGTAGTGCCTGTCTAAAAACCTCATTACAATAAAAGAGAAATGTTTTCTGAACTTCTCGACCCTTTCCGGCAACGGTATCACTCCAAGTTAATAGCTCAGTAATTGCACTTTTATTGCCTTTGGCCTTAAATGCAGTTCTTACCCAAGAAACAAACCATTCTTCGAAAAGTAAATCGTCACTGTCATTTTCTAAGATATGCAAAGCCTTGTTGAAATCACCATTTGCCTGCCTGCTTATTTTTTTAGCCTTTGGCTCTGGAACAGCTTGTTTTTCTATTAAAGCTGTAGCAATATCTTCTTCAGATAATAAAGGAAAATCTAATTTTTGACAGCGACTTCTTATCGTTGTTATAATATGTTCCTCATTTTCAGTAAGTAGCAAAAGCAAGGTTTTTTCTGGTGGTTCCTCTACAATCTTCAAGATTTTATTGGAACATTCGGTGTTCATTTTTTCGGCCATCCAGATAACCATTACTTTATAACCACCCTCATAAGACTTTAAGGATAAGGCTTTTAGCATATCCCGAGCTTCGTTTACACTAATGTTTCCTTGCTTATTTTCAATGCCAAGCGACTGTAACCAATCAAACAGAGAACCATAGGGGCTTTCAAAAACAAATTTTCGCCATTCCTCAGTAAAGTTGGCAGCTACAGCGTTTTTCTTAACACTGTCATTAGTATTTACTGGATAGATAAAGTGTAAGTCTGGATGTGAAAGTTTGCCTATTTTATTAGCGCAGATTTGATGTTCTGGAGAATTTTTTTCATAAGCTTGGCATAGAATTTCCTTCACATAAGCAATAGCCATAGGCAAAAGACCACTTCCGTTTGCTCCTACAAATAATTGGGCGTGAGGAATACGACCATTTTCGATGGTTTTTAAAAGGTGTGCCTTTACATGTTTTTGGCCAATTACTTCGGAAAAATCCATCCACAAAACTAAGCATTTTGTGGCCTAAAAAAAACTATATTTGCAGCTGAAAACCACACCTATGAAAACTTTATCCGACTTCAATTTTAACGGAAAGAAAGCACTAATCCGAGTAGATTTTAACGTGCCGTTGAATGAAAGTTTTGAGGTAACCGATGCTAGTAGAATAGAAGCTGCCAAGCCTACAATTATTAAGATACTTGAAGATGGAGGAAGCTGCGTTTTAATGTCTCATCTAGGACGACCTAAGAATAGGGAAGAGAGGTTTTCGTTAAAACATATTGTTAAGAAAACGAGTGACGTCCTTGGTGTAAATGTTCGTCTTGTTGAAGATTGTGTTGGACAAATTGCGGAAGACACGGTAAGTAGTTGTGGATCTGGAGAGATTCTATTACTTGAAAATCTTCGTTATTATGAAGAAGAAACCAAGGGAGACCGTGATTTTGCGGAACAGCTTTCGAAACTGGGTGATATATACGTAAACGATGCCTTCGGAACAGCGCATAGAGTACACGCCTCTACTGCAATAATTGCTGATTTTTTTCCCGAAAACAAATGTTTTGGATTGCTTTTGGCTTCAGAAATAGAAAATATAAATAAGGTGTTAAATAATAGTGTAAAGCCAGTAGCAGCAATTATTGGAGGCGCTAAAGTTTCTTCAAAAATCACCATTATTGAGAACATTTTGGACAAAATTGATCATCTTATTATTGGTGGCGGAATGGCCTTTACCTTTGTGAAGGCGCAAGGCGGTAAAATTGGCAGTTCTTTGGTCGAAGAAGACAAACAGGAGCTGGCGCTTGAAATTCTGAAGCAGGCTAAAGAGAAAGGTGTTTCGGTTCATTTACCCACAGATGCAATTGTTGCAGATGCTTTTTCAGAAGAAGCCAATACAAAAATAGAAGAAATAAATGCTATTTCAGATGGCTGGATGGGGCTTGATGTTGGTCCTAGAACGAATGAAGAATTTTCGAATGTTGTTCTCAATTCTAAGACCATTCTATGGAATGGCCCTGTTGGAGTGTTTGAATTGTCCAAATTCGCTGAGGGCACGATTGCTTTAGGGAATGCTATTGCTGAAGCTACTGAGGCTGGAACCTTCTCTTTGGT
This sequence comes from uncultured Ulvibacter sp., assembly GCA_913063405.1. GTDB lineage: Bacteria > Bacteroidota > Bacteroidia > Flavobacteriales > Flavobacteriaceae > Ulvibacter. The sequence continues at coordinate 39,035 of CAJXZB010000009.1, forward strand.
AGGTGGAGGTGACTCAGTCGCTGCCGTAAAACAATTTAACTTTACCGATAAAGTAAGTTATGTTTCAACTGGGGGTGGAGCAATGCTCGAAATGTTAGAAGGAAAAACACTTCCTGGAATTCAAGCAATTTTGGATTGAAATTTATTAAAACACTCATTTTCAGATAGTTTTGTGTAAAATTTGCACATTCGTTTCATTTAGCTATTTTTAGTAAAATTTTACGAACTTACCTACGTTATTGTAATTATGAATCTAAGAAAACTCCCTTATTTACTGCTGGTATGCTGTGGATGTTTATATGCTCAAGATGAACCCATTGTGCAGAAGCAAAAAATTGTACAAGAAAATACGGGTGAACAACAGACAATAATGCGCATAGATTCTCTTCAAAAAACACAAATTCAGGTTGTTGATTCCATAATCATTCAGCAATCTTCTAGTGACTTTTCAACGAAAGCGGTCGCGACGAAAATTAAAGATACTTCAGTATTCGCTTTAAAGGATATAGCACATGCAAGGAAGTATGACAGTCTTTGGTTAAGAGAAATGTATAACTCTGAAATGTTTGAAGAGGTTTACGGGCTTATCAAAAACCAGGATTTTGTTCCGGTTGAATATGAAGAATTGTCCACTGAATTATTAAAACAACGCCTTAAAGAGCTTGATGCTCGCACCCCTTTTAACGTTGAATACAATCCGTCTTTAGAAAGTGTAATTAAGGGATATTTGAAGAATCGAAGAAGAACGATGGCAAAGTTAATGGCCTTAAGTGACTATTATTTCCCAATGTTCGAACAAGAACTTGATAAGTACGATCTTCCATTGGAAATGAAATATTTGGCAATTGTAGAATCTGCACTTGACCCTAGAGCAAGATCGAGGGTGGGAGCTACGGGGCTTTGGCAGTTTATGTATGCAACGGGAAAGATGTTTGGGCTTGAGGTGAGCTCCTATGTAGATGAACGCTCAGACCCTTTAATGGCAACTGAAGCGGCTTGTAAGTATTTAAAGAGTCTTCATGGAAGCCTTGGAGATTGGGATTTAGCTCTAGCCGCGTATAATTCTGGTCCTGGAAATGTTTCCAAAGCCATTAGACGCTCTGGAGGACGGACTAATTATTGGAATATTAGATCGAATTTACCGCGTGAAACGGCTGGTTATGTACCAGCATTTTTAGCAACGATGTACATTTTTGAATATGCCGAAGAACACGGTTTTGAAAGCAATGGACCAAGAATTCCTTATATCGCAACAGATACGATACGTGTGAAGAGAAGGATTTCATTACAACAAGTTTCACAAATTGCAGGTTTGGAATTAGCAGAACTGGAGTTTTTAAACCCTTCATATAAACTTGGAATTATTCCAGTTGTGAAAGATGAAAATTATATGCTTCGTTTGCCAATAGATGTAGTTGGAAAATTTGTGGCCAATGAAGATGCTATTTACGCATATGCCGAGGCCGAATTTAATAAGCGAGAAAAGCCATTGCCGGAGCTTATGGAACAAAGCAGAGGTCTACGATATCGAGTTAAAAGCGGTGACTATTTAGGAAAAATTGCGAGTAGACATGACGTCACGGTATCTCAAATCAAAAGATGGAATGGCCTTCGAAGTAACAAGCTTAGGATAGGGCAGCGACTTACTATACATCCTCGAAGTACACGATCAAACTCTTCCAAAAAGTCTTCTAATTCGGCTGTTAGAGCTGATGAAAATACAAGAGTATATACTGTAAAAAATGGAGATTCTCTCTGGAGTATATCTCAAAATTTTCCTGGTGTTACCGTTCAGAAAATCAAAAAATGGAACGATATTAGTGGCAATAATTTGAAACCAGGAACAAAACTCAAAATTCTAAAGGGTTAGTTCCCATTTAATCTCAATTAATGAAGTCATTATACTACCTAAGCCTAGCTCTCATATTTGTTTTTTCATGTAACGAGAGCAGAAAAAAAGACACTTCTTATTTACCAAAATCACTTGGGAACATTAATACCCTCCAGGTTGTGACACCCAATGATCTATGGAATAGTCGAGTGGGCGAAGAAATACGAACACATTTTGCTGCACCAGCGGATGGGCTTCCTCAAGACGAACCTTTGTTTTCTATGAATCAAATGCCGCCAGAGACCTATACCGGTTTTGCACGCAAGTATCGATTGGTTTTGTATGTTTCTTTAGGAGACGAAGAAAAAGTAGAACTGAAAAAAAATGCGTATTCCAAGCCTCAAACACTGGCTTTTGTTATTGCTAAAACTGAAGAGGATCTTGTTAGATTAATTGCAGAAAACCAAACACGTATTATTAATGCGTTTCACATATCTGAAATCACCGAAAGACAGCGTAGAACCTCCATATCTCTTATGAAATTGGATTCATTAGATGAGGTCATGGGAGTGACCTTAAAGATTCCTTCTGCGTACCATATTGCCAAGTCAACGGATGAGTTTTATTGGATTCGAAAAGAACTAAAATCTGGGAGTACGAACATTATTATATACCAAGTGCCTCTTGACATGATCAATAAGGATAGCACAACCGTTGGGAATATTATTAAAATGCGTGATTCTATTGGCGGGAAGCACCTTCCTGTGGAGGACGATGGTCGTTTTATTACTGAAGAAGCCTACGCCCCATTTTTATTTACCACAGAGATTAATGGAAAACCGGCCTATGAAACAAAGGGTACATGGGAAGTGAAGAATCAATATATAGCAGGGCCTTTCGTGAATTACGCTGTGCGAGATGAACCCAACAATCGCTATTTAATTTTGGAAGGTTTTACCTATGCTCCTTCTGTTGAAAAAAGGGATCTTCAGTTTGAGCTTGAATCCATTTTGAAGTCGGCAATTATAAAGTAATAAACCGCTTACGGTATAAAAGCCCCTGCTAGTTCTTAGAATAGCAGGGGCTTTTTATATTGAACAATAGCCATAATGTATAAGCCAAGTTCAAAAGGATTACTTGTTTTCGTCCAGTTTTTTATCTGCCCCTTCTTCTTTAGAAGCGTCTTTGAATTCTTTGATACCACTTCCTAATCCGCGCATCAATTCTGGAATTTTTCTACCACCAAACAATAACAAGATAACTACAGCTATCAAAACTATTTGCGGCCAACCTATTACTAATGGTATTGTTACTAAGCTCATGAGTCAAAAATTTAAAGGACAAAGGTAATAAGAAATACTAAGATAGCGCGTTTTCAAATTAAGTTTAGCATACGAGACATCCAGTTTATTTTATATTTGCAATAAGTAACCTCACGAAATGGCCAATAAAGAAAAGAGAACAAGAAAAATTAAAAAGAAACTACTGCACAAATACCGGCTAGTAGTTCTTAATGAAGACACCTTTGAGGAACGATTTTCTTTTAAACTTAATAGGCTTAATGTTTTTGTGTTCAGCAGTATTTTCACCGTGTTTTTAATTGCTTTTACCACCTTTTTAATTGCTTTTACACCATTGCGTGAGTATATACCAGGCTATTCATCTACTAGATTGAAACAGAGGGCAACGGATTTAACTTTTAAAACGGACTCATTACAACAGGCTCTAACTATAAATGAGCAGTATTTGGCTTCGATACGGAAAGTCCTCACGGGAGATGTAAAAACGGTAGATTTTAATAAAGATTCAATTCTAGAAGCGGCGCAAATTGATGGTTTTGAAGTGAGTTTCGCTGCTTCTAAACAAGACTCTCTATTAAGAGAGAAAGTCGCTCAAGAAGATAAATACAACCCTTTGACGAGTGATGCTGCTAAAATTAACTTTATTCTTTTTGCTCCTGTTAAGGGTACAATTTCTGAAGGGTATGACCCTAAGAAGAAACATTTTGCCGTCGATGTTGTAACCGTCAAAGATTCTCCAGTAAAGGCGGCGACAGATGGGACTGTTATTTTTGCTGAGTGGACGGCGGCAACAGGTTATGTAATTATTTTAGAGCACAAGAACAACCTTATAACTGTTTATAAACACAATGCATCCCTTAGTAAGGAGCAGGGAGAGTTAGTAAAAGAGGGAGAAGTGATTGCAACGGTTGGAAATACAGGGGAATTAACAACTGGACCGCACCTACATTTTGAATTGTGGAGTGATGGATTTCCTATAAACCCCACTAATTTCATTGATTTCGAATAGAACTATATGTCAATAAAATCCATAGGCGCTAAAATTTTTGCTAGAATAATTGTAAAACGTATCGAGAAATGGGCTTCAGATCCAGTTACCGTTCAGCAAGAGGTTTTTAAAGATTTAATTTATAATGCAAAGGACACAATCTTTGGAAGGGATCATAATTTTAGTGAAATTGATTCCCATAAGTCTTTTGTTTCGAGTGTGCCAATAAGGGACTATGAAGCTCTGAGAAGCTATGTGGACAAGGTTGTTGCTGGAGAAGATGATGTCCTTTGGCCAGGAAAACCACTATACTTTGCAAAGACTTCTGGAACTACTTCTGGAGCCAAATACATTCCTTTAACTAAGGCCTCTATGCCTTCGCATATTGAAGCCGCGCGAAATGCGATACTCTGCTATATACATGAAACGGGAAATGCTGATTTTGTTAACGGCAAGATGATTTTTTTACAAGGAAGTCCAGAAATGACTAAAGAAAATGGAATTGGAATTGGACGTCTCTCAGGAATTGTTGCACATTTTGTTCCTTCATATCTTCAGAAAAATCGACTTCCAAGTTGGGAAACGAATTGTATTTCGGATTGGGAAACGAAGGTCAATGCCATTGTCGAAGAAACCAAAACTGAGAATATGACTGTTATTAGCGGAATTCCTTCTTGGGTACAAATGTATTTTGAACGTCTAAGGAATGTGACTGAGAAAAATGTGGGAGATTTATTTAAAAACTTTAATCTGTTTATCTATGGCGGAGTTAACTATGAGCCATATAGAGCGAAGTTTGAGGCATTAATTGGTCGAAAAGTGGATAGCATTGAGTTATACCCTGCAAGTGAGGGCTTTTTCGCTTTTCAAGATAAACAGAATCTAAAAGGAATGTTGCTGCAGTTGGATAGTGGTATTTTTTATGAATTTATTGAGGTGGCCGCTGTTTTTGATGAAAGCCCGAAGCGACTTACCATAGGAGATGTAAAAGTTGGCGTCAATTATGTAATGATTATTTCTACGAATGCGGGATTGTGGGGGTATAACTTGGGAGACACGGTTGAGTTTACATCCGTGAGGCCATATCGTTTGATAGTTTCGGGAAGAATTAAGCATTTTATTTCTGCTTTTGGAGAACACGTGATAGGAAAAGAAGTAGAACAAGCAATGCAGGAGGCAATGCAACAACATCAATTTTCTATTTCTGAATTCACCGTGGCGCCCCTAACCCTTCCCAAGAAAGAAGAACTGCCATATCATGAATGGATGATTGAATTTGAAAGCGAGCCTACGGATCTTCTGCAGATTGCAGAGATACTGGATTTTTTAATGCAAGAACAGAATAGTTACTACAAGGATTTAATTGAAGGAAAAGTTCTTCAACCTTTAAAAATCACGACCCTGTCAAGAGGTAGTTTTCAACGGTACATGAAATCTCAAGGAAGATTGGGAGGACAGAATAAGGTGCCTAGATTGGCAAATGATCGAAAAATTGCGGACGCACTTATAAAACTGCAAGCCTAAAATAGTACTATCTTTGTAGCCGATGAGTCCATTAAAATCACATACTAGAACAAGAGCACAGGAGAGTACAGGAGCTATAGAACGACTTTACGTTACTATGAGACACCTCTTTAACAGAGGTTTTTATAAACCAATGGGGGTGTCTGGTGAAACTCTTAGGGAATCCCTACTGATTTTAAGACCAGAAATTTATGGGTCGATTGCGGAAGAAAAAATAGAGTTGCAAGGACTGCTTTATGTTATTGATCGTCTTCCGGTGGGAATTGAAGAATGTAAGTTTATTAACCTTACGAGCGATGAAGGCTATAAAAACTCTCATTTTGAACCGATTATACCTGCGAAACGTCGACGTAATTGCTACAGAATTGATGAGGAACAAATGAACATTGAGATTACTCGGGGACGTTCAGAAATTTATGATATACTAACACACCTCACTTTCTTATATATAGAGTCCCACAAAATAATGAAGCAGGTGATGATTGATGATAAAGGCGGTGTCATCCGGGATTGGCAAAAGCTGGAGGAAGCGGTATTAAAGAAAGGAAAACTCTCCCAACAAGAGAAAGAAATTGCACTTACTCATACCGCCAATTTTCTTGGCCGAACCTTTGAAGAGGTAAGTGAGGTTTATGGAATGTTTGCCGACAGTAAAAATGAGCATCGGTTTTTGAATATTATCTATTATTTAGGAAAAGGGGCGATTCAAGAAGTTGTTACCAATGACAAACGAATAATCACATTTAGCCCAGTACTTAGAGAGCGCCTAGGACATCATATTCATGGGGAAAGATGGGCGCTAAAGATTAAAAGGACCCTTGAAGAAAAGGGGCTTTTAGAAAGACCGCTGCATATTATTAGTGCTAACATGCATAGTGTTATGAATACTTTATTTGCAGATAAAGCCTTGGCCTCTGAAATCAAGAATGGTGATAAAATGGCACTTTATGAATTGTTAAGCCAATCAACGAGTGGTAAACAACGAGATAAAGTTGTCAAAGCAGCCTTAAAAAATGGAATGACTTATATAGATGATGCGAGTGGAACTAACATTAATGTCCAGATATTTGACACCGATAAATTAGATGAAAAGGCTTATAATAATGATAATGAAGATGTTACATTAAAAGAAAAACCCGTAATTATTGTTATGGATTATGCCTTTGGTGAACAGGCCTATGAGACTATGGATGAGTTATTGAAGCCATATAAGAGTAATAACACAACACATTTTCTAAATGTAGCGTCGGTTTCTATTATGGGGAAAGCGGGAATCCTAGAAGGAGGCAAAGGTGATATTATGATACCCTCTGCGCACGTTTTTGAGGGAACAGCAGATAATTACCCTTTTAAGAACAGACTTAAAAAGGCAGATTTTATTGATGATGATGTGGACGTTTGCACAGGAACGATGATAACTGTTCTGGGAACGTCATTACAAAATCGTGATGTTTTGAGTTTTTTCCATGAATCTAGCTGGAACGTAATTGGACTCGAAATGGAGGGCGCCCATTATCAAAAAGCTATACAGGCGGCTTCAAAAATTAGAGGAAGTATTCGCTCCAAAGTTAAAGTGATGTATGCCTATTATGCATCAGATAATCCACTAGAAACTGGAAGCACATTGGCATCCGGAGGTCTAGGAACGAGCGGGGTTAAACCTACGTATGTAATTACGGAAAAGATGTTAGAATTAATTTTAGACTAATCTAAAAAAATATTTTGAAAGACAATAAAGTGTTAATAACAGGGGGTGCAGGCTTTATTGGCTCCAATTATGTTCACTACATTTTGGAAGACACAAACGACGAAATTTTTGTCTTGGATAAACTTACCTATGCTGGAGATGTCAGAAATTTAAAGGAGATTTCAGGCCACTCAAACTATACGTTTATCAAGGGAGATATTTGTGATGAAGAACTTGTCCGAAACCTTTTTCAGGAGCATAAATTTAACAAGGTGGTTCATTTTGCCGCAGAATCTCACGTAGATAATTCCATCACTGGACCGGGCGCTTTTATCCAAACCAATATCGTAGGAACTTTTAATTTACTTCATGCGGCATATCAATTATGGATGCAAGGCCCTAATATGTTAAAGTCGGAGTTTAGTGATGCAAGGTTTTTGCATATTTCTACAGATGAGGTATACGGCACCCTTGGTGAGACGGGTCTTTTTGTTGAAATTACCCCTTATGCACCTAATAGTCCTTATAGCGCTTCCAAGGCGTCTTCAGATTTTATTGTGCGCAGTTATTTTCACACCTACGGAATGCCAGTGGTTACTACTAACTGTTCTAACAATTACGGACCTAATCAACATAAAGAAAAGCTAATCCCAACTATTATAAGAAAAGCAATTTCTGGCGAACCCATCCCTATTTATGGTGATGGTAAGAATATTAGGGATTGGTTATATGTGAAGGACCATTGTACTGGCATAAAATTGGCTTTGGAAACTGGCAAACTTGGAGAAACGTATAACATTGGCGGACGAAACGAACGCGAGAACTTATATATTGCTCATACTATTTGTGATTTATTGGATGAATTAAAAGCTAAAGATATTTCATACCGCGATCAAATTGCCTTTGTTACGGATCGACCAGGTCATGATTTTAGGTATGCAATTGATGCCAGCAAGATCGAAGGAGATCTAAAATGGAAGGCCGACGAGAATTTTGAAAGTGGCATTAAGAAGACCATAAAATGGTATTTAAATAATACAGACAGACTACTATGAAGGGAATTATATTAGCAGGAGGCTCTGGCACGCGATTACATCCACTTACATTAGCGGTTAGCAAACAGTTGATGCCAGTTTATGACAAGCCAATGATTTATTATCCTTTATCCACCCTAATGTATGCAGGTATAAACGAAATATTGATTATTTCAACTCCGCAAGATCTACCACTATTTAAGAAACTGCTGGGCGATGGAAAAAAGTTAGGCTGTAGTTTTTCCTATGCTGAGCAGGCGGACCCTAACGGGCTCGCGGAAGCCTTTATAATTGGAAAAGATTTTATTGGAAAAGATAAAGTGGCCTTGGTTTTAGGAGATAATATTTTTTACGGATCTGGTTTGAAAGAGTTGTTGCAATCAAATAATAATCCAGATGGAGGTGTAATTTACGCCTATCATGTTCACGATCCTGAACGGTATGGCGTGGTTGATTTTGATAAGGACGGTAAGGCTCTTTCTATTGAAGAAAAACCTGTTAATCCAAAATCTAATTATGCTGTTCCTGGGATTTACTTTTATGATAATAGTGTGGTGGAAATTGCAGCGAATATAAAACCCAGTACTCGAGGTGAGCTAGAGATAACAGATGTGAACAACGTTTATTTGCAACAAGGTAAATTAAATGTTAGTATTTTGGATAAGGGAACAGCTTGGCTAGACACAGGAACTTTCGAATCCTTGATGCAAGCGGCACAATTTGTACAGGTAATTGAGGAACGCCAAGGTCTAAAAATTGGTGCTATAGAAGAAGCTGCCTACGATATGGGATTTATTGATAAGAAACAGCTAACTGCATTAGCAGAACCACTACTTAAGAGTGGTTATGGAAAGCATTTAGTACAACTAGATTAAGATTTGAAAATTGAACAAACCCCTTTAAGAGATTGCTTCGTTTTGGAGCCTAGAGTTTTTAAGGACGAACGCGGGTTTTTTTATGAAACCTATAATGCGAATTTATTTCGTGAAGTAACAGGGCTTACTATAGATTTTGTCCAGGACAATCAGTCTAAATCAAGTTATGGCGTTTTACGTGGGCTTCATTTTCAAACAGGAAAAATGGCACAAGCTAAGTTGGTTCAGGTTGTCCAGGGAAAAGTCTTGGACATCGTGGTAGATTTACGCAAAGAGTCTGAATCATTCGGAAAAAGCTTTTCAATCATTTTGGATACTATTGAACATAAACAACTATTTGTACCTAAAGGATTTGCACATGGTTTTATCACTTTGTCTGAAACTTCGATTTTCGCTTATAAATGCGATAATTTTTATGATGGCCCTTCTGAAGGTGGAATCATCTATAATGACGCAACCTTATTATTAGATTGGCATCTTTCCCCAAAGGATTTTATAGTTTCTGAAAAAGACATACAACTTCCTACTTTTAAGGAGGTCACCTCATGATAAAAATATTAGTTACAGGAGCAAATGGACAGTTAGGAAAATGTCTTAAGGATGGGGTGCTGGATTACCCGGAATTTGATGTACTGTTCACTGCGAGAAAGGATCTTGATATTGAAAAAAAGGAAGTGATTTCAGAATTTTTTAGGAATCATTCTTTCGATTATTGTATCAATACAGCAGCATATACAAATGTTGAAAAAGCTGAAAGTGAACCAGATGCTGCATTTAGCATTAACGCGAATGCTGTGAAAAATCTTTCCGAAGCATGTGAAATCAATGATGTAATATTACTGCATATTTCTACCGACTATGTTTTTGATGGCGAACAAAATCGACCATATGTTGAATCTGATGCTACAAACCCAATTAATGTATATGGTGATTCAAAGTTAAAAGGGGAACAATACATTGAAGATATTTGTCGTAAGCACTTTATCTTCAGGACTTCTTGGTTGTATTCGCAATATGGGCATAATTTTCTAAACACCATCTTGAAGTATGGTAAAGAGGGGAAGCCACTTACCATTACAACAGAACAGGTTGGAACACCCACAAATGCAAATGATTTGGCAAAGGCAATACTAGAGGTTATTGATTCTAAATCCGAAGCCTATGGTCTATATCATTATAGCAACGAAGGTGAGGCGACTTGGTATGACTTTGCTAAAGCAATTTTAACCTTTTCGGGCCATTTGACACCAACAAATCTTGCTAAAACCGATCATTACCGTACTTTTGCGGCAAGGCCAAAATACAGCGTTTTAGATAAATCCAGAATAAACAGGATATTAGAGATAAGAATGATTGGTTGGGAAACTAGTCTAAAGTTACTCATAGAAAAAACAACGACTAACACATAAATTTATACATATGGCACAGAATAATAATGATGAAATAGACTTAGGAGCAGTTATAGACATTTTCAAAGGTGCATTTAAGAAATTGGCAATTCAAGTTTTTAGAACGATTAGATTTCTTTTTAAGAATTGGATTGTGGTTTCTATTTTGATTGTTCTAGGGGTTGGATATGGGATTTACTCTGGATCCAAAACAAAGCCTAATAAAGAAGCAAAGGCGCTTATTAGAATAAATTTTGATGCGGTAAAATACGTATATGATGAAATCGATTTATTGAATAATAAATTTATGGTAGGAGACACTATATTTCTTAAAAATGCTGGTTTTCGAACAGATTCTTTGGAGGTCAAAAAGTTGGAGCTTATCCCTAACGTTAGCATGAAGGATATTGCAGAGGGTGAAAAGAACAACCAGAGTCTTATTGCCCTTTTGAAAAATTTTGATTTAAGTGATGAAGACCTTCAATTGTCTGACGCTTTTACAAGGGAATATAAGTTTCACACCCTCGAGCTTAAGTTATCACATTACGGAACAAAAGAGACTATTGAAAAAATTATCCAATATATTAACTCAAATAAGATTTTGGGTGAAATAAGAACGGCTACCGTTGAGAATCTCAAAAATAAAATTGCTGATAATGAAAAAATTATTAAACAAATTGATGATGTAATTGAGACCTTTAGATCCGGAGAATCGTTAAAATCTCCATCTAATCAATTATTTGTTGTGGATAAGAATTATAATATTTCAGAAGTTTTCACCTCCAAGGTGGTTATGCAACAACAGATTGCAAAATTGCGAAATGTATTAATATTCTCTAAGGATATTGTTGTTTTAATTAATGAACCACATTTGATTGAGGTGAATAAAGGACTTTTAGGAAAAAAACCAATTTTATATCCACTGCTTTTGGTTTTCGCATTTTTGTTTTTGACCTTTTTAAAGAACAGCTACTTTTATTTAAAGGAAATGGAGAATAAAACGGAAGATTAAAAAGAAAGGTTTCCCGAAAACTCTTTTTTAAAGCTTGAACGAAAATAATAATCAGAAAAACATTTTCTAAATAATTTTATGCGGAGCAATCTAATTGTATTTGGAACTAGGCCAGAAGCTATTAAAATGGCCCCACTGGTAAAGGCGTTTTTAAAGAATAGTTCTTTCGAAACAAAGATATGTGTTACTGCCCAACATAGAGAGATGTTGGATCAGGTGCTAGAATTTTTTGAAATTGATCCAGATTTCGATTTGAATTTAATGAAACCGAATCAAAATTTGCACAATCTTACTGGGAGTATTATTGATGGAATGAGACCAGTTCTAGAGGAGGTACAACCAGATTATGTTTATGTTCACGGAGATACAACTACATCTATGGCAGTAGGTATTGCCGCTTTTTATAGTGGAGCTAAAGTGTGTCATGTGGAAGCTGGTTTAAGAACATTTGATCGTCAATACCCTTTTCCAGAGGAATTTAACAGACAGTTGACCGGAAAAATTGCAGACTATCATTTTGCACCAACAAAGTTGTCACAGACAAATTTATTAAAAGAGAATACGAAAGAAGACACTATCTTAGTGACGGGTAATACTGTGATTGATGCTCTTTTATTTGGCATACAAAAAGTGAATTCTGAAGGATTTTCCGACCCTGAAATTGATAAACTTGTAAAGACTCTTGATTTCGACAAGAGAATTATTTTAGTGACCGGACATCGAAGAGAAAATCATGGAGATGGCTTGCTCAGTATTTGTAGGGCGTTAAAGACGATTGCCCAGCATAATGAAGATGTTCAAATAATATATCCAGTTCATTTAAACCCTAAAGTTGAAGGACCAGTTTATGAGTTATTATCTGGAATCGCTAATATTTTTCTTGTCAAGCCCTTGGCGTATGCCTCCTTTATTTGGCTAATGGAGAAATCATACCTCATAATTACAGATAGTGGTGGTATTCAGGAAGAGGCTCCTAGTTTGGGAAAACCGGTATTAGTAACTAGAAGTACTACTGAAAGACCTGAAGCTGTGGAAGAAGGCACGGTTCTTTTGGTTGGCACCAATACTGAGAAAATTGTAGGGGAAGCGCAAAAGCTATTGAAAGACAAAGAGTATTACAACTCAATGTCATTGCTTCATAATCCTTATGGGGATGGAAAGGCTTCGGAAAGAATTGTGGAGTTTATAACAAATTTATAATATGGAAAAAAAACCTAGTGTTGTGATGATGGGGTTGGGCTATATAGGTCTGCCAACGGCTGCCTTGATAGCTAGTAGAGGCATGCAAGTAACAGGAGTTGATATTAGCAAGAATGTTGTTGAAACTATCAATAAAGGCAGGATTCATATAGTGGAGCCGGATCTTGATGGACTGGTTCATCATGTTGTAAAGAATGGATATTTAAAAGCAACAGACGCTTCAGTAGTCGCAGATGTATATTTGATTGCTGTTCCTACGCCTTTTAAAGAAAATAATATTCCGGACTTAACATTTGTTATGTCTGCGACCCAAAATATTATTCCAACATTGAGGCCTGGAGCTTTGGTTATATTAGAGTCTACCAGTCCAGTTGGAACGACAAGAGAAATGCAAAAGTTGATCTTTAGAGAACGCCCAGAATTAGAAGGTCATATATATATTGCCTATTGCCCTGAGCGAGTTCTGCCAGGTAATATCATTTATGAATTGGAACATAATGATAGAGCTATTGGAGGATTAGATAAAGCTTCTACAGAAAAGGCAGTGGCTTTCTATAAATATTTTGTAAAAGGTGAATTACATAAAACTAACTCCCGTACTGCAGAAATGTGTAAGCTGGTGGAAAATTCTTCTAGAGATGTACAAATCGCATTTGCTAACGAATTGTCCATGATTTGTGATAAAGCAGACATTAATGTATGGGAACTAATCCATTTGGCCAATAAACACCCTAGAGTTAATATATTACAACCAGGGACGGGTGTAGGAGGCCATTGTATTGCGGTGGACCCTTGGTTTATTGTTTCGGAATTTCCTAGAGAGGCTAGGATTATAAGGACTTCTAGAGAGATTAATAATTACAAAACCGAATGGGCAATCGAAAAAGTTAAGAATTGCGCGTTAGAGTTTAAAATTGAAAATAACCGAGATGCTGTGATTGCTTGTATGGGACTTGCTTTTAAACCAAATATCGACGACCTTAGAGAATCACCTGCACTTACGGTTGCTGAAAAAATTAGCAGTGATGGTTTTTCAGTGTTGAGGGTTGAACCGAACCTTAACATTGACGGAAAGTATAAATTAACAGCTGTTAACGAGGCTTTAGATAAAGCAGACATTATCGTTTTTCTTGTAGCTCATAACGAGTTCAAAGAATTAAACATCGACCCTAGCAAGCAGATTATTGATTTTGTTGGCCTGGAAGGACATTTAAAAGGGTCAAACTAATTTGATCTTGGATGAAAATTGAAAACATATGTTGTTTAACTCTTTAGATTTTGCACTATTTTTTCCAATTTTCTTCATTCTTTATTGGCTTGTTGCTAAAAAGTTAACGCTAAGAAACATACTTATTTTAGTTGGTAGCTACGTTTTTTATGCTTGGTGGGATTGGCGTTTTTTGATTTTAATTGTTTTCAGCTCTATAGTTGATTTTATAATTGGTCAAAAAATTAAGAACAGTGATTCGAAACGTATTAAAAAACGATATTTGATTACCAGCCTTTTAACCAATTTAGGGCTGCTGGTTTATTTTAAATATTCAAATTTCTTTATTGATTCTTTTATAAATTCTTTCAAACTATTTGGAGCTGAGTTTGATTCCTTTTCGTTGAATATAATTTTACCGGTTGGAATTAGTTTTTACACATTTCAAACCCTTAGTTATACCATCGATATTTATCGGGGACGATTAGAACCAACCAAGAATTGGCTCGCTTTCTTTTCGTTTGTTGCGTTTTTCCCTCAGTTGGTTGCGGGACCTATTGAAAGAGCGTCTCATCTGCTGCCACAATTTTTTAAAACGTACTCATTTGATTATAAGCTGTTTAAAAGTGGAATACTATTGCTGGCTTTTGGTTTGTTTAAGAAAATGGTTATTGCGGATAGATTAGCAATTGTTGTTAACCAAGTATATAATAACCCCGCTGAGTATAATGGACCAGAATACATAATTGCGACTATCTTTTTTGCATTTCAAATTTATTGTGATTTTTCCGGATATTCGGATATCGCTATTGGAATAGCTAGAACGATGGGGTTTGATTTAATGAAGAATTTTGATACGCCATATTTTGCAAGAAGTATCACTGATTTCTGGCGAAGATGGCATATCTCATTATCTACTTGGTTTAGAGATTATGTATATATTCCATTAGGAGGAAGTCGAAAAGGTGAGTTTAGAGTTTATTTAAACTTATTCATCGTCTTCGCCGTTAGTGGGTTATGGCATGGAGCGGCAGTAACATTTATTATTTGGGGTGCAATTCATGGAGCAATTATCGTATTAGAAAAGGCCTTTGGAAATCATAACTTGGTTTATAGCCGGAATAAATTATTCTCGGCTGGATTTTTTACACTTCTGACCTTTACTATTGTCTGTTTTGCTTGGATATTTTTTAGAGCCAATAGCTTTTCGGATTCTTTATATATTGTACAGAACCTTATAAATTTTGATGGAGGGAGAAGTATTATTGAATTAGGGTTAACAAAGAGCGAGTTTTATTTATCATTAATCTTAATTGTTCTGCTTTTGGGTTTTGACTTAATTCACAGAAAATATGGAGCTTTAAAATTACTAAATTCTATTCCGTTAACTTTAAGGTTGATGACCTACACAGTAATAGTTTATTCAATAGTAGTTTTTGGTATTTACGGGGATAATAGCGTCTCGGAGTTTATTTATTTTCAATTTTGATTGGACTATGAAGAAAAGAGCAGTTTTTGGATTTTCGTTGTTTCTGGTAGTAGGGTATTTATATCTGGATAAAGCCTTTTCATCAAATCATTATTATATAAATACTACTGAGGATTTTGTGGAACTAGCAGATAAAACTAATATCGATGTTATCTTCATGGGTAGTTCCCATGCTTATACTGCGTATAATCCAATTATAATAAATGATCAATGCAATACCATAAGCTTTAATTTGGGATCAGACTCGCTTCTAATGTCTTTAACGGATTTATTGCTAACGGAAGCCTTTAAATATACTAACCCAAAATTAATAGTGATTGAGGCGTATATAGGGTCTTTATTTGTGAAGTATACTGAGGAAGTGAAGGGACATCAATTAAGGGCGTTGGATTTCGTTTCGAACTTATCACCAATGAAATTTACTAAAACGAGAAAATTATTTTCAAATGATGAATTTATTGGGGTTTATTCTCCACTCGTAAGAAATCATGCAAGCTGGAGTGGCGTTAGCTTTACCAACTTGTCGAAAAGACGAGTTTTGGACGATAATAATGTATTTTTTAATAGCGGTTACTTGGGTGCGTTAACGGTTATAACCGAAGAAGTCAAGACTAATTACCTAAATTTTAGGGATAAGAATATTACCAAGGATAGCTCGGTAGTGAGAATTAAGGGTAAAACAAAAAATGAGATTGCTTCAGTTATTAATGTTGCCAAAAATGCGGGAATAGATGTGCTGGTGGTTACATCTCCTGATTTACGGGCCAAATATTCTAATTACTTCTTTTTCGATGAACTAAGAAGCGTTTGTGACTCATTAGAGGTTAACTATTTGAACCTTAATGATCATTACGCTGACTTTAATTTGACGACAGACGATTTTAAGGACTCCAATCACCTCAATTTATATGGTGGCACCAAAGTTTCCAAGTTTCTAGGAGGTTACATTAATAAGAACTATGATCTACCTAAAAGAAACCTAGATGAGGCTTGGCAACAATCTAAGTTAGCGTATGATGGATTTATGAATCAGTATTATAATACTGGAGATGGAACTTATTCTCTGGATGATGATTTTATATTTTTAAATGAAATAGAATCGAGTCAATTATCAATCGTTAAATCAGGAAATGAATTTGTAATTACACTTAATTTAGACGTATCAAAGAAATCGAAAAAAGGCAATAAGGGGTTTGCCTTTGAGTTTCAAATACACCCAAGAGACAATGAGCAAAACTTGTTAAGTGAAAAGAGTAAATCGAGAAAATGGAAATTCGAAAGAGGCGCCACTCCTCTCATGGATAATCAAAGTATAATTACTTGTAAAATAACCTCTAATATTGAGCATATAAAGGAGGTTCGAATTTTCCTATACAAACAAGGTGAAAAGGGAATTAAAGGTGAGTCGTTACTGATTAATAATGTGATTTTTAATTAATTAAACGTTAAATATTGGATTTTAGCCAATCGTTGAATAATGAATCTTAAAAAACTACTAAGTAACAAGGATAGTATATTAAATAAGGGGTTTGCATCTACTTTGATTAAAATTCTAGGCGCATTATCGAGCTATGGATTATCTTTTTTGATTGCCAGAAAATTTGGGGCAGAAGGAAACGGTGTTTTTGCTCTTTTTATGACTTACACAGTTATTTTAAGCACTTTTTTTTATTTGGGGCTTGATTTTTTTCTAGTAAAAAGAGTCTCAGTTTTAATGGTTGAATCTCGCTTTAAAGAAGTGCAGTATTTGTATAAAAAAATTCTAAAAGCTTATGTTGCACCAGCCTCAGGACTTATTCTTCTGGCGGGAATAATTTTATATGTACAGTTTGACGAGCTATTGTTTCTTCTTGGAGCCATAGGAATCATGGTCAACGTTTTTATCGATATAAATAGTGCTGTTTTTAGAGGTTTAAAAATGGCTGAGTGGTTTAGTTTTTTCACTCAGTTTTCTAAGTACTTTATTACTATTGTACTGTTCCTACTTCCAATCCTAAGTGAAGAGGGAAGTAAGAATGCAGTGATTTTTCCATATGTAATCAGCCTTATTTTGAATGGTGCTTTTTCCTTTTTTGTTTTAAAAAATAAATTAGATAAACTCAAGGCAGGAGAGAATAAAATAGATGTAAAATCAGACTCCATACTATCTATAATTAAAATATCTAAAGACTTTTTTTTCGCATCGGTACTTATCATAACACTAGTTTGGGTTGATTTTATTTTAATTGATTTTTTCTTAAATGAAGAGGACGCCGGAATTTATAGTATCGCCTTAAAATTAGCCACTCTAGTTTCTTTTGGGTTTACGGCGTTTAATGCATTTCTCGCACCTAGAATTTCAGAAATTCATGTTCAGGGAAATATTAAGAAACTTCAAAAAGTTCTAACTGAGAATTTTGCACTTGTATTGCCCATGCTCCTTATACCCTTTTGTACTATAATTTTTTTCCATGATCAATTATTAGGTTTCTTTGGAGATGAATTTAGACCTGGTTGGAAGGTCTTATTACTTTTGGCTAGTGGACAACTCATAAATGGAATTTTTGGTCCTGTAAGTTTACTTTTACAAATGACAAACCATCAGAAATTATTTCAAAAGATACTTGTATGGACCTTTGTTTTAAAATTGTCACTAGCATTTTTATTTGTAAATTTCTGGGGAATTGAAGGGATTGCCTTTGCAAGTTTTTTAGCCTTAAGTTTATGGACGGTTATTGGTAGTTTTTTCGTGTATAAAAAAGTTGGAGTCTATTCTTGGTTTAGTTTTGCTGAAGCAAAAAAACTATTAACTCAATTAGGAAAATGAAGAGAATTGTAATAAATCAGAATGGTCTCTTTAAAGTTTCGATAAGTCTTTTAACGATTGCTTTCGTTCTTTTTTATTTTTCTGATGGAGTGGGAAAAATGGTGTATCGTAGTGGAGCCGGGTATACCCCGTATAGTGCTATTTTAAAAGGGTTTTTTGAAATAGTGATTTTGCTTTACGCAATAGTAACTTTAAGAAAAGCAAAGGCCACAATTATTTTTGCAATTTTTTTATTACTTGTGTCTTTTCTTATAGGTCAGTTTTTCCTAAGTCTTAGTTTCAAGGAACTTGACTTCGCTGAAAACTTCAGTACGCTTTTTAAATATTTGTTTCCTTTTATTTTTTATCTGCTGGCGTTAGATATTATGTCGTATAAGGAATATCCTGACAAGTTACTTAAGTATTACAAAATAATTATCTCATTAAATAGTATACTTATTGTGCTGGGGGCTATTCTAAGTATTACGTATTTTAAAACATACAGGGGGATTCATCGATTTGGATATGATGGTTTGATTTTTGCTCAAAATGAAGCTTCATTTATCTTTATTTTTGCTATTACAACAGTCTATTATCGAAGGTTTTATTTAGGGATTAAAGAAAAGTTTTTTTGGATAGTTTTGCTTCCTTCATTAATTGTCGCCACTAAGGCAGTATATGTTTTTGTAATATTATTATTCTTTTTTCATCTCATAAAAAGGGTTCCGTTGAAAAGAATTCTGGCTTTTGGAATTTCTATTTTTGTAATGGGATATTTAATTTTTAGCACAGCAATTAACGATATATTCATTAACTCCTACCAGGTATTTATGTACGAGTTGAACAAAGGAGGACTTTTACACGCACTATTGTCTGGTAGAGATGCGTACATAAAGGAAAAATTATCGCCATTAATCCTTGAGCACTGGTCCTTGCCAAACATCTTTTTTGGTGGTCAGGATGTAGTTGCCCACTATATTGAAATGGGATTTTTCGACTTGCTTCTATTCTTCGGCTTATTTGGCGCGGCATTCTATAGTTATTTTTTCTTTAAATTATTTAATCTAATACCTTTTAAGAGAGATTTTAAGATATTTTTCGGATTCAGTCTATTGATCATTATTGGAACCGCGGGACATTTTTTTGAAAGTGGTATTGCGGGAATTCATTTTATTTTTTTGCTACTAATAAATAAGAATTATAAGGCTAAAGATCTTCCTGAGTTAAAGGAATGATTTTAAAGTTTTAACAGATCGAGATTCATGAAGCAGTTTTACAAAAGAGAAATTTTGGTTTTAGGCGCAGCAATTGCGTCTATTGGTTATGTGTTTTCAATAGCTACAGGATCGATAGGTCTAATGCTTTTTTTAGTGGCTTGGCTTACAAATTATAGAGATGTGGATTTAGGAGTTATCTTAAAAAGGAATTCCTTGCACCTGTTATTACTGTTTTTCGGACTTTTAATAATTCAAATTTTCTATTCTCTAAATATTAAGCAAGGGCAAAAAGATATTATGCGGTTTCTTGCGTTTATTATATTCCCACTTATTTTTTTAACGATCAAACCATTTGGTCAAAATGAACGAAATCGTATAGTTAGGATATTTGTTCACGCGCTATCATTGTTTTTTATTGTTTGTTTTGTTAACGCAATGATTAGACAAATTGGTTTTTGGAGTCGAGGGGGCATTTTTAATTGGTATTATTTTTATCGCTACGATTTTCTTGAAATTTTCAGGCAACACCCCACCTATCTTTCTATGTTTACTTTATTGTCTTTAAACTTTATATTCTATAAAAAGAAGGGAATAATAATTAAACCTTGGTTATTGTATGGTAGCGCTCTGTTACAAACTGTCGCTATACTTTTATATGGAAGCAGGATAGGCTATATACTTTTAATATTATTGTTGGGAATCTACATTTTGAAAAACATATCTTTAAAATCTGGAAAGGATAGAGTTAGAAAATTGTTGATTTACGGATCAGGACTAATCTTTTTGGTGGCTGTGATGTGGAATATCCCAATCATTAAAGAACGATTGCTTTATTCCGTTGGGTTTGATTATAACTATAAATTTAACGACAAGAAATTTATTGGAACAAATACACCAGAAGAAAAAGGAAGACTATTATTATGGCAAGATGCATTAGAGATTATTAAAGAAAGCCCTTTATTTGGTCATGGTACTGGATCGTCTCGTGATGTTTTGCTGCAGAAGTATAAAATTGAAAATCACACTGTTTTTTTGAAGAAAAGATACAATGCTCACAACACTTACCTCGAATTACTTATAATGGGAGGGGTCTTTTTATTAGCTTCTTATCTTTCTGTGCTGGGGGTTTTATTTTATCAGGGCAAAAGACGTAATGATACTGTCCTTTTATCATTTTTCTTGATTATTTTGATTACTTCTATTACTGAAACAATTTTTAGAGCAGAAGGAATTATGTTTTTATCATTTTTCTATTGCTTTCTATTAACGAAATCAAGTGAATAAAAAACTTGCAATATACGGCCCTTATCCACCCCCTATAGGAGGTGTCTCTGTTCATATAAAAAGAATGGTTCCTTATTTAGATGAGGCGAATATCGATTACACGATTTTTAATTTTGGTTTTAAAAACACGAAAAACGTAGTCGCTACTAAAAAAAGTATTTTTTGGTACCCTAAAATATTTTTAAGTAAGAAATATGAGTTGTTCCATTTTCACCAAATCTTTTTCTTTGAGTATTTTTTCTACTTTTTATTTTCCTTTGTTTATGGCCGTAAAATAATCCTTAGCATTCATGCTGAAAGAGTTTTATTTTATAGTTCAATAAAAAAGAAAATAGTTTTATTTCTCTTAAAAAATACACAAAAATTACAAGTTGTTTCAGTTTCAAAAAACCTAGATGACTTCTTTATATCAAAAAATATTAATTCTGTTTTCTTGCCTGCATATGTTCCTCCTTCTTCGATTTCATGCGAGATAATTGAAAAAGATAATCGCACCTATTTTCTCTTTAGTGTTTGGAAACTCACTAAAAAGCTTTCGGAAGAGACCTATAATATACCGCTCGCATTTCAATTTTTAAAGAACCATAAGGACAAATTCAAAATGATTCTAATGATTGGAAGCGAGGGAATTTCAGACTTAGATTATTTAAGAAAGTTAATCAATGAGTATTCTATTGAAAACGATGTAGAAATAATATTTGATAAAAACCTTGTAGATTACTTACAAAACGGCTCTTTTTTACTAAAGACCAACAAAGTAGATGGATATGGTGTTGCATTGCAAGAAGCTATGGATTTAGGCATTCCGGCTATAGCAACCGATGTGTGTATTCGACCAAAAGGCACAGTTTTGTTTAAGGATAATGATATTAATGACTTGACGAACAAAATTAATGATACGTTGAACAAACCAACACAAGACATTCTTAAAGATAAAGAGGACTTAAAGTACCACCTAAAATTAATTGAGATTTATAAACAATCATTAAATTAGAGTTGCGGAGGACATATGTGTGGAATAGCTGGTTTTATTGGGTTTACGGAGAAAAGCGAATTCGCCCATAGTGCAAATCAAATTCAAAAGCATAGAGGCCCTGACAATCAGAGTGTCTGGGAAGATAATTATATCTCATTAAGCCACCAGCGCCTCTCCATTATTGATTTGGATAAACGCTCAAATCAACCTTTTGAGAAACACGACTTAGTACTAATATTTAATGGGGAAATTTATAATTATCAGGAAATTAAAAAGAAATTGATTTTAGATTTTGGGTCAAAGTTCTCTACAAATTCGGATACTGAGCTTTTAATTGAAGCTTTTCATCATTTGAAAGAAAAATGCCTTGATCTTTTTATTGGCATGTTTTCTTTCTGTATCTATAACAAGAAAAATAAAGAAACATTTTTGGCACGAGACCATTTCGGCATCAAGCCATTGTTCTATTATCATTATAAAGAAAAATTTGCTTTTTCTTCTGAGTTAAAAACACTTGTAAAACTAGGAATTACCTCAAAGGAAATAAATATGGAGGCCCTAGTCACAGCGATGAACTATCTATGGCTGCCAAATGATGTATGTATTTTCAATGATGTGGTAAAAGTGGCGCCAGGAAGTTATTGCGTGCTAGGAGCTGATGGAGCTTTAAAACAATATACCTATTGGTTCTTAAAGGATAACGACAAAATGAGCAAGAATCCTACCCAGGACGTGAACAAAGCACTAAACTTGACCGTGAATAGGCATTTAATTTCGGATGTACCGATTGGGTCTTTTTTAAGCGGTGGGTTGGACTCTTCATTAATATCTGTTATTGCAAAAGAACGGCTCGGCAAATTGAACACATATACAATTGGTACCTCAATGGAGGATAAAAGAATTGAAAAAATGCCAGATGATCAAAAGTTTGCTAAAAGATTAGCGGATGATTATGGCTTTAATCACGAAGAAATAATTGTTGATTCTTCCATTATGGAATTACTACATCATATGGTTTATACACTCGATGAGCCAATTGGAGACCCGGCTGCGATTAACACTTATCTTATCTCAAAAAGAGCAGCTCAAAAAGGTAAAAAAGTGTTGTTTTCTGGAATAGGGGCGGACGAAATATTTTTTGGCTATCGAAGGCATCAAGCATCACTATTAGCTTTGAAGTACAATAGGACTCCTCGGTTTTTAAAATATATATTGAAGAAAGCGATTGCCCTTTTACCGGTTAAAATTGACAATGGAGGTTTAAAAGTAGTACGTTGGGCTAAAAGATTTCTTTCCCTTACCGATTTAAGCGAACAAGAAACCTATATGAGGAGTTATAGCTACTTCTCTAAACCTGAACTTTATCAATTGTTTCAACCCAGTTGCTCAAAAGAGATTGAAACGCTTTATAAGAAACATAGTTCTTTGTACGATTCAAAATATAAGGATGATATTGTAAATAGAATATGCAATACAGACATTCAAATGTTTATGTTGGGTCTTAATTTGTCTTATACGGACCGAGCTTCTATGGCGGCATCAGTAGAGGTACGAGTGCCTTTTATAGATAAAGAGTTTATTCAAACAGTTATGACTATTTCGGGAAAAGATAAGGTCAAAAAAAATGTGCCTAAACACCTGCTTAAAAAAGTGGCTAAAAACTATCTGCCTGATTATATAATCAATAGAAAAAAAGCTTCTTTTGGGGCGCCTATTCGTTCCTGGATATCAAATGATTTGCGTGATATGGTTGACGAGTACCTTTCAGAAGAACAAATAACTAAGCGGGGTTTATTCAATTATAATTTTGTTAAAACCATTATAGAAAAGGATAGGAAGGGTTCTGAGGATTATGCCTATCAAATTTATATGTTGCTAACTATAGAAGTTTGGTTTATAACTTTCGTAGATTAAGACGGTGATGCTTTTTCCATTTTTGGACAATAGTGATTCCCTCGTTCATAATTGTAGATCTATTTTGAGGCCAAATCTTCCTAATGGATATGGAGTTTTAATTGAGGAAGTCATAGCTCAACATTTATATTATTTTAATAGCACGGAAGAGATTTCCACAAAAGTCCCTATCGTCATAAGATATTTGAAATTGTTTTTTAAAACTTTAAAGAGATTTAATACTTTCACGCTATGTATAAATTAATGAAATGGACTCTTCTTTTTTCTTTTTGCAATATTTATGTTGTGATGAGTCAAAAAACGGAGAATAGAGAAACCTATATTACCAGTGATCAGACAGAAAACGTTGATGTCTATCCACAAATGACATCATTGTTCCCTACCTATGTCTATGAATGGAAGAAGACATCTTCGCCTCATAGGTCCACAATTGTTAATAGAGGAGACTTAGTAAATTTTAAGATAGTTAAGGCTAATCCCAAGAAAAAGTATAAATGGACAATTTACCGTGCGGCTAGGGATGTGGAAGAATTTGATGCTGAAACAAAAATATATAGAATAGGTTATGTGAATAAGCGACTCGCTAAGAAAAAGGTTGCCATAGAATTACCAGGGAAATCACAAAAACAGGTTAGAAGATTAGAATTAGCTTTTAAAAGTAAAAGAAAGACGAACGAATTTAACTGGGTCTTTGATAAGATATCTTATGATGATCTCAATCACAAAAACCCTGAATGGAATCACCTTATTTATGATTTATACGTCGTGAATCTCTACGAGGGTAGAAAACAAATTGATTTTATGTACGTATTTGTTCTTCCAGAGGCGGATGTTACATATATAGAGCATTTTGACGAAACGATTAACCCCGCAGATGGAGCGGGGAACTTTCGCCCCGTTGCATATCCCTTATGGTATGGGCATGGATATAATTTAATTGAGCATTTGGATGCAACGCATTTTGGAATTGTTTCTGAAAAACACAGCTTAAAGAACCCTACAAGAAAGGGCCCAAGAATGGTTAATAATACTATTCCAGCAGTTTCAGAATTAGCTGTCCAACCTAAAACAGCGAAAGAGAAGTATTGGTCTCGATCGGCCAGGAATTCGATTCTTCATGCACCCAATCAGGTTGTAGGAACCGACACCTATTATGGGATTAGTTTACGAATACCAGAAAAGCAAGATTGGCGATGGATCACTAAGGATAAGAACAACACGAATATTATTATTGATATGCATACTGCTCATTTTCCTAATAGAGAATTAAAGGAAAATGAAGGCGGTAACTTACACATTACCTATTTGGGGGGAGATAAATTTGGCCTTGGATATGGAGTTGCAAAGATTGCTAAATTTCAGAAGCACTTTTACTTACCCAATCATGAAGGTAAATGGGTCGATTTTGTTTTCAGGTATGTTTATAAGAACATTAAGCACGAACAGCTAAGTAAAAATCGCACTTTAACCGAAAAGGATGGTGTTTTTGAAATGTGGGTTAGTGTGGGTGATGATAATTTTAAGAAGGTAAGTTTCGAAGAGAACACCTTTCCTAAAGGTGTTAAGATCGATGGAAGAATTGACAGTCAAAAGGGAATTTATGTGCCTAATCTTTCACAGGATAAGACCACGGTTTATGGCCCCAATATCGCAAATACAAACCCTATCTATTTGTTGATGGTTACTCAGTATAGAATAGGAAAAAATGGCCCTATGCTAGTCGATGTTTCAAACACTATATATTATGATGAATTTATTACCGCGGACGATTTTAATACGGTGCTTAAGCATTTTGGAAAGAAGGTTGATGGTGTGTCTGAGTTTTCGGAAAGACGTTAATTGAAATAGTCATGAATAAATCTTAATTTTCAAAAACCTTCTTGAGACTTTTAGGTAGGTTGCCAAGGCATATAACTTTGGCTTTTGAGCTCAAGCATTCTGAGTAGGATACAAGATTAAGAAAAGAGCCGGTGAGGTGATTAGGGATATAGCCCATATAAAAACCTTTAAAGATTCTATATCTAATATCTAGGTAGAAGGAAGAGTGCTTGAATGGTATTAGAATCAGATAGGCTCATCTTTGATGCTCGGATACGTTTTCCCCATTGATAAATAGGCATTCTTGCCAAAAAAGAACAAATTCTTTACAAGAATTGTCAATAGAGCGGAAATTTTTAGTAATCTTAACTAATTATAAAATTGAAAAGCAGTATTTTAATTTGCTAAATCTTTCGCTTTCTCTATGTTAATAATTGAGGTACTTTAAGCCGAACACATGTTTAATTACTATTATTTAGTAATTTTAAGAGTTTCAAAACTAAAAACCACTGCCAATGGAGCCAATTGCCAACCCTTCTTGCAATACTTCTACGCTACAACCTTATCAACATACTTCTCAAAATATATGGGATACTGTTAAAGTAAATCACGTCTTTCGCAGGCTTGGATTTGGTGCTTCGCAAACCGAAGTCGATGCAGCTCTTGCGTTGACTCCGGGAGACGTTATTGATAGCTTGGTTGACACCGCGTTCAACTTAGCTCCTACTCCGGTTCCACCTTGGGGTTATTGGTCTTTTGATGACTATGATGATTATGAAAACGGACTTTTTTTGCAAGTCGTAGAATGGCGTAAACAGACTATAAATGACTTTATTGATGAAAATCTTCGAGGAAGACTTACCTTTTTCTGGATGAATCATTTCGTAACAGAAGCGGAGGTCTATTACCATACCCCCTACCTCTTTCAATATTACAATACTATACAAACTTATTGTATTGGAAATTTTAGAGAATTTACAAGAGCAATTGGAATTGAACCTTCAATGCTTTTATATTTAAATGGTTTTGAAAACACAAATTTTAATCCCAATGAAAATTATGCCCGAGAACTGTTCGAGTTGTTCACTTTAGGTGAAGGAAGTGGATATACTCAAGAGGACATATTAGAAACAGCAAGAGCATTAACGGGATATAATCATTGGCTCGACTTGGGAGGTTCTATCTATTTTGATTCTGACACTTTTGATGTTGGTGAAAAGACCATTTTTGGTCAAACAGGTTTCTGGGGGTATGATGACGTAATTAACATTCTGTTTCAGGAAAGAGCAAATGAGATTGCATTTTATATTTGTGAAAAACTGTATCGCTTTTTTGTGAGTCCTGCGGTGGACACAACCATAGAACAAAATATAATACGGCCGTTAGCCAATACTCTAATTGCCAATGATTTTGAGCTTGTTCCAATGTTAAAACAACTTTTTAAGAGCCAACATTTTTTTGATGAACGAGCACTGGGAGTGGTTGTTAAAAGTCCTTATGATGTCATCCTAAATTACCTTAAGGAAACTGGATTTTTCTACGATGACAACTTAATAGATTCCTTTATTTACCATGTAGGCTTATTAGGGCAAGAGTTATACGACCCTTTAGATGTCTCGGGATGGCAAAGAGAGAAATCTTGGATAAATGCATCCACCCTTACAGGTCGATGGCAACTTTTAGAGCTTTATCTGGACTATCTTTTTGATAATGGTTTTGAGGAAACACTGCTAGATTTTGCAAAAGACCTTTCTAATGATAGTATTGACCCATATTACATTACCCAAGTAGTAATTAATAGGCTAATGTCAAAACAATTACACAGCATAACTGATTACGATATCGCTACGGATATCTTTAAATGGGAGGTGCCACAGAATTACTATGACGAAGATCTCTGGAGCCTAGGCTGGCCCTCGGCTCCATATCAAGTTTTCTTACTTTTAAAACATGTTGCGACCATTCCTGAATTCCAGTTAAAATAACCAGCCCTATGTCTAAAAATCATCATATTCAAAAAAAAGAAGATTCAAAAGAAAAAGAAGAAAAACAAATTCATGACCAAGAACATGCAACTTGGAATCGAAGAACATTTATACAGGCGTTAGGATTAGTTGGAGCAGGAAGTATGACATTGGGTCACGCGGCGATTACAGCAACAAAGCCCTCTCCTCTTTCGGTGGCGCTGTCGGAAGTTGATAATGACAATATTCTTGTGATTGTCCGGTTAAAAGGCGGTAATGACGGCCTAAATACAATCGTACCTGTCTATGATTATGCAACCTATGTCAATTTAAGACCGACTCTTCGCTATGATCAAAACGACTTACTGAATTTAGATGCTGATTTTGCCATTCCCAATTTTATGAATAGTCTTGAATCTATGTGGGGAGATGGACAAATGAAAGTGGTTCATGGAGTAGGTTATCCTGAACAAAATTTATCTCATTTTCGTTCATCAGAAATCTGGGCATCTACAAATGAGGTGAATTTTGAGCCTACTGGTTGGTGGGGGCGGTATTATGAAGATCTATACCCAGACTACTTGGTAAACCCACCTGAAGACCCTCCGGCCATTCAAATTGGAAGTATTGGAAATCTTATTTTTGAAGGAGACAATAATAATTACGCCTTCTCTGTGGCCAATCCAAATCAACTTACGGCGGTTGCAGAAAATGGCACCTTGCATAACGTTCTTAACCTTCCAGATTGTGTTTATGGAGACATGCTGTTGTTCATGAGGTCTACTGCAAATACAACATTTGTATATTCTCAAGTTTTGCACGATGCTTATTTATCATCAAACAATGATGCTCCGTATGAAGATGCCGAACTATCAAATCAATTGGCAATTGTAGCCAGAATGATTAAAGGCGGACTGAAAACAAAAGTATATATGGTAACCCTTAATGGTTTTGATACCCACGCTAACCAGATAGATGGTCATAGAGCTTTGATGGAGGATCTGTCAAAATCGATTAAAAACTTTTATACAGATTTAGGAACCACAGGAGTGGATGACAAGGTGCTTACCATGACTATTTCTGAATTTGGCCGTAGACCATATGAAAATGGCTCCTTTGGAACCGACCATGGGGCCGCTTCGCCGGTGCTTTTATTCGGCGCTGGATTGCAAGGAAGTGGATTTGTAGGTGATCACCCCAGTCTTACCCAATGGGATAATGACGATAACCTAATTCCAACCTCACATTTTCGAGACATATATTCAACTGTTCTGACAGATTGGTTTTGTTTAGACCCTTCTATTGTTAGTCAAATACTACTGAATCAAACTTTTAATAGCCTAGACCTAGGACTTGTCTGTGAGGCTTCACCTATTACAGATTCTAGCAACATCACCCGTTTTACACATGTTCCAGTTTATCAGAATAATCGAACCTATATTGAGATCAACATGCCTTATACCGGTCACGTAGACATCAAACTTTATGATATAATAGGTCGAGAAATAGGAACACTTGCCAATGAGATTTTGTTTATGGGCGAACATAAAATAGATGTAAGAGCCAAAATTAAATCGCACCTCTCTTATGGACAATACATCTATCGCATTGCTTCAGGAGGAGAGTTTTACAGCAAATCTATCTTGATTAAGTAGTTCATATACAGTTTGCGGCTTGACCCATCGGGCAATTTCAGAGCTCGCAATACAACCTGTTACGGCAAAAGAGAAATATTGGTCGAGGGCCGTGAGAAATTCAATTCACCACATGCCATACCAGACGGTAAATACTGAAGTGTATTATGTGATTAGTCTAAAAATACCAGAAAAGCAAGATTGGCGATGGATCACTAAGGATAAGAACAACACGAATATTATTATTGATATGCATACTGCTCATTTTCCTAATAGAGAATTAAAGGAAAATGAAGGCGGTAACTTACACATTACGTATTTGGGAGGAGATAAATTTGGGCTTAATTATGGAGTTGCAAAGGTCGCTAAATTTCAAAAGCACTTTTACTTACCCAATCATGAAGGTAAATGGGTCGATTTTGTTTTCAGGTATGTTTATAAGAACATTAAACATGAACAGCTAAGTAAAAATCGCAAGTTAACCGAAGAGGATGGAGTTTTTGAGATGTGGGTAAGTGTTGGAAAGAAGAATTTTAAAAAAATGAAATTTGAAGAAAATACGTTTCCAAAAAACGTAAAAATTAATGGAAAATACGATCCTGAAAAAGGAATATCCGTTCCGAAACTCTCCAATGATG
Source organism: uncultured Ulvibacter sp. (assembly GCA_913063405.1). Taxonomy (GTDB): domain Bacteria; phylum Bacteroidota; class Bacteroidia; order Flavobacteriales; family Flavobacteriaceae; genus Ulvibacter. The sequence continues at coordinate 68,801 of CAJXZB010000009.1, forward strand.
GAACCACGGTTTATGGTCCAAATATAGTTAACACTAACCCACTCTACTTTGGATTAACTCAGTATAGAATAGGAAATAGCGGCCCTACGTCCATCGATGTTTCAAACACCATTTATTATGATGAGTTCATTACCGCCAATAATTTAAAAACGGTGCTCGATCATTTTGAAAAGAAGGTTGATGGTGCGTCTGAGTTTATGAAAGCCGATAACGAGTAACTATTTTTGTCGTTAAATTTTTAAGAATCGCTTTGTGATTTTGACGCCAGATATAGTTATAGTAACAAAGTAAATTCCTGTATTTAATTCAGAAACATCGATATTATTTTTATCTGAAACTTCTTGAATTAGTCTGCCATTTATTGTGTAGACTTCAGCATTTTCTACAACCTTTTTAGAGTTAATATTTAATATATTTTCGACTGGATTAGGGTATAAAGAAAATTCAATATTGTTAAAATTATCCGCAGCCAAAGTACAGTCTTCACTGAAATATGAACTTGAACCCTGACACCAGAAATCATCCGAGCAAGTTTGGGCATTGGCAAAATTTACATCATCTACCATAATACAGCCTAGATTAGGGTTGTTGCGCGTATCAAGAAGTGTTAAACTGCTAGTGTGGTTTTTAACATTGAGCATTGTAAGGTTGTTACTCCATAGTGATAAATAAATAACTTCTGAAATTTGACTAATATCAATACTTTCTAATTGATTAGAATATGCTTGTACCCAATATAATGATGAACAATCACCTAAATCTATGTTTGTGATATTATTATATTCAATTTGTAAAAACTCGAGAGCTGTAGCATTATTTACATTTATATTCGTCATTTGGTTATTCCTGCACCAAACGGTAAAGATATTATGGTTTTGGCTTAAGTCTAAACTATTAATACTATTATCTGGACAGTCTAACCATTCTAAGTTTAAAAAATACGCTATTCCATCTAAAGAGGATATATTTTGAGAAGCAATGTGCAAACGCAAAACCACCTCCGCTTCACTTACTTGTATTTCGCCATCACTATTAGTGTCAATTACAGGATTGTGAGTGAGTAAAGCGTTTTTAAAGTTTGAATCATCAAATTGAATAATTTGAGCACTAACTAGGTTTATAGTAAGTAACAAGAAAAATAAAGTTGCAGTTTTCATTTAATGAAGATAATGAATTTAAAAACATATAATTTTATAGATAGCTATACAGACTAAAAACAACAAAATGAATGGCAAAAAGCTCTTAAAAAAGTCTATTTTTGCAGTCAATTAAAAAAATGTAATGAAACAAGTAATTCAAAACTTTAAAACAGGAGCATTGTATGTAGATGAGGTGCCAAATCCATCTATTTCTGAGAATATGGTTCTCGTAGAGAATAAGTTCTCATTAATAAGTGCGGGAACCGAGAGAGGGACTGTAAAAGTTGGAAAAGCTAGCCTACTGGGCAAAGCAAAACAGCGGCCGGATTTAGTTGCGCAAGTGCTACAAAATGTAAGAAAAGAAGGTCTTAAGGCAACGTTAGATAAAGTAAGAACAAAGCTGGATTCTTTAAAGGCTTTAGGTTATAGTACTTCTGGGGTAGTTGCAGCCTCGATGGATAGCTATAGTAAGTTCAACCCGGGAGATCGTGTTGCTTGCGCAGGACAAGATTACGCTTCGCACGCAGAAGTAGTGAGCATCCCGCAAAATTTAGTAGTTAAAATTCCAGATAATGTTAGTTTTGAAGAGGCCAGCTTTACCACTTTGGGAGCTATAGCCTTGCAAGGTGTTAGACAGGCAGAACCAAGATTAGGAGATAAAGTCTGTGTTATAGGCTTAGGTTTATTAGGCCAGTTAACGGTTCAATTGTTAAAGGCAAATGGTTGCCAAGTATTTGGGACAGATCTTTCTGCAGGATTAGTAGCGTTAGCTAAGAAAAGTGGTGCGGAAGAGGCTTTGTTGCGTAACGATTCTAACTTCCTTACTGCAGTTGATAATTTTACTAATGGCCACGGTTTTGATAGTGTGATTATCACGGCAGCCGCACCAAGTAATGACCCTATTGAACTTTCTGCGGTGATTAGCAGAAAAAAGGGAAAAGTAATTGTTGTAGGAGCAGTTAAAATGGACGTTCCTAGAGACCCCGATTTTTATAGAAAAGAACTAGAATTAAAAATGTCTTGTTCTTATGGTCCTGGCAGATATGATACTGCGTATGAAGAGGACGGAAACGATTATCCGTATGCCTATGTTCGATATACTGAACAGCGAAATATGGAAACCTTCTTGGATCTTATATCTCAAAGAGCGATTAACTTAGAGAACCTCATTACTCATACCTTCGATATTTCCGAAGCAGAGAAAGCGTACGATATTGTTCTTGGGAAAGTAGAAGAACCACATATTGGAATCTTATTATCATATCCAGATGGAGGTAAAAAAGACACGACGATGGTGGAAATCAAGTCGGATGCAATTGCCAACATAAATGCTGGCTTTATTGGCGCTGGAAGTTTCGCACAGAGCTATTTAATTCCGTATGCAAAAAGAGAAGGAGCTTCTTTAGATACCGTTGTTACTTCCAAAGGGATAACTGCAAAGAATGTTGCCGAGAAGTTTGCCTTCAATAAAGCCTCTTCGGAAGCACAAGATGTAATTTCAAATACAGCTATAAATACTGTATTTATCGCTACACCACATAATTCGCATGCCTCTTACACAATGGAAGCTTTAAAAGCGGGTAAGAACGTCTTTGTTGAAAAGCCTTTAGCAATGAATTATGAAGAATTGGAAGAGGTAAAGAAGGTTTATTCTGAAGGAAAAGGAAAGTTAATGGTTGGTTTTAACCGTAGGTTTTCTCCTGTAGCAACCAAAATTAAGTCTGAATTTGCCAATAACGGGGAGCCTAAAGTGATTAACATTCGTGTAAATGCCGGATTTATCCCTAAGGATCATTGGACGCAAAACCCTAATCTAGGTGGTGGCAGAGTGATTGGTGAAATGTGTCACTTTATTGATTTAATGCAATATTTTACAGATGCCAAACCTGTAAAAGTGTATGCAGCGAGTATAAAAACTGAAAACAGCAATCTTACCGCTGAAGATAATATTTCTATTACTGTTTCTTTTGAAGATGGCTCTATAGGAAACTTACTTTATCTAGGAAATGGAGATAAATCTCTTCCAAAAGAGCTAGTTGAGGTGTTTTCTGGAGGAAAAGTAGGACGAATTCATGACTTTAGAAGTGGTGATTTGCACAAAGGCAATAAACAAGTAAAACTGAAATTGGACGGTAAAGGTCATAAGCAAGAAGTTACTGCATTTATTGAATCGCTAACTGAAAATACTGATGCACCTATTTCTTTTGAATCAATTTGCTTAACAACAATCACAACATTCAAAATTTTAGATTCACTAGCAACTGGTTTGCCACAGGATATTTAGTATGTTTTTCTCTGGAAACAAAGGCTTTTTCTTATTTTATTCTACTTTTGCGTCTTGAATTGAAAATGCAAAAGAAGCATTGTTGAATGAAGGGTTTTCAGAAAAGCTTCTCGAAGCTAAAAACATATTGCGAACAGGAAGATTTTAAGGGCTGGGATCCATATGATGGATTGAATAGTACGCTCTTTAAGTCGTTGCCTTTTATTTCAAAAAATAGATTTTTTAAACTGGCTTGGATACAACTATTCAAGCGAAATCCAATTAATTTAAGGAAACTCGTTGGAGTTAAGAAGGGTTATAATTCCAAAGGCCTTGGACTTTTTGTGATTGGTTATTGTAATCTCTATAAAAAAGACCCACAGCAGCAGTATTTAGATACGATTGTAAGACTTTCAGACAGAATGCTTAGTTTGCAATCTTCCGGATATTCAGGGGCTTGTTGGGGCTATAACTTTGATTGGCAAGCAAGAGCTTTTTTTCAACCAAGAGGCACACCTACGGTAGTTGCAACCACATTTAATACCGAAGCTTTGCTGGAAGCATATAAAATCACAAAGAATCAACAATATTTGGATACCGCTATAAGTGCTGCCCAGTTTGTTCTTAAAGATTTAAACAGAACGTATGATTCTAAAGAAAACTTTTCCTTTTCATATTCTCCCATAGATAAAACACAGGTGTTTAATGCTTCGTTATTAGGAGCCAAACTGTTGAGTCTTGTCTATGAATACACCAGGGACGCTAATTTGCTCTCTGAGGCAAAAAAAGCAGTGCAGTACGTTTGTGATTTTCAGCAAGAGAATGGTGCGTGGGCATATGGAACTTTGCCATTTCATCAATGGGTTGATAATTTTCATACAGGATATAACCTTGAGTGCATATATACCTATGAAAAGATCTCTGGAGATAATGCCTATTCAGAACATATTAAAAAAGGGAAAGATTATTATTTAAATACGTTTTTTACTTCTGAAGGAATTGCGAAATACTATAATAATTCGGTATATCCTATTGACATACATGCACCGGCACAACTTATTGTAACTCTTCAGAAATTGAACATTCTTGAAGAGCATCAGGATTTGGCAAATCGTGTTTTGAGTTGGACCATAGATAATATGCAATCCAAAAAAGGATTTTTTCAATACCAAAAAAATAAATATTTCAATTCAAACATTCCATATATTCGCTGGGCACAAGCTTGGATGTTTTATGCATTTTCGTATTATTTTCTAGAAACAAATGAGTAGAATACACATCCTAAATACTTCTATAGATAATTTTTCAATGAATGAGACACTCTCATTCGTTCAAGAAGCCATTGTAGCTAAAAAGCAAATCCATCATGTAGTGGTTAATGCTGGAAAAATTGTTCAAATGCAAAAGGATTTGCAATTGAGGGAGAGCGTTAACAGTTCGGACATTATCAATGCAGATGGCCAGGCTGTAGTTTGGGCAGCTAAATTTTTGAATAAGCCCCTTAAAGAGCGAGTTGCTGGGATCGATTTGATGCAGAACTTGGTTGAATTATCCTTTCAGAAAAACTATAAAATGTACTTTTTAGGGGCGGAGGAATCTGTTGTCTCTAAAACGGTAGCGGATTATTCAGAAAAATTCAACTCAGATATTATAGCAGGTTATAGAAATGGTTATTTTACTGCTGAAGAGGAAGACCAAGTAATTCAAGACATTGTATCGAGTGGTGCGAAAATCTTGTTTGTTGCCATCACTTCGCCAAAAAAAGAAAACTTTCTTTACAAGTATAGAAAAGAATTACAGTCTGCTAATTTCATTATGGGCGTTGGCGGAAGTTTCGATGTAATTGCTGGAAAAACCAAGCGGGCACCTGTATGGATGCAGAATATTGGTCTAGAGTGGTTCTATAGATTTTTACAAGAGCCAAAAAGAATGTGGAAAAGATATTTAGTAGGTAATAGTAAATTCATACTTTTAGTTCTTAAAGAAAAATTAAGAACTAAAAAATGAGAATCCTTCTCGCTTCAATATACCCTTTTGCTTTTTTATTACTGTATTTAATCATTCCATTTGATGAGTACATAAGAGCATTACCAAATCTTTTGTTAGGGATATTAGTTGTTGCCTTTCCGTTTATTGTTAAGAAAGAAGATTTTAAGAAGCTCGTCAAAAAACCCGCACTTCTTTTTCTAGCCTTTTTTGCTTTTCTCGTTTTGAACTCTCTTTTGAATGGTAGAATTGAAGAAGATTTTTATATTCTTAAAAAGATTCTTATCGCTGTAGGTTTGGTGTTACTTTATACCCCAGTTAAAAATCTTGAAAAGATTGATAAAGCAATTATTTTTTCAGCCCTCGCCGCTATGCTCTTTTCTTTGATAAATGTTTTTGTATTAAATGATATTAGTTCTTTTGAGATTACGAACCCAATAGACATACTTCTAGTAGATCGACTATATTTAGGGTTGTTGAGTGTGCTGAGTATTTTGGTTTCCTATAAATCCATAAAGCCAGGGTTTCACCCTAATAACCGGTTTTACCTTGCGAACATCATTCTTAATGTTCTGTTTGTTTTTATAATAGGATCAAAGGTTGCTGTTGTAATGCTCTTGGCAGTATTATTATTGAGACAGTTTTATGGGGCTAGAAAGAAGCTGAGGCTGTTGGTTACAATCGGGATTATCGCTTTAGCAACGCTCTTTGTTTTTTCTTCTAGCGGGAATATAGTTAAAGAATATGTTTACGGTTCTGAAAACCGTACGGAAGCGAGATATGCTGAGCCATCTTTACATATCGCCTTTCGGACTATTATCTGGAAGTGTGGATATGATATGGGAATTTCTGAAGGATCTAATTTCTTTGGAATGGGCTTTAAAAAGACAAGTGAAAGGCTTCTTGAGTGCTACGATCAAAACATTTCAGATTCAAAAACCAAAGATTGGTTTCGTTCAAATAAGTTTAACACACATAATCAATTCTTAGATTTTTATTTGAGTACAGGTCTTATTGGGTTTGTTTTGTTCGTAGGAATATTGTTGGCATTGTTTATCCATTATCGCAAACAGTTTTTCCCAGTAGCGTTATTGGTTACCATTGTATTGTTTGGAATGGCCGAGAACTTTTTTCACCGTCAAATAGGGGCTTATTATTTTGGATTTGTATTGATTGTATTGTTAAGCAACGAAACGTTTATGCAAAGAAGGCCTGAAAATTCGGTAGAAACTTAGGCAAATTGTATTTTTGACACGGAAATGTAGATTGAATTATTTAGTAAATTGATAGAAGAATAAATGAAAATATCAGTAATAGGAACAGGATATGTTGGGTTGGTTACGGGAACCTGTCTTGCTGAAACAGGAAACGAGGTAATATGTGTGGATATTGATGCCGAAAAAGTTGCTAAGATGAAGGATGGAGTGGTTCCTATCTATGAACCACACTTGGATATTCTATTTGATCGCAACATTAAAGCAGGTCGCTTAAAATTCACGACCTCTCTTGATGAAGGTTTGGAGCATGGAGATATTATCTTTTTGGCATTGCCAACACCCGAAGACGAAGGTGGTTCTGCAGATCTCTCTTATGTTTTGAACGTTTCTGAAGAAATAGGTAAAAAGATAGCCAGTTATAAAGTTATAGTTGATAAAAGTACGGTGCCTGTAGGTACCGCAAATAGAGTACACAGTGTAATTGCAGCAAATGCTAGTTGTGACTTTGACGTAGTATCTAATCCTGAATTTTTGAGAGAAGGATTTGCTGTCGACGACTTTTTAAAACCAGAAAGAATTATTGTAGGGTCTAGTAGTGAAAAGGCTACGGCGCTTATGAGAAAGTTATATGGTCCTTTTGTGCGTTCAGGAAATCCTATTATTGTAATGGATGAGAAATCGGCAGAATTGACCAAATATGCTGCTAATTCCTTCTTAGCAACCAAGATTACTTTTATGAATGAGATTGCCAACTATTGTGAAAAGGTGGGAGCAGATGTGGATATGGTAAGAGCAGGAATGGGATCAGATTCGCGCATTGGAAAAAGATTTTTATTTCCTGGAATTGGTTATGGAGGTTCTTGTTTTCCAAAGGATGTAAAGGCCCTTCAGAAAGCGGGGAAAGATGAGGATTACGATTTTAAAATATTGAATTCGGTTATTGAAGTGAATGATGTTCAAAAAACTATTTTACTCCCAAAGATTAAAGAATATTTCAATAATGAGTTGGCTGGGAAGAATATTGCTATTTGGGGACTTGCCTTCAAACCAGAAACAGATGATATTCGAGAAGCACCTTCCATATATATGATGGAGGGGCTATTAGAAGAGGGGGCCAAGCTCACGGTTTTTGACCCTGAGGCAATACCGCCTATTGAACGACGATTTGGAGGCCGTTTGAAGTACGCCACAAATATGTATGAGGCATTGGAAAATGCTGACGCACTATTAATCTGTACTGAATGGAGTATTTTTAGAACACCAGATTATCCAAAACTGAAAAGCCTACTAAAAAAACCTGTTGTTTTTGATGGAAGAAACTTATACAACGTGCAAGACATGGAAGCAGAAGGGTTCACCTATTTTTCAATCGGAAGAAAACAAACGAGCTAATGAATAAGAGAGCCTTAATTACAGGAGCTTCGGGGTTTTTAGGATCTCATCTATGTGACCGTTTTATAAAAGAAGGTTATGATGTTATCGCTATGGATAACCTCATCACAGGAGATTTAAAGAATATTGAGCACCTCTTTGAACTTGAAAATTTTGAGTTTTACCATCATGATGTTACGAAATTTGTACACGTTCCAGGAAAGGTAGATTATATATTACATTTTGCATCTCCTGCCAGTCCGATTGATTATTTAAAAATACCTATTCAGACACTTAAGGTGGGCTCTTTAGGAACACATAACCTATTAGGGTTGGCGCGGGAAAAAAAGGCAAGAATTCTTATTGCATCTACTTCGGAAGTATACGGAGATCCATTGGTACATCCTCAAACCGAAGAATACTACGGAAATGTGAATACTATTGGCCCAAGAGGAGTTTATGATGAGGCGAAACGTTTTCAGGAATCTATTACTATGGCCTATCATCGGTTTCACGGTATAGAAACTAGAATAGCTCGAATATTTAACACCTATGGTCCACGAATGCGCCTCAATGATGGAAGGGTAATTCCAGCATTTATTGGGCAGGCACTTCGCGGTGAGGATCTAACCGTATTTGGCGATGGGACTCAAACTAGATCATTTTGCTATGTAGACGATCAAGTGCAGGGTTTATATAGTTTATTATTGAGTGATTATTCGTTACCAGTTAATATTGGTAACCCTCATGAGATCACGATTTTAGATTTTGCAGAAGAAATTATTAAACTAACGGGAACAACGCAAAAAATAATTTTTAAACCTTTGCCTCAGGATGATCCATTACAAAGACAGCCAGATATTACAAAGGCAAAGGAAATTTTAAACTGGGAGCCAAAAGTTCTGAGAGAAGAAGGAATGCGAAAAACCTATGATTATTTTAGGAGTTTGTCTAAAGAGGAATTGGCTAAAAGCGAACATAAAGATTTTTCAAAACACAATCGGTAACTAACATAATGTTTAAAAAAGGAAGATTTTCGGGTTACCTAAGACCTATTTCATATCTCATTGATTTGTCTATAATCAATGTACTCGCCTATCTGTTCTTTTCTAATAATTTCCAGATATTAAACTTTGTAGCTTTTACATTAATTGCTTGGATTGTTTTATCTCTTCGATCGACCTTTTATGAAATCTATAGATTTACCTCACTTGTAAAAATTCTGTCATTAACAATTAAACAAGGGGTGATTTTCACCTTGATCGTTTTTGCTTTTTTTGGCTACTACGGAGAGGTGAACAAGAACCCATTAGAAATCTTCAAATATATTCTTCAGGTATTTCTTTTTATCACAGTTTTTAAATTAGCTATTTACTATTTACTTAAAAAGTATCGTAGGCTCCTTGGAGGTAATTATAGAAATACAGTAATCATTGGTAAAAATAAAAAAACAGAACAACTCGAAAAGTTCTTTACTGATAATCCTGAGTATGGCTATCAACATCAAAAAACATTTGATATTCGTGGAAAGAACAATAACTCCTTAAATGCGTCCTTCGATTATATTCTAAATAATGAAGTTGATGAGATCTATTCTTCGGTTGCAGAGTTAACGAATGATGAGTTAGTTCAACTAATAGATTTTGCAGATAACAATTTAAAAATCTTAAAGTTCCTTCCAGACAATAAGGAAATTTATTCTAAGAAATTAGACTTTACATACTATGGGTTTTTACCAATTTTGTCTTTACGAAAAATTCCAATGGACGAGCCTTTTAACAAATTTGTAAAACGAGTATTTGATATTTTATTATCACTAGTTATTTTAGTTGGGCTTCTTTCCTGGCTTACCCCAATCCTTGGACTTCTTATTAAATTAGAATCCAAAGGCCCCGTTTTCTTTAAGCAAAAAAGAAACGGCCTCGATTATCAAGAATTTTATTGTTATAAATTTAGATCGATGATGCCTAGCCCTACCGCACACCTTTATCAGGCAACAAAGGAAGATGAACGAGTTACTCGAGTTGGAAAAATAATAAGAAAAACAAGCATGGATGAACTACCACAGTTTATCAATGTTCTTAAAGGTGAGATGTCTGTAGTAGGTCCAAGACCTCATATGGTAAGTCATACAGAAATGTATGCTGGACGTATCGATAAATTCATGGTACGCCATTTTATAAAACCAGGAATTACTGGGCTAGCACAAGTAAGCGGCTACAGAGGGGAAGTTGAAACTGATGAAGACATTATTAAAAGGGTTCGATTTGATATTTTCTACCTTGAGAATTGGTCATTGCTACTGGATATAAAAATTGCTTTTCAAACCGTTTATAATGCAGTCCGAGGAGAAGAAAAAGCATATTAGTTTGGAGGACCAACCTCTAGTTTCCATTATCACCCCGCTGTATAATGCGGAAGCATTTATTTCACAAACCCTTTCTTCTGTTCAAAATCAAACCTATACTAATTGGGAACATATTATTGTTGATGATGCTTCAAGTGATGACGGAGTCAAAATTGTGGAAGACGCTGCGAAGACCGATGATAGAATTAGATTAGTTGAGAACTCTAAGAATAATGGTGCGGCGGTTTGTAGAAATATCGCTACAGAAAACGCTTCAGGTGATTTTATCGCCTTCTTAGATTCAGACGACCTTTGGCATCCTGAAAAACTCAAGAAACAACTGCAATTTATGATGGTAGAAAACTGTGCGGTTTCTTATACCAGCTATCGACATATGGACGAAGAAGGAACCCTACTAAATAAAAGGATAAAGGCCCTCCCCTCTCTATCTTATAAAAAACAGCACAGTAATAATTACATTGGGAACCTAACAGGTATTTACAATGCTAACGTATTGGGCAAAATAGTAGCTCCTAACATTCGCAAACGACAAGATTGGGCGGTATGGCTCGAAGCAATAAAACAAAGTCAGAAACCAGCTCTAGGACTTCAGGAAGATTTGGCGTACTATAGAGTTAGACAAGGTTCTATTAGCGCGAACAAAATGAATCTTATCCAATACAACTTCCGATTTTACAAGGAGTACTTAGGGTATTCTTGGATGTCTTCTGCTTATTACTTACTTCGGTTTTTCTGGGAGTATTTTTTGGTGCGCCCAAGGCAAATTGAAAAATTATAATCTTGAAATAAATTGTTTCAGTTTTCCTCTATTGCTTCGGTCGAGAACGGCGACTCTTTCAAATTCAAGTTTGAGATCGTTTTCTAGGTACTTAAAGAGGGCCGACTTAATAGTTGTTATTTCTTCCGAAGACAATTCTCTTTCAGAAACGTAAATAATTTTGAAACTATCCAGCTTCGTCTGTTCAATGATGAATTCATTCACATTACCGTCATCTTCAATCACACTCTTCGTAACATAGTAAAAGGTTAATCCAGGAACGGTTTTGCCACTTGGTAGTTGAGCAACATCATTAGTTCGCCCAATTAGCTGTTGTAAAACAGGTTTTTTAAACGTACTCGTGCGTGTCAAAATTCCTGTGTCACCTATATCGTATCTAATTAGCGGATGCGCCTTATTGTAAAGAGAGGTAATCACAATTCTTCCAGACTCTCCGTTAGGTACGGGTTGATTATTTTCATCAAGGATTTCGACAAAGAGTGTCTCACTATTTACTACAAATTCATCATTTGAATTGGTAAATGCGATGAGGTCCAATTCACTTGCGCCGTATTCGTTAATTACAGGAACGCCAAGTGAGGTTTCAAGCAATTCTTTGTCATTATCGTAAAGCATTTCACTGGTTACAACACACTGTTTAAGGGTTGGACAGACATCATTTAAAATAAGGTTCTTTTTTTTTAAGAACTTAGCGAATAGAACAATTGAACTTGTATATCCGTTGATGTAATCGAATTTTTTCCTTCGGAAAACACCTAAAAACTCTTCCATTTTTTCTTCGGAAAGATCAAAGATTGGAAAACGATATCGACTGCTTAAACGATCTTTAAGCCGTTCTTTTTTATAACCGAAGGAATCCAGAGGAATTCCATAAAACCGAGCTTGCAGTGACGTATTGAAATCAATATCATACCATCCAAATCGATCCAGAATTTCTGCCCAAGTAAGAGCATGGCACATTTTATCCTTGGCAAAAATAAATGGATGACCGCTAGATCCAGATGTCTTATTTACATAAGTGTTTTTAGGAGTAAAACCATATGACAGGCGCTGTGCTAAGGGCTTTTGTAAATCTTTTTTTTGCATTATTGGAACATCTTCCCAGTTGGAAATTGTTTTAGTTCCTACGAACGATTTATAAAAAGGATTCTCATTTAAATGAGAATCGAGGATATTTCGTCTTTGGGTTTTTATATGCTTTTTGTATTCTTCCTCGGGAATTTCTTGAATTTTTTGCAATTGTTTCTTCGCCTCCGAAATAGGGAAGCCATTAAAACGCAATGTCAGTTCAAATAAATTCAATGGGAAAAATATTAGTAGGTCAATTTACAAACAATTATTTTTGCACCTCAAACAAAATTGACCACGAATGAACATTTTAATTTTGGGATCAGGAGGAAGAGAGCATGCATTTGCCTACAAAATTGCACAAAGCTCGCGCTGCACTAATTTATTTGTAGCTCCTGGAAATGCTGGAACAGATCAAATAGCGACCAATGTAGCACTTTCAGTAAACGATTTTGAGACCATAAAAAATTGTGTGCTTGAAAATCGAATTGAAATGGTTGTTGTAGGACCTGAAGACCCTTTAGTAAATGGAATTGCGGATTACTTCGCAACTTCCGAAGAACTAGAGAATGTAATGCTCATTGGACCATCAAAACGTGGTGCCGAACTGGAGGGAAGTAAGGAACGCGCCAAAGAGTTTATGATGCAGCATAAAATACCTACGGCCGACTACGCAAGTTTTACCAAGGAGACATTGGATGATGGAAAAAGGTTCTTGGAAACCTTAGATGCTCCATATGTTTTAAAGGCAGATGGCCTGGCAGCTGGAAAGGGAGTTCTTATTCTAAAAAATCTTGATGAAGCAAAACAGGAATTAGAAAATATGCTCTCTCATAGCAAGTTTGGAGCTGCTAGTACAAAGGTGGTAATTGAAGAATTCTTAGACGGAATAGAATTAAGTGTTTTTGTACTTACTGATGGGAAAAATTACAAGGTACTTCCTACTGCAAAGGACTATAAACGCATTGGTGAAGGCGACGCAGGATTGAATACGGGAGGAATGGGAGCCATATCTCCTGTGCCATTTGCGGATGAGGTGTTGATGCAAAAGATTGAGCAGCGTATTGTAAAGCCTACTGTCAACGGCTTAAAAGAAGAGAATATAGATTATAAAGGATTTGTTTTTATTGGTCTTATAAATGTGAATAACGAGCCATTTGTAATAGAATACAATGTGCGAATGGGAGACCCAGAAACAGAGGTGGTTCTACCAAGAATAAAAACCGATTTAGTAGATTTATTTGAAGCGACCTACCATCAAAAGCTGAATGAGGTTACCTTAGAATTGGATGAACGTTCCGCAACTACTGTAATGTTAGTATCTGGAGGCTACCCCGAACCCTATGAAAAAGGGAAAGAGATTCATGGCATAGAAACTATAGAAAGTTCGATTGTATTTCATGCAGGAACGAAACTCATCGATGGAAAAGTTGTTACCAATGGAGGCCGTGTAATTGCTGTGACTTCGCTGGACGAGGATTTTAGAAAGGCACTAAAAAAATCCTACCAAAACATAGAAAAACTATCTTTTGACAGGATGTATTATAGAACCGATATCGGTTTTGATCTTTAGTTGTTCTCCTTAAAAGAAGAATAAAAGCTTATCCTAAGTAAGAGTGTGAAGTTGACGACTTGTCTTCTTCATTGTTATCATTGAATTTTTTCAACTGGCCCATCCAATAAAGAAAAGCCACAAACCCAATTGCCATTAATAACCAAGACATAATATTTGCCATCCACCAGTTATCCAATTCCATTGAACGTAATATGTTAAATGGCATAAATAATACATCTTCGGTTAAAGATTGTATTCCTTCAAAAAGTCCTTTCCAAGTCATATCTTTATATTTACAACGCAAAAGTATAAATTAACCTTCATGCTTACAAGCTTTTTTGGCAAATCTAATCCCATAAACTATCTACTTCTGGGTATTCTTATTTTTGCCGCTTTTATTCTGAAGATTTTTTTGGTCGAAAACACTACAATTGATCTCGCCTCAATGTTGGAACATTTCGTTCTTGGAGTACTAATGGGCTTTTCAATGTTACTACTGGATTTTATCGTTAGAAAGAACAACCTCACAAAAAACAACACCTACGGAATCTTTTTATTCACTTGTTTTCTTGTATCATTTCCAGCGGTGTTTTTAAACAGTACTATTATTCTTACAAACATCTTTTTGTTGATGGCTTTGCGCAAAATTTTGAGTTTTAGAACGAGCAAGAATATGGAAAAAAAGATTTTGGACGCTTCACTTTGGATTTCCTTTGCCTCCTTTTTCTACTTTTGGAGTTTACTTTTCTTTTTTGTCCTTTATTTTGCTTTGGTTAGAAAATCAAATACTAATTATAAGCAACTGCTTATCCCAATTGTTGGTTTTTTAGGAATGTTTGTTCTCGCTACTTCCTTTTATTTTTTAACTACAGATTCCTTTGATTGGTTTTTTATTTGGCAATCGCCTCTAGGGTTTGATTTTTCAGCCTATAATTTTGGAGGCTTATTGCTCCCAACGGCTGTGATTGCCACCTTCCTAATTTGGGCAGGGGTATTCCGTTTTTTTAAGTTAGGTGCTATGCAAAAAAGGGAAAAACCGAACGCTATTATTATATTGATTACAGTAATCACGGCAGTGTTTATCGGGTTGGCGAGCCCTCAAAAAACTGAGACGGAGGTGTTTTTTGTGTTAGCCCCTTTGGCAATATTAACAGCAAACTACATTGAAAATATAGAAGAGTTTTGGTTTAAAGAAGTACTTTTATGGCTTGCAGTGCTGCTCCCTACAATTGTATTCATTTTATGAACGAGCACACATTACCTTCCATTGAATTATAATTAAAGAACGCTGGAAATTTTCTTACAAATGGCTCCGAAAACAAAACAATCAATGGGATGCCTGCACTAATTTCATTTACAGCATTCCTGTTTGGGATGATTTAGTAAAGCGAATCGACCAAATTTCAGTTGGTTAAAGTTTTGACAAAATAGCGTGATCGTATTCTTTGGTTGTATAAAATCAGAGTACTTAAAAACGACAACATTTTAAAAACGGACTTTTTGTAATTGTGCATAACAAAAATGATGACCATTGGAACCTTAAGGCCGAATTGGAGTTGATCAAAACTGAAATTCATAACTATGTAGCTAAATTTTCGGTGGAGCAGCTATATTCTTTTATTTTTGAGGAAGGACAAAAAACCTATAGCGATATTATCTGGGTGACAAAATGAACTATATAGGCTCCAAAAACAAATTATCTTCCTTTATTTTCAGCACGGTCACTGAAGTTGTTGGTCCGGATCTGTCGCAAAAAATATTCTGTGACCTTTTTGCGGGAACTGGAATCGTGGGCCGCACCTTTAAAATGCATGTGAAAAATGTTATTGCCAACGATGTTGAGTTTTATAGCTATGTGTTAAACAGAAACTATATTGGAAACATTGAAGCGGTTTCTACCAATGTATTTATAGACGAGCTAAATTCAATAAAAGAGGAAAAAGGTTTTGTTTTCGAAGAATACTCGGAAGGAGGAACAGCGGGCCGGAACTATTTCACTTCAGAAAATGGAGCAAAGATAGATGCCATTAGAAAGCGGATTGAGCGATGGAGAATTGCTTCAGAAGTTACTGAAAACGAATATTATTTTCTACTTGCGTCGCTTCTCGAAAGTGCGGATAAGGTCGCGAATACGGCCGCCGTTTATGGAGCATATTTAAAACAAATAAAACCTTCGGCAGCGAAACAACTAGTGCTAAAACCTGCCTATTTTCAACAAACAGAGAACGATCATCAAGTTTTTCAAGAGGATAGCAATGCCTTAATAAAAAAGATTAAAGGAGACATTTTGTATTTGGACCCTCCATATAATGCCCGGCAGTATGGAGCCAACTATCATGTGCTTAATACTATCGCAAAATATGATACCTTTGTGCCAAGAGGAAAAACGGGACTACGAGACTATTTCAAAAGTGATTATTGTAAGACAAGTGAAGTCTTGGACACCTTTTCTCAATTGATTGAAGATGCGCAATTTCAATACATTTTTTTGAGTTATAACAACGAAGGATTGATGTCGCAAGTAGAGGTTGAAAAAGTGATGAAGCCTTTTGGGAAGTATAGTTTAAAAACAAAGGAATATCAGCGCTTTAAAGCAGATAAAACCGAAAATCGGAACCATAGAGCAATTCAAACTGTAGAGTTTTTGCATATTTTGGAGAAACTCTAATTTTAAAAGAAAAACAATAATAGTCAACAAAAAGTATAACTATGTTTAGTGATAAAGCCAATAGCATTTTTGCAGATGTAATCGACAAATACCACCTAATAAATACGGTAGACCAGCCTTTTTCTAATCCTTACGATAAGGACAGTAATTTGTTAGAGCATTTGCTGTATAGAAAATGTTGGATTGATACAGTGCAATGGCATTATGAAGATATCATTCGTGACCCTAATATCGATCCAGTAGCGGCACTTAGATTAAAGCGTCAGATCGATGCTTCCAATCAAGATCGTACAGATATGGTGGAATATGTGGACAGCTATTTTCTTGAAAAATACAAAGATGCCTTGGCCAAGCCAGATGCAACTATCAATACGGAGAGTCCTGCATGGGGCGTAGACCGTCTTTCTATTTTAGCTTTAAAGGTATATCATATGAACGAAGAGGCGACTCGTGAGAATGCTTCGGAAGCACATAGAGATGCTTGTCAGGCTAAACTAGATGTTCTGCTAGAACAACGTGTTGATTTAAGTACTGCGATTGATCAATTGTTGAATGACATTTCTGAAGGGACAAAGTATATGAAGGTGTACAAACAAATGAAAATGTACAACGACGACGAATTGAACCCTGTCTTAAGAGGAGGGAAATAATAACCGATTTTGCCCACCCAAATGGGCAGGCAAAACTATGAAGCAATTAAGGCACATACTTGTAATTCGTCTTTCAGCTTTAGGCGATGTGGCGATGACGGTACCCGTCTTAAGGGTGGTTGCAAAAACCTATCCTCAACTTACACTAACGATAGCTTCAAGGGCGTTTTACAAACCCCTTTTTGATGGAATACCCAATCTGCATTTTTTGGAAGCAGATGTTTACGGAAAGCACAAAGGCTTTGGTCTGCTAAAACTTGCTAAAGAAGCCAAAGGTATGGGTGTTGATGCTGTTGCCGATTTGCATAATGTGATTCGTTCTAAGGTAACAACCAAATTCTTGGGACTGCAAGGAATAAAAACAAGTACCATTGATAAGGGAAGAACTGAGAAAAAGGCCTTGACCCGAACCGAAAATAGATTTTTTCATCCTTTAAAAACAACTCACGAACGTTATGCAGATGTATTTCGTGATTTGGGACTTCCTGTGGATTTAGACGTACATCAGTTTCCAGAGAAAAAGAGATTGATTCCTAAACTAAATGCCTTGATCGGGGTTGAACCAAAAAAACTCATCGGGATTGCCCCTTTTGCTGCATACAAAAGTAAAATGTATCCGTTAGAATTGATGCAAGAAGTTATTAGGCAATTGGACGCTATGCAGAAATATAGAATTTTCTTGTTTGGTGGGGGTAAAGACGAGATAGCTGGGCTAAATAAGTTGGCAGATCGATTTAATAGCGTGTCTTCTGTAGCTGGCACCCTGTTGTTTGAAGAAGAACTTACACTGATTTCCAATCTGGATGTAATGCTATCCATGGATAGTGGCAATGGGCACTTATCTGCACTCTTTGAAATACCAACGATAACACTTTGGGGCGTTACGCACCCCTATGCTGGTTTTGCTCCTTTTGCGCAACCAGAAGAAAATCAACTTCTAGCGGATCGAGAAAAACATCCTTTGATTCCAACTTCCATATATGGAAACAAATTTCCAGAAGGCTATGAAAAAGCGATGGAGACGATTGCTCCAGAAAGTATCGTGCAAAGAATAGAAGCTATTCTTTAAGAAGTTTGATACTTACCACTCCATTTTCGGTTTCAGTTTGAACCATAAACAAACCACTTACAAGATTAGAAACATTTATAGAATCAAAATTATCTTCCTTGGTTCTTAGTAAGCGGCCTTGTGTATCGACAAATTTAGTAGAGCGTGGGGGCAACCTTATTATGCAAATAATCTTTCAGAGGGAAAACAAGTAATTCTAAACTAACTGTAATAACTATGAAAAGACAAATAGCAAAAACGGAGTTCTTTCAATTACTTCGGAATGGGAATGGGATAATCAAATTATACTATCAAGAGAATAAAGAAAAAAGGTTGGAGAAACAATTCAATTTAATAATCACGGCATTTAATACTGTGATATATGAATAGATTTTCATCTAAGTTATTGCGTTTTTGGATTGGTAATCCAATCGATATACACATCCGCTGTGGAGGCTGTATCATAGATACCTATTGTAAACCCCGTGGTGGATGCATTTGCTACTTTAAAATGAGAAACGCTATTGGAACCAGAATTATTTATGCCAGTACCTTCTCTAAATGTCAAGTTAATGGAAGGAATACCGATGAAGGTGTCAGAAAAAGTAACGCTATAATAATTCCATCCGGTGGAAGTCGAGCCTACGTTAAAACTACCTGTTTGTGCTTGATTGCTTTCCAGTGTTATCCAATTTGGAGTCCCTGGAGTGCCGAAGTTATACTGGAGGAGTTATACTTAGTATTATAAATTAAAAGGCCCGTGGCAGGATTAGAAATAGCATTCCGTTGTGAAACACTTAGTCTTGGGAAAAGAACACCAGAATTGGTAGAATTAATTTCTAGAATAGAAGAAGGATCAGGTGTTATTGTACCTATACCAACTTGTGAATAAGAGACTGAATAGCCCAAGATTACGAAAGCAAATACTAAATATTTCATTGTGTGTATTTTCCTGCAAACATAAGACGGTCAATATCACTTTAATCTGTGAAATAAGCATTTAATCGAAAACAGTAATTGTTATTTAACAAATAATACTTTAAGAATAAGTAAGCTTTTAGGCTCCCTGAATTCGAAAACAAACAAAGAGAGCCGGGAATTAAAAGCTAACTTCTCACAAAGTTCAATTGGGGATTCGCAATCTAGTTTAATAATAAATGAAAGAAAATTCTTTCAACGAATAATATGGAAGGATAGCGAAAACCGGAATTAAGAATACAAACAAATACTGTAGGTATCGAAGCCTGCGCAAAACAATAAACAAATGATAAAAGAAGTAGATTTTTTAAAGCAAGGATTTGTAAAAGAGGAGCAAGATCTAATGTTTAAATATAGAAAAGAGCTTATTTCCGAAGAGCAGATTATTGAGAATGATTTAGATGAAAAGGATGTTCCTGCGCTGCTTTTTGGAACAACGGGTATCAACTCAGGCTTTTGCATTTATACGGGTGAACATTTTGTATGGTTAAATGTAGAAACCCCAAGAGAAGCGGTTGCCATTGCAGAAATAATAACAGCATTTGAACCTGTATAATTTAACTGTAAATATTATGAACGAAAAAATGATTGAATATGATAAAAGAATAGGCGTTCCATATTTTGAAGGTTGGGAAGAAAGAGAATTACAATTTGAAGAATGTTCTCAATGTGATGGACACGATGCGTGTCGTGATTATGGATGCACTTTTGAAAACGGGTGCGGTCATTTAGTTAAACGTGACCCAGCAAATATGAACTTTTAACAGTAGTTTCTAATGGCTAACAAGAAATATAAATCTGGAAAAAAGGAGGTGGTACGGCATCCAGAAGAAAAAAGATAAAATCCACTCCGCTTGACGAATTGAATGAAAGACATTCCATTCGAAATCCAAAGTTGTGGAGAAGATGAACCTGAAGAAGTAGAGATAACTGAAGAAGAATTTTTGAGGGTCTAAATGGGTAACCCTATTCTGTTATATTGTTAAGCTTTTCTGCTTGTTCTTTTACTTTCCCCCAATTGTTAGTAGATTTGGCTTTGTGAAAATAAAAATACATATCTTCTTTGGAAAGGTTTAGGTATGAAAAGGCCAAATGGTATGGAGATAAGCCTTCTTCCATTTTTTCTATTTCCACCCCTAACTCATTTAACAGCCATATAATAGAAGCACCAACATCATAGAGATATCTTTGGCTAACGGCTCTTTTTACGTCTTCTCTAGTATACAATTCAATATCAATAAAAGGAGGTCTAGTATCCAATTGAAATTTTGAATCTTTTAGATTAAAATAGTTCATAAAGCTCATTTTTTCAACATAATGAGCAGTTCCTTCTATCCTCTCTTGCCAAAATTCATGCTGTTCTATAACAGATGTGGTGTCGATTTCTATTTCTTTGGTTCGTATGGCTACATACTGCTTCAGCAAATCCAAAGATTCTTCTTTCGACAACTTCTTCGGGAGATTTTTTAATACTTCTGTAACCAATATTTGCAATTCCAAGAGTTCTTTGGTTATAGGGAAATCTTTAAAATTCTGATTTAATTTATCATTGCGAGTCCATTGTGTAATTTGGTAGATGTGAAAATTTTCGTGTAAAGATATTTCTAGCAACTCATTATTTGGAGAAAGGTCATTATCATTAAAAGGCATTATAAAATAATCTTCTTGATTAATTTTATAAAAAAAATCGAAAGAACCATTCCCATTATTAATATGATTAAAAACAGAATCCATTATTGTATTATATTGATACACCTTTAAACCTCCTGTTTTCTTAATAGGTATAACTATAGCACCTTTGGGTATTGTATCTGGATTTATAAGAAAAGCCCGATCGGGAGTACCCTCTGTGGTATGAATTAAATACTGTTTTGTATTGTGGTATTGATATCCTTTCCAAATAGGTTTATCGGCAACTAACCTTCCTATTTCATAGATGTCTTTGAATAATTGCTCCTCTTTTAAGCTAAGATCTGTAGTATTTTTTTGTTGGCTATTACAAGATATAAGAGTGATGCAACAGAAAATTAAGAAACTGATTTTAGATAGCATATAATCATTTTTGGTTCTCCTCTTATTTTAATGGGTAAAAATATAGCCCTCCGTTAAAAAAAGAGAAAGAATGAGAACTTGTTTATTTTTGAATACCTTTAAAACAAACAAAAATGAACCAAATTTATCAATCCAACTAATCGGAAATGTACACTTACATTCTTAAATCCGCAAGTAAATTACAACTTAAATTCAAATAATTTTTCTAGTAGCTTTAATCGATCATTCACAATTGTTGTGAGCTAGGCATAAATTTTAGTCAACCGATATAAGAAGAATTCTATATTTTTGACTCCCCTAAATTGACCTCTAAAAGCTTTAATTTTAGCATTAAAAGAGGTTCTGTCGCATTAATTCGACAACTATACAATTTTGAAAGAAACTTAAAGATTAAGCAGCTAGTGAACAAAACGTTTTAAACGTTGAAGTTTTAGGATTCAATATCTGTCCTTTTTTAATAATGTGTATGATTTCTATTCCCGCCAGTGTTCTTTGTGCTGATTCGAATTCTTTAAATCCTGTAGTTATGATGTCACAAATAATTCAAAAAGTAAAAGTGCTTTCCAAGTCAGAAAGGATAATTCGATTAATACAGATTGCTGCAAAAGGAGATTCTGCTATGCCGCACGAATTAATTGAGTTGGAACTTATCCAAGGCATAAGGCAAGCGAATGGAGAAATAGACAAAATTAAAAAATCGAGAGGTTTAACTTAATACTGTAGTATGTGGAATAGAGCAAAAAATTGGAGAAAAATGATAATGTTTATTCGTAAACATAGAAAAGAACATCGAGCATCATTTCAAATATTAACTACTTCTTCTGAAGTGATAATAGTTGAAAAAGAAACAAGGGAACAAATAAGGATTAACGAAATACTGTAGAAAAAAAAGCTCCCTTAATAAGAAAAAGAGAGCTTCAAGAAAGAAATTGGATTACCTCGAAAAACCAATTACAAATAAAACAGCTAAGAAGGGAAATACCCTACTTAAAAATATAAATACTACAGTTATTAAAGACCTTTCATAGTCAGTTCGTAAAAATCATCTGCCCCGATGCAGTCAACACATCTATGATGTTCCTCTTTACAAACTTCTTACCTAATGATACTGGTGTTTTTTGAGCCTCGGCTGAGGCATTCGTGGTAGTCGTTAATTTAAACAACTCCACCAATCTCTTTAACTGCCCAATATAAACCGTATCACTATTCATTAATATTTTTTGTGTACTTTCATCGTTCTCAAATGGATACTAAAAATCTTTCAAACATCGAATTACAAATTCTACACTGTCTAGGAGCTAGAGACTTATCTAGTTTTCAGGTTTTAAAAAGTATTAAAGGCATTAGATCGTTAGGTAAGATTTGCATTCTTTTAAAAGAATTAGAAAGAAAAAGACTAATCTCTTTTTATATGAAAAACGTTGACGATATGGATCTCAAATTCTATTATTCAATTACACCTTCTTAATAGGAATCAACCATCAGTTCTTTACCTTTCACAATTATTACAGTATTTGTTTGTATTCATAATTTCGGTTTTCGTTATCCTTCTATATTTTTCGATGAAAGAATTTTCTTTCTTTCATTATTAAAACTAGATTGCATAATAATTGGTTTTGTGAGAGGTAGGCTTTTAATCCCCGGCTCTTTTTAGTTAAGTTTCGAATTCGATGAGTCTAAAAGCTTACTTTCTTTCAATTACTACAGTTTTAAATTGTTAACCTTACTATTTTACCTTGAATCCTATGAAAAATCTATATTTTTTATTCTTTTTATGCTGCTCTACCTCCACCTTCTCACAAGAATGGACACAAAAAAATGATTTTCCCCTTGACGACATTAACATTAACCTACCTTCATTTACTGTAAATGAGGAGAATTACATTATTCATTCCATTTTAGCTAAATTATGTAAGTATGATGCAGATACTGACACTTGGAGTATCACTACTATAGATTGGATGGTAGATGTAGGATACCAACACGGCTTTGCATTAACCATTGGCGATAAAGTTTATGTTGCTGCTGGATTACCAGGGATTCCAGGTGATAACCAGCAAATTTTTTATGAGTTTGACCCTAGCACAGAAATCTGGACTCAATTAACAGATATACCAAACCTGTTATTTCATAGCTCAATCCCTATTTCTACTTTTACTTATGAAGGCAAGGGCTATTTGCTTTTTCATCATAAAATGATTTCATATGACCCTGCTACAGACACATGGACTGATAATATTTCTAGTTACCCTGACAGTCCTTATATATTTAATACCACTCACTTTTTTATTAATGGCAAATTTTACGCAGGAGCAGGAAACAATTCCTCTCTTGAGTCCTCTCCTAATTTTTTCGAATATGATCCAGAAACTAATTCTTGGACACAAATAGCAGATTATCCACATTCCACAACACCCTTGGCCATGATGAGTTTTGCAATAGATGGAAAAGGATATACAGGATTAGGTCAAGGTTCTATCTATGATTCTCAGTTTTATAGCTATAATCCTTCAACTGATAGTTGGTCAATGGTTCTCGATTGTGGATATGTAGCGAAAGCCGCTTTTACATTTACTAGTAATGGAAAAGGATATATTGGAGGAGGATGGCGTACATCTCCAATTGAATTTTATGATGATCTATGGGAATATGACCCTACTATTTTAAGTGCAGAAAATTACTCATCCACTAGCATTAGCATATTTCCAAACCCAGCTCATAATGTTCTAAACATTGATTCTCAAAGCCCATTAGAAACAGTCAAAATATATACTATTAGTGGTGGCCTTATTAAAGAGGCTTCAAATTCTAGTATTGATGTTTTTGAGTTACCAAGCGGCTTATACTTTGCAAGGATATCTATAGATGGTGAAACTTTTACAAAGAAATTTGTAAAATATTAAACGTATTTTTAATTTAAAAAAATAAGCATTATACCAATTTGATTTTGTAATGTCGTGTAATTATATTGAATTATTTTTTTTGCAAGATTGAAGTAAAAATAGTTTAGCATAGCTTGTGTTATGGTAAACTATTTTGACGAAGATATTGTGAAAAATAAATGATCTAATACGACATTATAAAGTTAATTTGGCATTACTCCTGCTTCGGCGGGAGTTTTTATACTACAGTTAGTTTTTAGTTGCTTTTAAAATTTACCCACCCCTTGGTTGTGCATTCTGAAAATTGAGAAGTATAATCATATACCTTACACGCTTGATGTATTAACTCTTGATTCTGTAATCGTACAGGAAACCCGTTGTTACAAACTTCATCATCTCCACGTTCAATTTTTTCAAATATTCTTCCGAACTCCGTACCTTGAACAAAATCTTCAGGACAGTCATTAAAGCTTATTAATAGTTTCATTTTTGACATACTACAGTTTTAAATGATTCTGGTTTTCCCGTATAAAAAAGGTTATCTCGCGCATTTTATATTTTAATTATTTGTATCTTTTGACCTCATTTTAAAATATGATTTAATATTTCAACTATGAAAAAATTGCTTTTACTCCCTTTTATATTTTCAACTTTTTTATGCTTCTCTCAATTAACACTTGAGCCTGGTAGAATATTCTTCACAGAAGTGAGTGAAAATGGAGATAAAGCTGTAGCTTCATCATCATTAGGTGTGTCTTTATGGTCTGAGGCCAATGGCCTTGAAACTATTTTTCAAAACAGTCCTTCTGGAAACCCTGGAATCTCAAATGACGGCAATATAATCGCTTCTACAATAGTTGATAACGACTTGGCTGTTGCAGCAGTTTATGACCAAAACTCTAACTCATGGACTCCAATAGGTGAGGATTTGGGAGGTAGCTCGGGTAATTCTGTAACTTCTGCATGGGGTCTGTCCGGCAATGGTCAAAAGCTTGTAGGTTTAGGATGGATTGATCCAGGTACAGCCCATGGATTTGTGTGGGATCAAACCAATGGAATCGTTGATCTTGGAAGTTCTGTACCAGATAGGTCTACTAGGGCTAATGCAGTAAGTTATGATGGCTCTATAATTGTAGGCTGGCAAGATGGCATTACCGGTTTTAGACAAGGTGCTGTATGGAGTAATGGGATACAAACCTTAATATTCAATTTAGATGGTTCAGAGGCAAGGGAAGCCTCTTGTGTATCAGATGATGGTGAATGGGTCGGGGGAGGGTCGTCCTCGTTCCCGTGGAGGTGGAACTCTATCACTTCGGAAATGCAAGAGATAGGCCCAAACCCAACCCCTGGGGTTTATGTAAATAATTCCACAACGGGGTTGAACCAAGATGGAAGTATTGCTGTGGGATATTTCAGACCGCAAGCAACCTTATATGGGGAGGGGTTTATTTGGGTTGAAGGAGAAAACAACAATCAGGTTTACAATCTGAATGATTATGCAGAAAGTTTAGGAATAGACACTCAGGGTGTAAACCTAGCCTTACCACTTGGTATTTCAGCAAATGGAAACTTTGTCGTCGGGACTGGTATAGATGACGATTTTAACGAATATGGTTTTATCCTAGACATAAGCAATTCCCTTTCTGTTAATGATCACCCTGCTGAAATTTTCTCAGTTTATCCTAATCCAACTAGTAGTACATTAAAAATACAGTCTAACCATGAAGTTGAAGGTTTAGTTATTTACTCCGTAACAGGTAAACATGTCAAACGTGATTCTGGCCAAGAAATAGATGTTTCGAATTTGGCTCCCGGAATCTATCTGGTATCAATCTATTCTAAAGGCCAGGTGATCACAAAAAAGTTCATTAAATCTTAAATCAAAATTTCAAAGAACAATTTATACTCCTGCTTCGGCGGGAGTTTTTATACTACAATTAAATTGAAATGTTAGTTTTCATAAAACACATCCAATGTGTGTCTGATCTCTTTCCAGACTTATGTCCGAATAAGGGTTCAGTTTCTATAATTCTTATAATTTCATTCACTTTAATTTGAGCTTCGTTCCATTTGAAAATTAATGTTCCGTAGGGTTGCAACACTCACATACATTCGTCAAAACCTTTTTTAATATCATCCTGCCAAGTAGGATTTAATACTCCGTACTTCTTGGCCATCCAACTGTTTTCCCCAAGTTTATTTAAGTGAGGAGGATCGAATACAACCATTTTAAAAGTTTCATCTACAAACTGCATATTTGTAAAGTCCATTTCAACATCTGGATTCACTTCTAATTCTCTTCCATCACAAAGAATATGCGACTCGGTTCGAACATCAGCAAAACAACATTTTTATTTTCCTTATCAAACCAAAACATTCGACTTCCACAACAGGCATCAAGTATTAATTTGTCTTGCATCGTATATTACAGTATTTATATTTTTAAGTAGGGTCTTTCCTTACTTAATTGTTTTACTAAAAAAAAAGATTGTTTTAGTGAATGGGTTAATAGCTATGATTTTTCTCTTGTTTTGGCAAGAGTTTTTTTATTCTACTGTTTTCGGTTTAAATATGAATCATAGGCATCAAATGCAGCTTGCTTTGTTTTTTCCAAATCTTCACCACGTTTTTTCACAATGAAAGAAGATTGAGTTACCAGCCAACCATCATCTAATTTGTCAATGATAAATGATGTTCCATTGTGTGAAACTCTACTGTGGTAATTATTTCCGTGATCTATATCCATATCGTTATATTTTAATTACAATTTGTTTGAAATTTCCTCTTCTAATTCAGCCGTAAATACAACCCACAATTCATTCCAAAACTTTATAAAGGATGGCTCAATCGAATGAATCATATCTGGACAATGATTTTGTTATTGTTATACATATAATTGAATATAGCCTAGCTATTTATAGGACGGGTCAACTGATTGTGGAACGGTCTTAAAATAATTGTAAACTTCTTAATATTAATACGACCTACAGAAAATAAACCTTAATTTTAAATTGTATGTCTATGAAAAATCTTTATTTAATTACCTTATTATTTTTAACAACAATTAGCCAAGCACAAATAGTAACCATCCCTGATGTTAATTTTAAAAATGCTTTAGTCAATACTCCGTGTGTAGATACCACTGGAGATGGAGAAGGCGATGCTGACGCAGACACCAACGATGATGGCGAAATACAAGTAAGTGAAGCAGAATCTGTTTTATTCCTATCATTAATTGATCAAAGCATCTCTTCCTTAGAAGGAATAAAGAGTTTTACTAATATTGAATATTTAAATGTTTGGTTTAATCAATTAAGCAGTTTGGATGTTACTAAAAACACAATGCTTAAAGATTTAAATTGTGTTTGGAATTCCATATCCGATTTAGATGTTACACAAAACCCAATGCTTGAAGAGTTACGGAGCGCTGTTACTCAAATTTCCAATATAGATCTATCACAAAACCCAAATCTTAGAATTCTTGACCTTTCATTCTGTCCTTTACAAGGTCTAGATGTTACACAAAACCCAAATCTTGAACTTTTGGGTGTATTTGGTAGCCAATTAACTAGTTTAGATGTAACACAAAATCCAAATCTTCAATTCCTTTCAGCCCCCATTAACCAACTAACTAGTTTAGATGTAACACAAAATCCGAACCTAGTAACTCTATTCTGCTATGATAACCAATTAACTAGCTTAGATCTATCGCAGAACACGAATCTTGAAAGGTTAATTTGCTATAATAACCAATTAAGCAGTTTAGATATTAAAAACGGTAACAATCATAATATGATGAGGATGTGGGCTTATGATAACCCTAATCTTGAATGCATTCAAGTAGATGATGAAACTGCAACTTATCCTGTTTGCGATGAAATTAATTATTTAGGTTGGTGTAAAGACGATTGGACTAGTTATAGTGAAGACTGTTCTTTGGCTACCCAAGATTTTAACCAAATATCTTTTACGTTATATCCAAATCCTACACAAAACATTTTAAATATCGATAGTCAAGAACCTATTGA